>DAOPJV010000127.1:0-2397 GCA_035399845.1 Phycisphaerae bacterium | reverse complement strand
TCGTTCGGGCGTCCGACGTAGCAGAACGCGGCACTGAGATTCAGCGCGCTTGCGACGATATTCCCCTGCTCAAAAAGCGTGTTGGGCGACAGTTTGGCGAGTCGAATGAATGCGGAGACGCGACGCCCCTGGTATCTGAGGAGGCCCTCATCGTCCCGCCGTTCCGCGGCGAGCATTGAGAGTTCCAGGCAGAGCATTGAATCGATGTTGAGACACGTCGGCAGTTCCTGATCGATGTCCTTTTCGAGCTCAATGATATTGTCCAGCGCGGCCTTCCAGACCTCTTCCGCCTTGTCGTCGTCGCCCTTGGCGTGGTGGACGCGTCCAGCGCAGAGCTGGAATTCCGCCCGTGTGGTAAGCCAGCGCGTTCCTCCCGGATCGGACGCAACAAGCCGCTGCGTCCAGTGTTCGAGCTTTCTGAGTGAGGACTCGGCGTCGTCGAGCTTTCCGTGTTCCAGAAGGGCCGTTACCTGGTACTCGCACGCGAACGTGATCGCCGACAACGTGGTCAGGTCATAGGGATCGATCCAGAGGACGTGCTCCGCCACGTCGATCGCCTTGCGGGCGTGGTCCAGCGCCTCATCATTGCGATGGGAGAACATCAGTGACTTTGCCAGGTTTGCATGGGCAATCGCGAGGTGGCTTCGATACTTGATTTCCAGCGGAAACGCCTCGATGTTGGCTTCGTCCGCGACGATCGCGGCCTTCATCGTCTCTATCGAGCCCGCATAATCTTCCAGCGAATTCTGGATCAGAGCCTTCCTGAACAGCAAGTCGTTTCGAAGTGTTTCGCAATCGACTTCGTTCAGGACGCGAAGCGCGTCCTGGCCTCGCTGCATGTCGAGGAGGACATCCGCCTTCGCGAAGAGCGCGTTGCAGCGATCGAGGTCTCTGTTCGCGTTGCGGACGGCCATTTCGGCGTGCTCCATCCGATTGCGTGTGCCGAAGCACCCGGCGAGGATTCGATGGGCCGTCACACTGCGAGGGGAATCCTCCGGCAGCATGTCGATGGCCGCGTTGAGTCGCGCACGCGCTTCCGTGAGATCGCCCTGGCTGTAGGCCAGATGTCCGCGCATGGTCTCCAGTTCAGCGCGAATCGCCGTGACCTGAGGATCTGATTCGACCAGGGGCGAGAGGCGGTCGAGCTGCGACTGAATTCGCATCATGAGGGCCGGGCTGCGCCCCAGCTCCCGAGTGGAGCTGTGGATCTCATCCATCATATGGCCGACAGTGACAAACGCCGTCTTTCCGACAGTTCGTGCGTACTCCGTCTCCCGATCGGCCTTGAACCAGAACCAGACGCTGACGCCTGTTGAGATGCACAGGACCGCAACAAAGGCGGCGCCGACAGTCGCCTGGATTCGATAGCGATAGATCGTCCGACGCAGGAGGTAGAACCGGCCGGGTCTCGCCTCGATGGGGGCGCCATTCAGCGCACGTTCGAGATCATCGGCAAGGTCGCCGGCGCTCTGATAGCGATGCCCCGGCGATTTTTCGATGGCCTTCAGCGCGATTGCCTCAAGGTCTCCTTTGGTTGTCGGCCGAATCGCCGCCGGCCGTCGAGGTTCGGATTCGCAGATGGCGCGAATTGCGGCCGGGATGGACACGTCTGTCAGAGTGTAAGGCAGGCGGCCTGTCAGCAGTTCGTAGAGCATGACACCCAGTGAGTACACATCGCTTCGAGTGTCGAGCTCGCCAATCGGTCCTGTGGCCTGCTCCGGGCTCATGTAGGAGATGGTTCCGGCGAGGAACCGTGGCGACGAGGATTCGACGATCGTGGACGTGTCCGGATCGATCAGTCGACTCAGCCCGAAATCGAGCACCTTGGGGGCGCCGTCCTTCGCGACCATGATGTTGGTGGGCTTCAGGTCCCGATGAATCACACCACGCTGATGCGCGTAATTCATCGCGCGGCAGATTTCGACAAATCGACGAATCACGTTTCGACCCGATTCCGTCTTCAGATCGACGGGCCCCTCAGAGCGCATGAGGTCCTTCAGTGTGGCGCCCTCAATCAGCTCCATGGCGAAGTAGGGCGATCCGTCTGTGGTCGTGCCGGCGTCATGCAGAACCGCGATGTGCGGATGGCGAAGCCTGACGAGGATGTCAACCTCACGCCGAAAGTGGCGGAGCGTGTCCGAGTGTCCCGTCGCCTGTCGAATGACCTTGATCGCCACCTGGCGACGTGTTCCCAGGTGCTCGCCCGCGAAGACGACGCCCATGCCCCCGATGCCGAGAACGTCATCGATTCGGTATCCGTGAATGGTCGGCGTCGAAATCCCGGTTGGCGCGGGTTCCGTCATCTCGCGGAGCAGGCGACAGATTCCGGAGCTGCCGTCGGCGATGGGATCGAGCAGACGATCGAAGGCGTCGGGGGAGCCGAGATGGAAGGCCTCG
>DAOPJV010000126.1:0-3311 GCA_035399845.1 Phycisphaerae bacterium | reverse complement strand
CACGCTGGTCAAGGCGGCTTGATGCGATATGTTGCTGAAGGGGTGGGCCACCCGAGCAATGTCCGCTTCGAAATGCTCCCCTTCAGGGGGGAGATTGCCACCCTGCTCTGCAGGCGTCACTTCTGAAACGGCAGGTAGATATAGTCTCCGCCGTTGTCGCGCTCGCCCCATTTCACATCGTGGCGACCGCCGTCATCGACGCCGTCGGCGCCGATCGTGTAGAGCTGCGGGGCGCCGTCGACAAGTCGGTACCTGAAGGGTTGTGCGGAAAACGGGTCGATCAGGTATGTGTCGAGCCCCTCAAGCGAACTGGCGCGCCGTAGTGATTCCAGGTCTTTCGGCCATTCATGTCGCTTCCCGTGGTAGTCGTACAGCGCGAGCGCCACCATCGCCGCGCGATGTTGCGACTCCGACCGAACGACGAGCTCATAGGCCCGGACGAACGTTCCCATATCGCGATTGGCGATGTACGCGCTTTCGGATCGTTCCTTCTCCAGCGTCCCGATCAATTCCCTGAACTCAGCGAGCGTCCTGTGGTTGATGGGACCCCGGACGACCTCCTTCATCTTCACATGCGACCGATCGATCAGTCGCGCCGCGCGTCGCGGGTCCAGTTCGGCGAACGTGTCGGGGGCGAGCAGCGGCTTCCAATATTTCGCAAAGTCCGCGTCACTCGGACAGCTCGACTGCATCATGTCGAGCTCCGCCGCCCATTCGAAGTTGAGCATGGATTGCCAGTCGGCGGGCCCCGGATCCTCAGAATGCAGGACCGCGTAGACCTTCACGGACGCATCGCCCTCCAGCGCCCCATCACTCAAGGCGTACAGCGTGTTGGAGAAAACGACGGCTCGCTCGGCAATACCCACGAGACCGCCGATGAGCGAGCCTTGTTGCTGCATGTGCCCCGCCGTGTGGAGCGTGACGCGATATGCGTCGAGAAGATCCTCCAGGTTCAGCGGCCGCTGTCGCCAGACGTACATGACGCGCATCCGCGTCGCTTCGCGACTGAGCCTGAGAATCGGAATCTGAATGTCAACGACGCGTCGCGCATCCTTCGGGTACGGAAACCAAAAGTCGTCGCGAACCGACGCCTCTTTCAGCACATCGAAGACCGGCCTGTACGATTGCAGATAGGCCGCAAACGCCGGATTCTCCTTCGTACTCCAGAATCCGAAACCGATTTGCTCGTACTCCGCCCTCGCCGCCTCCGTCATCGGCGACGGAATGCATGGCTTCTTCGAAGTCGGCAGGTACAGGCGTTCGTAGATCGGCAGCGCGTTGTCGCGCCTGCCGCGACTCGTGAAGGCGTTACACCAGGCGATGTAGTCGACGCGCCTGTCAAACGCCAGCGCCGGCGGCCGGTCCGTCGACGCGTCGGGGCCCGCCATCGCGAGCATCGCGCATATCACGCGCGGGGTTGTCATCATCATGGATCACTCATTTCTGGAGGGGCACGAACACGAAATCGCCGCCGTCTTTCTCGCCCCAATGGGAATCGTGGCGACCGCCGTCATCGACGCCGTCGGCGCCGATCGAGTAAAGCAGCGGCTTGCCATCGACGAGCCTGTACCTGAACAATTTGCCCGTGTAGGGATCCTTGCCGTAATCGCGATAGTCCTTCAGGCCCAGTTCCTTGTCGAGATCTTTGAGGCGCTTCGGCCATTCGCCGTGTTTCTCATGATGGGCGTACAGCGCGAGGGTAATCATCACGCCTCGCCGAACAGACTCAAGGCGTACGGCCAGTTCACGAGCCCGTGTCAGACTGAAGGCCAGCTTGCGGAAAGCAAGTGTGTCGATCGATGTGAGATCCATCGCATCCACGCTTCGCGTGTTCTCGATGGACTTGGCGTCCAAGGGCTCATCCGCGATCCGGCGAAGCGCGGCAAAGCGCTTTTCGAACAATGCGACCGCCTGACCTGGCTTGAGAGGTGACTCCGCCATTTTGCTGCGATCGGCGTCGAGCTTCGTACATGCATATTGGATGGAGTCCAACGCGACGGCCCATTCGCAATTCACGAGCATTGGCCAGTCGCCGGGGCCGGGATCATACTGCCGAAGCGTATCGTACAATCGTTGAATCTGTTTTCCCTTGATGACGTCCTTCTGAACACCAGCCAGCGCTGTGTCGTAACCGTGAAATCGAATCGCAATGCCAACCAGTGCGGCGACTGTCATTCCTCGCTGCTGCATATGGTCGGCGACGCGAAATTGCGTGCGAACGGCCGAGAGGATCGCCTCGTCCTGTCGCTCCTGCGCTCGCCAGGCGCGAGCCGTCAGCGCCTTCGTTGCGGCACGAACAGGCGTCAATTCGGGCAGGAGAATTTCAATCATCGCTGGAACTTCAGGCGGATTGGGGTCCCAGTGATGCTTGATATGTGCGGCCTGCTCAAGCGCCGCAAGGTAGGGTTCGCATTGATCGAGATAGGCGGAATAAGCGGGAAACTCCGAGGCTGACCAGACACCGCCGGTCATTCGCTTCCGATCACGGTCGGCGTCGCCTTCGGGATTGGGCATCCCACCGTGACCATCTCGATCCGGCACAAGACGCTGATAGAGTTCAAACGCATTCTCCGAGCCACGCCGATCGAGTTGCGCATACCACCAGCCGACGTAATCCACGTGCTTATCAAACGTCAGCTCCGGCGGCCGATCCGCCGGCGCTCCGACGGAAATCAGACCGATGAGCAGCGCACACAGTTTCGAAGCGATCATCCAACCCTCCAGCCACGTGACGACATCGCAACAGCCACTCTTTTGCGGCGGAGTGGACTGTCATTGTGAACAAAAAACGAGATCCGCGATGCGGCGCCATCGCGCCGCATCGCGGAGATTCCTGATTCCCGTGAATTCTCCCCGAATCGATGTGCGAAAATCCACTCCAATGCGCCGCCGGATTTGTAATCCACCCGGCGCCGGCGCCATGCGTGGCGGGTGGCATGCTTGCCCAAGAAGGCAAGCATGGGAAGTCGCGATGACGCCAAATTCCGAGCCACGCGCGTCAGCAAGTGGCTTGGCGACCGACAATCCGCTTCGCGTACTCAGACCAATGCGTCTCGCCGATTCGCGCCATCGGGGCGCCGCTCGTTGATTAAGATGTGCCGAAAATATCCGGCTACGCGCGCCCGACTTCCTCACGGTCGCGGCTCGGGCGCGTGGCATGGTTGCCCAAGAAGGCAAGCATGGGAAGTCGCGACGACGAACACAAGAGGACTGGCGATCCGAAGTTCATCCCCGCGTCGACATGCTCCCCTTGGAGGGGGACGCTGTCCGGGAATTCGAGTGAGGATTTCCGATTTGCAGAACCGTCGTAA
>DAOPJV010000125.1:0-3420 GCA_035399845.1 Phycisphaerae bacterium | reverse complement strand
GGGATACGTGCGGCTGGATCGCGCCGCGCGACCGACTCCCTGACGGTCGCGGCTCGGTTCGGGCGCGGCTCGGAATGATCGGGCGGCTAAACGGAGGGGCCGACCGGCACGGGACCCGAAGTCCGCGACTACGGGCATCCATCACCCGCCAGAAGCGCGCTCACGAAATCATGTACGTCCAGCGCGTTCACGTGATCATCTCCATTCAGGTCCCCGAGGTCCACGCAATCGGCGTCCGGCGTCAGAAGCGCATCGACGAAACCGCCAACGTCAGGCAAATCGACGCAGCCTGAACCATCAAAGTCGCCGGGCTGGCATTCGTCGGCAATCTGATCGGCGTTGCAGTCGCTGGAACGCGCCCGGACACTGTAGAGATAGGCGACGCCGCTGTCTTCGTCCGTGACATCCGCATTTACGGCGCCGACGATCGCCACGCCGTCACTGATGGCGAGGCTGATGGCAAAGCCGCTGTACGAGGTCACATCGCGCGAATCGAGGCGACTTGTTCGCTCCCAAACACCATCGACTCGCCGAAACACGAACGCGGCGCCGATGCGCCCGTCCAGTCGGTCCCGCTCTGCGCCAACCAGGATCATGTCGCCATCGATATCCACGGCGCCGCCGAAGCCGTCATTCCCCGACGCGTTTACGCCCGCCGACAGCTTGTCCGTCTGCGTCCAGGCGCCATCGATTTCGCGAAAGACGTAGGCGGCGCCACTATCGAGACCGTTGTCATCATCGCCCGGCGCGCCAACGACGATCGTGTCGCCGCTGATGGCGACACTCGAACCAAACCAGTCATCTTCGCCGACGTCCGGCGCGAACAGCCTGGCGATCTGCGACCAGCCGGTACCCGAAGCCCGGAAGACGTAGGCGGCGCCGCTGTTTCGGGCCGGATCGTCTTTCTCCAACGCGCCGACCACCAACGTCTGGCCATCCAGTCCGAGGGCCCTGCCAAATACGTCATCAGTAACACCATCGGACGCGACGACCTGGGATTCGAAGACCCAGACGCCATTCATACGTCGAAAGACATACGCCGATCCCTGATCCTCGACGCCCGCCACATCATCGGCCCAGGTCCCGACGGCGATTCGCTCTCCGCTCATTGACACGGTCAAACCGAAACCGTCGCCAGTCGCGGCGTCCGGCGCGCTCAGCCGGGCGATCGACTCCCAGCCGTCTTGCGTTTCCTGATAGACATAGGCCGAACCACTGTTGGGGACGCCGGGGTTCTCATCGCTCGGGGCGCCGACGACGAATACGCCGGTGTCGACATCGACGCTGAAGCCGAATCCGGAATCCGGGCCGAGCCCGTCGGGAGAAACGCGATCGACTTCATGCCAGCCGCCAGCCTCCTGACGAAAGATGTAGGCAAAGGGAGGGAAGATCCCATTCGTCTGAGCGGCGTTGACAATCGCCAGATCCTGATCGATCGCGACATCCTGGCCGAGCTTCGCGCCCTTCGTCGCCAGTTCCGATGACAGCCTGCGGATCGTGAAGTCAGCGTCTGACAGGTCGCAGACATCCGGCACGCCGTTTCCGTTGCAGTCCGTATGTGTCCCGTTCGCGATGTCGCATTCGTCCGGCACGCCGTTCGCATCGCAATCGCTCACGAGATAGCCTTCGATCTCGCATGGGTCGGGGATTCCGTTGGCGTTGCAGTCGTTCGGGCTCCAGTCCAGCTCGAACACATAGGCGCTTCCGACACCGTTGAAATCGCTTCCGGGGGCGCCGACCCACGCCGTCGTCCCGCTGACGGCGACGCTCGCGCCGACATACATGTATGAAGGGCCATTGACCGACAACTGCGTGATGTAGCGCCAGTCATCGTCGAATTCCCGGAACACGTAGACGCATCCGCTGAACAGGCCGTTCACCCTGGCGCCGCTGGCGCCCACGAAGACATCGCCATCGGCGATGATGTGCACGCTCCGGCCGAGGCCCGCAAAATCGCTGGGCGCCGGCGCCATCAGGCGCCCGATCTGCGGCCAGGCGCCGCCGTTATCGCGAAAGACGTACGCGGCCCCTTCCTGAAGATTGTCACCGTTGCCGGCGGAGCCGAACTGGCTCGCCCCGACGACGACGGTATCCGCGCGGACGGCGACGCTGACGCCGAACCAGGCGGCGATCTGCGGATCAGACGCCTTGAGCTCGACTTCCTCCTGCCATGCGCCCATCGATTTGCGAAAGACGTAGGCTGACCCGCTGTTGGCGACCACATCTCCGTCCCCGCGGGCGCCGATGACCATCACGTCGCCTTCCAGCGCGACACTGGCGCCGAATAAGTTCGACGTCGAAGCGTCGCTGGCCAGAAGCTTCTGCGCCTGAAGCCACAGCCCCGCGTTGCGTTCAAAAACGTAGGCGGCGCCGCGATTCATGGCGGCGCCATCTTCGGCGTAGGCGCCCACGACGATCGTGTCGCCATCGATGTCGACGCTGTTACCAAAGGACTCGTTCGCGGCCCCGTCGTTCGCGGTGAGTTTCGCCACTTGTGACCAGACGCCGCCCATTTCCTGAAACACATAGGCCGAACCGCTGGCTCCGCCGTTGTCATCATCTCCCACGGCGCCGATGACGATCGTGTCGCCCTGGATGGCCACCGACGAGCCGAAGGCGTCAAGAGTCGCGGCGTCGGAGGCCGAGAGTACCGCCACCTCCTGCCAGGTCCCGGCGATCCTGCGATACACATAGACCTTGCCGACATCGTCGCGATTGTGTGATGCGACGACCGCCGTCTCGCCGTCCACATCGAGACTTCGCCCGAAGTTGTCGCCGGATACCAGTCCCGTGGGGGCGATGAGCGGCGCCGTCGTGAATCGGCATTGCGCCGAGGCGCTGTTCGTCAGGCGTAACAACGGAAACGCCATGAACGCCATTGCGCAGACGCCGCTGAGGCGACGTCGGAATCGCGAGGGCGTCGCCGAGGCCTTCCTCGTCGATACAAGACACTTCGTACCGATGTGAACCATCATGAAGGTCCTCACTTCATCGTAGGGTGCGAATTGTGAACGTGGTTCGCCGGCCCGTGCTGCAAACTCTCGCTTCATTGTACTGAATGGCCATGCCCGCCGCCAAGGAGTGAGTTCGAGGTCGCCGGTTGGCGGCGGCTCGATCCGGCGAGACCGCCCCTGAAAAGTCCGGTTCACGCCGGAAAGCGCTTCGGGCGACGTCCTGAGACGCAACGCGACATCGACCTGGCCCCAACGGTGCCGGCTTGTTGCACGCGTTTGGCGTGAGTATCGTTGTAATCGATCGAAGGCCGTTTCGTTGTGGAGTGTTCGAGGTATGCGATCTCGGAAGTGAGTGGCATTCGTCACAACTGATCAGGGGCGAGATTTCGACATTGAGCGAGCCATGTCGCTGATCGTGGCGCGGTGTGTTCCGAGCCACGCGCGTCAGCAAGTGGGCGGGCGTCGC
>DAOPJV010000124.1:0-3968 GCA_035399845.1 Phycisphaerae bacterium | reverse complement strand
CCGGATTGAAGATCCGAGACGAGACGCTGGCGGCCGAGCAGGAGGCCTTCGACACGCACAGGCGCGTCAAACTCGAAGGCCACCAGAAGCGCCAGGAAGCATCCAAGAAGGGCGCCGCCGCGCGGCAGCTCTTGGAGGATCTGGAGCAGGAATTGGCGCAACAGGCCGGCGGATCGGCCCCTATCGCGTTGAATCGCACGGAATCGGCCGATCGCGTCGAGGATTCCCAATCCCAGGTCGAGGTGATGGCATGAGTGCGAACGAGCAATTCGACGCCGCCGGCACCGCCGCAAGCGCCATGGTGACGTGGATGCACTATGCGGGAATTCAGACCGAGCGAGGCCGTTCGTATCTCCGTGACGAGATTGTCCCAGCCGTCGAGAACTTCCGCAGGGCGTTCACCGCGATTTCCGGCGAGCTTACGAAGTCGTGTGTCGAGCTTCTGGAATTCGGACTCCAATCGATTGACAGCGCCGGCGGAGCGCCCCGCGTTGTCGTTTCGGATGCGCACCGCGACGCGCTACACCGTGGCCTGACGTTGTTTGCGTCGGAGGCCCAGGGACTCTGCAATGCCGAATGATCGTGTATCAATCGATTACACCGTTACGGGAACGGACGCGGCCGCAAGGAATGTCGAATCGGTTACTAAGGCCGTGGAGAAGACCGGCGACGCTGCAAAGGACACGACCGCCGCGCTGACTGAAGCGTCGCAAGGAATTGACAATCTGAGCGCCTCGTCGGCTGAGGCGAACAAGACGGCCGAAGGTCTCGGCACGACAATTAACGATGTTGGAACGGGCGTCAGTGGCCTGAACGATGTCATGTCGCTCCTGAACCCCACGATGGGGGTAATGGCGTCAGAAATGCGGTCAGGCGGTCTCGCCGGTCAGGCCGCCTCTGTCGGTATCCGATCAGCATCGACGGCCGTACGCGCGTTCGCAACCAATCTGGCGAGCCCCGCAATTCTCGGGTCCGTCGCCGTCTTCGGCGCAATCACGATCGCGATTCGCGCTATCAAATCAGCCCAGGATGAAGCGAACGCCGCGACGCAACGGGGTATCGAGCTTGTCAGGCAACGCAACGAGATCGAATCGTCTCGTCGTGGCGGCCTGAGCAACCTGTCAGGTGAACTGATTCGGAATGCCGAAGTTGCCCTGGCCTCCAAGGGTTTGCCGTCTGGCTCCGCCTTCGGGGTCGTCGACTCGGCTGTGAATGCGGCGGGCGACGCGATTGTGTCGCCGACTGCGGCCGTCAACGAGGCCATTCGGAGCATTAGCGAAACCGGCAAGATCCCAAGCCGTGAAGAGATCGCCCGGCGTGTTGCGGTACGGCAACTGAGGATATCCGGCGTCGATCCCGCGGCGCTGCCAACGAGTCAGATTGATGCTTTGTCGCGAACTGGAAACGTCCAGGATCTTCTGAACGCTCGCGCCGCTTCGCTCGCCAATTCGGAAACCCAGGCGTTCCTTGCGTCGGAGTCGGCGAAATTCTCCGCGGCCGTCGAGTCGAGAACTGTCAGGGGACGGGACGCCCAGCAGGCCGAAGACACGCTAAACAAGAATGCCGCCGATTCCGACGCCATCGGAACCACGATCAGCGGCAAGCTGACGCAAATCAAGTCGCTTGAATCGCGGCTGGAGGACGAGCGATCGGCCTACAACTTGCGTCCGCAGGCGGGCGAGGCGCGACGTCTGGCAAACGAAATTGCGTCGCTTCGGTCTGAGATTCGCGAATTGGAGCAGAGGCGGAACGCCCTACAGGATGAGACCGCAATTGCCGAGGTCGTGCTACGTGGCGACGCTGAATACGATCCAGGAACACGAATCGTAAACACTCCAACGGGGCAGACGTCAGAGGCCGCGGTTCGGTTTGATCGTGCGACCGGGCGAGGCGGCACGGTTCACAATCATTTTTACGGTACGGCATATCTCAACGGCGACGGTAGCCTTGGCGTTTCGCCGCACCGCGTCCGCGACTGACAGGAGCAGCAATGCCACAGGCGCTATCAATCGAAATCCCGATTGACGAGAGCGTTCACGCCGGAAGCTATGTCAAGATCCTGGCAGGCCCGACGACGACGGGGCTCGATGACCTGCCGATTTCCGGGCGCGTGCCGTGTCGCCCGCCAGCCGCAACGCACCCTGAGTGGCTGCAGAGCCGCTGGCTCGAAGGGCGATGGCTCGAAGGTGTCGGCAGCGGCGGGTGGCTCGATGGTCGATTCCTAGATCACGCATTCCTTGGGCATGAGGATCTAGTGAAGTGGACCGGCGGACACGCGTACGGCCCGACGTCCGGGCTCGGGACGCTGTCGATCAGCGCGAAGATCTACGACCAGGATGACCGGGTGACAGCGACGACGCCACCCGTGACGACGGTCACGATAAACACGTCACCGTGTCCGGCTCAACGTCTGGCAGCGACAACCAAGGCAGGCGATCAGATCACGTTTTCATTTGAGCCAAGCGTGTCGATCGTTCGCGACGACGGGGTGGCGAAATAATGCGTGACGCATTGATGGCCCGGAGCCGATACCAGGTTGAACTGGAGCGATATCGAGACCCGATCGGCGGGGATGGTATCAGGCCTGTTTTCGGAGGCGCATAGGATGGCAGGCAGGCCCGCACGAAAATTCGACACGAAAACCATCAAGGGCATCGAGCGGATGGCCCGATCGCAATGTCGTGACCGCACGATAGCGAAAGCGCTGGGGATTCCCGAGGCGACGTTCCGCGTGAATTTCGGCGCACTTTGCAAACGAAAAAGGGCCGAGGGCCGCGCTGAGGTTCTGATGGCGCAATTCAAGAGCGCGACGAGCGGAAACGTGACCGCCGAAATCTGGTGGGGCAAGCAGCATCTCAAGCAGACGGACCGTCAGGATGTGACGTCCGGCGGCGCGACGCTGACGCTTCACGAGGTCCTTACGGGAGCAATCGCCAATGGTTGCAACGACGATACCGACGACGAATAGCTGTTTCGGATGCGGCGCGGACACCAACGACGCCGACGACTGCGTGATGACGACCCAGGGCGACTGTCGAGAGTGGCATCGGACGCCGATGTGCGGTCCATGTCGTGACCGGCTGCTGGATGCGATATTCGGCATGACCTACGACCCAGGCGATTGTATCGTGCAGGCCAAGGCGACCGACTGCGTGCTTTACACCGTTGTATCCGGCAGCGGGCTCGTCCATCGCGGACAGGAATCGCGATGCTTTCCGAAGGTCTATCGTGGGGTGGATATGCGGGAGATCTAGTGCCCCTCTCCGATGCGGGGAATACGGTTAATCTTTCACGCATGGGCAGGGCCATTCGGGGCCGAATGATACAACCCGATTCATTGGCGGGCTCGACTCCATCCGCTTCGCGATCGACATCGCCTGACACATCAAAGCAATGTCGACTTCGTCGTCTTCTTCGACGATGACGCCGTAGTAGCGTGTTACATCAACGCTCTCGGGCAACATCGGATGCCGCGAACGATAAAGGACGAAACCAATTCCGCTTCCACGAACGCCGCCACCATCGCTTATGTCGAACGCTCTATGGCGACTGTTGGGCTCTGCGTCTTGGATCTGGCTGAAGTTGCGTGAGAATGGCAAGGAGATTCCCATTGCGACGAACACGCACTTGAGTGGCTTTGTGCCATTCTCGTAGAGTCCTCGCCTGAATTGTCCAGGATTGGATGATGCCAAATAGAAATGGATTGGATGCTCACCGCCTCTAAAGATCGACACATCCAGACTCGACTTTGCTACTGGAACTATGTGAACGATCCCGTACCTGTCGACGTCCTTCACAATGAAGAATGACACCGAAAATACGGAATACAACCGCGATGCAGAGTCAATCCGGAGCTTTGATTGGCGAATAAGTGACTCCATCGCAGGCTCAATCTGTGACTCGAAGAACGACCGTTGCTTGAACTCCGTCTCACCGTCGACCTCATGACATCGCTGGGCGAGCTTGTT
>DAOPJV010000123.1:0-4022 GCA_035399845.1 Phycisphaerae bacterium | reverse complement strand
GTTCGAGCGATGGATGTTCCATGACAACCGCCGCATCACTGCGGCGGCTCGGAAGGCGGCGGCGCAATGGCCGCATTCCGCAACCACAAAGAAAAAAGCCCCGGGGCGTCCTCGCCTCGGGGCTTTGCTTCTTCATTGTTCGCGATGAGAAACGAGAGCGCTTACTGGCCGCAGTCGCCCATATTGGCGAACGCCTTCTGCATCCGGGCCGGCATCTCCTCGGGCGGTACATCCTCGATGTGCGTCGCCATGCCCCAGTCGTGGCCGAACGGATCCTTCAGCTTGCCGTAGCGATCGCCCCAGAAGGCGTCCATCGGCGGCATCGTCGCCGTCGCGCCGGCGTCCGTCGCCCGCTTGAATGACGCGTCCACGTCCGGCACGTACAGGTGAATCGTCACGGCCGAGCCGCCCAGCGTCGTCGGCGCCTTCGGCCCATTCGGCATCGGCCACTCCTCGGCAATCATGATCGGGCTATTGCCGATCCTGATCTCGGCGTGCATCACGCTCTGGCCGTCGGGACCGTTCATGCGATAGATCTCTTCCGCGCCGAACGCCTTCTTGTAGAACTCAATCGCCTGGGCCGCGCCCTTAACGACGATGTGCGGCGTGACTGTGCTGAATCCTTCCGGAATCGGGTTCACTTTTGACATACCTTCTCGTCTCCCGTCGATGGTTGGTAACGCGGCGCGGCCGAACATTCGACCTTACTTGCGCGCGTAGTCGATCTCAATCACTTTGAAATCCGGCCCCGCGGCCAGATCGAAAATCTCGAACTTGTGATGGTCCTTGTCGATGATCGTCGTGCGATAGTTCACCAGCCGGCCCAGAATACCGATCGCCGGCTCGTCCATCTCGCCGTAGAAGTTGAACACGTTCATCCCGCCGTCCTTGTCCGGCTGGAGCGTTCCCTTCATCGTGTAAATATGCGAATCCATCGTCGACGTCCACGTCCCTTCATAGACGCCGCGGGTATTGTTGTACCCCTGCATGCCGATTCCCTCGTAGGGCATGCCCATCATCGACGACTTGAATTCCTCCTGGATGAAGCGACCGCCCAGGACCGACTTGATCGTCGACGTCCCCGGCGATTCCATCGGCGCCGCGCCGGGCATGTGCCAGATGCGCATCGTCAGCTTCCAGTCGCCGATGAAATGCCTGAGCTTCTCGTGATGCTCCGTCACTTCCATCGCCTTCATACAGGCTTCCATCGCCTTCATGGCGTCCGCCGACATCCCTGCCGGCGGCGCTTCCGGCGACTTCTCCCCTTCACCCGATCGCACGGTATTTGTCAGCGCCAGGACCATTCCGCACGCCACAAAGCACAGAACCGCGATTCGCTTTTTCATCTCAAGGCTCCCAACTTCGTCAGACTTTCCGATTCGCCGCCCGTACCGCGCACAGCGACATCGCCGTGCGGCTCAAGAGCCGAGCGCGAGACAGGTTCACGGCGTACGCCGTTTTCGCGCAAACGATCGCGGATTTTCAGTCGGCGTCCTTCGAAGGGCTCGCCGCGGTCGCCGCCGGACCGCCTTGCCCATCCGTGGCCTGATTCCTGGCCCGCTGGATCAGACGCTGAAGTGTAACGCGATTGCCCCAGGTAAAGAAACGTTCGGCCTTGTCCCAGTCTTCGCCGCTTCCCCAGCCGCAGCTCGCCAGCCGGATCCGCGTGCGATTCGGACCCCGCGGCTCGAACGTTGTGACGCCCCAGGATTTCTCCGCCACGCCCTTGGCGGCCGGCGCGTTTTCCGGGGCCTCAAATCGCCCCGAGTACATCCGGCCCGGCTCCAGCGAGAGAATATGATGCGTGATCGTTCCCGGTCCGCCGACGCCGGCGTTCCTGTCGTAATTCGTTCGGATCGTTCCGCCGACGCGAAGATCGACTTCGCAGATGGGAACCATCCACGATTCGATGCCCTGTTTCGTCGTGAAGAGATCCCACACATCGCCCGCCGGCAGATCGACATCACAGATCCAGCGCAGCGTGCGCGACTCGCCCGCCGCGACGGCGCTTCCACCGAAATGCGAACAGAGCATCGAAAGGTACTGCGGATTCGCCTTCAGGAAATAGTCAAAGGCCTGCTTCCATTCGTCGTTTTTGTCGGTCCAGCCCATCGAGCAGAGCCGCAGTCGCGTCGCGTTCGGTCCCGCCGGCGCCAGCCGATAGACGCCCCATGTGCCACCGGCCTGCACCTCGGGGAATTTGTCAGGGGCGCTGCCCGTCACGCTGAGCATGCGCTCGTTCACATAGGTCATGACGCGGTTCTTTGCCGCCGGCCAGATGGCGTATTTGCCGTTCGGCTTCAACTCGATGACGGGCTCCCCGTGATCCCCCATGAATCGCTTCATGCCGGCGCTCGTCGCCAGAACGGCCCATACGTCGGACACGGGCGCGGGCAGTTCGATTTCGAAGGACTGCCATCGCGGCGAACCGTCGTTCGATCTGGCGACGACGGCGCCGTCATCCCATTCCTTGATCGGGACCTCGGGCGCCGGCCGCCGCAGCTCCGCGCCGCGCTCGGCGAAAGTCAGCTCGAGATTGTTCAGAACGTAGGGCCAGGCGTTTTCGAAGTAGGCGTAGTTTCGATCCCACGCGTCGCCGCCGCCGAAGCCGGTCTGCGTGAGCGTGATCTGCGTGTGCGATGGTCCGACCTCCTCCATCTCCACCATCACGCGCGTCAGAATTCCGGCGTCGCGCAGCTCGGGAATGCTGGGCGGGCTCGTCCACTCGAAGCAGAGCATCTCATACGGAATGTAGGACAGCAGCCTGCAGCCCTCGGACCCGCGCGATCCCGCCGGCGCGTCGGTCTTCATGCAGAGCTCCCAGGTCCCGCCGATCGCCAGATCAAGTTTCGCGTCTTTCGCGAAGAAGCTTGCGAGCCCTTCCTTCGTCGTCCACGCCCACCAGATGTCATAGACCGACGCCCGCACAACGCGCCGCACAACCAGCGACCGCTCATTCCCGGCGTTCGGCGTCGCCGGCGTATCCGGCTCCTGCGCACTCATCGCTCGCGCCCCACCCGCAATCGCAACGCACACAATGCCCGCTGTCCAGAATCGGCGCCACGTGGTTGTCATTGCGAAATCTCCCTCGACGACGCTGCGAATGCGTCGGTAGTCTTGAGTTGTGAGTTACTAGTTGCTGGTTACGAGTTACGAGTTACGAGTTTCGAGTTATGAGTTTCGGGTTACGAGTAGTGAATTCTGAGTCGTGAGTTTCGAGTGTTCAGAATCAGAATTTGAGATCTGAAGTCTGAGACTTGAAATTTCAAATCTCAGATTCCAGCGCTTCATTCCTTGCGTTTTTGAATTTGTCCGTTTTCAGTTTTCAGCTTTCGGTTTTCGGCTTTCCGCGCCGCCTCCCATCCTCAACCCTTCGAAATACGCGCGAAGATGCGCGATCGAGCGGTCGAAGGCCGCCAGTTCGCGGCGGGCGCGGGCCAGCATCATGGCGCCTTCCATCACACTCAGCACAAACTCCGCCAGCGACGCTCGATCGACGTCCGGTCGCAGCGTCGTCGCCGCGTCGTCGAGGCACCTGCGGATACCGTCACACCACATGCCGAACAGCTTCGCGAGATGCTCCCGCACATCCGGGTAGGTGTCGCTCATCTCCAGCGCCAGGTTCCCGATCGGACATCCCATGCCGCAGGAGGTCATTTCCAGACCATGCCGGTACCCCGCCATGACGGCGAAGATCCGCTCGACAGGATCCGTCGTGCTGTCGAACGCCGGCTGGAGCACCACAGGCCAGAGCAGTTCCTCGTAACGATCGAGGACGCCGTGGAGCAGGGCCTCCTTCGTCGGGAAATAGTGGTACATGCTCCCGGAGTTGACGCCCGACTCCCGCAGAATCGTGGCGACACCCGTGGCGGCGTACCCCTGCTCGTGAAACAGCCGCATGGCGGCCTCAATCAGCTTGTCCCGCGTCGAAGCGTCGGTCATTCGCTCATCGAATCTCTTAGTTGATCGATCAATCTAGTTGGTTGCGGGCGCCGGGTCAATAACTTTCTGACGAATCCCGA
>DAOPJV010000122.1:0-4086 GCA_035399845.1 Phycisphaerae bacterium | reverse complement strand
ATCGGAAATCCTCACTCGAATTCCCGGACAGCGTCGCCTTTGAGGGCAGGCATGCGAAGTCGCGTTAACGTTGGCGTTTAACGACGGATTCGAGCGTTCGCATCCGCTTCAACATGCTCCCCTTGGAGGGGGAGCATGCCACCCATTCGCTCGACGAGGGCGCATGGCGACCTTCGCTTACCCCTCCAGCTCCCCAATCGTCCGCGGCCAGTCCTCCTTCAGCAGACGCGACAGTGATCGATCCGCCAGCAGCTTTCCGCCCGTCTGGCAGTTGGCGCAGTAGTTCGTCTCGTTGTCCGCGTACCGAATGCGCTGCACGGGCGCCGCGCACACGGGGCACGGCTTGCCGTACCGGCCATGCACGGCGAAGTCCTCGCGAAACGCCGTCACATCCCCGGCGCCGGGGAACTTCCGCAGGAACTGCGTTGTCAGTGTCGCCGTCCATCGCGACAGCGTTTCAATCGTCGCCGCGTGCAGCCGTGCGATCTCCTCGTGGCTCAGTCGGCTCGTCCACACGATTGGAGACAACCGCGCCGCGTGCAGGATTTCATCCGAATACGCGTTCCCAATGCCACTGAACAGCCTCGGGTCCGTCAGCGAACGCTTCAGCGTGTGGTTTTCCCGACGCAGCGCCTCGGCGAATTGCGACACATCCGCCGCCAGGGGGTCGATCCCTCCGCGATCATGCGTCGCCAGACCGGCGCGGTCCGCCACAAGGTGCAGCGACGCCCGCCGTTTCGTCCCGGCCTCCGTGATTCCCAGCGTTCCTGTCGGGAAATCGAATTCCGCCAGGCCCAGCTTCCGCGGCAGGTGTTTTCCCGTCGCCAGCCAGCGGAAGCGGCCCGCGATCATCAGATGGATGACCGCGAACAGCTCCCCGTCCAGCTCGAAGACGATCCGCTTGCCCAGCCGGTCGACTCGCCGTACGTGACGGCCGTCCAGCGTTTCGATCGGCGGTTCGAAGGATCGCAGGAAGAAGGGGCTGATGAGCCGAACGCCCTGCAACGGCTGATCGACCACTTTGGGCCGCAGGGCTGCACAATAAGCCTCCACGTCGGGCGCCTCGGGCATCGCGGGCTCCTTTCGAATAGGATCCTAACCCGCGAGAGATTCGCGCCCAATTGTCGTTGAATTGGGTAACCCGTCATTCCGTTGGTCGAGGGCCTTGCGTGACGTACGATTCATTCGGCACGGGGATTCCCCCGGGCGTCGATCCCGAGTCGTCATCTCCAACGGCGCCACGCGAATCGAAACGGAGATGGACGGGGGTCTGACAGGGACAGGTTCATAGACAAGTTTGATGAAACGACGCCTTGCTGACGAAGCGTCAGAATTTCCGCTCGCCCGGAAGACGCTGGTCCACGGCACAGGCGACATGTTGCGATGTGAAAGGACTGACGAATGTTCCAAGCCAAGCCTTTTCGCCCGCTGGCGATCATCACGGGCGCACTTCTCTTTTCTCTGGCAGTGCTCCCGGTTCACGCCGAGTCGCCGCGAAACTGGCCCGGCTTCCGCGGCGCCGACGGCAGCGGCACGTGGAATGAGCCCACGCTCCTGTCGAAGACCGACGCGATCTCGCTGGAAGTCGCCTGGAAGAAGAAGATCGGCAGCGGCTATTCCGGCGTCGCCGTGCAGGATGGCTTTGTCGTCACGATGTTCACGGCCGGCGAGGAGGATGTCGTCGCCGCCTTCGATCGCGACACGGGCAGGGAGCTCTGGAAGACGAAGCTCGAAGCGAAGTATCCCGGGCAGGATGGCGCCCACGATGGCCCCATCTCGACGCCGCTGATTCATGACGGCCGCGTCTTCTGCTTCACGCCCCGCGGTCGCTTTTCCGCCGTCGAACTGAAGTCGGGCAGGGAGCTCTGGGTGAAGGAGCTCGTGAAGGATTTTGGCGCCACGGTTCCGCGTTACGGCTTCGCGTCGTCGCCGATTGCGGCGGGCGACGTCGTCGTGCTGGAGGTCGGCGGCGACGACAAGGCGCTGATGGGCTTCGACCCGAAGACGGGTGAGAAGCGATGGGCCGCCGGCTCGGACGGCGTGATGTGGCAGTCGCCGATGATGGCTCACGGCGGGCCCGACGCCGCGAAGATTCTCGCTGTCGGTACGCAGAAGATCATGGCGCTCGATCCGTCCGCCGGCAAACTCGTTTGGGAGTTTCCGCACCAGGGCCAGGCGGCGCCCGCGTCGTCCTGTGTCCAGGTTGGCAATGACAAGCTCTTCCTGCATCACAAGGAAGACGGCTCGGCGATCTACAAGCTCTCAGGCGAAGGCGCCGAGCGCAAAGGTGAGATCGAGTGGGACAATCGCAACATCCGAAAGACGTTCAACATCCCCGTCTATTACGAGGGTCACATCTACGCCTACAGCGTGCGTTTCCTGACATGTGTCGACGCCGAGACGGGCGAATCCAGGTGGCGATCCCGCGCCCCGGGTGATGGTTTCATGATTCTCGTGGACGGCCATCTCGTCATCATCACGAAGAACGGCACGATGCACGTCGTGAAGGCCACGCCCGAGGAATACGAGGAGCGCGCCAGTGTGGATGTGTTCAGCGACGTCGCGTGGGATCATCCGGCATTTGCGGGCGACAGCATTTTTGCGCGAAGCCTGGACGAACTGGCCCGCGTGGACATCAGGAAGGCGTCGAAGCCGCTGCTCGCCGTCGATACGAATCCGATGCCCGAGGGCGATCGGCGATTCCAGTCCTTCCTCGATCGCGTCGCGAAGGCGGATGACAGGAAGAAGGTCGTCGATGAGTACCTGGAAAAGCAGGAGACGTTCCCGATCATCGAAGGCGATCGCTTCGTTCACTTCGTCTATCGAGGGGACGCGAAGGACGTCGCCGTCGCGGGGGACCTGTGGGGCGCCCGCCAGGAGCGGCCCATGGCGCGCGTCGAGGGGACGGACCTGTTCTATTACACGGCCGAGCTCGAGCCCGACACGCGGGCGAGCTATCAGTTCATCAAGGACTTCAGCGAAACGCCCGATCCGCGCAACCCGCGCAAGGCGATCATCTCCGTCGTCGGCAAGGACATGGAAATGTCGATGGGCGGCTCAACGATCGACATGTCCTGGTTCGCTATGCCGCAGTGGAAGGCGCCGACCTACTTCGACGCGACGGATGCGCCGAAGGGGCGCATGGAGACTGTCGAACTCGACAGTAAGCTGCTCAACGCAAAGCACAAGATCGACGTTTATCTGCCGGCCGGTTACGACGCGTCGAAGGACAACTACCCCGTCGCCTACGTCCACGGCGGTTCGGCCGCAAAGGCGCTCGGCAAGATGGACAAGGCCCTCGACGGCATCATCGGTCAATCGACGGCGCCCGCCATCGTCGTGTTTATCAATCACGCTCCAGGGTTCAGTCCGGCGGACAAATACTCAGAGATCTTTGTCGATGAGATCATTCCGGCGGTGGATGCGAAGTACCGAACCATCGCCAAACCGGAGGGGCGAGCGAGTATCGGACAGGGCTTCATGGGCTTCACGGCGATTGCGCTGACGTTCGAGAAGCAAGGTGTTGTCGGCAAAGTCGGCTGCCAGAGTCCGTTCATGTTCGGGTCGATGGCGTCGGCGATCGAGCCGACGATCACCAGCGCCTATGAGACGCCGATCGATTTCTATATCGAATGGTCGGAATACGACTATCGCAATCCGCACGAGAACTGGGACCTGGGGCGCGCGGCGAAGGACTTTGCCGCTAAGCTGAAGGCGAAGGGATACGACGTCAAAGGCGCCGAAGTTCACGATGGGACCGACTGGCCGAGCTGGCGCAACCGCTACGACAGGCTCTTCCAGGCGCTCTTCCCGAAGACTACGAAGGCCGTGTGAAGACGATCGCGCCGGGGTGGCATGCTCCCCCTTCAAGGGGAGCATGTGGGCGCGTGTAGGGAGTTCAATCGCGTCATCGGATTTGTGGCGTCGTCGCGACTTCTCATGCTTGCCTTTGGGGGCAAGCATGCCACCCGCCGGGAATTCGAGTGAGAATTTCCGATTTGCAGAACCGTCGTAAACGCCAGTGTTTCCAAGGCCAACACAGCTCCGAAGGAGCGTCAGTTCTTAGCCACGGGTGGAGCGGAGACC
>DAOPJV010000121.1:0-4182 GCA_035399845.1 Phycisphaerae bacterium | reverse complement strand
CTTATGACATCGGACACTCTTGCAAATAAAATCGAGTTTTCAGACGGAGCCTAGTGCAAACGGCGAACGAGCGAGCCCGCCGCGACCGATTCCCGAGGGCGCCCCAAATGAAAACAGGCCGCCTCAATTGAGACGGCCTGTTCAGATTCTCATTGCAGTGGATGCGTCGCTCAGCGGCGGCGGCGGATGTTTCGCTTCATGCCGACGAAACCGACAAAGCCGAGGCCGAAGACACTGAGGATGCCGGTTCCACAGGCGCTGCGCGTCGGCAGCGACGGGACGTCCGTCAGCGTGCTGGCGATTCGCGATCGCGTGTTGCAGGTGTAGGTGAACTTGTAGGGCTCCTGCGGATTCGAGGAGTTCTCAAGCTCGCCCTGGCCTTCCCAGCTCATTTCCACGAATCGATCGCCGTCGGCGTTCGTCGTGATGCGGCCTTCCGAGACGGCCGGCAGAATGACCGGAGAGACAAAGCCAAACGATCGAAGATCGTTCGTGAACGTGATGTTGTAGTCGTCGTTGGTCACGAAGGTGTTCGTCGTCGTGTTGAACGTTCCTTCGGAGTTGTCGATCCGGACATGCAGCGTGCCCGTGCTGATGCCGAGCGGCAGGATCAGGGGCTCAATTTCCTGCTCGTACGACTTGAAGCTGGCGGTCCCCTTCGCCTCATCAATATCGAGATTGAATCGCGTGTAGAAGACCTTCGACGACGAGTTGATTCCCAGGTCGGGGAAGTTCAGACTGAAACTCGTTTCGAAGTCCGCGTCCTCATAGCCGTAAAGCGTCTGCACGCTCTGAGCCAGCGCGGGAGCGGCCGCAAGACCGAGGACCATGACAAATGCGGGAAGACCACGAAGCTTCATAGCTGACAGGCTCCTTTCGACAACCGATGATTCCTGTTTTCTTTCGATGAGTCCGCGACGTCGTCGCGGCAAGGTACGCATCCGCGTTACGCAGACGCAGTATATACGTTCAGTTCGAATTTTGCTCGGGCTCAAGACAATAAATCACGCCGTCCTGCGTCCCGATGACGAGGACGCCCTCCCCGATCGCGGGAGAGGCCGAGATCGCCCCACCCGCCTCGAAATCCCATCGCTTCCGCCCGGAGACCGCGTCCAGCGCGTAGAGGCGACCATCGTCACTGCCGACATACACGATGTCAGCCGACACGACGGGAGAGGAGTCCACGCGGCCGCGCGCCCTGAAACGCCAGGCCTCGTCGCCCGACGCCTGTCGCAGCGCGTGCACGGCCTTGTCCCGGCCGCCTATGATGACCAGATCCTTCCACAGGGCCGCTGAGGATTGAAACGGGAATTCCCGATCGGCGTCACGATATTGCCAGATAATTTCGCCGGTCCGCCAATCGACGCAGATCACTTCATTCCCAAGGGTCCCGAGATAAGCGCGATCGCCCGCCACGGCGACGGCCGAGGCTGTCTGGGCCCCGTACCGGATCGATCGGATCTCGACGCCATCGGATCGGCCAACAACGTGCAGCGCCCCGTCGCAGCCCGCCGCCAGAACCGCGTCGTCCATCAGGGCGACAGTGCTGTGAATCTGCGCCTCCGTCTGAAACCGCCATCGCTCGGCGCCGCCCGACGTGTCGATCGCATAGACGACGCCGTCGTATGACGCGAATACGAGACGCCCATTGTCGACGTGCGGCGACGAGATGATCTCTCCGCCGGCCTCAAACGTCCCAAGCGCGGCGCCCGTCTTCGCATCCAGCCAGTACAGGACGCCGAACTCGTCGCCAAAATACACGCGTCCGTCCGCCACGCAGGGCGACGACGCGATGGCCGCCTCCTCTTTCGTCGCGCTCGTCCATCGGGGTTTGCCCGTCGCCAGATCCAGCGCAAGAAAAGCGCCGGACTCGCAGCCGACATACGCAACGCCGTTTGCGATCGCGGCCGTCGACACAATGGCGTCGTTGGCGCTGGCCGAGAATCGCCATCGCACGCGCAGAGGCGGGGTCAATCGCTCGGACGTGACGCCTGTGTTTCGGTCGTCGCCCCGGAACATCCGCCACTCCGATCCGACAGACGCCGGCGTCGCATTCGACGCCGCTCCCTCCGCGGACGCTGACGTCACGCCTCCCTTTGTCGGTCTTGTGGAAGGCGCGCGTTCACCGCTGTCGCAGGCCGGCGCCAGCGCGACCGCGATCACGCACGCGAACCAACGGACATGGCGTCGGCGCGGGCGCCAGTCCGTCCGGATGGCATTCGGATCGAGCAACGCCGACCTACCTGGGTTTGTAGTGAAGGACGAGGGCCACACCCGCCGCCGCCATGAGAATCCCGACGTAGAACTGCCACGAGGGCATCGTCTGGGGCCTGGACAACAACATCGCAATGACGACGCTCATGACAGGCGCCCCGGCGAAGACCAGCGGCGGCACCGTTGTGGGCCCTCCGCCTGACACGAGCGCCAGGATGATGCAGAGCGCGCCAAGCGACCCCAGAACGCCGGCCCCCGTTGACCACAGGATGCCTCTCATCGGGAAGACCGTCGGCTCACGCTTCATCACAAAAATCAGAATGCCCGGCACGATGATCGCCATCAGGAAGTAGGCCACGCCGACAAACATGAACGCCCGCAGGGGGCCCGTCGGCGACGTCTCAGTCGGCTTGAATCCCAGTTGCCCCTGGTGAAGCGTCGGGATGTACGTCCCCCAGAAAATGACGGTGCCCAATACGAACCAGAGCCAGTGGATCTTCATTCAACCTTCTCCATTTCTTTCAGGATCTCGGGCGCCGGGCGCCCGCGGGAATCTCAGCGCGCGTTCAGTGTTTCGAAGCGACGACGAAAATCGTCGGGAATATCGATCGATCGGAAGTGGCCGTCGCGCATTTCACAGCAGACCATGACGACGTGTCCGTCGGCCAGGCGCTGGCCGTCGCGCTCGAACGCGGCGTCATAGGCGACCGACTTGCTGCCCATCCGCGTGATCGTCAGTCGAATCGTGACTTCGTCCTCAAACCGGATGGGGCCACGGTACTCGCAGGCCACTTTGATCCGCGGCCAGCTGATCGTCCGATCGCCGTCCGGCTGCACGACGCTGAGGCCGATCGATCGAAACATTCGATGTTCGGCGACCTCCATCCATCGAAAGTAATTTGAAAAATGGACGACGCCCGCCAGGTCCGTCTCGGAGAACTCGGCGCGGCGCGTCGTTTCGAAGGTCAGGTTCATACGCTGTTCATCCACCTCGACGTTGGGCCGCCGGAATCGATATTGGGAGGGGATTGTGCGAAGCGGGCCATCCTCGGTCAAACCACGGAGCTTCATCATAGTCGCGCCCCACCCGATCGCCGGTCCCGCCGGCGGGCCGACAATCGGCGCCCGGATCGATTCATCACGGCAAACCGGAGTTCAACGGGCAATAATCCCTGAAGATGCTCGCATCGCCGACTGGCCCCCCCGAATCCCGTTGGAGGACGCCCGGCGACGCGATAGGATGAAGCCAAGAAAGGCCGATACCCGTGATGACGTCAACGATCGTTCAGCCCCGTCCCTTGATACTTGCATCCGCCAGTCCCCGGCGCCGCGAGCTGATGACCGAGCGCGGCTACGAATTCGACGTCATTGAGCCGCCGTTCGAGGAGCCGGACGCGGCCAGCCCGCATGTTCCGCCGGCGAATCACGTCGAGTCGCTCGCCTTCTTCAAGGCGCGCAGTGTCGCCCGGAAGTTCCCCGATCACACGATCCTGGCGGCGGATACGATCGCGTACCTCAACGGCGGGATCATCGGCAAACCCATCGATCGCAGCGACGCCCGGCGAATTCTCGAGGAAATGAGCGATACGACTCACGAGGTCCTCACAGGCGTCGCCCTCTACGAGCCTCGAACAGGACGCCGCCGCATCGCGCACGACATCACGAAACTCCGAGTTCGCGAACTGTCCGGCAGGGAGATCGAAGCCTACCTGAATACCGGCGAGTGGATCGGGAAGGCCGGCGCCTACGGCATCCAGGACGAGGGCGACAAGTTCGTCGAACGAATCGAAGGCAGTTTCAGCAACGTCGTTGGTCTGCCCATGGAACTCGTCGAACGCCTGTTCGCTGAATGGGATGGCGGTCAATAACGTCGCAGCTGCAGGGTTCGCTGTGCGAACCAATCGCCGGAAGTTGATTCAGACTCACACCGACTCGACTTCCACATGCCGACGTGAGGCGTCGGCATGC
>DAOPJV010000120.1:0-4453 GCA_035399845.1 Phycisphaerae bacterium | reverse complement strand
ACACGCTGGTCAAGGCGGCTTGATGCGATATGTTGCTGAAGGGGTGGGCCACCCGCCCTGTGGCACGCGCCTCAGGCGATCTGGCCGGTGTCGAATCGGCCCAGGGCCTCTTCGAGGGCGCCGATCATTTCGCCAACAGTCGCGTAGGTCTTCGCGCCTTCGATGAGCGCCGGCATGACGTTCTTCTTTGATCGCGCGTCATCCGTGATTTGCCTGAGGGCGGATTTCACTTTCGCCGCGTCGCGCGTCGCCTTGACCTTCTGCAGATCGCCGACAACCTGTCGCTCGGTCTCGTCGCCGATCTTCAGCAGCTTGATCGGTTCCTCATCCTTCTCGACGAAGTCCGTCACGCCGACGAGCTTCTTGTCACCACGCTCGACGGCCTGGCTGTAGCGATAGGCGGCGTCCGCGATTTCCCGGCGGATGTAACCGTTTTCGATGGCCCCGATCATGCCGCCCATGTTGTCGATCGTGTCGATGTACTCGCGGGCCTCGGCTTCGAGCTGGTTCGTCATGCTCTCGACAAAGTAGCTGCCGCCGAGCGGATCGACGCTGTTCGTGACGCCCGTTTCGTAGGCGAGCACCTGCTGCGTTCGCAGGGCCAGCGTCACGGCCTCTTCCGTCGGCAGACAGATCGTCTCGTCCATGCTGTTCGTGTGCAGGGACTGGCAACCGCCCATGACGGCGGCCATCGCCTGGTAGGCGACGCGCATCAGGTTCACGTAGGGCTGTTTCGAGTAGAGGCTGCAACCCGCGGTCTGCGCGTGGAAGCGGAGCCACATGGATCGCTCGTTCTTCGCGCCGAAGCGCTCCTTCATGTAGTGCGCCCACAGCCGCCGCGCGGCGCGGAACTTGGCGATCTCCTCGAAGAAGTCATTGTGGCTGTTGAAGAAGAAGCTGATCCGCGGCGCGAAGGAATCGATATCCATGCCGCGCTCAATGGCCTGCTGGCAGTAGTGCAGGCCATCTCCGAGCGTGAAGGCGAGTTCCTGGCCCGCCGTGGAGCCCGCTTCGCGGATGTGATAGCCGCTGACACTGACGGGGTTGTACTGCGGCAGTTCCTCGGCGCAGAACTCGATCGTGTCCGTCACGAGATCGACGCTCTCGGCCGGCGGGAAGATGAACTCGTTCTGGGCGTGGAATTCCTTGAGGATGTCGTTCTGACAGGTGCCGCGGAGCTGATCGCGGGCGACGCCCTGCTTGTCGGCCGTCGCGATGTAGAACGCCAGCACGATCGCGGCGGGGGCGTTGATCGTCATGGAGACGCTGACATCCTTCAGGCAAATGCCGTCAAAGAGCGTCTCGAAGTCGGCCAGGGTATCGACGGCCACGCCGCAGCGACCGACTTCGCCCAGGGAGAGCTGGTCGTCGCTGTCCCGTCCCATGAGCGTCGGCAGGTCGAAGGCCGTGCTCAGGCCCGTCTGCCCCTTGGAGAGCAGGAACTTGAAGCGTTCGTTCGTCTGGCGGGCGGAGCCGAAGCCGGCAAACTGCCGCATCGTCCACAACCGCTTGCGATACATCTCGGCGTGGACACCACGGGTGAACGGGTATTGCCCGGGATCCCCGAGATGCGACTCGTAATCGACCTCCGCCACGTCTGTCGGTCCGTACACGGTGTCAACTTGCCGGCCGGAAATCGTCGTCGTCGGCCCGATCTCGCCGGGATGCGTCGTGGGTTCAGTCGCCATAAACTCAGGAATCTCCGCTGTGAATCAAAGGGACACGATCTTGTCATGGGACATTGTAACGTCTCTGGACGCGTGTGACAGGCGTTGATGGCCCCGCCGAGCGGCAAAAATCGCGATATCAGCCCTGATATCGCCGTTCCCCCGGGGGGCGGGTGGCATGCTTGCCCTGCAAGGCAAGCATGAGAAGTCGCGACGACGCCCGAGCTTGAGCGGGCGGGAGTCGGGCGTGTTGATGTCGCGCCGTCGGATAAATCACTCGACTGCCGGCGGTCGGTTCGCACAGCGAACCCTACGGGGCGGCCAACATGCTCTCCTCGGAGGCGGGGCACGCCAGCCGCCAAGGGTGAATCGCGGCCCGCGAAGCGATCCGACCGCATTCCTCCCGGATTGTCCAGCCGGCGGCGCTAGTGGCTTGTCGATGCGCCGGGTGACGCGTTTGTGTCCGGCGCTGCGGCGACTGTCGGTTCGTGGTCGCCGCCGGATTCCGAGCCAGGTGTGCGACGATCCGAAAGTCGCTGCACAAAGTAGAAAATCGCTGCGCCAAGCGTCAGGATGGGAACAACAATCACCACCGCCATATAGAGCAACACGTAGGCGGCGCCGTACATTGCCGCCGTTTCGAGGGAGATGACTTCCGGAGGAGGCGATCCGGAGAGAACGCACGCGTAGCGCTCGAGGCCCATGCCGTCAGTGATCAGAAACGACACTGTCAGCACGCCCGCAAGCACCAGAAACCCGGCGGGCGAGACCGCCGGCGTTCGCCGGATCCATGTGCGAAGACGCTTCATCACGGTCATTGCCCCCCGGCTTCCGCCGTCACACGGTCCCACAGAGGCCCCAGCACAAGGGAGTACAGCAGCACGGCGTCACCGACCTGGTTGCCGGCGAGATAGCGAAGCTCGCCGTCACTTTCGGAGGGCAGTCCGGCGAAGCTGACGGAGGTGAGCAGCCGGGTCAGGAATTCGTCATCGTCGAACGCCGCCGCACCGATGAATGCGAGACCGCTGGAGCCGGCGTTGAAATTCAGCAGCGGCACAGTCGGACCTGAATCGACGTCCATTGGCCCCCGCCATGAACCTGGCCACTCACTGGCGCCCCCGAAACCGAGGCGGGACTGGTCGAGTTCCTTCCTGGCCCGCTCATACTGATCCCGAGCGAAGTCGGCGTCGACCAGTTGCAGGCAGTGGGCGATCATCCAGATGGACGAGCCCTCCGGACCGTCATGCCAATCGCCATCGAGGTCGAATTCCGAAACGAGCAGCCCCGTCTCAGGATGAACGAGTTTCTTTCTTGCTGTCGCGATCCAGCGAGCGAAGAAGTCCGAATGATCCGTCTGATCGAGATAATCGCCGATGCGAATCGCGGCCAGGGCCATTGTGTTGCAGAACGTCCAGCATTCGTCCGGGTAGCTTTCGGCGCAGAGCATGGGACCGTTCCGCATCTGGCTGAGAATGATGTCGATTCGTTCGCGCATGGCGCGACGATAGGTCTCGTCATCCTGGATGAGGCGTCGCGCCCCCAGCATCAGTGCGATCTCACCATCGACGAACAGGCTGCGAGCCGGCTGGCGGCGGAACGGCGCATTTTTCGCATAGGGCATGAGGAAGTGGAACATGCCGTCCGTGCGCTCGACGTCCAGTGTTTCATCGATGATGGCGTCCATGAGGGGGAGGTACTCGCCTCTGAGTGACGGATCGCGTTCGATCATGTTCGCCAGCGCGAGCACGAAGAATGTCCGTCCCATGAAGTCCCATTCCGGGTTGGCGGATCGCATCCCGCGAAGCTCGCGACGGCGACGGTCGGCGTCTGACCAGAATGACACCTGACGGTTCGCCATCAGTCGGGCCTTCGGACCCACGCCGTCGGCGGGACGATAGGAGGACAAGTCCGGCCTGAAGCAGAGGTGAACACTCGGCAGCCATATCGCGGCCGCCAGCGCCAGGGAAAGCCCGCCGAGGCAAAATCGGCGGAGTCGCGATCGATTGTGGCCCGAGGAGGTTGCGTCCATACCTGTATTCTATGCCGGTGGATCGATCGGAGTCTGTGTTTCCGGCTCGCGGCGGGTGGCCCACCCCTTGCAGGGGTGGCGTCGATGATCGACAGCTCGGGAGCAAGAATCCGTTGAGATTCGTTGAACGACTCAGCGTCTTCAGGCGCTTCAGGCGCATGTGGCCCGTCCTGAACCAGTTGAGCAATGTGTGACAAGAGGGACAATATGTCGATGCGGACGAAGAATCTGGCGCTCTTAATGTCCATCGCTGTCGTGTGGAGCAACGCCGCGTGTGTCGTTCCAATATACGTCCCCGCCGCCCATAGCGTGATCCGGGTTGAGAACTTTCCCTCCGAGTCGAACGAGACAATTGCGATGGGCCTTGAGTCGGCGGAATTCGAGGAAAGCGAGAGCGGTAGTCGGCTGGTTGCGACGGGCTGCTTCCCAGATGAGCATCGATCCCACATTCATTGGCATATCGTCGGGCTGCTTGATCACCCGCTCCCGGATTACGATCGGCGCATGGAGGTCCGCTTCCCACGAGACGGTCAGGACGAGCTCGCTCAGGCTTCGAAAGATTGCCAGTTCGAATTCACGCTTTCACGCAGAGCCTTTGGCGAGGAGGGAAACCTGCGATATCAATGCAAGTCGCCCGCGCCCATCTACGTCGAGGGCGATACTTGTCGTATCAAGTTAGAGCATCTCGCCTTCAAGGGTTGTGAGGAACCTTCGCGCACAATCTGGATCACGGGCGTGCTGCAGGCCGACCGTGGTG
>DAOPJV010000119.1:0-4466 GCA_035399845.1 Phycisphaerae bacterium | reverse complement strand
GACACGCCTTCGGCGGCCGTGCAAATGCTATTGCGCGCGCTCTTGCCGCTTGCGCACGGAAACCGGCGTCGCAGAGCCAATCAGCCCCCCGTCTAGCGGGCCGGAATCGACGATTCGGAACGCGACAGAGGACGAGAAATCCCCCGCCGACTTTGTAGCGGCGGGAACTTCCGATCCGCTTGTTGTGCGTTATATGAACGAATCCAGGAACTTCGGCGGTCGTCTTGAAGTACCTGCTGACCCAGGGATTGTGCGTTACACAACGGAACGTGTGCGTTATATGCGGAATTTGTGCGTTATGTTCCCATTCTGAATGATATCTCTCGCCGCGCTCCGCCGGCGCAGTAACCAACGACGCCAGCTAACCTTACGGCGTTTCGCGTCATCCGTCGGACCCTACATCAACCGATCTTGAGCAGCAGAAAACCGCGACTCGTGACGCTTCGAGCTTGACAGCTTCGTGGCGTCAAGCGGCGGCTGTGCGCGCGCGTGTAGGGTGTAGGCATGGCAGCAGCAGCAACAGAACACAATCGGAGGCAAGATATGAATGGCTTCACGACTATCAGTGACGCGGCCCGCATTGTCGGCATCCCGCCAAAGCGGATTTGCAACATGTTCTTCAGTGGCCGGTTGGATGACAGCAGGTGCCCGAGACTGGGACGACGACGACTCATTCCATTGGACTACATCGCGGAGATCAAAGCGAAGGTCAAGGAAACCGATGAGGCGACATCCGCCAAGCGGACTGTCTGAAAGTAGAAAACCCCGCGATCACGCGGCCAGCGAGATCGGCGGGGCGAATTCTGGCAGACGAACAAAGCCACTACGCTCGTGCTCGTCAGGAACTAAACGTGACACGGCGATTATATCAGGTTGCGAAACGCCGTCTCCAGAATTCCCCCGCCCTCGCTGGTTTTTTTGAAAACTAGCGATGAAAACCATGCCTGTGACCTTCGATCACATGACGCACTTGCGAGCGTCTGGGCTGACGGACGAGACGATCGCCCTCGCCAACATACGCTCGGCCGAGAACGGCGAAATCGCGAAGATCCTGAAGTGGCGCCCGTCGAATTACTCGTTCGGCTCGGGGATTGTGTTCCCCTACTTCAAATCGAATGGGACATGCAACGGCTATGAGCGAGTACGCCTTGATTTCCCGAGGCCGAATCAGGACGGCAAGACTGTCAAGTATGAATCGCCTAGGTCGTCATTGAACCGGCCATACTTCGGTCCGCGATTCACCGCTAACGTGAAGTCGGACTCGCCGACAATAATCACCGAGGGTGAAAAGAAGACGCTGGCGCTGGACCAGATCGGCTATCCGACTGTCGGGCTTCCTGGAGTATGGGGATTCGCCGAACCGAAGCCGCGCACCCAGGCCGGCAACAAATACGGCAAGCTGAAACTCCATGCAGATCTTCGCGTGATGGACTGGAAGGGGCGGCGCGTAGTCGTTGTATTTGATTCAGACGCGGCCGAGAACCGCCAAGTCAGGCTGGCGGAACATCGACTCTCCGAACTAATGACCGAGGCCGGGGCCGCCGTGACAATCGCGAGACTCCCGCAGGTCGGGATCGGCAAGACCGGCGTCGATGATTTCCTGGTTCACCACGGCGACACCGGGCTGGAGAAGCTCCGAACCATTATCAACGGCGCCGAAGTCGCCGAGAAGCCTGACGAACTGACATCGCTAGAGATCGCAAAGGAACTGATCGCCGATCAATTCACGGTCGAAGGCTACAAGGCGATTGTATATCACAATTCCGAATACTACCGTTGGGCCGGGAACTACTACGTTCGCGTCGATCGTGATGAACTCGTGCCGCGCGTACAGAAGTGGCTGAATGAGCACGGCCACAAGGCGTCATCGTCATTCGCCCGAGAGATTGCGAACTCATTGCAGGCCGAGGCGGTTCAGGACTTCAGCAGGACGCCGCCGTTCTTCCTGGACTGGGCTCCCCGCGATTCTCGGTTCACTCCCGAGAACACGCTCGTTGGCCGCAACATGATGTTGTCGCTACCGAGTCTCGAAAGTGGCGAGCCTGTTCACCGCGATCCGTATCCGGGGCTGTTCAACGTGAACGGGCTGGACTACGACATCAACCTTGACGCCCCAGCGCCTGAGAACTTCCTTCGATTTCTTCAGTCAATCTGGCCGGATGACCCACAGTCTATTGAGACGCTTCTGGAGTGGATTGGGTATCTGCTCACGCCGGACACGCGACAGCAAAAGATGCTACTTTGCGTTGGACCCAAGCGAAGCGGCAAAGGAACGATATCGCGCGTCGTGCAGGGGCTTGTCGGCGCCGGGAATTGCGTCTCGCCTACGCTTGCGTCGTTGGCAACAAACTTCGGACTGTCACCTCTGGTGAACAAGACCGTGGCGATAGTGTCTGACGCCCGACTCTCGGGGAAGACCGATCACTCGATCGTGACGGAGCGGCTCCTCAGTATCACCGGAGAGGACGCTCAGACGATCGACCGCAAGTATCTCCCGCCGATCACAACGCAGCTCAAGACGCGATTCTGCGTCTTCACGAACGAGCTACCGCGAATGGGCGATTCGTCCGGCGCCCTAGCTGGTCGGATGATTGTCCTGCGAATGCGGCGCTCGTTCTTCGGCGTTGAAGACCACGGACTGTCAGAACGATTACTCGCCGAGCGGCCGGGGATCCTCTTGATGGCCATCGAGGGATGGCGACGGCTACGGCAACGTGGACGATTCGTGCAGCCAGATTCGGCCGCCTCCCTCGTGGAACAGCTTGAGGAGATCACATCGCCAGTCGGTGCGTTTGTCGCCGACCGTTGTGAACTCGCTCAGGACGCCACGGTCTCGGTACAGGAGATTTTCGATGCATGGCGGCAGTGGTGTGAGGCGTCCGGCAAGTCATGGACAGGTGACCGACAGACGTTCGGGCGGGACCTTCGGTCCGCGGTCCCGGACATAGAAGACACGAGACCAAACGTCAACGGACGCCGCGAACGGCACTACAGGGGCATTCGACTGGCGAAATAGGTGTTTTGGTCCGCGTGGTCCGCGGACATATCCATTGTACGTGTAACCGGAAAAACGATGAGAGGTAGTAAATTAGAGAACAATGGCGTGGACCGCGGACACCGCGGACCGGCAATCGAGTGGCGCCCAGCGTGGCTCGCTGCGTACATGGCCGGACTTTGCCCCGTCGTCACCGAGATCCCTTCCCAGGAAATCGCCGCCGACTCGCCAACCGAGACCGACGACCCGCCGGCTACGCAATGGCCTCGATACGACGCCACCGGCGCAAAGCCGTGCCGCGGTTGTGGCTCACCGATTCTGTTCGGCGAAGTCGAATCGGACGAATGGGGTGAGGCGACAACCCTACAGATTGACGATCGACGACGCCGCAAGTGGATCGTCCTAGATCCAGACCTGATACCGCATCGATGCGGCGGGACACATTCAGCGAGGACTCAACAATGACATCGGCCCACAGCGATCGAACGCAGACCGAGATCCTCGCCGCCATCGAGCGGTATTTCGACGGATGCATGGAGGCAAGATCATGAGCGAACGAACCCAAACCGAGATCGCCGCCGACGTGCTGCGAGCGATGCAGAAACACACGAACGAATCACTTGAGGACTTGCGCCGGCTCATGCTGGAAAACGTGGGCCTCGTCATTGATCGGCTACGGCTCGGACTAGATCAGGCCGTCCAGTTTACCGACGTCGCCTGCGCCGAGGCGGCGCGAATGCAGGCCGAGATAGACGCACTCAAGGCCCGAATCCAGCAACACGAGAACTGACCAATGAGACGCCAATCAGAAGCAACACGTAGAGCAACACGCCACGAAATCCCACGCGGCGACGCCTTCAGGGCGGATGCGTCAGGGGATTGCGACTCCCATGAGCGAGGGAACGGAGTATGAAATCGAAGACCAAGAGAACTCGGACGCGAATCGAATCGTGGCCTGCGCGGCCGGCGGCGTTCCCGGAGATCATGGACGCGCTCCAGGCATGCCAGTATCTCGGTCTCGACGGCGCCAAGCCAGAGTCGGCACTCAAGACACTGCGGCGCGAGCGCAAGCGCGGCCTGCCGTGCGCCGGGCTCGTAGGCGGCAAGGTCAGGTTTCGCAAGGCGGCGATAGACGCATGGCTCACGCGACGTGAGAACGGGACGGCGTTGCGTGTGGTGTCCGTGTGATGACCGCCGAAATCAAAATCCGCGCCGAGCGCCGGGCTGGCGAGATGCTGGCGGAGACGGTCACCAAGGGGGCGACCAGAAAAAGGTAACACGATGGTACCTTTATCCGACATCGGCATCAGCAAGATGCAGTCGTCTCGCTGGCAGCAAATCGCAAGCGTGCCGGAAGACCCTGTTATAAACCTCCCCCCAGTTTTGCATTGCAGAAGTCCCCTGTCGCACATACGGTCGATATCGCATAAAACTCAGTGGAGACAGTCCTTTGAAATCTCCCAATCGACCA
>DAOPJV010000118.1:0-4588 GCA_035399845.1 Phycisphaerae bacterium | reverse complement strand
CCACGCCGTTGGTGTGGTGGGTTTCGTGGCGCCATTCGATGGGCGAGCAGCGTGTCCGATGGGCGATCCGCCTACCGAGGCGCCGCAGTCATGCGGCGGTTGAAGCGCGAGGCGCCGCAGGCGAAGTCATGCGCCATGATTCGTGTGTGTGTGGGCCGAACACCATCGATCCGGGTTGCGTTAACGCGCTTGCCCGTCCGGCGTCACGACCGGGTCATGACTGGTCCGGCTCGGCGATGTTGTCGCGCGTCAGGCTGACGCGGACGTCAACGGAATCGCCCTGCGGCCGACGCGCCAACTCGCCCAGTACAGGAAGCCCATTGCAAGAACAGCGTGGATTAATCCGACCCAGGCGGGCCAGGCCTCATTGCCGGCTCGCAGCGACGCCGGGGCCAGGACGCCCATGCGCATGAAGAGCAGCCCCTGGAACAGCAGCAGCCCGCCGAAGAAGAACGTGCGCCAGCCCATGCCCAATCGGCAGAGGAGCAACCAGATTGTGAGCGTCAGGATTACTTCGCGCCACAGCGGGAACACGGCGACGCCGTAGGAGAGCGACACGGGAACGTTGCTGATTGTCGACAGGTAATCAACCTTGTTCCCCGCCTTGGTCGACCGCATCGTCGTTTTGCGGCCCGGGCCCATCCAGTCGCCCTGGGGCGTCGTGACCCATACGTGTCGCAGGTCGGTCACGATCGACGACTGATAGCCGAGTCGTCGCATGAGGGAGGCGGCCATGACGGCGCGACCGTCGCAGTCCTCGCGAATGACGCCATCGGGCTGATTCCCGGCGCTCTCGAACATCTCGGCGACGGTCGGCATGTAGTCGGCCGAGCCCCAGACATTCCAGTCCCAGTCGTATTTCACCTTCTCGTAGGTGAATTTCTCAACTTCCTTCTGGACGCGCTTCGGGCTCAGCGCGTCGTTCCACTCATGATCGCCGGGGCGCGTTGTCGGTCCCGTATCGGCGGACATCGGTGGCGAGACGGCGGGCTGGCCGTTCCGTTTCCGGGACTTGTCCGCGGCCTTCGTGAGCCGATCGCGGAGTTCCGCCTCCCAGACCGCAAACTGCGGGGCGTTCGGCTCAATCATCCGCTCAAAATTGCTGACATGGCGCAGGTGGCGGATGAATTGCGCGGGGTTCGGGAAGAGGACGAAAAAGACGACAATCGCGAGGATCGTCCATTTGAGCGGGATGCGGATGAGCCACGACATCCGTCGGCGTCGCGGAGGATCGATCGACCGGGGCGATTCAACAGGGTCCATGGCGTGCGATTATACCCAGGCGCGAAGGAATCCGATGTTGAAATCCCGTCTTCGCGGTCCTGGCGGGCCCCGCGGCGGTGTTTCGACGGCGTCGTTCCGCCGTGTGGCGCGGGAGCGTCGCGACGGCGACGATCGTCCACGACGGGATTTCGGGCCATGTCCGGAGTCCGGCGCAGGAAATCCCGGGATCGCTCAGTTGGACATATCGAAATGTAACGATATATTGTATATAAGTGTTGCGTGTCGCCCTGTGGCGTGCTTCAATCCGATTGAATTGGGGGGCGGTTGCGACGCGCAGGGGCCCCGGCGGCCATGGAGGATTCGTGATGCAGGACAAGCGTGATCGACGGACGATCGTGATTGTAGGCGGCGTCGCCGGTGGGGCCAGCGCGGCGACGCGGGCCCGGCGTTGCAACGAGGACGCCCACATCATCATGTACGAAAAGGACAAGCACGTCTCCTTCGCCAACTGCGGCCTGCCCTATTACGTGGGCGATGAGATACGCGAGCGATCCAAGCTCCTCGTCGCCACGCCCGAGCTCTTCGAAAAGCGGTTCAATATCGAGGTCCATACCGAGCACGAAGTCGTCTCCGTGCATCGCGACGCGAAAGTTGTCAGCGTCAAACGGCTCTCGACGGGCGAGACCTTCGACCAGCCCTACGATCGGCTGATTCTGGCGCCCGGAGCAACGCCGATTCGGCCTCCGATGGAAGGCGTGGACCGACCGAACGTCTTCACGCTTCGTAACCTCGTGGACGCCGATCGGATTCGGTCCTTCGTCAGGGAACGGAAGCCGGAGCGCGTCGCCGTCGTCGGCGCCGGCTTCATCGGCCTGGAAATGGTCGAGCAGCTCAAGCGCATCGGTGTTCAGACGTCGCTGATCGAGCTGACGCCCCAGGTGCTGCCGCCGCTCGACGCCGAGATGGCGCACATCATCGAGGCCGAACTCATCGCCGAGGGCATCGAGTTGCACCTGGGTGACGGTGTCGCAGGTTTCGAACAGGATTGTGGTCTCGTGACGGGCGTTGCGCTGAGCAGCGGCGCGGTCATCGAGGCGGACATGGTCATTCTGGGCATCGGCGTTCGTCCCGCGACACAACTGGCGGCCGAGGCGGGCCTCGAACTGGGGCAGATGGGCGGCATCACGGTGAACGCCCACATGCAGACCAGCGATCCCTGGATCTACGCCGTCGGGGACGCTGTCGAATATCAATATGGTCCGACGGAAACACCGGCGCGGATCGCCCTGGCCGGTCCGGCGAATCGCGCCGGTCGAATCGCCGGCCAGCACGCCGCCATCGATGAGGCCGACGAGATGGCGCCCGTGTATGGGACGTCGATCGTTCGCGTCTTCGGCAAGGCGGCGGCCGTGACGGGGCTGAGCATGAAGCTCGCCCGGAGGTTCGGGCGTGACGCCAGGAGCGTTTTCGTCGTCGGCAGGCACCACGCGGGGTATTTCCCCGGCGGTCGCGAGTTGATCCTGAAGCTGATTTACGACCCGAAGACAGAGAAGGTCCTCGGCGCCCAGGCCGTGGGACCCGAAGGCGCCGACAAGCGGATCGACATCGTCGCCACGCTGATGCGTTTCGGCGGCACAGTCCGCGACCTGGCGGGGCTGGACCTGGCGTATGCGCCGCCCTACGGCAGCGCGAAGGATGTCCTGCACATGGCCGCCTTCGCCGCCTGCAACGATCTCGATGATGTCACGCCGGCGGCGCCCATCGACGCCTCCCTCGACGGCAAGCAGGTGATCGACGTTCGCACGAAGCAGGAACTGATCGGCGGTTCGATCCCCGGGGCGAAGCACATTCCCGTGGATGAACTGCGGGATCGACTGGGTGAACTCGACGCGGCGAAACCGACAGTGACTGTCTGCCGGTCCGGCCAGCGCGGCCACATCGCCGCCCGAATCCTCCGCGGCCACGGCTTTGCGGACGTTGAGGACCTGACCGGCGGGATGCTGATGCGCCATCACGCGTTCCCGGAAAACGGGAAGGCGTAGGCCAGCTGCGCGACCGCCTGTCGGATCGCCGCGAGGCTGTCCCGAAAGGGGCGGGCCAAGTTGCCCGATTTCGCGTACAATGCTCCGTTCGCCGAAAAGATGGAACGGCGGACGGAACACACATGCCCAAGCAACGTATTCAGAAAGTCCTGGCCGCCGCGGGGTTCGGTTCGCGGCGGGCCTGCGAGCAGCTCGTCGAAGATGGCCGCGTTACGGTCGACGGTCGCGTCGTCGAGCAATTGCCCGTCGTCGTCGACCTTGCTGTCAATCGCGTGACAGTCGACGACAAGCCGATCCGCGTTCAGAAGTTCGTCTATTTCGTGCTCAACAAGCCGAAGGGCTATTTCTGCACGAACAGCGATCCAGACGGTCGCCGCCGGGCCGTTGATCTGATGGTCGGCGTGCGCGAGCGCGTCTTTCCCGTCGGTCGGCTCGACGCCGAGTCGATGGGCCTGCTCATCATGACGAACGACGGCGATCTGGCGCTGAAGCTGACGCATCCGCGATTCCAGACGCCGAAGACCTATCGCGCCGAAGTTCGCGGGCAGCCGGATACCGAGTCGCTCGACAAGCTTCGAAAGGGCGTCTGGCTGGCGGAAGGCCGGACGGGGCCCGCCGACATTGCCGTCATTCACTCGTCGCGCAAGAAGTCGGTCCTTGAGATCACGTTACGCGAGGGGCGCAATCGCGAGATTCGGCGCATGCTCGCCCGATTCGGCTATCCCGTGACGCGCCTGACGCGCATCAAGATGGGTCGGATCTCCATCCGAAAACTGCCGCAGGGATCCTATCGACCCCTGAGTGAAGACGAAGTGAAGTATCTCTATCGCCTGGCGGAAGGCCTGGAAACGGGCGAGGTCGAGCTGGCGACCGGCGCGAAGAAGACGGGCGCCAAGCGCGTCGCGCGTGGCCGCGGCGGATCGAGTCGCCTCGGCGGTCGGTCGTCCAACATCCGCGGCCGTCGCAATGCCGGAAAGAAGAAGCGCGTTCGTCGCGATGTCGAGGAAGTCGGCGCGACGACCGAAAAGCGCGGGACGACGAAGAAGTCGTCGCGAAAGGGCGATCAGGCGCCGCCCAAGGACAAAAAGCGGACGAAGGCGCCGGCAAAGAAGGTTGCCAGGGCGCCGGCAAAGAAGGTTGCGAAGGCGCCGGCGAAGAAGGCTGCGAAAGCGGGGCCGAAGCGCCGCGATGCGCAACAGCAGCAGGAGCGCGAGGCGGCGATCATTCCGCGGGGCGCCAACAAGAAGCGCCGCATCATCTTCACGGATTAGCCATGCCGATCTGACGGGCGCAGTCGTATTCCCATCGGGAATCGGGGCGCT
>DAOPJV010000117.1:0-4740 GCA_035399845.1 Phycisphaerae bacterium | reverse complement strand
GGATCGGCGCTGTCGCACACACCGTCGCCATCCGAGTCATTCGGGTTGTCGGCGGGGCAGGGATCGACGCCGTCACAGATCCCGTCGCCATCGCTGTCATCGGTAGCGTCCAGCGGACATGGATCGATGTCATCGCAGACGCCATCGGCGTCCGTGTCCCCCGTCGCGTCATTTCCCTGACACACGTCGCAGGCGTCGCCAAGTCCGTCGCTGTCGGCGTCGGTCTGGCCGGCGTTCGGTATGGCCGGGCAGTTGTCGCAGGCGTTGATGACGCCGTCGGCGTCTGAATCAAACTCGCAGAAATCCAGAACGCCGTTGGTGTCACAATCGAGCGACGGATCCATCGCGATTTCGTCCGCGTCCGCCATGCCGTTGACATCGCAATCCGTCCTGAACTCCAGCGCGCCAAGGTCGACGATCGGCGAAGTCCCGTCTCCGGAATCACCGACGCTCGGCTGATCCTGAAACCGCGGATTCCCGTCACGATCCAATGGCGTCGGCTCCGCGGAATCGCCGTCACCATCAACATCCGCTCCGTCCGACGGGACGTTCGCGTTACTCGCGGCGTCGATACACGGCGAGGCCAGCATCAGGGCGTAGTCGTCGTCGGGCGTTCCGATGATGTTGTCATCGCCGTCGGCGTCTCTGAAAAACGGGTCGCCCACCTGCATGCTGGTCCCGGCGGGCGAGCCGGACCATCCCTGGATGCAGTTGTGGTCGTTGACTGAGACCGTAAACGGCAGCGTCGTGTTGAACTGCGAATCGATGTCCATCACGGTCCCGCCATGATCGTCATTGAAATAGAGGATCGAGTTGATCAGCGTCAGATCGCCGCCGTTCAGATTGATACCGCCGCCCCCGATGCCGGCGCTGTTGTAGGCGATCGTGCAGTTTGCCACCGTCAGCGTCGCGTCGACCGTTGCAAACTGCTGCGTGTGAATGGCGCCGCCGAATCCAGACGCCGCCGGCGCCGTGTTGCCGCTGAAGACGGAGTTGACGATCGTCACGGCGGCGCCGGCGACCCAGACGCCCCCACCGCCGATGTTCGTCGCCTGGTTGTTGAAGAACGCACAGTTCGCAACATAGGCGGAACCACCGTACGTGATCAGGCCGGCGCCGCGATTGCCCGCCACGTTGTCGACAAAAACGCTGCCGACAAAAACGGGAGAGGCGCCGTTGCTGTAGAACGCGCCGCCGTCGCTGACGGTTGCGGTATTGTTCTCCAGCCGGCAATTCTCAAATCGCGGCGAACAGGTCGCGCCCACCACGCTGATCGCATAGATACCGCCGCCATTGGCCGACTGATTGCCCGAGATGAGGCAGCCGTCGATGAGCGGACTGCTGTTCGTGATGCGCATGCCGCTGCCGCCACTGCTCGACAGGCAGTCCCGGATAACACAGTTGCGAATGATCGCCCCGCTGTCCGTATCGATGAGAACACCGCCGGCGCCATTGTGCGGAAAGACCGTTCCATCCGCGTTGCCGTTGCGAATACGAAATCCGTCGATCAGGCCGCTATCCGGGATTCCGCTCATGGTCACGACGTGGTAGCAGTTGTCCGATGTGTCCACCGCGACGCCGATATCGCCGTTCAGCGTCGTCGCGTTCGCAAGCGGATCGCGAAGGTCAGGATCGGCCGCCATGTGCCCCGGGTACCCGCCGAGGATCTCCAGGTCGGCCTGCATGGCGAACGTCGCCGTCCGTGGATCTCCCAAACCTGTCGTGTCGGGCTTGTACACGCCCTTCGCGACACGAATCTCCCTGGGCCCACCGACAGATCCCGCGGCGTCGAGCGCCGTCGACAGATCCGCGAACGCGTTGTTCCAGCTCGACCCGTCGCCGGGGACCGGGACTGTCGCATCAACAAAGAAGATTGTCTGGGCGTGGACGGCGCCTCCAGGCAGAGAAAGTGCAAACAACAACGACACGGCTGAGAGAGACTTGAGAACCATGAGAACCCTCTTGACGGCGATCGGGGGCGCCCGCCGCACGTCCATCACTCCACTTGGGCGCTGACCGGACATCCGTCTGCAACGGAATACGCCCGGCGTCACCCTCTCTGTTGGGGCCCGAGCCCCCACTTTGCTTGTCTGATCCGGACGCGGCCCGAAGAGCCATTCACGTTGTCGTCATAGACAATGACGAGCCGCCGCGTCTGCGCGAAACGCTCGAAGAAAAGCCATCACGCTTCCAGCATATGCGTACGCCCAGGCCGATCGGGCCAAATTTTCCCGACCGTCCGATACCTGGCCCCGTTCGACCTCCGTCTGTGGAAGCCGACGGGGCGCCCGTCGGCGGCCCGAGGCGCCCATCCCCGGCGGAATGCGCCCAGGATGAGAATCTGGCGGTCAAGGGCCGATCGAACCGCTGGACGCGCCGAGCGCGGCCGACTGGCGATTGGCCTGCTGGAATCCCGATAGTATCATCATACCCTAGGGTCTCGGGAGCCGCGGCGAAGGATGTTCCCGCCGCCGGGCGTCCATCGCCCGACATCGAGACCCGCAAGGAGTTTTACGTGTCCACTGGTAGCCAGATTTTCGCAACAATCGCCACATCGCTCATCGACACGGTCATCGCCATCTTCCTGGCGATCTTCAACGCTGTCGCCCTGCCGTTCCTGGAGACGATTCCGACGCTCTTCGGCATCGGCGCCTGATTGTTCTCAAGTACCTGAAATCCCGGCGTTCGCGGCGGCGCTTCGCGCAGACGCGGTCGCCCCTTGGTATCCCAATCGCCTATGAACGCAGACAACGCGCAGACAATTGGTCAGGTCCTTGCCATTGCCATTCGGCCGGAGAAGAACGCGCCGATGAAAACGCTGGACGCTGTCTCCGTCAGTGTCCAGGGCCTGAAGGGCGATCAGCCGAGCATTCCCGATCGTGGCGTCACGCTGATCTCGAAGCGTCAGTGGGACACTGTCTGCGACGAGTTGAGCGCGGAGCTGCCCTGGCACACGCGTCGCGCCAATCTCCTGATCGACGCCGACGGTCTCGGAGACCTCATTGGCAAACGGATTCGAATCGGGGCGATTGAGGTTGAAGTCAGGCTGGAGGTCAAACCCTGCGGCCTGATGGACAAGCTGCATTTGGGCCTGCGCGAGCGGCTCGTCCCCGACTGTCGCGGCGGCGTGGGCGGCCGGATCCTCAACGATGGCGAGATCCGGACGGGCGACACCGTCGTCCTCGTCGGCTGAGACCTGCGGAATGGCCCTTTGCGGCCCCCGATCGCTTGACCCCTGACGCCATGCCGATATTCTTACCGGCTTGCCACCTGCCGATCGCCCAACGGGCGGCCGCAGCGTGTGGAGAGGTGGCTGAGTGGCTGAAAGCAACGGTTTGCTAAACCGTCGTACGGGGTCAAACCCGTACCGGGGGTTCGAATCCCCCCCTCTCCGATTTTCCTTGTTTCCGGGCTGGAATCAACGATTTGAGACCCCTTGGCGGTAGCTTGCCGGTTCGTTGTTTCACGCGAGCCAATTCCCAATTTGGCTGACTCAACACCAAGAGAAACACCAAGAATCTCCGAACGGCTCGCGGCCCCATTCGTACCTGTCGCAACACACGCGGCCCGAGATTGAATCTCCGGCAATGACTCGACGGCTAGAGACAAGTCGGACAGGACGGTATGCGAATACCGATTCATCGTCAGGGTGATCGTCGAGTGTCGGGCAAGCTGTTGAGCTATCTTCGGATGCACACCGCTCCGGGCTAGATTCGTGATGAACGTATGCCGCAAGGCGTGAAAGTCGGCGACACGTCCCTCTGCGTCTCGATAGGCAATACCAGCGGCCTTCAGGTCGGCTCGAATCATGCGGGCCGTCTTGTCACTCGACTTGAACCCAAACACGCGGGCGTCGGGCGTCTTGAGGCTCAGGTGGGCTCGGATCGCCGGAACGAGACCGGAACGCAGGGGCAATTCGTCCTGGCGTCTGCGTTTTGAATACGCCGCATCAACGACGACGACGGGGGGATTGGAGTCCAGTTTGAACGAGGACGGCTTAAGACTCCGAATCTCAGCGGCTCGCAATCCCGTTTCGGCGGCGAGTCGATACATGAGGGCTCGCTCGGTCCCCGGCAGTCCGTATCGCTCAGGTCCCTTGGCAACGGTTTCGATCAGGGTTGATAGTTCCGCGTCGGTCAGGGCTCGCCGGTCATGTCGCCTGTCGGTTCGGACGTTGTATCCGGCGACGTGGGCCAACGGATTGTCGGGCGCTCGACCATCCGCCACCATCCAACGGCATAGCTGTTTGATCGCCTGCAAGTAGAAGTTGACGGTCTGTAGGCTCGTGTCCTTTTCCTTCATATCGGCAAGGTGTCGCTGTGTCCGATCCGCCGATAGGTCCGTCCAGTAACGAAACCCCGCATCGTTGCACAGGCGAATCGTCCGGGCCTTGAGTAGGTCCGCATGTTTCGTCGTTGTACCCTTGGCAATCAACGCGGCTCGCCAATCGTCGATATGTTCGAGCAACGAGCGTTTTCGATGTGGCTCGAATCGGTCAGTCAGGTCCGCTTGGTCCCGTTCTGCGGCCCGTTCCAACTTTGCGGCGCGTTGAAGCGTAGAGGCCTTGTCCACGAACCCCGCGACGCGCTTGCGCTTTCCGTCCGGGCCCTGAAACTCGATGTACCATTTGCGGGTCTTGCGTTTGGTCCGCGAGCCATCGGGCCCCTTGGTCGTGTATTCGTGTCGAAAGATGCGAGCCATGTCCGAGCCTCCAAGTGGACGTACCTTGTCCACTAGAGG
>DAOPJV010000116.1:0-5203 GCA_035399845.1 Phycisphaerae bacterium | reverse complement strand
AAATCGCTCAAGATCCGGCCCGACCAGCCGAAGATTAAGACGTACCTCGCGAGGTGCGGCGAAGAGCGGTAACGGACTTCGAAGGGCGTTCCGGATTGCAAGGGGGGCGGAACGCTCTTCCCCTTTTTCTCGCCGCAGGTGGGCCGAGCTGGATATGTCATCAACGCAAGCCATTATCGATCAGGTTCGCGCCAGCCCGAAGATTCCGGCGCCCTCACAGACCGTCTTTCGAGTTCTGGAACTGACGCGCGATTCGAGCTGTGATGTTCGCGTTGTCGCCAGCGCCGTCAGCAAGGACGCCGGACTCACGGCCCAGCTCCTTCGCGAAGCCAACAGCGCCCTCTACGGATTCAACACACCGACATCCAACGTCGCCGACGCCTGCATGCGTCTCGGACTGAAGCGCGTTCGCGCCGCCGTCATTAATCAGCACGTCGTGGACGGTCTCGGCAAGACGAAGCCCGAGGGCTTCGATACGTCCCGTTACTGGCAGTCGGCGTTTGCGACGAGCGTGGCGGCGCGCGACATCTGCGAGGAGATTCTCCCGAAGATGGCGCCGGCCGCGAGCACGGCCGGTCTGCTCTGCGACTTCGGCATCGGTCTGCTTGCCTTCGGCATCCCGCAGCGCTACGCGGGCGTGCTTCGCCAGCTCAGGGCGCCGAATCCGCTTCCGATTCACGAAATCGAAACGCGTGAGCTCGGGCTCACACATGCGGAGGTTGGCGCCGCGATTCTCAGTGACTGGAAGCTCGAGACGGAGATCATCGACGCGGTCCGACTCCATCACTTCGATCCGCTCGCGCCGTCGGACACGCCGCCCTCGAAATTCGCCGGCGCCGTTGCCGCCGCCGCAACGCTGGCCGATATCGCCCTCAATGGATCGGAAATGGAAGCCGTCGGCCTGCTGTTTGCACACGTCGAGGCGTTCAGCAAAGACCCGGACGCGCTGGTCGCCAAGCTCCTGGACAACATCGTTGCCCACATCCAGCAGACAGCCGAAACGCTGCGTGTCGAAATCGGGTCGATGGAATCGATGAAGTCGAATTTCGAGGACCTGGCGCGCGACATCCCTGATGTCAGTTCCCGCATGTCGTTCAAGCCGATGGACCGATCGGCGTTTGACTGATCATCCTGAGACAGCAATCCGCCCCGCGATCGGCGCATGAAAAAAGCGCGGGTCAACCCTGCGACGCCGCGCTGTTCGTGGGGCCGGGCCGGGAGGTCTCGTTGCGAGAACTTCGCCCCGGGGCTCACGAAATACTCTGAACTCGGAGACGATGCCGCCTAGGAGCCCGCCGAAATGCGGTTTTCCTGCGGCTTGGGTCGATTGGCGTCCTCGACAGGTCGAGGCGTGTCTCGAGGGATCGGCGTTGGCTGGCTCACACTGGAGGGCCGAAAGGAGGAGGAAGACATCGAGCTCGTCGCCCCCGCGCCGGCCGACTGCCCGACAACGACATTCCCAACAAAGATCGCGCCGTCCGCGATTTCGAGCCGGCTCGTTCGCAGATCACCTTCCACCTTCGCGGAAGCCATCATGTGAAGCTTCTCAGAGACCTGGAGATTGCCCTTGCAGGCGCCCTCGATCTTCACGTTGGTCGCTTCGACGTTCGCCGTGACAACGGCGCCTTCCGCGATGTGCAATGTGCCCTTGGAGTGAATATGGCCTTCGAAGTTGCCTTCGATTCGAACGCTCTTGTCAAACGACAGTTCGCCCTTGAAATTCGCGTCGGCGCCGATGACCGTGGGTGATTCGCCGTTCATATCAGACATAGAATTTGCCTCCGAGCAAAATGGTCGATACACGATCCGTCAGGTGGATCCACCGCGACACTTTCGCCGATCATTTTCGCGAACCATGAAGCGGAAGCCCAGCAGTATATCAGCAATTTCTGCCGTCTCAATCCGATGATCAGTTCGTAAGAAGACGGAATTCCTCTGAATTACCATCCATTCTGCGCCGGCGTGCCGTGGGTGGCTGTGAATTGATAATGCGCGGAATTCACAGGCCAGTTCAAAGCGGCCCACAGCGTCACGACGCGGCGTCTGTCGGCGTTTCTACGTCTGAGCGTTCCTTTGGGTTCCCCGCAATGTTCCCGGCGCTGTCAGCGGCCGGGGGCGAGCTCGCTTTGTGACCAGGATCTCGTGCGATTCGGCGGTCTTGTGGCGAATCCGTCGACGGGCAGGTCGCAGCGTGGCGTGATGGCGACGCAGTAGGGGCTTGAGATGGCGAGTGGCGCGTCGGCGGGCGGCTGGATGATCTCCACGTCCGCAATGAGGCGACCGCGATCGCGCCGGACGCGCGTGATGCGAACCTGGTAGGCGTCCGACGGCATCCGTCCCAACGTGACCACCAGCGCCATTTCGTTCTCGAAGTCGATGTCGAATTCGTCGAGCGGTATCTGCGAAAGGTCGGAGGCGTTGCGAATGGCAAGCTGCATCGCCCGATTCTCGTGGGAATGCGCACGGGACCAGGTCCGGAGGATCGGGAGCTCGGCGCCGTCGACGGGAAGCGGACTCCCGCCGCGAGCGCCGGACGACATGGAGCAGCCTGTCGAGAGAATCAGTATCGCCATGAGCGCCAGGAGGCCCGATCGCTGTCGCCGGCGGTGCGTCTGAACAGTAGATCGTGGGTTCATCCGAGGCGTCTCCTCATGGGCAATGATGATCATCGGGCCCGGGCGGCGCCCGAACGTGGGGCGATGGCCGGAACCGGACCGGCCGCATTGTCTGGCGCTGGAAGGTGCCCGCAAGGGGGGAAGGGGCGCAAACCGGCCGTCCATCTGGACCCCCCTCCGTGAGGGACGTATGATTACTGCATGGCAATAGTTACGATCACATTCGCCGCCGTGGGGCTGGCGATCGCGGGAGGATTGCGTCCGCACACGGCGCCCTCAGATGCGACGCCTTCACTCGATCGTCGCGAGCTCGACACGCGCCTCGCGCCGGCGCCTCAGGATGGCGACGAATCCGATGGGAATTCGCGAAACGCGAGCATGCTGGATCGCGCCCTTGCGGCGATCAGGCGGGGGGACTTCGCCGAGGCGGAGAAGCTGATCCACGAGGGCCGCAAGATTCGCAGCACCAGCAAGAAGGACAAGTGGCGCATCGTGGAAGCGCGGCTCGAATTCGAGCGGGGCGACTTTGCCAAGGCGGGGCTGCGCGCGATGGAGATCGTGATCCTCCGCGAAAACAGCGACGAAGTCGGCCAGGCCCTCTACTGGGCGGGGCGGGCCTATGAGGGGCTCGGCCGCCCGAACAAGGCGATCGAGCTCTACGAGGAATGTCGGAAGCACAAGACGACGCCGGCCGAGCAGGCCAGGGTCGTCGCCCGCCGCATCGAGCAGCTTCGCGGAACGGACAAATCATGACGGCCAGGCGAAGCGTCTACCTCGAAACCATGGGTTGCCAGATGAACGCCCTCGACAGCGAGCTGGCGCTCGGTTCCCTCATGCAGCGAGGCTATCAGTTGACCGGGGATCTGCTCAACGCCGATCTCGTCGTCATCAACACCTGTTCCGTCCGCCAGCACGCCGAGGACAAGGTCTATTCCCGCCTCGGTCAATTGAAGGGCGGCAAACAGAAGCGGCGTGACAACCAGATCGTCGCCGTGATCGGCTGCATGGCCGAACGCGATGGCGACGGTCTGCTCGACAAAATGCCGCAGGTGGACATCCTCTGCGGCCCGAGCGAGCTCCATCGCCTTCCGGGCCTGATCAGTGACGTTGAGGCGACGCGTGAACGGGCCATCGCCCTGAGCGGCCGACTGCGAGATCACACGACAAGCGCCATTGCCAGCGTCGAACACGAGGATCTTGAGGCGCTCGATTCAAGCCGCCACTTCGGTGTGTCGCAGCATGCGGCCGTTCCGAAGGTCTTCGGCCGACACCAGGCGTACGTTCGAATCACGCGCGGATGCAATAAGTACTGCACCTTCTGCGTCGTGCCGTACACGCGTGGTCCCGAGCAGCATCGTTCGCCCGATCAGATTGTCGAAGAGGCGCGGCGCCTGGCCGACAACGGCGTCGTCGAAGTGACACTGCTCGGACAGACGGTCAATCACTATCACTTCGATCCGAAGGGGCCCGCCGATACGAGCTTTGCCCGGTTGCTGCGGCGCGTACACGACGAGGTTCCGCAACTGCCGCGGCTGCGATTTGTAACGAGCTATCCGCGCGATTTCACGGACGAGGCGCTGGAAGTGATGTCGTCATCGCCGCGGATCTGCAAGTACCTGCACGTTCCGGCCCAGAGCGGAAGCAACAGCCAGCTCAAACGAATGAACCGCGGCTATAGTGTTGAGGAATACATGGGCCTGATCGACCGGGCCCGGGCGCTGATGCCGGACATCGCACTCGCGGGCGACATGATCGTCGGCTTCAGCGGGGAATCGGAAGAGGATTTCCAAAAGAGTCTCGATCTGCTGCGCTACTGCAGGTACAAGAACTGCTTCGTCTTCAAGTACTCGCCTCGACCCGGAACGAACGCCGACGGCCGCCTGCCGGATGACATTCCCGAAGAGGAAAAGCGGCGCCGCAACAACGAGATGCTGGCCGTCCAGGCGGAAGTGAGTCTCGCCAATCACCAGGGCATGCTCGGTCGGAAGTTCGAGGTCCTCGTCGAAGGGCGCAGCAAGGCGGAACTGAAGCGTCAGGAAAGCGAGCAGGAACGCGGCGGCGAGATCGATCGCGAGGGCGACATGACGGGCGGCGAATCGCGGCGGACGATTCAGCTTGTCGGCCGCACGCAGGGCGATCAGATTGTCGTGTTCGACGGTGACGCCGACTGGATCGGTCGATTCGCCAACGTCGAGATCATCGCGGCGACGCCCTACACGTTGCACGGCCAGGTAACGGACGCGACTGACCTGTCGCCGGCCGCAACCACCGCCAATCGCGGCATCTCGTTGTCCGTCCTCCCCGGCTGATTGTCGAGCGAGAAGACTGGGCGCCTCCCGCGTGTCTTCGTGCCATCGTGAAGGCATGCGGAGAATCTGAATCCCGTGGAGGGCCGGGCGGCGTGGCTTCCCTTGCGGGAGGCGCACACCCGACCAGGCTCAAGAGCTGATTTTCTGACTAATTGCGAGGGCGGGAATGATGTCCGATCTTGAGAGATGGCTGCCGCTGGGATACAGGTGGATGATTAAGCGGGGACTAGGCTCCGTCTGAAAACTCGATTTTATTTGCAAGAGTGTCCGATGTCATAA
>DAOPJV010000115.1:0-5254 GCA_035399845.1 Phycisphaerae bacterium | reverse complement strand
ATCCAACCCACAAAAAGCACAATTACGACGACGCGTAGTTGTGTAGATACTATTGACTGGACCGCCTGGACCGTTGACGTGTACCCCGTTGCAATCGCCTTGCTTCGCTTCTCGGCGAACTTTGGATCAGCGCTCGCCTGCCATCGCCAGTAGCTTGGAGACACGCCCAGCAGCATGCTGCAAACCTTATCCGTGAGCCCTTTGCCGCGGAGCTGCAGATAGACCTTCTTTCGTTCCGCCCGTACGGCGGCGCTCTCGACAACATTCACGGCTCATCCCTCCCCGAATCCCTGAACCGATTGGATCGCCGCGCGATCGCGGTTCGACGCGCCCAACTGCGAGACGATTTCGGCGACCATCCGCCGGACCTCTTCCCCGGAAACCCGCGCCGCGGTCACGCCGATCGCCGACGCGATCGTTTCGGCGGCCTGCGCGGCGCCATCGTTGAACGCTTCGATCAGCTTCCCGTGAACAGAGTCGCCGGCGACGGCCAGCTCTTCGGCCTGCGCCCCGGCGTACGCCCGGAACTCGTCAACCATCTTGTCGACGCTCCGGGCGAATTTGTCGGTATCGGTCTCGAACGCGCCGGCCTCTTTGAAGATCTTCGACCCAAGGTCCGGGCCGAACTGGTCAACCAAGTCGCGCCGCAATTCGTTCATCAACATCGGGCGGATGATCTTCGACAGGTCGATTCCCGTCGCGCCTTGAATCTCCGCGAGCCGATCGCTCGAAAGTCCGCGGCCGTCGCCCAGCTCGCGCACGCGGGCGCCCTCGCGGAATAACTGCAACAGCTCGCCCGAGTCGCCGCCCTGGCGGGCCTGAAGGTACTTCCCAAGGAATCCCTGATTCTCGGCGGCCTGCTCCTGCAATTGCATGAAGCGAAGCGCCTCAAGATTGATCCGCTCTTCAAAGATCGAACGCGAATTCCGAGCGCTCTGGAGCCCAAGGCGTTCCATATTGAACGCGTAGTCCTGTGGATTCGCGGGATCAAACGCCAGCCCCGCGCGACTCTTCGCCAGGCGATCCGCCTCGGACCGAAGCCGCGGCAGCGACTCCTGGCTGATTCGGTCGATCTTCTCTTGGAGCGTCGAAAATCCACTGACCAGCCCCGACCCCTGATTCGTCAGACGCTGCGCCATCTCTTCGATCGTCGATTTCGATTGATCGCGGAAGTTCAGGAGCGAGTCATTCAGCGACAGGAATTCGTCGCCCATGGCGCCGACCTGGCCCTGTAGTTGCTTGCTGGCCTGCGGGATCTTCGCTTCGCGATCGATTTTGTTCTGAAGTCGCTTCGCCGCCTCTGGCCCGGCCGCCTGAAGCATCGTCAGAATTCGGCCGTCGGACACGTCGAAGCCCGATTGCCCCCACTTGTCGACCTGAAACGACTTCTGTTCGTCGATCAGGCCTTGGAGTCGCGGCGCGATGTACTCGGAATTCGAGAACTGGTTCCGCGTCCAGCGTCCGGCGCGCCCGGGGAGATTCCACCAGGCCATTTCCGACGCGTTACGCGTCGCCGAGATCGAATCCACAAGCGAAGCGATTCCGCCAGCCGCAACGCCTCCGGCGCCGACGTACGGAAGCGCCGCCGCGCCCGCGGACATCAGCGAAGCGCCGACCCCGCTTCCGCCGGCGGCGATCATCGGGTAGGCCGCCTCCAGTCCGAGAAACGCGCCGCCGCCGGCAGCCGCTCGCGCCGCCGTGGGAAACAGTCGCGCCGCGAGCCGCCCAATTCCAGATCGCGCGAGGCCAGCGCCGCGCCGCATGAGCCGTTCACCGACAACAAGGCCGGCGAACGTCGCGGCGTCGCTTGCGAAGCCGCCTACGCCTCCACCTGGAGCCGCGTACGGGACCGCTGCTGGATAGTTGGGGTTGAACGCAAGACCAGCGCCAAGCGGATCCACGCCGCCGTTGACGCCGAATAGCGGCGTGCCGCCCGTCAGTCTGGAGGGCGATGACGCGCCGAATGGAATTCGCGCGCCCTGATTGAATCGCCCCGCGACTGTTCCGCCGATCAAATCAGTGAACCCGGGCCGCGACGCGACCGCCGCCAATCCTGTCGGGATCCGCGTGGCGGTATTCGACGCCCCAACAGCTCCGGCGGCGAATCGGTCACCCCATGAACCGATACGACTCGCCAACGATCTCCCGCCGGCGGCGAACGCCGCGCCGGCGCCCCGCGCGAGCCCCGGAAGCATGCTCGCCCCAAACGCCACGAGGTTGCCGGCGTTCCGCATCCCAAGCCAAAGCGCCGAAAACTTCATGACATCCGCATCAGTGAACGCCAGTTTGACGGCGCCGACCATCGCGCGGGACATTTGGCCGGCGAACCATCCCAGAAAGTCGCCGGCCGGCCCCTTCGCCTTTTCGAACAGGTTTTCGAAGACGCCGCCGAGCCCCTTCGACTCAAGAACGTCGATGATGTCGGATCGTAGAAATTCCTTCGCCTTTTCGAATCCGCCCGTCAGCGCGCCGCTTATCTGGTCGCGCAGCATCGCCAGGCGGCCGTCTGATCGCATTCCCTCGAGTGTGTCGAGTACAGAACGGGCGTCCTTCGCCATCGCGTCAAACAGGCCTTTTGTCGTGTCTCGCAGGAAATTCTGGCCGACGTCCTGAAGGTTCGACATCGTTCCTTCGAACGTCATCGAAATGCGGTCCATGAGGCCCGGGAATCGCGAATTCACGATCCGTTCAAGCGCGTCGAGGGCGTTTTCCGGATCGCCGATCAGCGACCCGCCCTTGTCGAATTGAAGCCCCTGGCGGACGAAATCCTGACGGCTGATTCCGAGTCGCGTCATGGACTCGAAGGCCTCGCCCGTGCGCCCGGACTTCAGGAACGAAACAGACCGGATCGCCTGTTGCATCTTCTCATCGCCGCCGCCGAATGCCGCCACCCAATTACCGATGACCGGCGCCCACCGTTGCGCCTTGAGCCCGAACGCCTCGAGCTGCGTCACGGCTTCCGCCATTCCCGTGACTTGGAACGGCGTCCGCTCGGTGAATTGATACATCCAGCGAATCAGACCGTTCGCTCGCGCCTGCGACTTCATCATGGTTTCAAGGGTGACGCGGTAACGGACCATATCCGAATTCAGCTTGACGCCCTGGCGGACCAGCAGCGCGACGCCGCCGGCCCCGGCGGCCCCGGCGACGGTTCCCCATCGAGCCGTCAGGTTCGCAAGTGAATTGAGCTCCCGGCCAACGGCGCGCGTTACGCCGACGACGGCGCCGCTGTGTCGCTGGATCGCGGACGTCGTGCGGCCGAATGCCTGTTGAAATCGGTTCGCGTGTCGCTCGCCGTCAGAAAACGCGGCGATTTGCTTCAGGCGGAAATTGTCGAACGAACGGCCGGCGGCGGCGGCGCTCTGCGCGCCTTGCTTGTGCAACCGGTCCTGGCTCGCGCGAACCGAATCGAGTTTTCGCCGGAACGTATCCAACGTTCCCGCGAATTGATCCATGATCCGCATCGGTATTGCGACGGCTTCTTCCATTTGTGTCCCCCCCGGAACTTTCCACAGGCGCCAACATCACAGGGCGAGGGCGTGCGGCCCCCGCCCAACGAAACGACGACTACTCCGCCAACGATGATCTCGCCGCGGCCTTGGCGATCACTTTCGCGATTTCAAGTTCGAACGCGTCGAGCTTCTCCGCATCATGATTGTGCGGCCGCTGCATGCCGCTGGCCTTACATCTCGCGATGATCTCGTCCCGACATTCGTGAACAAGGATCAACGCAGCGCGCGTTATGTTGTTGAATGTGACCTTCGTTCCGCACGCCGACGAAATCGCACATGCAATCTCATCGAAAACGAACCGTTCATGATCGCGGACGCAGAGCTTCACTTGGGCATTGCGCTTATTCGCTCCACGACTGCCGCTGTGGTGTGTTCCGTTTGTCGGTTGCATCGTCTCCCCATCGTCACCGGTTCGGGCCGGCGCATCCTCAGCCGAGTTAGCCGAATCCAAGAAGCCGCTGTCTAACGTGCTCGCGAATAACGCGAGCTGCGCCCCGTACCCCTGAAGCTCTGAAATAGTCCGGACCGTCGCGGCCCGCGTGCTTTGAGTTGCCGTTTGAAGTGATTGCACCGTCATGATTCCCCCCAGAATCAGATATTTGGCGGGGGGTTCGCGTGCCCCCCGCCAGATTCAACAGACCCGCCGCGGTTAGCCCGCGGCGAGGATTCTTGTTTTGATCCCGTCGAGCGCCGCCACGTCCGCGCGGATCCTCTCGACCGTTCGTTCCATCATGTCGAGGAACCTTCCCGCTTGTTCGCGATAGGCGTCGATCGCGTCGCCAGCCGCCTTCCCTTTGAGGTGGCAAAGCCGCTCGTCCAGAACGATCGCACCGACGTCGATGCCGTGTGTCGCGGTTTCGGCCTCGCTGAGCTGCTGCAGAATCTGATTCACGGCGCCAGTGATTTCACTCATGATTGATTACTCCATTCCGTTGTGATTTGCGTCCCTGATCCCGTAGCCGACCACCGGCCGGGTCAAAGTCAGTTCTAGAGCTGACAGTCACGCGCGACCCGTACAAGGAGTCGCGCAATTGATTGTTCAAAATCGTCCAAGCCCGCGGCGTCGTGATTGTGCGGGCGTCGAAAATCCCCTGATCGAAATTCCTCCTCCAGTTCCCGTTCGGACCACCGAATTACGATCATGGCGGCCCGAAGCAGGTTGTTGACGGTCACACGCGCGCGGCAGGCCTCGGATGCGCGATTCGCAATTCGATCCAGCGAGAATCGCTCGTCTTCGCGAATCGCAATCTTGATTTGGTGCATCCGCAGTCCGCCGGACGTTGCGCCACTCTCGATCGGCAACCTCAGGACTGTTTCGGCGGCGCCGTCGTCGCGAATCTCGGCGTCGGTGGAAATGCCCGCGATCCGACGCAGCTCCGATTCGAGCCCATCGAGCGCGGCGAGTGTCGTCTCTCGCAACCTTGCGACCTGTGATTTGATTGCATCCAATTCCGATTTCATGATTCCCCTCCGTCGTCGCTACCCGGGCGCCGCCCATCGGCGCGGGCGCGATGAATTATCAACTCGATGGCCCGACGATCGGATTCGGCCAGGCTCGGCCAAGCTCTCAGGACGAGGTTGAGAATTTCGCAGGAGACCGCTTCCGCGGGCATCGGCGTGTGATTTGCTAACGAATCGGCAGCGCGGCAATCGGAATCGGCGTTTTTCTTAGGAAACTCGGCGGGGTTTCGAGTCCAATATCGCCCATTCTCATCTCTTGAGTTCCGCCCCTGAAAACTCCA
>DAOPJV010000114.1:0-6166 GCA_035399845.1 Phycisphaerae bacterium | reverse complement strand
TTTTTCCTCGGGTTTAGCCCTGAAAGGGCGACACAATTCCCGGACAGCCTCGCCTCATGGGGCAGGCATGCCACCCAACTCGGTACTCGCGACTGGAAACTCGTCACCGGAAATAAAACAGCCTGCCGCAAAACGGTAACTCCCAGCCGTGGCGCTCACATCGGGATCGTCTTGCGACAGGCGTCAAATAGCGGCGAGATCCTGCTAGTCTCCTGGCAGCTCATCCCTGACCGATCTCACCGCAGGCGCTGTTCCACCGCGCCGTGGGAACAGCCTGGCTTATCAGGCCGTGTCCGGTGCGTCCTCCACGTGCGGCGCTTTCAGGCCGCCGCGGGACTTCTTCTTCTGTTTCACAGCCAACGCCCCCGGCAGCAACCCCCAGGCGAGCAATTCGCTGTTGACCGTCTCCTTCACGAAGTTCTCGGTCACGACTTTCAGGCCGCAGTTGAAGACGATCTGCTCGACGCGCCCCGAGACGATCCGCGCCGTCGTCGGCTCCAGATGGTGATCGTCCAGCAGGTGCGCGACGATCCGCGTCTTGTTCCATCGTTTCTGCACGATCAGACCGTCCGAGGGTCTCTTGTGCGCGACCTTCACCCAATTCCGTTGGCGCTTGCGGAGGTCGGCGTGACGCTTGATCGCCATGCTCGCCGCCACATAACCCGTCTGAGTCAACACCAACTCGACGAGCCTCGCCACATCGTGAGAGGCAATCGGGCCTTCATGCTCCCGCTGATCGACATTGTGCAGATAGGTCTGCACGGCTTCGGCCAGTCCGCGACTCGTGGACTGATGCCGGTCGATCGTCTCCCCGCTGCTGTGAAATCCATTCTGAATGCAGTTCAGCAGCTTGGGGAAACTGAAGGCCTCGACACTTCCATCTCGTTTTACGATCCGTACTTCGCCATCCATGGCAAAACGTCTGCTATTCATCCTTGAACAGCTCCTGTTGACCGACGACATCCGTGTGCTCTCCATTCAGGATATTCCTTGCTTCCTGAATGAAGTCGTCAACGAGCCTGAACTGAAGATACAAGCTGGCGAATCGTAGATACGCGACCTTGTCCAGCCGTCTCAGCCGGCTCGAAACCGCATCGCCGAGGAACGAACTCGGGACCTCCTTTTCGAACTCCCGAAAAACCGCTTCCTCGACCTCTTCCACAAGCGAGCCCAGCGTCTCGGCGCTGTGCGGCAGCTTGAAACAGGCCGCCTGCACGCTGGCGAATAACTTCTCTCGCTCGTATGGCTCGCGCGTCCCATCCTTCTTGACGACGAGCAGCTTGTTGGTCGTTTCGACCCGTTCGTAGGTCGTGTATCGACGATGACAGGCAAGACACTTTCGACGTCGCCGAATGACGGCGCCGCCCTCGGTCGAGCGGGAGTCAATTACCTTGTCCTGTTGCTCTTTGCAATACGGACATCGCATGACATCGCCGCATGAATCCGGGCGCCTTTCCTGTTCGCCCCTACATCTTGTATCATCGAAAACAGTAAGACCCCATAACGTGAGTGTCAAGCGAATTTTTCACTTCCGCGCTCTCCCTTTGCGCGGTTCTCTCTTACACTTCCGCATCCGCGCAAGACGTCATGTAACCCTTCGATTGTGAATACCGGAGGCGTCGAACAGCGCAGGCGAAAACACGGGATCGAATCACAACCAACATGCAGCCAATAACACGACGCGAACCCGATGCGGGTTCGCCTCAAAACAACAAAACCCCTTACGTGAACGAACGACTTCTCGAACATCAACTCGACGACATTCGGATCGTCGGTTACAGCGTCGCCGGCGAAGAGACCGTCATCGCGGCGCCCGAACTCAACGTCTGCTTCGACATCGGCAAGGCGCCCGCCGAGGTCCTGCCCGTCGACCATGTGCTCCTCAGCCATGGCCACATGGACCACTCCGCCGGCGTCGCCTATTACCTCAGCCAGCGCAATTTCGTCGGTAATGCGCCCGGAACCATCCTGGCGCCGACGCGGCTAGTCGATCCGATCAAGAACCTGCTGCAGGTGTGGGGGCAGATTGAAGGGCATGTCACGCCGGCAAAGATCGTCGGTCTCCAGCCCGGCGACGAATACCAGATCCGCCGGGGACTCGTCGTCCGCGCCTTCCGCAACAACCACGGCGTCCCGTCGATCGGCTTCGTCGTGATCGATGTCCGCCGCAAGCTCAAGCCGGAACTTCTCGACAAGTCCGGTCCCGAACTCGTCGCCCTGAAGAAACAGGGCGTGGAGATCGAGTACACCGTCGAAGTGCCGCTGATCGCTTATTGCGGCGACACGGCCGACGGCGACTGGACGCAGTACGACATGGTTCAGAAGGCCAGGGTGCTCATCCTGGAATGCACGTTCTTCGAGGCGGATCACGTCAAACGCGCCCGCGCCGGCTATCACATGCACGTCAGGGATGTCGCGCGGATCATCGCTCGGCTGGAGAACCCGCACTTCCTGCTCACGCATGTCACACGCCGAACGGCCATGGGCCAGGCGAAACGCACACTCCGGAAGTTGGTCAGCGAGGAAACGTACAGCCGCGTCACATTCCTGATGGATCGGCGGAAGGGTAAGCGCGTCAGCGAGCCGGCGACTGAGGAGGGCCCTGCAGCGGGTTGACACGCGACATCGCGGCGGATCCGGGGGGCGATTGCCCCGGAGGGCCCCAGGCGCCGACTGACGCCCCCTTTGGCGTGTGTCCTTCCGCCGGACGCGGTATCGCCATCGGACAACTTCCCGCGAGGAATCGATTGATGCGTCGTCCTATTCCGCTCTCAGTCTTCGGGCTCTTCACGCTGCATGCCGCGCTGCTGCCGCTGGCGGCGGATCCGATTCGCGTCACAGGCGAATCGAAGAACGATACGTTCCCGATCGTTGCTGATACACCGACACCACTGCTGGTCGACGCCGAGGACGCCAAGGTCGTTCAAATTGCCGCGGGGCTTCTGGCCGACGACATCGAGCGCGTCACAACACGGAAGCCGACTGTACATACATCGACTCCGAGCGACACGCCGCGCGTCATCCTTGCGGGAACCATCGACACATGTCGTTTTCTCAGGACGCTTGAAGAGGCGGGCAAACTCGATACGTCGGCGATCAGGGGCCGGTGGGAGTCGTTTCTGATCACGACAGTGACGAAGCCGTTTGACGGCGTTGACGAAGCCCTGATCATCGCCGGCGCCGATCGGCGCGGCGCCGCCTACGGTCTGCTCAGCATTTCCGAGGCGATCGGCGTTTCGCCCTGGGTTTACTGGGCCGACGTACCGGCGCGATCGCAAAAGCAACTGCACATTGCAGGCGCCACATTGGTTCAGGGCCCGCCGTCCGTGAAATACCGCGGCATCTTCATCAACGATGAGGACTTCGGCCTGCAACCATGGGCGGCGCAACATCTGGATACGGACATACGTGACATCGGCCCCCGGACGTACGCCCGGGTTTTCGAGCTGCTGCTGCGACTGAAAGCGAATTACTGCTGGCCGGCGATGCATCCGTGCACGAAGGCCTTTAACCTGTATGAAGAGAACCGGAGGGTCGCGGACGACTACGCAATTGTGATGGGCGCGTCGCATTGCGAGCCGATGTTGCGGAACAACGTCACGGAGTGGCGCCACGATTCCATGGGCGCCTGGGACTACGAGACGAATCGCGATCGAATCTACAAGTATTGGGAAGACCGCGTCAGGACCAACGGTCGATGCGAGAATCTGTACACCGTCGGCATGCGAGGCATTCACGATTCGGACATGCCGGGCGGCGGTTCTCTCGACGCAAAAAGCGACCGCCTTTCTCGCGTGATCCGGGATCAGCGAGAAATTCTGACGAACCACGTCAACCCGAATGCGGCCGCGACGCCGCAGATTTTCTGTCCGTACAAGGAAGTGCTCGACATCTACAAGAATGGCGTCAATCTGCCCGAGGACATCACGATCGTCTGGCCGGATGACAATCATGGGTATATTCGCAATCTGTCGACGCCCGAGGAGCGCGGCCGGTCGGGCGGTTCGGGCGTGTACTACCACCTTTCCTATTGGGGTCGACCGAGCGATTATCTCTGGCTCAGTTCGACATCCCCCGCGCGCATTGCCTACGAAATGCAGAAAGCGTACGCGTTTGGCGCGCGGCGGGTCTGGGTTTTCAACGTCGGCGACATCAAGCCGGCGGAGATTGAGATGGAATTCGCGATGCGGCTGGCGTACGACGTCGATTCCTATCCGGCCGAGCGGGCCATGTCCTTCCTGGAGGATTTTGCGACTCGGAATTTTGGCGCCGAGTATGGCCCACAGATCGCCGGAGTGCAGGCCGAGTACTACCGGCTGACACACGGAGCGCGACCGGAGCATTCGGACCGGGTCCATTTCTCCAAACCCGAACGTGAACAACGTGCGGCGGACTATCGCCGGCTTGTTGAGAAACTCGACGCGATTGAGCGTCGGATACCGTCGTCTCATCGTGACGCGTTCTTTCAACTTGTCGCCTATCCTGTGAAATGTGCGGCGTTGATGGACCAAAAGGCGCGAGGACTGGCAGACGCCAATCCCGCCCAGGCGTTTGAGGGCCACGACGGAATCCAGGCGCTGACGCACAAGTACAACAAAGAAATCGCCGGGGGGAAATGGGATGGGATAATGGATGCGTCGCCGCGCAACCTTCCCGTCTTCCATCGCCCCGATCCGAAACAGATGGCGCCCGACGCGTCGCCGGAGGCGCCGCGAAGGGACATAGTAATTGCGGCCGACGCCTTTACGGACGTCCGAAACACACCGACGAGCACCTGGATTCGAATTCCGGGGCTGGGCATTCGGGGCGGCGCCATGACGCTGACGCCGTACATGTCGGATGCGATCGATGAGACCGCGATCAAGTCGGCGCCATCGCTCTCATACCCATTTGAAGCGACGGGCGACCGGGTCGAGGTCGAGGCAAGATTTCTGCCGACACATCGAATCCACGACGGGGTTCGTCTGCGTTATGCGGTTCGTGTGGACGCCGGCGCGCATGATGTTTGCGACCTTCATGCGTCAGAATGGTCAAAGGCCTGGTCGGAGAATGTGCTCCGAGGATACTCGAAGGGCGAGACGCGGCATGCGCTGTCGAAACGCAGCGCGCATCGCGTAACGATCTACCTGCTGGACCCGGGAATGGTATTAAGCGAGATTCGAATCCGTGCTTCCGAGTAAGTCCGCCGTCGTTTCCGGCGTTACGAGCATCCTGGCGCGGCCGCCGAAAGGCTCGCGCCAACGCCCCCTTCAGAGCCGCCGGAGTCATCCGGCGGTCAGAAGTCGCGCAGACGCCCATCCGCCTGAAGGCGCCGATCCAGAACTCGCGCTGAACATCGCAATTACGCCAACAGAATTGATCACGGATACTGGCGGCACAACCGAGCCATGACTGGCCCGGCTCGGAAGTGAGAGTCACACTCACATTCAGAGCCGCCGGAGTCATCCGGCGGTCAGAAGTCGCGCAGACGCCCATCCGCCTGAAGGCGCCGATCCAGAACTCGCGCTGAACATCGCAATTACGCCAACAGAATTGATCACGGATACTGGCGGCACGACCGAGCCATGACTGGCCCGGCTCGGAAGTGAGAGTCGCACTCACATTCAGAGCCGCGAGCGTCAGCGAGTCGGTCGCGTGATGCAACAATGGCGCGCGAAGCGAGAAGCGATTCCAGCTGGCTGTGGGTACGAGATAGGACTCTCGCACCAGCCTCGTGCCCTCCTCGCCCCAACGGGGCGTAACAGGCCAGCCCAGGGTGAAGCGAAGTCCGCAACGCGGACGAAGCGCAACCCTGGGTACCGTTGTCAATGTCGAGGCCGAGCCCTGAAGGGGCGTTACAACGCCGGCCCATTAGTGCCAGCGATGGCGCCGAATCATCGACACACTGGAATGCGCCATGAGAATTGATCACGGAGACTGGCGGCACAACCGACCCATGACTGGCCCGGCTCGGAAGTGAGAGTCACACTCACATTCAGAGCCGCCGGAGTCATCCGGCGGTCAGAAGTCGCGCAGACGCCCATCCGCCTGAAGGCGCCGTTCCAGAACTCGCGCTGAACATCGCAATTACGCCAGCCGGAATGATCACGGATACTGGCGGCACAACCGAGCCATCACGGGCGTGTTGCCCAATTCCGCGAATCTTCAGTATAGAATGGCGACGATG
>DAOPJV010000113.1:0-6443 GCA_035399845.1 Phycisphaerae bacterium | reverse complement strand
GCTATTATGGCGGCGAACTCTCTGTAAAAACAGCACTTGTGCGCCAGGGCGCGATTTGTTGCTTCAGGGGTGGGGGCGCGATGATCGCGGCGAAGCAAGTCGCAGAGTGGGCCATGCCCGCCACAGGCGTCGCGAAAGGCCTGGCCAAGGGTGGCCCGCGGCTTCAGCCGCGGGTTCGCGATGATCGCGGCGAGGCAAATCGTAAGTCTCGCCATGCCCACCAATGGCGCCGCCTAAGGCCTGGCTCGCGTGACTCCGCCGTGAAGACACGGCGGCTCTGATTGAAATTGACTTCTATCCGCGAAATCGCTGACGCCATGCGATTCGAAGTCCAGCTCGAATCCCGCCCGGACCCGGAATTCCCGGGAGGTAAGCGCTGCTACGACGTCTATGTTCTCTCCCTGGACGGGACTCCCGTCTTCGAGATCGCACCGGAAGATGCGACGCCCCTCGCTCGATCCCCGCAGCTATTCGAAACCAACAACGTCACACTCGTTCTGGAGGGACTGACGGCGGAGGAACGAATCGCACATGATTCACGGACAGATCTGAGAATCGCGAGACGCGGGACGGAATTGACGTTGTACTTCCGGCGAAGACAGTCCCATTCCTCCGACAGTCGCCTCGCTACCCTCCGCCTTGACGACTGGATTGCCGCGGTACGAAGGGTGTTTCCCGATTAGGCCTGGCCTCGGACCAGCGAAGGCTGTCCAGTAATTCCGTCGCCCCTATGAGGCGAAATCAAATGAAACTGAGCAAACCACGGGTTGCGCTGCGACCGCTTCGCGGTCTGCGCTCCACCCGTGGCAAAAGGCTGTCGCTCCTCCCGAGCGAGAACTGGTCAGCGAACGTTGAGGATGAATTGCGCGTCTTCACGACTCTCGTCTACAGGGAATTTCTGGACACCCTAACGGATAGGTGGGCCACGCCCATCCTAAACAACCGCCCCCCCCATCGATCACACCATCGCCGCATCCCAATAACCCGAATCGATCGACGCGGGTTCTGGCCCGCCTTTTCTTTTTGGACGATATCATTGTCGAACGACGCGGACGCGCCGCGCCTTTGACATTGCCCCGGTGGGCGGCGCCCACACGACCTGACGTATGCGACACATCGCCATCGGTGACATTCACGGCTGCTTCGACGCGCTGACGACGCTCGTCGAGCGCATTCCGATCGCGGACGACGACATCGTTGTCACGCTCGGAGATCACATTGATCGCGGACCGAAGTCGCGCGAGACAATCGACTGGCTGATCGCGCGACACGCCGCCGGCGCGCTGATTCCGCTGAAGGGCAATCACGAGATCATGATGCTCGAGGCGGGCGCCGGTATCGATGGCGCCCTGGCGGACTGGCGCCTCTGCGGCGGCGAGGCGACGCTTCGATCGTACGCCACTGGCGGCGGTCGCGCCGCGCTTCGCGATATTCCCGCCGATCACTGGGCGTTCGTCCGCGTGAGCTGCCGCGACTATTACGAGACGGATTCGCATATCTTCGTGCACGCCAGCGCCGACGCCGACACGCCGCTCAACGAGCAGCCGGAGCACATGCTGTTCTGGGAGAAATTCCACAGTCGCCCGCGTCCGCACTCTTCCGGCAGGCGCATGATCTGCGGCCACACACCGCAGCGCGACGGCAGGCCCCTCGATATCGGTCACGCCGTCTGCATCGACACGGGCGCCTACAAGGATGGCGGATGGCTGACGGCGCTGGATGTCACATCCGGCGCCTACTGGCAGGCAAATCAGGCTCGCGAACTTCGGGCCGGCCGCCTCGACAGCTGATCGCGGAGGCGCCGAAAGTCGCGGCGCCGGCGTACCACAGCTGACGCCGATTTCATGTAACTCCCCCGCAATCGCAGATGGCCTCATCGGTATGACATTGTGAGGTCATTGGGCGCGCGAAACGCACATAAAAGACGAATTCGGTTTGGCCACGGACGCACCACGGACTGCGGGCGGTTTCACCCGTCGGTACCCGCTTTGAGACTGTAACGGGTGATCACCGCCCGCGTTGTGGCGAAATATCGAAGATCTCTAACCTGCGGCGCGATCCTCGTGTCTGGCTTCCTGGGCCGTCTCGTCGACATCCTGCATTCTGCGGGCTTCGTGTGTCAGTCATCCGGTAGGACAACTGCGGCAATTACAGACAAGGAGCGATCGATGTCTCAAAAAACCCTGACAGTCGTGGGCGTTGGTGTTATTTCAGTTGCGACCTTGCTTGCGACCAGCCGCGAGGCGCTGTCGGAGCCGGAGACGCCGCGCGCCAGCCCGCTTGTCGAACTGGAGAAGATGCTGGCCGATCGCGACGCCGAGATCGCGAATCTCAAGTCGGAACTCAGCGCGCTGAGGACAACGAACACAGCCTCAGCCCAGCTTCGAATGCTGTTCAAATCGACCCAGGTCTGGGAAGCCGTCGTGACGGACCGCCACGACACGAAAGACGTTGTGGAGTTCATTGCCACGATCCCGGACCTCGGCATCGCGAATACGCTGAATTTCACGACCCGTCAAAACCCCGGCGATGTGACGATCGGTGACATCGTGCGAGTGGAGGCGCGACTCAAGTCGATCAGTCGCTCGCGCAGGGGATTGTCACCCGAGTTCACACTGTCGGATGCGAGCATTCTCGATCGACAACGCCCCGAGCGCGTGAAGGTCCCTGACGCGGACAAATAGCCCAATGGCGGGTCCAGTCGACGCGACCATTGCGCCTTCCATCACTGTCGGTGATTGAACACAACGTCGAGATCCATTGTCTCGCCATCGGCGACGTCGATCTCCGCTGTTCGCGTTCCGTTCAATTCGTGCCAGGCCTCGATCGTATATCGGCCCGCGGGAAGATCGTCGATCGCGAAGTGACCGTCGGCTTCTGTGACGGCAAAGAATGGATGGTTCAGGACACCGCAGCAGGCGCTCTCCCAGCCATGGACGTCGCATTTGATCGCAACCATGATCTCAATATCCGGAAACCTCGTCTTGAGGACGGGCCCGCCGGATTCGTCAACGCGACTGAGCAATACATCGTGATGTGACAGCAGATGCGTACTGTGGCTCGTCAGATCGAAGTTCCGCACACGCAGCGTCTGCCCAGGCTGAACACCAAACACGTGGGGCTCATACATGCAGTTGATATGGTCCAGTGTCACCGGCTCCGCGGGCGTCGCACACTCTCCGGAAATCCCCTCTTTGACATACACAAAGACATGGGGAAGCCCGCCGTCCCTGCCGACCTCGTACTTCGGCGCTGATTGCGGTCCCTGGCCCGCAAATGGATGACCTGCGGCCGGACAGGCGGCTCAGCGGATGTCGGACTGAATCAGCGCTTCCTGAACGTGACGTCGAGTTCCTTCGTCTCGCCATCGGCGACTTCGACCTCGGCCGTTCGCGTTCCGTACATCTCGTGCCACACTTCGATCGTGTACCTGCCGGCGGGGAGCCTGTCGAGCGTGAAGTGACCGTCCGCGTCCGTGACAGTGTAGAACGGATGGGTCAAAACGCCGCAGTAGGCGTCCATCCAGCCGTGGACATCGCACTTGAACTTGACCATGACTTCCTGCTTCGAGAACGTCACGTCTTTCACCATGCCGGCCTGCGGCTGAGAGATATTGAATTTCTGGTTCTTCTTCGTGAGCGCGTTGACGTTGTGGGCCGTGTTGTCGTTGTTCCTGATCGTCAGCGTCTGGCCGACCAGCAGGCCGAAGATGTGCGGGGCGTACATGCAGCCCGTCTGGTCGAGCGTGACCTTCTCCTCCGGCGCCGGGTATTTCGCGTCGATTCCCTTCTTCACGTACACGAACACATGGGGCAGACCGTTGTCGGCGCCGACTTCGTATCGGGCGGCGACGTGTTCCATGTTGTGCTTCGTGCAGAAGCGATCGCCCTGCATCTTGATCTTCGTTGGCGCCGGGGCGTCCCCTTCCAGGACAATCCTCCCCTTCACGACGCCGGTCCCGAAGACCGGGGCCTTCGCCGTTTCGCCGGCGCCCTCGTCGGTCTTCGATGCGCCGCCACCGCTGGGTGCGCCGCCCGTTGATGTGGATGAGCCGCCGCTGTCACACGCCACGTTCAGGGCCATCAGGACCATCGCCATGACGGCGCCGAGGCGTGAGAGTCGCTGCACCAATGGGAGGGATTGTCGTCCGGCCGGCATGCGTGGATCTCCTGAGGTTTGAAGGAACACGTGCGAGACTTTTGATTGAATAGTCTAGCCCGAATTCGGCCCGCTGTCCGCCGATGGCGAAACAGCGACAATGGCGGCAGAATGCGCGTATGGCGCCTGCATCAACACTTCGTCGCCGTTTTCACATTCTGACACTGCTTCTGTCGCTCAGCCTTCCCCTGGGCTGCGCCGCCGAGCGTGATCACTCATGGACGATCGACGCGCGGCGCTACGCCGTCGCCGCGGATCATCCCGACGCGTCGGCCGCCGGGGCGGAGATACTGGCCATGGGCGGCAACGCCGTCGATGCGGCTGTGGCGACGAGTTTCGCCCTGGCCGTGGTTCGCCCCGAGAGCTGTGGACTCGGCGGCGGCGGCTTCATGCTGATCCATCGAAAGGGCATGGCGCCTGTCGGTCTCGATTATCGCGAACAGGCGCCGGCGGGGATTCGGCGGGACTTGTATCGCGACGCCAACGGCAATCCTGACCCGATGCGGATTCAGCGCGGCGGGTTGTCCGTCGGCGTGCCGGGGACCGTCCGTGGGCTGCTGCATGCGCTGGAGGCGTATGGTTCGGGTCGCGTGACGCGCGCCCAGATCATCGCGCCGGCCATTCGCCTGGCGAATCGCGCCCTCGTGGTCGACGCGCACCTGGCGGAATCGATCGAGTCCTTCCGGGAAGCCGCCGAAAAGGACCCCGCGATCGCGCGACGCTTCCGTGAACTGCGACAGGCGTTGATCGACTCAGATGGCCGAGCGCGAACGCGCGTCGATCGTTCGTCGATGGCGATCACGCTGGAGGCGATCGCGGATCGCGGCGCCGATGGCTTTTGTGACGGAGAAATCGCCCGCAACATCGTTCGCGCCGTGCGCAACGACGGCGGCGTGATGACGCGCGAGGACCTGGCGGCGTATCGCGTACGCGAAGTGACGCCGCTGCGTGGATCCTACCTCGGCCACGACGTGATTGGCATGCCTCCGCCGAGTTCGGGCGGCGCCGTCATCCTGGAGACGCTGAACATTCTTCACGCGCTCGACGACGATCGCATCCGCGCGGCCTATGACTGGGATTACATCGGGAATAATCGCAGCTCCGCGCCGCCAGGGCTGTCGAGATACGCCGTCAATCTGTCTGATCCGGAATCGATGTGGGGGCTCTACGCCCATCTTCTGATCGAGTCGATGAAGCCCGCGTTTGCGGACCGGGCGACGCTGCTGGGAGACGCGTCGCCGAATGTCGCCGCCGACGTCGCAGGGATGCTCGATCCGGCGCGAGCGAAGCGGATCGCGGAGGGAATCGACGAACGCCATGCGGCGCCGTGGACGCGATACGACAAGGGCTCACTGGCCGCGATCGACGGCGGGACGAGCCATCTGTCCGTCATCGACGCCGATGGCATGGCCGTGGCGTGCACGGAGTCGGTCAACCTGCTCTTCGGGTCACGAATTCTCGCGCCGGACACGGGCGTGATTCTGAACGACACGATGGACGACTTCGCGCTGGACACGACAACGCCCAACGCCTTCGGTCTGCGACAGAGCGAGCGGAACATCGTCCGCGCCGGCGCCAGGCCCCTCTCCAGCATGTCGCCGACGATTGTCCTGAAAGATGGCGATGTGCGGCTCGTCGTCGGGGCGTCGGGCGGTCCCCGGATCATTACGTCGACGCTGCAGACACTGCTGCACGTCGTCGTCGGCGATCGTCGTGTGAATGACGCCGTGGCGGAACCGCGACTGCATCAGCAGTGGCTGCCGGACATTGTCTACGTGCAGCCGACGATGCGCGACGGCGTGCGGGCAAAACTGACGCAGCGCGGCCATACGCTGAAGGAGCGCAAGGACATCGGTCACGTGCAGGCGATCGAACGCCTGGCGGATGGATCGTTACGCGCGGCGTGTGACCCGATGAAGGGCGGGCGACCCGCGGGGAAGTAAGCGCGGGTGGCCCATCTCTTCAGAGATGGGGGCGCGACGATAAAATCGCGAAAGAAACCGTGACTATTCCAACGGCGACGTAAGTGCGTATCGTCGCATCCCATGCCGAGATCGGAGCCCGTCGCGCAATCGAGCGATGCGTTCGCCGTCGATCATCGCGACCCCACCCCTGGAGGGGGTGGGCCACCCTGCCGAGACACCGGGTGGCCCATCTCTTCAGAGATGGGGGCGCGACGATAAGATCGCGGAAGTAACCGTGAGCATTCCAGCGGCGACGTAAGTGCGTATCGTCGCGCCCCATGCTGAGATCCAGTCGTGTCGCGCAATCGAGCGATGTGTTCG
>DAOPJV010000112.1:0-7711 GCA_035399845.1 Phycisphaerae bacterium | reverse complement strand
TATACTGAAGATTCGCGGAATTGGGCAACACGCCCTCACTGCGGCGGCTCGGAACGTGAGCGGGCCGAGCGCGAGCGAGGGAAACCGAACCGCGACCGCAAGGGAGGGAGCCAGCACAGACGGACATGGAAGTCGCAGCGCAAGCCACAGCGAAGCGCCGGGCGACGCGACACGGCGATGTAGATAATCCGTCGATGGCATGCCGGATCTGCAAGGCGAGGATGTCCTGAAATTCCGTCGCCCCTTCGGGGCGAAATCAGAGAAAAAGCGAACCACGGGTTGCGATGCGACCGCTTCGCGGTCTGCGCTCCACCCGTGGAAGGGCCGTCGCTCCTCCGGAGCGAGAATTACTCGGGAGAACATTGCGGAATGACGACACGTCCACGTGCCTTTCGTCGGCGGAGATTTCGTGGGCAGGGGCATCGAAATGGTGGGCGTGGCCCACCCAACCAGGCGCCCTCTACTTGCCGGCGCGGGTCTTCTTCACGCCTTCGAAGGTGATCTTCACAGGCTGGATTGTTCCATCCGTGTTGAAGCGCATTTCATCGATGCAGACTTCGCGATGGTTGCCGTTGCGATCGCCCAGGGGTCGTCGATGGTAGACGATGTACCACGTGTCGCTTCCCTCCACCGGGATGACGGAGTGATGGCCGGCGCCCGTCGCGACCTTCGGATCCTGTTGCAGGATCTTGCCAATTCGTTTGAACGGACCCAGGGGCGATTCGCCGATGGCGTAGGCGACGCTGTAGTTGGGACCGCCCCAGCCGCCCTCCGACCACATCAGGTAGTACTTTCCGTTGCGTTTGAAGACGAAGGGCCCTTCGACGTAGCGCTCCGGCGTGATCTCCCTGAACGTTTCGCCGTTGTCGAACTTCTCCAGTGAGAGCAGATCTCTGCTCAGCCTGGCGACATTGCAGTGCCGCCAGCCGCCGTAGTAGAGGTAGTACTGATTGTCGTCATCGTGGAAGACGAACTGGTCGATGGGCTGGGCGCCGTTGTGGAACCTGTCGATCAGTGGCTTGCCGATGGCGTCCTTGTAGGGGCCTTCGGGCTTGTCAGATGTGGCGACACCGATGCCGCCATATTCGTCGTTGCTCTGGATGTCGTTGGCGCCGAAGAAGAGGTAGTACCGGTTGTTGGCGTGTATGACGCTCGGCGCCCACAGGGCGAACTCGGCCCACTTGATATCTTTGATGTCGAGGATGCGCTCATGCTTCTCCCAGTGGACGAGGTCTTTTGATGAGAAGGCGTCGAAGAACGTCTGAACGAGATATTGCGGGTTGATCGCCTTCTTCTGCCGTTCGGTCATCTCCTTCGGATCGATTCCCCTGGGCGGATTCGGGCCGTAGTGATCGGAGTAGGTCGGGAAAATCCAGAACCTGTCGCCATAGACGATCGCCTCAGGATCGGCGTACCAGCCTTCGATGACGGGGTTCCCGGAGAGACCTTTCTTCTTCATGTCGTTGTTGGGCTTCTGCGCGAAGGCGCCGGATGTCAGGAGTGTGATGCAGAGAGCAATGCTGGCGGCGATTCGATGGGGCATGAGTTGGGTCCGTCGTTGGTTTGCGTGGTTTTGAAAGTCAGTGTATCGACGGTCGAAGGGGTGGTTCAAGTGGGGCGCCCTGTTGCGGGAAGGGATTCCCGCGGGGAGGAGGAACGAGAAAGGAATCTCGTTCCAGCAAATAGGGGCATGGAACGAAAAGGGATTCTCGTTCCAGCGAATTGAGAGGGGAGTCTCGTATCAGCAAATTGAGAGGGGATTCTCGTACCGGCGACGAGCGGAGTACACTGCTCCACATGATCCTGCGTCATCCGCGATACTGCGATGTCTCATTCCCGCCCTATCGGTTCATCCCGGGGACGGCGCCGCATCCCGTCGCGCATCCGGCGGGGCACAGCTATCGCCCCCCCGGCGAGCCGGAGCCCCAAGTCGCCTGCGTCGCGCCGGATCGCTGGCGCGACAGCGTCGACTATCTCTACGGCTGCGACCTGTACAACCATGGCTACTGGTGGGAGGCCCACGAGGCCTGGGAAGGACTCTGGCGTGTCACAGCGAAGCCATCCGTTCAGCACAGCTTTCTGCAGGGCCTGATTCAGGTTGCGGCCGCTCACATGCAGGTTCATCTCGGGAAGATCGAAGGCGTTCGTCGCCTGCGGGAATCGAGCCGGCGCCATCTCGCGCCGGCGCTGGACGTCGCCGGACACGGGTTGTACATGGGCGTCTCGCTGGCGGCGTGGGTCTCAGGTCTCGACGCCTACTGGGCCGGGATCCTCTCGTCGCCAGAGATCGCGCATCGCGAGGCGAACTACCCCTACCTCAGCCTGCGAACCGGGGAAGATGACAATTCCTGACGATGCGGGCGTCGAAGTCGCTGGCGCCGCGGGCTATAGTCCCGCGTTCGGCCTCGCCTGAATTTTGCCGCCGTCGATCATGCCGCACGCGGGTTTGACGCTATCCCGAGCCATCTTCTTGTGTCCTAAGGTTTTGTGCAGGCATGGGTTTCGTGCGCAATGACCGGTAAGATACTCGGTTCGCGTACGCGAGAGACGGCGCCGTCCTGCGACCGGCGGGTGGCGCGCCGAAGGCCGATGTTGTTTTGTCGGCCCGGCCGGACGTGATGGAACCAGTAGGGGCATGATGAAGAGTGATCTGTATATAGAAGCGCCCTTGGAGACTGTGGATCATACAACGGGACAGACGGCGATCTCGCCGGTTTCGCCCGTCTCTGAGGTTGAGGCGCCGCCCCCGGCGACCTGGATCCGCATCGTCGTTTCCGTCGCGTTGATCGCCGTGATTCTGGCCATCGGCGCGGGCGTGATGCAGGCGCTGGTCGGCTCGCGACCGCACGCGACGCAGACGCCCACGATCCGACCGCCGACGCTGGTCGAGTCGCACATCATCGATGCGCGGGACGTGCGCGAGATCTTCACGGGCTACGGCACGGCGCGGGCGGACAAGTCAGTTGTCGTCTCCGCCGAAGTCGGCGGTCAGTTGGTGGAAGTGCCCGAGCGGATCGAGGACGGCGTGATCGTCGATAAGGGCGATCTTCTGGCGCGCGTGGACGATCGAACCTATCGCAATCAGCTGGAGCGGGCCGAGAGCCTGCTCGGCGACGTGGACGCCAAGCTGGCGCGGCTGGACGTTGAGAACGAGAACATCGGCCGCCTGATGGAAATCGCCGAGCGCGAACTGGAAGTGAACCAGGCGGAGTACGAGCGACTTGTCGATCTGCGTCAGCGGAATTCCGCCTCCAAGAAGGAAGTGGATTTCGCGCGGCTCGCGGCCGAACAGTCGCGGCGCAACCTGCAGACACTCAAGAACCAGCGGGATCTGATTCCGTCTCAGCGCGCGGAGCTGGAAGCGACGCGGAAGACGCGCGAGTCGGAGATCGAGTTGGCGCGCCTGGAGGTCGAGCGCTGCGTGATTCACGCGCCGATGGCCGGCCAGGTCGAGCGGATTTCCGTCGAAGCCGGCGACCACGTCATGACCGGCAAGGAAATCGCGCGGATCGTCAACACAGAGCGAATCGAAGTTCCCGTCGAGCTGCCGCTGTCCGTGCGATCCAAGACGCGCGTGGGAGAGGCGGCGACGCTGACGATGGAGACGGCGCCGAATAACGCGTGGCATGCGAAGGTCATTCGGCTCTCACCCACGGCGGACTCGGAGAGCCGAACGTTCATCGCCTATCTGGAAGTCGCCAACAGCGAGCAGGCGACTCCGCTGACGCCCGGCGCCTTTCTGACGGCGAAAGTCGAGGGCGGCGTTCTCAATGACGCCCTCGTGATTCCGCGCGGCGCCCTCGTGGAGGGGCATGTCTTTGTCGCCGACGGACACACGGCGCATCGCAGGAAGGTTCACATCGAGACGCTGATCGGCGATCTGGCCGTCGTGTCAGGCGAACTGAAATCGGGCGATCGATTGATTACATCCAATCTCGATATCCTGCACGACGGCGCCACGATCCGTGTCGAGGCGAACACGACGACGGCGCCGAACGAATCGATGGAGAACGACGGCGGTCCGGGCGCCACGGAGGCGAGTCGATGACGTCGCTTCCGCGATTCAGCGTCAACAATCCGGTCATCGTCAACCTGATGATGGTGTCCGTCGTCGTGGCGGGTATCTACGCGTCAATCGTCATGGTGCGGGAGATGTTCCCCGAGTCGACACCGAACCAGGTTCGGATTTCGACGATCTATCCCGGCGCGACGCCGACGGAAGTTGAGAAGGGCATCTCGTCGAAGATCGAGGAGATCATCAAGGACGTCGACGGTGTCGAAGAGGTGAACACGACGAACAGCGAGGGCCTCAGCGTCATCGCCGCCGTCCTGTACAACAACGTCGATGACGTCGATCAGGTCGTCACAGACATCAAGGCGCAGATCGACACGATTCCGCGAGATGAGTTTCCCGAGGACGCCGAGGAACCGCAGGTCGTCAAGTTCGAGCCGCAGCTGCCCGTCATCAACGTGTCGTTCTTCGGCGACTTCGACGATCACGAGCTGAAGGCCTACGGTCGCCGGCTGAAGGATGACATTCTCGCCATTCCGGGCGTCACCAAGGCGCGGCTCCAGGGGACGCGCAACGACGAGATCAGTGTCGAGGTTATGCCCGAGAAACTGATCGAGTACAACCTCTCGCTCCCGCAGATTCGGGATGCGATCGCCGCGGCGAACCTGGATCTTCCGGGGGGACGCATCAAGACCGAGAGCGCGAACGTCGCCGTTCGAACGCTGGGTGAAGAGGATCGGGCCGCGCCGATCTCTGAAACGATCATCCGCAGCGACGCGTCGGGCAAAGTGATTCGACTGCGCGACGTGGCCGAGACGCATGACACGTTCGAGGATGTCGACGTCGTGTCGCGATTTGACGCGAAGCCGGCCGTGACCGTGACGGCGTACAAGACGCCGTCGCAGGACGCGATCGACATTTCGCGGAAGGTGCAGGCGCTCGTGGCCGGCAAGACGGGCCAGCCGCTGGAGCAGGACTGGCTGGACCGACTGAAGTACACGCTCGGATTTCCGGGCGAACTCGAACGCGTTGAGGTCTATCGGCAGGCGCAGAACGATCCCTATCCGAAGATGGGCACGCTGAAGACGTCGACCAACCTCGCGCGTTTCATCCAGGGTCGCCTGGAGCTGCTGACGCGGAACGGCTTCTGGGGGCTCGTCTGGGTCTTCGCGTCGCTGCTGGTCTTCCTGAACTGGCGCGTGGCGTTCTGGGTCATGGCGGGGCTGATCGTCTCCGTCCTGGGAACGCTCTTCGCGATGCTCGCGCTGGGCCAGACGCTGAATCTCATCAGCATGTTCGGTCTGATCATCGTGCTCGGCATTCTGGTGGATGACGCGATCGTCGTCGGCGAGCACGTCCACACGAAGATCGAGCAGGGCGTCCCGCCGAAACAGGCGGCGATCGAGGGCACGGAAGAAGTGACCTGGCCCGTGGTCGCGGCCATCACGACGACAATCGTGGCGTTCGCGCCGCTGATCTTCATCGAGGGCCGGATGGGTGACTTCATGGGCGTCCTGCCCGTGATCGTTCTGATTTCGCTGAGTGTTTCGCTGTTCGAGGCGCTGACGATTCTTCCGTCTCACCTGGCCGAGTGGCTCAAGCCGCACAAAGTCCACGATCCGGCGGCCATCAGTGAGCGAATGCGCGGCGGCGCCAGGCGCTTCCGCGACGTCCAGGCCTTCGTGATTCAGGGCGTGCTCCTGCGAGGCTACGACTGGGTGCTGCAGGTCGCCGTGCGAAATCGGTACGTGACTGTGGCCGTGATGCTGGCGACGCTGATGTTCTGCGGCGGTCTGGTCAAAGGGGGGCGCGTCGGATTCGTCTTCATGCCGAAGATGGACTCCGAGACCATCGTCGCGGATCTGCGCATGCCCGTGGGGTCGCCGATCAACGAGACGGAAGCGAGAATTCGCCGCATCGAGGATGCGATTCAGGCGCTGGATGAGAAGGACTCACTCTATACGCTGATCGGTTCGTCCTACGGCGCCGACGGAAGCAGCAGCTCGGCGTCGTCGCATGTCGGGCAGGCGATTCTCGAACTCAAGCCCGTCGAGGAGCGGGATCGGACGAGCGAGGACATCATTCGACAGTTGCGCGAGGCGACACGCGACCTCTCCGGCATTCAGTCGCTTAAGTTCGCGAGCATGCAGGGCGGGCCCGCCGGCATGCCGATCGATATCGAGATTCGCGGCGACAGGCTGCAGGATCTGATCGGGGCGTCGGCGATTGTGAAGGACAACCTGCGCGACTTCGACGGCGTGTTCGACGTGCTGGACGACTTCGACGCGGGGCGGCGCGAAGTGCAGATCGAGCTGTTGCCGTCCGCACGGGCCCTCGGCATCACAACGAATTCACTCGCGACGCAGGTGCGCGGCGCATTCTATGGTCTGGAAGCGAAGACGATCGCGCGCGATCGGGAAGATGTGAAGATCATGGTGCGCTATCCCGAGTCACGGCGGCGGCGCATCTATGACCTGGAGTCGATGCGGATCGCGACGCCGACGGGACGTCTCGTGCCCTTCTCCGAGGTGGCCCAGTTCAACGAGGAGCGAGGCTTCGCGACGATCAAGGCGAAGGACCAGAAACGCGCCGTGACGGTCACGGCGGACGTCGACGAGGCGCTGGGCAGCGCGGACGAAATCAATCGATCGATCGAGCCGCTCCTGGCCCGGCTGGAGGAGCAGTTCCCCGGCATCGACATTACCTGCGGCGGTCAGCAGGAAGAACGGATGAAGAGTCTCGGTTCGCTGAAGACGGACTTCGTCGCGGCGCTGCTGATGATCTACGCGATCCTCGCGGCGCTCTTCCGAAGCTACGTTCAGCCCGTGATCGTGATGGCCGCGATTCCGTTCGGCGTCATCGGTGTCATCCTGGGGCATCTGGCGTTCGGCTCGCCACTGACCTTCTTCTCAATGATCGGTCTGGTCGCGCTGTCCGGAATTGTCGTGAACGATTCGCTCATCCTGATGGAGTTCATCAATCGGGAACGCGCCAAGGGGACACCGGCGTATGTGGCCGTCATCATGGGAGGTCGGGCGCGACTTCGCGCGATCCTGCTGACGTCGATCACGACGGTCCTCGGGCTGGGCCCCCTGCTCACGGAGACGAGCTTCCAGGCGAAGTTCCTGATCCCGATGGGCATCTCCATTGCCGCGGGCCTGCTGTTCGCGACCGTCCTGACACTGATCGGCATTCCGACGCTGTACATGATGATGATCGACGCCCAGCGTGTGCTCGGCTGGATCAAGGCGACAGTCCTCGGCCGGCCCTATGTGCGGGCCACGGCGTAGCGCCGAATTCATGGCGTCGTCGCCGGATTGCTGAGAGCGAAATCGACGTGGGCCCGGTGGATGTCCCGCGTGCGACGCACGCCAATGGCGTGCAACAGGCCAGCCCAGGGTGAAGTGCAGCCCGCGAAGCGGTCGAAACGCAACCCTGGGTCCACATTCATCCTTGCCGGGTTAACCCTGAAAGGGTGTGACAGGGCGCCCTTGGTTTCGAGCAAATGGGTGGTTCCGCCTTACGGAATCCCGTGAGGGCCTCCCGGAAATCGTGCATTGTTCTTGTAACGCACTTTCAGTGTTTGATTCGCGGGTTGATCTGATCCCCAGGGCTGCGTCCGCCCGCTTCGCGGGCTGGACTTGCCCTGGGCTTCTATGAGTGTCCGTCGGATGTCAAGTGTGGCCTCGATGGGAGTCG
>DAOPJV010000111.1:0-8316 GCA_035399845.1 Phycisphaerae bacterium | reverse complement strand
TGCTGCACATGTCCGAAGGGACGGACCTGGATTTCAAGAGCACACAGTACGCGTTTGCCGGCGAGGGCAGCGAGGACGTCAAGTCCAAGCTCCTGAAAGACATCCTTACCTTGGCGAACTCATATCGAGCTGGCGACGCCGTCATCCTCGTCGGTGTCGAGGAAGTCAAGGGCCAACGAGCCCGGATCAGCGGGATCGCGCAGACCATTGACGACGCAAGTTTGCAGGAGTTCGTTAACAAAAAGCTGGCCAGACGACTCGAATTCTCATATAGGGAACTCCAGATAGAAGGCAAGCAAATTGGTATATTCGAGATCCCAAAGCAGAAGCGGCCCTTTTACACGGTGAAGAAATATGGAAGGGTTCACCCGAATGTAGTCTACTTTCGCGTAGGAAGCTCATCCAAGGAAGCCACCCCAGACGAGATCGTAGAGATGGGGTTGGCTGATTATCAAGCGGCGGACCGTCCCATGCTGACGGTTTCACTGTTCGACTTCGACCGCCGAGCGATCCTAGGGCCACACGCGAGCATGAAGCCCGTCCGCGCTGAAATGCCCCGTCGGAACGAAATCCCTGACCTACGGGGGCCAGATGACCTCTGGAATCTTAGATCGGCATTCGACCGCCTGGACAGAGACTTCTACCGCGAAAGCGCGGATTTCTTCAAGCGAGAACTGGCCTCATGTCGGTTTGATTTCCTCGTGAGGAACGATGGGCCGTGCGCGGCTGTGGACGTGCGGCTCCGTTGCGAAATAAGAGTCAATGGGGCGTCCGTCCAGGTGTATGACGTGGATGAAAAACCGACAATGCCGCGAAGCAGGCTCCTCCCAGTGGTCCCAGGTCTTGCGCGTAACGCCTTTAGGACGCCTGATGTCCGCGTCGATCGTGTGCAGGATGAGTGGCTCATAGACGCAAGGCTTGAGAAGGTGCATGCGGGGGCATCCGAAAGCACGTCCTGTGGGTTCTGGGTCGAGTGCGGTGAAAGCGCGAGGATCGAAATCCTCGCTAGAATTACGGCCGACAACCTGCCCGAGCCGGAGACGCAATCACTATTGATCGACGTGGCCCCGACAGTTCAAACATATTCTGTTGACGATATTGTTGAGCTAGCCCACGCGGCCGAGGGAGACTGAGCGCGGGGCCTCGCGATCTAGCGGGGGATTTTAAAGGGGGCGGCCAGCCCCCTTGACATTTGCAAATGCAGTCCGAGCCGAAGAAATGCTTCGACGTCGGGCGAATTGCCGTCGGGGGTGTGGTGCCGATGCGTCAAACCGAGCAGCGCGATCGAGGCTGGCTGCGTGTGGGGCGCGGCGGGTTTTCGAGGGGTTCATTCCGCGTGCCGGGCTACGTTGGTACCGCTTCCTGACGGGCGCGGCTCTGATCGCCAACTAGCGCCGGGGCGCTTCACGCGTTCGTCGGCACTTCGGCACCGTGGCGAACTTCCCCGCGCGGCATCGCCAGCGCCGCCTTTTGGCTTTTTGACGTTTTGGTGTTTTGACTTTTTGCCTCGTTCGCGGGCGCGGCACTCTTGCCGATGTTCACCAGCAGCGTCGCGCTGGGGGCGCTGGTCTTTTCGCCGCGCTGCGACTGTACGGAATACTGCACACTCTCAATCCCCGCAGGCAGCGTCTCGTCGATGAAGCGCTTTTTTCCCACGACGCCCAGCAGCGTGAAGACCGACTCGCCGGGCAGCTTGCGGCGGATGACATAGGTCGTGCCGCCGACGCCCGCGGGGTGTTTCGCCTTCCACGTCAGCGTCATCGCGCCGGTCGGCGGGTCGATCGTGGCGTTCAGCCGTGTCGGTCGGCCCGGCGGCGGCAGCGGCGTCGGGTCCGCCGGCGGGGCGACGCGCGACATGGCGTACACCTTCGCCGGCGCCGGCTGCAATTCGGCGAACGCCCGGATGCTGCGGACCGCGTCGCCCGCCTCGGTGCGCAGGCGCCGCATGATCGCCTCGACCTCGCGCGTGGCGCATGCGTTGGAGAGTGGGATGGAATCCCACGAGGGGTAGGCGCCAGAATGGAATCTGGCGCCAGCATGAGGGTCGGCCGGAAGTGAGTCCGGCGTCGTCGAGTGGGTCCCCAGCGTGTTGATGGCGCCGCTTGAGCGCCGTGGCACAGGGCGTCTCGGAGTTGGTGGCGGATCGCGCTTGTTTGGGTAAGATTCGGGTCGTCATGCTGACGGATGCGAATCGAAATGATGTGCTGGCGGCGCTCAGGCAATACTGGGGCTATGACGCGCTGCGTCCCCTGCAGGAAGAGGCGATCGCCGCGGGGCTGGCGCGGCGTGATTCCCTGGTCGTGATGCCGACAGGGGGCGGAAAGTCGCTGTGTTTTCAGCTGCCGCCGCTCGTGGCCGATCGGACAGATATCGTCATTTCCCCATTGATCGCCCTGATGAAGGACCAGGTGGATGGTCTTCGGGCCAACGGCTACCCCGCGGCGGCGATTTACTCCGGTCTGGACGACGGCGAGCGGCGGAAGATCTCCGACGACCTGCAGAACGGGAAGCTGCGGCTACTGTTCGTTTCGCCCGAGAAGCTCCTGACGGGCGGGTTCATCCGGTTCCTGCAGACCCTGAAGATACGTTCGTTCGCCGTCGATGAAGCGCACTGCGTCAGCCACTGGGGGCACGATTTTCGACCCGAGTATCGTCGGCTGGCGGAGCTGAAGCGATCGTTCCGCGACGCGTCAATCCACGCGTTCACGGCGACGGCGACGCAGCGGGTGCGCGACGACATCATCCGACAGTTGGGGCTGGAGGATCCGACGGTCCTCGTCGGCGATTTTGATCGCCCCAATCTGATCTATCGCGTGATTCCCCGACAGGATCGATACGCACAGATCACGCACGTTCTGACGCGGCACAAGGGGCAGGCCGGAATCGTCTACTGCATTTCGCGACGGGACACGGAGAGCGTCTGTCACGAACTGAAGGCGCGGGGATTCAACGCGGCGTTTTATCACGCGGGGTTGACGGCGGAGGCGAGACGAAAGACGCAGGAAGCCTTTTCCAAGGAGAAGGTGGACATCGTCGTCGCAACTGTCGCCTTCGGCATGGGGATTGACCGGAGCGATGTGCGCTGCGTGGTTCACGCGGGAATGCCCAAGTCCGTCGAACACTATCAGCAGGAGGCGGGACGCGCCGGCCGGGATGGTCTTGAGGCGGAGTGCGTGCTGCTGTATTCGACGGCGGACGTGATGAAGTGGCAGGACCTCATTTCGAAGAGCGCCGAGGAGGCGGGAGTTGGCGGAAACGTCCAGCAGTCAATGCTCGAACTGCTGAGCCACATACAGCGGTACGCGAGCGGGATGTCGTGTCGGCACGCGTCGCTGGTGAACTACTTCGGGCAGCGCTTCAACAGGGAGAACTGCGAGGCGTGCGATGTCTGCCTTGGAGAGATTGAAGGCGTCGAGGACGCGACCGTCCTGGCGCAGAAGATCCTGTCGTGTGTCGCGCGCACGGAAGAGCGATTTGGCGTCGGACATCTGGTCGATGTGCTGAAAGGCGCGGATACGGCGCGCGTGCGGCAGTTCGGCCATCACACGCTGAGTACCCACGGTCTGCTCGCCGAGATGGACAAGGACTCGATCAAGCGACGGATTTACGACGTGCTCGACCAGGGGCTCCTGGAACGAAGAAGCATCGATGGGGGCGAGCAGTCATTTCAGGTCCTGGGCCTGAACGCCCAGTCATGGGAAGTGATGCGCGGCGATCGGCGCGTCATGCTGCGGGAACTGGGAAGCCGGCGCGTCCGAACGACAAAGATCGACGCGAATTCCTGGGAGGGCGTCGATCGCGGTCTGTTCGAGCACCTCCGTGGTCTGCGGAACTCGATGGCCGCCGAGCGCGATGTCCCGGCCTACGTGGTCTTCGGCGACGCAACGCTGCGCGATCTGGCGCGGAAGCGACCCATCGATGTTGGGCTGTTGCAGTCGGTTCATGGTATCGGCGCCACGAAGGCGGCGGAATTCGGCGAGGCGCTCGTGAAGGTGATTCGCACGCACTGTGCGAACGCCAATATAGAGACAAATGTCGGCATCGACGCCGGAATGGCGGCGCCGAAGCGGAAGTCAACCCGGCCCTCGGCGCAGAAACGTCGCGCCTTCGAGATGTTCGAGCAAGGGGCAAGTCTCGCGGAGACTTCGGAGGAGATCGGCCGGGCGCTATCGACGACCCAGCAGTATCTCGCGGAGTACATCGAGTCTCAGGCGCCAGAGGACATCTCCTGCTGGGTGGATCCGGCGACGCAGGATCGCGTGCGCGCCAGTCTGGCCCGGGAGGGAACGCGCCGCCTGCGCATCGTGTTTGACGCCCTGAACGGCGAAGTGGATTACGACACGATTCGACTCGTTGCCGCCCACATGAACGCGCCGCCAAACTCCTGAGGAGTCGCCGCACCATCCATTTCAGGCAGTCACACAGGCTTCACCGCTTCAACGGGTGGCATGCCGCCCCCAAGGTCGGCATGAGATCTCGATGGGTGCGAGTTTATGGCTCGATCCGACGATCGCACGAATCGCGCCGCCTGCGGCGTTGAGACGTCGCACGAGTCTTCCGCCGCATGTGTGTCTTCGCGGGCGATCGATCACGTGAATCTACGGTGACATGTGGATGGTAATCTACATTTTTCGCTGGAGCCGGTCGCGCAACCCGCATAGTTTATCGTTTTATCGCGGCAGAAAACGAGGCTGTGCATCGGTAATGGACCGAGGCGGCCTGAGGTGTCCGACGGCGGTATCACGTCTCTTTCGCCCGTCGGATCGGCGCGCCGCGACGCCGTGCGGGGCGCATGTCGCGCTTCGCGAGAGCATGGAGGTTACCAGATGCAAAGTCACAGGTGTCGTCACGTTCGCTTGCTCGCGCTCTGGGTGGGATGTCTCGGCTTCATTCCGGCGCAGGCGGCGCTCGCCTTTCCATCATGGATCGGGGTCTACGGCGCGTATCAGAGACACACGGACAGCGTGAATCCGGGGACATTCACGATTCTCATGAATCAGAGCTACGTGGGCCTGCACGCGGAAGTGGGCGTGCGTGTGGATTCCGGAAGCTGGCAGACGTATTCGATGAGCTACAACGGCAATGTCGGGAGTGACTCGAAATGGGTTTACACCCCGAGCGCGTCGTATCCGACGGGGAGCTCGATCAGCTATTACTTCCATGGATACGACGACTGGGGCGGACACATCTATGACAACAACGGCGGCTCGAATTACTCGTTCACAGCGGCGCTGGCGCCGTCGAGCCATACCGGCATGGGGGCGAATCCCTTCACAGGTGGCGTGGCGTTTCGCGTGTGGGCGCCGAACGCGACCAGCGTGAATGTGGCCGGGGATTTCAACAGCTGGAGCACATCGGCGAATGCGCTCGCGTCTGAAGGCGCCGGAGGAACCTGGTCCGTAGACCTCGCGTCGGCGGCCATCGGCGATGAGTACCAGTTCGTGATCGACGGCAGTCTCTGGCGCGTGGACCCGTGGGCAAAGCAGGTCACGAACTCCGTGGGCAACGGGATCATTGTGGACGACAGCTACTCCTTCGGCTCGTTCACGGGGCCCAACTGGAATGACATGGTCATCTACGAAATGCACGTGGGGACGTTCAACGACACGGCGGGCGGAAACCCCGGGACCTGGGACACGGCCGTCTCGAAGCTGAACCACCTGCAGTCGATGGGAGTCAACGCCGTCGAGGTCATGCCGATCTGCGAATTCGCGGGCGATTTCTCGTGGGGCTACAACCCGGCCCATCCCTTCGCACCGGAAAGCGCCTACGGAACGCCGACGGACATGCGGGATTTTGTCGAGGAGTGCCACGATCGCGGCATCGCCGTCATCGTCGACGTCGTTTACAACCACTGGGGGCCGAGCGATCTGGATCTGTGGCGGTTCGACGGCTGGTACTCGAACAACCTCGGCGGCATCTACTTCTTCCAGGACTGGCGGGCCTCGACACCCTGGGGGGACACGCGACCGGACTATGGTCGCGGTGAAGTGCGGACGTACATTCGCGACAACGCGATTCGCTGGCTGGAAGACTACAACGCCGACGGCTTGCGCTGGGATTCCACGGTCAACATCCGCACGCAGAACAATGGCGGCGGCGGGGATATCTCAGACGGCTGGTCGCTGATGCAGTACGTCAACAATGAGATCAACAGTGTGGCGGCGGGGAAGATCTCGATCGCGGAGGACCTGCAGAACAACGCGTGGCTGACGAAGACGACGGGGGCCGGCGGCGCCGGATTCGACTCGCAGTGGGACGCGGACTTCGTGCATCCCATTCGCTCGGCGATCATCGCGTCGAGCGACAGTTCGCGGGACATGTACGCCGTGCGTGACGCCATCACGCACAACTACAACAGCGACCACACGCAGCGCGTGATCTACACGGAGAGTCACGACGAAGTCGCGAACGGCAAGGCGCGCGTGCCGGAGGAGATCTGGCCGGGGAACGCGTCGAGCTGGGCGTCAAAGAAGCGGAGCACGCTCGGCGCCGCGATCACGTTCACGAGCCCGGGCATCCCCATGATCTTCCAGGGACAGGAATTTCTCGAAGATGGGTATTTCCAGGACACGGATCCCGTCGACTGGAGCAAGGCGACCACCTACAGCGGGATCACGGACCTGTACAGCGACCTGATCTATCTGCGGCGGAACCAGGGCGGCAAGACGGCGGGCCTGGCCGGTCCTTACGTCAACGTGCATCACATCAACAACACGAACAAAGTGATTGCGTACCATCGCTGGTCTTCGGGCGGCGCGGCGGATGATGTCATTGTCGTCGCGAACTTCTCGTCGACGGGCTACAGCGGCTACAACGTCGGTTTCCCGAGCAGCGGGACGTGGAAGGTGCGATTCAACAGTGACTGGAACGGATATGACTCCGGCTTCGGTAACTGGGCGTCGAGCAACGTCACGGCGAGTTACGGCGCGAAGGACGGCATGAGCTACAACGGGAATGTGGGCGTCGGGCCCTATACGGTTGTGATTCTGTCGAAGGACTGATCAACAGTCGCTCAAATCGGCGAATGCGGGAATCGAGCGCCGCGGTCCTTCCGGGACCGCGGCGTTTCGCGTTCCTGTGAACTCTGGTCCCTACGTGGCCATGAGGTCGGCGCCTGCGGCAATGAAACGCTCGCCCGTCACGCAGGCGATGGCCAGGGAGTCGTGGGCGCTGACTAGATAGCAATTGGGGGCGCCGTTGGGGATGGCCTCCCATGTGAGCGCGGGAATCGACTCGCGGTTGAGGAGCGTTCCTGCGACGCGTGTGGAGAGGCTTTTGGCCTCCGGCGCCGGAAGCGGCTCGGCGTCGATTCCGAGCCTCGCAATGATCTCCGTGCATTCTCTCTTGAGGAACACACTGTTGTCGCCCGTGGTATAACTTGACTGGCTGCGTATCGTACTGAGCGGAGCGATTGGGGCAAATCAGTTCGCTCGACTGACAATGATCCTGTGAACGACGATGAGGGCCGCATGTATCTCAAGTGGATTGTCTGTGAGGTGGAGGCGGCGGAGCGAGACGCATTTCATCAGGCGCAGCTCGGATGGTCGCGGATTCGCGAGGCGGGTGGATTCGTCGCCCAGGTAGGTGGCTGGCGTGAAGATCGACGTGACGCGTGCATCTTGGGGTTTTGGGAGGACAAGGCGTCGTGCGATCGATTCATGGCGTCATTGCACGATGAAATCGTCAATGAGACACGGCAGGATCTGACCTATGTATCCTGTCGCGTGCTGCACGCGACAAGCGTCATGCTGATGGGCGGCAAGGCGGCGACTCTGCGTGAGGCGATTGCGGGCGCAGGCGTGTTGCGTGTCGCCGACTGCGAGGTCCGCGCCGATCGAATCCCGCATTTCATCGATGTGCAGCGAGATACCTGGGAACCCGCGATGGCGGTGTCGCCGGGGCAGTTGGGTGGGTTGTTCTCGCAAAGCGTCACATCGCCATCGCGCTATCTCGTGACGACGTTCTGGCGTGACGCCGAGAGTCACGCGGCGTACGTTCGAGATCGCGTGCCGAGCCTGCGGGAGGCGTCCGCCGTCGACGAGGATATTGTTTCACTCGAGGGGCGCGTCGTGCAGCTCGAACCAGCGTGGAGCGTGATGTCGAATTGACGTTCTCACATTGAAGACCGTCGCATACGACGCGGATGACGGGGCGAGCGGACGATCGATGCGGGTGGGCTTGGTGCTAGGCGCCGCTCTGGATGTCGACATCGCCGTCCCGACTTCCTGACGGGGTAAGGCCGCTGGTGGGTTCGCGACTTCCACATGCCTGCCTTTGGGGGCAAGCATGCCACCCAGTCACATGCCTGCCTTT
>DAOPJV010000110.1:0-8578 GCA_035399845.1 Phycisphaerae bacterium | reverse complement strand
GCCTTGCATACAAGGCTTTATGCAAACCGCAGCAGGGCGTCGTTCGCCGCGCGATTCACATGTCGAGGAATTATACCCGTGTTTCGGACCTTCGTCCGTTGTTGACGGTAAAAAGTTCGATTCTTCGTATTGCGAATTCGTAGTCCAGCCACTGTTGCGTGGGCGGATGCGCCCTTTTTGCGGGTGGTCGGAGCGTTCGTTGCGCGTTGCCGGGGGCGTCCGGCGATCGACCACGGGGACCGAACTGACGTTGGATTCGCGAAGGGCGTCGGATCCTACCTGAGAGCGATTCCAGGCGAACCTGAGAGCGGATTGCGTTGACAGAAACAACAAGCGATCTACACTGCACCGTTCGGCTGTCTGCGGCGGAAATTCGTCGCTGATCGCCGCCGAGCTGACCCCGTAGCTCAATTGGATAGAGCGCAGCCCTGCGAAGGCTGAGGTTGGACGTTCGAATCGTCTCGGGGTCGTTTCCGGCTTTTCTCGCCGGGGGGAAACCCATCCAACGCTTTTGAAAGATCCATCCACTCCGCGCCCTGGATGCGATCGGACTACAATAGCCGCATGACTGTGATCGCATCTTCGACGGACCTGCGCGACATCGCCGACAAGGTGGATCGCGGCGAACGCCTGACACATGAGGACGGCGCGCGTCTCTACGCCTCAGCGGACATTCACGAGATCGGTCGGATGGCGAATGTCGTCCGCGATCGCCTCCACGGCGACGCCGCGTACTACAACATCAACCGGCACATCAATTACACGAACTACTGTGTCCTGCGATGCAGGTTCTGTTCGTTCTATCGGCCGTACCCCGCGAAGAAGGACGCGGCGGGACCAACGGAGGGCGATCTCCGGCTCAACCTGCTCACTGAGCAGCCCGACGAGTACGAGCTCTCTGTCGATGACGTGGTTGCGAATGCAACGGCCGCGGCCGACGCCGGCGCGACGGAAGTGCACATCGTCGGCGGTCTCCATCCGCGGCTCCCGTTCGACTACTACCTCGACATGTGCCGCGCCCTGAAGGCGGCGGCGCCGCGCCTTCACATCAAGGCGTTTACCGCGATCGAGATCATCCACTTCACGCGCATCACGAAGCCACGCCTAAGCATTCGCGAAGTCCTGGAACAGTTGCGCGACGCCGGTCTGGGCAGCCTGCCGGGCGGCGGGGCGGAGATCTTCGACGATCGCGTCCACGATGAGGCCTACCGGAACAAGGTCGGGGAGGCCGGCTGGTTCGACGTCCACGACACGGCCCACGAGATCGGTATCCCGTCCAACGCGACGATGCTCTACGGCCATATCGAGCGGCCCGAGGAGCGCATCACGCACATGATCAAGCTGCGCGAGCACCAGGATCTTTCCCTGCGCGAGCACAAGGCGGCGTTCAACTGCTTCATCCCGCTCTCGTTCATTCCGGATGACAGCGAACTGGCACACCTGCCGGGACCGACAGGGCTGGATGACCTGAAGACGCTCGCCATCAGCCGCCTGATGCTGGACAACATTCCGCACATCAAGGCCTTCTGGATCATGCAGTCGGCCAAGCTCTCGCAGATCGCCCTGGACTGGGGCGTGGACGATATTGACGGCACAGTCGTGCAGTACGACATCACGAAGCGTGAAGGCGGCGCCGGCAATCGCCATCAGGAAATGACGATCGATCAGCTGCATCGGCTGATCCGCGAGACGGGTCGCCGGCCCGTCGAGCGCGACACGCTCTATCGTCGTGTCGAGCGCAACGGCGCCGATTGGACGATTGTGGCCGACAATCGCTAGTTTCGCGCGCCCGGAACCGCGTTTTCAGATCGTCAGGCGGGTTTTCCGTGTTTTGACGGATGGGTAAAGTTTACTAGAATCGAGCCATTGCAATTGGGTTGCATGATTGCCTGTGGCAACCATTTTCCAGACTCAGCTCCAGATGATTTTTGCAGGTTGATAATGGCGTTTACGTTTGATCTCCCGGAAGAACTGACGATGTTCCGCGACGTTGCGCGGAAGTTTGCCGCCGAGCGCATCGCGCCCTTCGCACGCGAGTGGGACGCCAGGAAATGGATCCCGGACGATGTCATCGCCGGCATGGGGCAGGCCGGTCTGCTCGGCGCCACACTGCCCGAGGAATACGGCGGCGCCGGCCAGGGTTTGCTCGCCATGACGGTCGTCGTGGAAGAGATCGCCCGCTGGTGCGGCGGCACGGCGCTCTTCATCGCGGCCCATTCGGGCCTGTGCTCCACGCACATCCGTCTCGCCGCAAATGATGAGCAGAAGAAGATGTGGCTGCCGCGTCTCGCCACGGGAGAGACGATCGGTTCCTGGTGTCTCAGCGAGCCCGAATGCGGGACGGACGCCGAAGCCCTGACGACCCGCGCCGAGAAGACGGCCAACGGCTGGAAGCTCAACGGCCGCAAATTCTGGATCACGAACGGCAAACGCGCCGGCGTCTTCGTCGTCATGGCGCGGACCGAGATCGGCAAGCGCGGCGCCCGAACCATCAGCGCCTTCATCGTCGAGGGCGATCGCCCCGGTGTCATCGTCGGCGAGCCCGAGGACAAGATGGGCATGCGGGCCAGTGACACAGTTCCCGTCAACTTTGAGAACTGCGAGATCCCCGAAGCGAACCTCTGTGGCGTGTTCAACGAAGGCTATGTCGATGCCCTGCGCGTTCTGGATCGCGGCCGCGTCACGATCGGCTCGCTCAGTGTTGGGCTCGGTCGCGGCTGTCTGGAAGAGGCCGTGAAGTACGCCGCCGAGCGTCACAGCATGGGCAAGCCGCTGCATGATCATCAGGCGATCCAGATGAAGCTGGCCGACATGGAGATGCAGGTGGAGGCCGCGCGGCTCCTGGTGCGCCAGGCCGCCTGCACGCACGACGCCGGCAAGCCCGACAAGCAGGTCAGCTCCATCGCCAAGCTGTTCGCTTCTGAGATGGCGAGCCGCGTGGGCTGGGATTCGATTCAGATCCACGGTGGGGCCGGGTACACGAAGGACGTCTGCGTCGAGCGCCTCGTCCGCGACAACAAGCTCTGCGAGATCGGCGAAGGCTCCAGCGAGGTTCAGCGCATGCTGATCGCTCGCGGTGAATACGCCCGCCGCGCCGCGGTCTGATCCGGCGCGACGCGCCTACGGAACATGAGACACGAAGGGCGAGACGCCCAGCCCCGCCAGGCGGACTCAACGACGCCGGGCGGATACGCAAGGTTGATTCGAGATGACAACGATGGCGAGTGAATACGCATACGTACAGGATGGCATTCCCTTCGGCTACGAGCTGGATGAGGACCATCAGATGCTGCTGGACGGCATTCGTGACTTTGCGCGGAATGTCGTCGCCCCCGGCGCGATGGAACGCGACATCAAGGGCGAGTTCCCGGCGGAAGTGGTCAGGCAGCTCGGCGAGATGGGCTACATGGGGATCTGCATCCCCGAGCAGTACGGCGGCGCCGGTCTGGACGCCCTCGCCTCGGCGATCGTCGTCGAAGAGCTCTCCTACGCGGATGCGAGCGTCGGCGTAATCAACAGCGTGCAGAATTCGCTCGTCGCCGATCCGATCATGAAATACGGCACGGACGAGCAGAAGCAGACATGGCTGCCGAAGATGGCCCGCGGCGAATGCCTCAACTGCTTCAGCCTCAGCGAGGCGGGCTCCGGTTCGGACGCCGGCGCCATGAAGTGCCGGGCGACGCTGGAAGGCGACGAATGGGTCATCAACGGCACGAAGCTCTGGGTCACGAACGGCGCCGAAGCCGACCTGATCCTCCTCTTCGTTCGCACGGAAGATGGCGATCGGCGAAACGCGTCGGCCCTCCTCGTCCCGAAGAACACGCCGGGACTGACCGTCGGCAAACACGAGGACAAGCTTGGCATCCGCGGCAGCAGCACGACGGAACTGATGTTCGACAACTGCCGACTGCCGAAGACGGCCCTGCTCGGCGAGCGCGGTCGCGGGCTGAACATCGCCCTGATGGCGATCGACGGCGGCCGACTGGGCATTGCCGCCCAGGCGCTGGGTATCGCCCAGGCGTGCCTCGATCGATCGGTCGATTACGCCAAGGCGCGCAATCAGTTCGGCAAGGCCATCGCGGACTACCAGGCGATCCAGTGGAAGATCGCCGACATGGCGACGCGGATCGCCGTGTCGCGGGCTCTGCTCTACAAGGGCTGCTGGCTCAAGATGAACGGCGCCCACAGCCTGCACATTCCCGCGATGGCAAAGGTCGCAGCCAGCGAGACGGCGAGCTTCTGCGCAAACCAGGCGATCCAGATCTTCGGCGGCATGGGCTATTGCCGCGAGAGCGAGGTCGAGCGCTTCCTGCGTGACGCCAAGATCACGGAGATCTACGAGGGCACAAGCGAAATGCAGCGACAGACGATCGCGCTCTCCCTCATCAAGGACCCCGATCGCGTCACGAACATCTAGCTCCGAATGGGTGGCATGCTTGCCCTCAAAGGCAAGCATGTGGAAGTCGCGCAACTTCCGAGCCGCCGCAGTCATGCGGCGGTTGGCGCGCGGGAACGATCGGAAATCCCAGCCGTCTGATCCGTGCAATCGGTTCGTTCTTGCGAAGCCCAGGTGAACGCGCCTAATGACCAGGCCATGACTGGCTTGGCTCGGAGCGTCCCCGAGTGGTATGCCCGCCCTCAATGGCGGATGGCATGCTTGCCCCCAAGGGCAAGCATGTGGAAGTCGCGAGGGCTCAGGCCCAATGTCACCGTGCTGAACGTCACGCAACTTCCGAGCCGCCGCAGTCATGCGGCGATTGGCGCGCGCGTGAACGATCGGAAATCCCAGCCGTGATCCATAAGATCGGTTCGTTCCTGCGAAGCCAAGGGTACGCGCATAACGACCAGGCCATGACTGGCCTGGCTCGGAGCGTCCCCAAGTGGCTGCCCGCCCTCAACGGAGGGTGGCATGCTTGCCCTCAATGGCAAGCATGAGGAAGTCGCGCAACTTCCGAGCCGCCCTCACGCGGCGCTCGGTTCGCGAACGATCGACCGTCCGCATTCCGGACAGCGTCCCGACGTGGCGCCTGTCAGATCGTAGCCACAGGCTTCGCACCAGCCGTCACGAAGCCCGGCAATCAACTCCGCCAGGTCGCCGAATGTCGCAACTCCCGCCGGCGTGATTCTGGCCGTCCCTCGGAGCCTGCGAGTCATGGCCAGAGCGCCGCCGATCAGCAGCGTGAAAATCGCGCCCAGTATGACGGTGAGGATACCGCCAAAGAAGATCGTGGGTTCGACGGCTCTCACGATGTTTTCGACACTGAATCCTTCGATGATGAGCACGAGGATCATGAAGCCACCGAATCCGACGGCGCCGCCGACGATCCAGCCCCAGACATAAATGGACAGACCGAACATCCTCGGCGGCATGAACCGGGGGAGTCGAGGGACACGGCCGGGCAATCGAAAGTTCAGCAGTTCCCAGGCGTGTGAAAGCTCGCCGGGGCTCAGACGTTCGCCCAGGGCCGTGCTCGACGTAAAAGGCCGGATGCTCGGATGGAGGGCGTGGATGAACTGTGTCACGACGTGGAAGGCGTCCTCCGAGACGCTCCTTGTGACGTCTTGTTGATCAGGCGGCGTCGATTCCGTCGCCCGGCGTCGGGCGATCCAGTCCGCGAGCCGTGCGAACGTGAAGTCGTCCGAGCAGCCGTGAAGAAACAGGATGTCGAGATTGAGCTGCGAACGGCCGGTGAGCGTCCGCCAGTCCTCATTCGAAATGTGAACGCCCGTGATGCGTTTGACTGTCAGGCCAATGGCGTAGAGATCCAGAGCGCCGCCACCACCCGCCGAGTCGATCAGCCAGCGCTCGATGCGCATGTCGGGTTCGATCCGAGGCGCGTTGGGCCGAATCGCGTGTGCGACGACGCGAAGAAGTTCCATCGCGGCGTCTCTGCCGACGCCTGAAACCGCGGTCGCTGTGTCTCCGGACCGATTGCTCATGCAACGCCATCGTAGTCGTCAGTGCGCCCTGCGGCGAGCGCACGGCGTGTTCCGGCGTAATGACCAGGCCATGACTGGCCTGGCTCGGAGCGTTCCCGGGTGGCATGCCCGCCCTCAATTGCGGGTCGCATGCTTGCCCCCAAAGGCAAGCATGAGGAAGTCGCGCAACTTCCGAGCCGCCGAAGCGATGCGGCGGTTGGCGAGCGCGGGAACGATCGGAAATCCCAGCCGTCTGATCCGTGCAATCGGTTCGTTCTTGCTAAGCTCAGGCGTACGTGCGGAACGACCAGGCCATGACTGGCCTGGCTCGGAACGTTCCCGGGTGGCATGCCCGCCCTCAACGGAGGGAGGCATACTTGCCCTCAATGGCAAGCATGAGGAAGTCGCGCCTTGGCATGCTGCGCAAGTGCCGCGTCATCTGAACACCCGACCGCATTCCGGGCACCGTTCCGACGTGGCGCCCGTCAGGTCGTAACTGCAGCCGTCACACCAACCGCCGCGTTCGCCTGACATCAGCTTCGCCAGATCGGCAAACGTCTCAATGTCGTATGGGAGCATCGATCGGCCGAATCGTCTCCTCACAAAAATCTGCCGGGCGGCTCGATCGGCCACGATCAGCAACAGAAGGGTCAATCCCCATAGGAGCAACACCAGCAGGACAATGACAATGATACTTGTTGTCTGAGATACGCCGGATGTGGACACGCCGGGCCACCCTGCAATGTAGCCAACGATAGCAAGAGCCGCCACGCCGCTGGCGATGATCAGCCGAGATTCGATGAAATCCCCGCCGCGAACGTCCCGCGTGATCGTCTTCAGCGCCGGAATCCGCTCCGGGCAATGCCAGCGAACGCGTCGCCACATCCTCGCAATGGCGCCGGCGCCAAGTCGATCGACAATACGCACGCTGGGTCCGAAGGGCTTGACCTTCGGCGCTACCTCTTTTGCGACGCGCTCGATCTCGCGAAATGCGCCAGCCGTGCGACTCGAAACGCCGAGGAGTGTGATCGGCGCCACGCGAATCGACGCCGACTTGTGGGCAACAAAGGTCGCCAGGCGATCAATCGTGAAGAGCGGGGCGAATCGCTCCAACCAGTCCGCATCCGATTTGCAGATCGATCGACCTGTCAGGAAGTCCTGATCGTCCCGCGTGATCGTGATGTCGAACGCGCGTTCGATCTGTTCGTAGGACGCAGCGAGCCGCGAGGTGTTCGCGCCAAGTGGATCGGGGATCACGTCGCAGATTCGCGTTGCGCCATCGAGTGGATCGGCCGCGGCGCCGGGCGCGCTCAGCAATGCGGTGATTCGGCGAGTGGTTTCCACGAAGGACGCATCGGGCGGTTCGATGCGGGGACGCGGATCGCATCCGCATTCGGGGCATCGTTTGGGGGAGATCCCCGTCATGTTGTAGCCGCAGTGGATGCACCAGCCCGCGTCTTCGGCGCCGACGAGTTTCGCGAGATCGCCGAATGTCACGATGTCGTTGGGGAGGAGCGCTTCGGCGCGCCGATAGCGCCGCGCCAGGGCGGGAAACGCGTCGCATGCACGGCGAAAGAGCGCGCCCAGGATTGGGGCGATTGTCGCCGAAGCCACGAACGCGCACAGGTTGAACAAGCCACTGCGGATTGTCGCCGGTCCGCCGATCCACCAACCCAGCGTGAATGAAATCGCCAGCGTCAGCGCAAATGTCGCGAGCGCGAGTTGAAGGAATCGGTGGCTGGCGCCGAGGGCCGGCACGTGAGTGGGGTTACGCCGGCACACGGTCGCCCAGAAGATCGGAAGCGATTCGAAATTGATAATGTCCAGGATCGGCGTGCTGGGACCGAAGCGTGGCGACAGTGGGGCAAGCTTCCGAACGATCGATTTGAGGGCCTGGAACCCGCCCGCCGCGGCGCTGGTCGCGCCAAGGATGATCGCGGGCCTGGGCGCACTGACATCGACCCGATGGGCGATGACGTCGGCAAGCTGGCCGAACGTGATACATGGGGCGTAGCGCGTTTGCCGCTCCGCGTCGGAATCGGTGAGCTGTTCACCTGAGAGGAAGCGCCAGTCGTCGTCGGTGAAGGTGACGTCGAAGCGATTTTCCAGATACTGCGCGAGATCGCTGAGATCAATGTCGTATCCTGCGGCGCCGACGAGATAATCGAGAACGGGCGTGGTCGGCGCGATCCGCCTACCGTCGCCCAGCACGTCATGCATCCCGATCGCGAGCACTGTCATCGCCGCGGCCCGATCGGTTGGGAGGCCGGTTGTCGGACTGGAGGGCTCCGGCGCCATGGTGTCCATTCTAGCGATTCGGGACCTCGGGTGGCAGGGTGACATGCTTGCCCCCAAAGGCAAGCATGTGGAAGTCGCGCAACTTCCGAGCCGCCGCAGTCATGCGGCGGTCGGCGCGTGCGTGAACGATCGGAATTCTCCGCCGTCTGATTCATGCAATCGGTTCGTTTCTGCGAAGCTCAGGCGTGCGCGCCTAATGACCAGGCCATGACTGGCCTGGCTCGGAACGTTCCCGGGTGGCATTTTTGCCCTCAACGGCGGGTGGCATGCTTGCCCCTAAAGGCAAGCATGTGGAAGTCGCGCAACTTCCGAGCCGCCGCAGTCATGCGGCGGTCGGCGCGCGCGTGAACGATCGGAAATC
>DAOPJV010000109.1:0-8992 GCA_035399845.1 Phycisphaerae bacterium | reverse complement strand
GTTCGGCCCGCTCGCGTGTATCGAGCAGCGTCCGCTCGATCGCCTCGAATTCCTGCTTCGCCTTGATCTTCGCGTTCGCGGCGACGATCTGGCTGTCGACGTCCGCAAGCTGTTCTTCGAGGGCGGCGACGGTGAATTCCGACTCCGTTTTGAGCTTGTCGATGGCGTCGACGAGTTCCTCGCGCTCGGCCCCGAGTCGATCGCGCTCGGCCTGTCGCGTGCGCAGTCGTTCGGCGTAGGACGCGGCGGCGTCACGGACGCGGTTGGCGGCGATACGCTTGTCGTGAGCCTCGCGGCGGATGGCGGCGACGGTGTTCTCGGCGGTGTGGAGATTGGCCTGGAGGGTCGTGCGGTTGTCGTCGGCGATCGGCGTGTCGTCGAACTTCAGGAGGCGAGCCTCGATCTCGAATACCCTCTCTGCGATTGCAGCCGCCAGCGTTTCGGCGTTCGTTCGGGCTGTGGACCCGGAAGCGATCTGATCGGTTGCCGCGGCGATCTTCTCGTCGAGGTCCTCGATGTCCTGCTCGGCGGTCGCAAGTCGCACGTCGGGCTTCTGGTTGGCGTCGATGAAATCGACGATCTCGTTTCCCGTCTGAATGGCTTCCTCGCCGCCATCCTCCGGAATCTGTCCGATCAAGACGATGACGGACTTTCGAATCGCTGTCAGCGGGTCCGCCGCGTGCCGCGCCTGAAGCGCCTCCAGTTCCGCCTTGTTCTCGTTCGACGCCTTGAGATCGCGTTCGTACTGGTCGATCCGGTCCATGGCCTCGCGCTTGGCGGCGTTGGCCTTCTCGAATTCGTTTCGGGCCGCACTCAGTTCGTTGGTGATCTTCCGGCGCTCGTCAGCCCGGACCTTCGTGGCGCCGGCGATGCGAAGCTGTTCCGCCTCCAGCGCCTCGCGGGCCTCGGCGACGCTCTTGTCGGCGTCGGCCTGGGCGTCGAGCTTTGACGCCTCGTCCAGCAGCGCCTTCGCCGAATCGGTAGATACGGGATTGGCTTCGAGGGTCTCGATCTCCTCGGCGAGCGTCATGAGCCGCGACACGATCTCGCCGTTCCGCTTGTTGGCGTCGGCGATGCGTTCGTCGCGCTGCTCCTGGGCCGCCTTCCTGTCGATGATGCCGTCGCGCCGGCTGTTAAGGTCGGAGACCTGTTCCGTGAGCGTGTCGATATCGCCCGCAGGGACCTCGTTGCGCTTGGCGGCAATGGTGTCCGTCTGGTCCTCGGCCGATCGGTACGCAGCCTCAGCCTCACGCTTCGATCCGTTGACGATGTCCTTGGCGTGCTCCAGAACCGCCTTGATGGCCTCAGGCGTCTCTCCGCACAGGTCCTCGCCAACCTCGTTGAGGATCTCGCGAAGGGCGTCAGCGTTTGACGGCGCGACCTTCTCGGCGATGAGCGACTTGATGTGGTCCCACGTCGCGTCGCGCTCATTCCGCACGCCACATCGCGAGTAGAGGAATTCATCGACAGTCCCCTCGCCGACGACAGCCTGACTCTTGAGGACCGCGATGTAGATGCGTCGCAGGGCGGCTTCAGTGTCGATCTCGTCCCCGCCCCTGGCGGCGCCGATGATGTGGACGACGAAGTCGCGGAGCTTGTCGGCCGACATGTTCCCGATCTTCGACGTCTCCCACATCGGGGAGAATCCGTTCTCGAAGTTCTTGGGGAGCTCCGTGTCGCCGACGATCTCGCCGATCTTCGCCTGGGCCTTCCTCGTGTTGAGGCCGCGGAATCCCGAGACGTGAATCTCCTGCGAGTTCGTTCCGCCGTCCGTAGTCAGGCGACGCGTGAACGTAACCCCGCTAGACAGCCCAAGGGCGACTTCGCAGCCCTTTGGTCCGGCAAGCTGCGCCGTGACTCCGATCTCTTTTCCGCGGGTGGTGTATCCCATGATCGCCAACATCGCGGCCTCAAGCAGAGCGCTCTTGCCGCTCCCGTTGTCGCCGGTGATGACGGTTCGGCGTCCGAGCGTGTACGCCCGATCGGGGCCCTTGAACGCCTTCGTCCTGATCTCTGTGATGCTGAGTGGTTCGTGTGACTTCATGACTCGTGTCCTTTCCGGTGGTCCGGGTTGTAATCAATCCCAAGTGGCCTAGAACGGCATGTCGTCGGCCTGATCGCATGCGGCCTTGACGACGTCCCAAATCAGCATCGCGTCCTTTGCCGCAGTGATCTTCTGGATGTCGTCTCGTGTTTTTCCAACGCCCTTTAGAAGCGTCTCGGCCTGATCCTCTGGAAGTGAATCGAGCGCCTTTTCGATGCAGACGACGGCGTCGTGTAGCGCCGCTTCATAGCGACCCATGTCCTGGTCGCCTTTCTTGATCTGCACGCACGTCTCGCGGATGAGCTCGAAGTTCCCATCGTCGGCCTCTTCGAGCCGCTTTCCGCCGATGAGGACGCGGAACATGGATTCGTTCAGGCCGTTCTTGGCAAAGTAGTCACGGCATTGCTTGACACGATCGTCTGACGTTTCGGCGGCCTTCTTGTTGCTGGCGCCGTTCCCATTTGCGTGATCGTTGCGTCCCTGATCGTTGTTTTCGCGAGGCTCGTCGCCGCCGTCGATCGGCTCGACGAACGATGGTGTCTTGTCGATCATCTCTTCAAGCTCGGCCATGTCCTGCGTGAAGATTGCCGACATCCCGGTGGCCGTCAGCACGGCGTCACTCAACGAGCGCTTTTTCGCCATCTTGAGAACTGTGTTCTCCTGGTCGGCCGGATCTGTGTTTTCCTGCTTCTCTCCAGTTGCCTCGCAGATCATCCAGTTGCCGTTGATCTTCTTTGCGATGAACCCAGCGCCTCCCAGCAATTCCTGAGCGCGCTTCATGTCGTTGGAACGCTTGGCGTTCCAATATGCACTTGGGACGCCCCTGTCAGTCGGCTTGGCCTCGAATCCGCGATAGCGGTGCTTCGACTCCATCGTCGTTGCGCTTCCAAGGCCCTGCCCCCAGAACGATCCATCCGGACCGTATAGCGAGCATGTGATACGGACGCGGTAGTGCCCCCCATCGATGTGTTGTTCCGACACGTCGAACTTCGGAACAAGGCGAAACATTGCGCAAGCCAGTTCGGCGCCAGCCTTGAATAGCGCTGGCTTGTCTCCGCATCCTGGGATGGCTCCGAAGTGAACGTCCTTCTCGAACACCTCCTTCACGAGCTGCTGAATCTGTGTCATACGCTCTTTGAGTCTCGTCGGACTGACGATGTCAGACCCCATGGTCGACGTGACTGCCAGTTGATTGGTTGTCGGTTCTGTTGCCATGTTCGTACCCTGTTGCTTCTGGACTACTCGCGACCATCGCGAGAGAAAAACGACACGACGCGGGAAGCAATCCGCGCCGTGTCGCGGTGTTGTGAACCTGACGGTTCACGTAGTGTGTCAAGAGGAGACACGGGCGCGGTAAGTTGCGCGGGCGCGCCCGTGTCTTGGAGGGGAGCAAAGAAAACGTGCGCGATGACGATCAACGCGAACGCCATCGCACACGCCACCGCCACAAGGCTCACCGCAAACGAGCCAGGGACGGCGATCACATCGTCTGAACACAGCGACCCGGTCGGCCTTCGATCGAGATTGCCATCCTCACGACGAAGATGATTGATGAGGAGATTCTGGTTCCGGCCGAACGCCGTTCGTCGGACAGGCAAAGATCGCGGAGAAGGCGGAGTCCATTCCACCCGCCCCGCGGTTGCGCACTGCGTAAAGGAGGGGCGACGCCGGTTATCGATACGACGAGGCGTCATACCTCCGTCGGACCGAGGGGCATCGCCGGCGCCGCCGCTTGGGAAATGAGCAGAGGAAAAAACCGGGCCGCGCATCCCCATTCGCACGTTGGTTATGGAAGCAGCGGCCCGGCCAAAGGAGTCAAAAAACCGCCGCGCCGATGATCCGCGACGCGACGGATGGGTCATCGCAAGGCGAGCTACGCACTCGCTGCGATCTTGAATGCGGAGCCCGGGACTCGAACCCGGGCGCCAGAATGACGGCTCTTTCCGTGCGAAAGGAGTTTGGATTGTCGCCAAACACGAGCCGCCACTGCTGGCCCTATCCCCGCGTAAACCCGTCGCCGTCAGACTCGGCGACGACGGGCCAGTGATGCACGATCGGGAAACGCTCCCGACCGAGGAGCAAAGGGGAAGCGGCGAGCGGGAGTCGGACCCGCAGCCATCGGCTTGGAAGGCCGACGCTCTGCCAGTTGAGCTACCGCCGCGTGTAGCCGCTAAGCAGACACAACCGAAGGACTCACTTCGATTTCCGAAACGTGAACAAGATGCCCGAAATATCCGATCTTCCCGTACAGCACTTCGTCGTCGATTGGCGGCCGCTCCTGACTCATACCGGTCCGCATCGCGTAAACAAGGCACGCGGGATTCCCATTGGCGGTTGTCCACGACCCGCCACTGACTCGATCCCAGTAGTCTTCGCACCGGAATTCCGAGCCACCGAAATCCTCGACGTGAGGGTGACTCAACCCCTGCTTGATGCGCACCGTTTTTCCAGCGAGCGGATGTGGTTCCGAATGAATCATTGCGTAGTCCTTTCGTGTTGAATTTGCATCCCGCATTCAGCGTGCGCGGATTCGAACCGCGGGCTTCCTGCTCCCAAGGCAGGCGCTCTGACCTGGCTGAGCTACACGCTGGAAGTTCCGGCGGTTCACCGACGCCGGTGAGGGGCCAACTCACAAATCGGCTGGTTAGACACAAGGCCCCACGGATCGCGACCTTGCCATGTCGCGAGTACAAATGCCCCGCGGCTGCCTCGGGCCGGAGAGCGATCGGCGGTAAGGATCCGCCGTGCCGCGGGGCGAATGCTGATGAATAGGAGTGGGCGGAAAATGCGCGCGCCGTATGCGCGCTATAGACCGCGCCAAAGTGGCCTATTTGGTGGTTTGATGGGGGTTTTTGGCCTAGAAACGGCCTAGATAGACACCTAAATCCTGCGCGTCTGCCAATTCCGCCACTCGCGCGAAGTCGCGTTGAGAAGACTTCAACATTCTACGATCGAGTCGCCGACGACGGAAGCGAACACGCCGGCAATGTCAGCGCGTGAGATTCGACAACAGGCCGCGAACCATTGGAGAAAACGGGCGTACCTATCCTGCCGCCGAACGGACTCGGCGCAACGTCACATCAAGTCACCTGCACGGAGGCCCCCCAATGTCGCTCACGCTGACACTTGCACTGTCCATTCACACAGCGCTCCTTGCGCCGCCGACGCCGACGACGCAGCCCGTGACGCGCGAACTCGATCTTGGGCATTACTTCAAGGGATATGACGGATGTTTCGTCCTCATGAATCTCTCGACAGGAGAGATCGCTCGCTACAAACCTGTGCGCTGCGCTCGACGCTTCAGCCCCTGCTCGACGTTCAAGATACCGAACGCGCTGATCGGCCTGGAGACCGGCGTTCTCTCGGGCGCCGACCACGAGATGAAATGGGATGGTGTCCAACACCACCGCGCCGCATGCAATCGCGACCAGACGCTGCGCACGGCGATTCAGGATTCCGTCCTTTGGTACTTTCAGCGTGTTGCGACCGGCGTTGGGGCGGAACGCATGCAGTCATGGCTCGACAACGCCGACTACGGCAACAAGGACATATCCGCCGGTCTCACGCAGTTCTGGCTCGGGGCCTCTCTGAAGATCTCGGCGGACGAACAGGTCGAATTCCTGAAGAAACTGCACGACGAATCGCTCCCCGTCTCGAAGGAGGCGCAGCGCATCGTGAAGGACATTCTCATCGTTGATAAGACGACGGACTGCACACTCCGTGGAAAGACGGGAACGAAAGGCGACGAAAAGTCGGACGTTGCCGTCCTTGGATGGTTCGTGGGGACCGTTGAGACGCGCGACGCCACCTACGCCTTTGCGTGCAACATCTCGGCGAAGAAGGGCGCAAGCGGTCCCGCCGCGAGACGGCTCGTGAAGCGGCTGCTGCGATCCATGGATATTCTGCCCGAATCCGGCGGCGAGACCGGGGCTGGCCATGCGACCAGTGAACAGCCGACGCCGAAGGACGGCGTATAGAAAACGACCTTCGTCTGAATGCCATACGTCCGTCGATGCAATGTTTGCATTCCTCGCACGGCGGCAATACGATCCGCCGCACAACGGAAGTCAGGGGTCGTCGATCGCACGCGGCGAGATTCGTTCGCGCGGGCAGGTGCAGGTTCTGTCGCGAACGCGGCCCCCTCATCCACCTTGCACGAGGAACGCATGCAGAATTACGAAACGGCAAAGGAATTTGTGTCAAAACAGGGCGTCGACGTGTCGAATCCGACCATCACGCCATCGGGCCTGTGGTTCACCGACGAACAGTCCGGTTCCGGCAAGCAGGCGTCGAAGACGGCGCGCGTCACGGTTCATTACACCGGCTGGCTGCCCAACGGCGCCAAGTTCGACTCGTCGCGCGATCGTGGCGAGCCCATCACGTTCGGTCTCAATCAGGTCATTCCCGGATGGACCGAGGGCGTCTCCACGATGCAGGTCGGCGGCAAGCGATATCTCATCATTCCGCCGGACCTCGGTTACGGTGAGATGGGCGCCCCGCCGGCGATCCCGCCCAATGCGACGCTTGTCTTCGAAGTCGAACTGCTCGGCGTCGCCTGAGCCACAAGCAACGACGTCAACCACAGATTTCAGTCAATACCCGCATGCGCTCGCCCTCGGGGCGTCATGAGGGTTTCTCCTGCGCCGTCTTTCTGGAAATCGGCGATAGGTGTATTCTGCCGACGTTGTTTGCGAATGCGCACGAATACACGCGAGACACATCCATGAACCACAACCAGATTCAGCAACACGCCAGAAAGCACGAAAAGACGATGACGAAGTTCCTCCGGGACATCGTCGCCATTCCCGGCGAGAGCGGTGGCGAGGGCCCCGTCATCAAACGCATCCAGCAGGAAATGAAGAAAGTCGGCGCCTTCGATCGAATCTGGACCGACAAGTTCGGCAACCTCTACGGCAAAGTCGGCAAGGGCAAGCGGCTCATCGCCATCGACGCCCATGTGGATACCGTCGGCGTCGGCGATCCCAAGAACTGGAAGCACGATCCTTATAAGGGCAAAGTTGAGAAGGGAATTGTGTATGGCCGCGGCGCCGGCGATCAGCGCGGCGCCGTCCCGCCGATGGTCTATGCCGCGAAGATCATCAGGGACCTGAAGCTCCAGGATCCCGACTGGTCGCTTCTGCTCACGTTCACCGTCACGGAGGAAGACTGCGACGGCCTGAACTGGCAGTACATCGTGAAGGAAGAGGGCATTCGACCCGAGTGCGTCGTCGTAACGGATTCGACGAACTGCCAGATCCTCCGCGGCCAGCGCGGTCGAATGGAGATCGGCGTGACCGTCCGCGGCAAGTCCTGCCATGGCTCGATGCCGCACAAAGGTGACAACGCGATCTACAAGATCGCGAAAGTCGCCACGGAGATCGAGAAACTCAACGATCGACTGCGAAGTGACGACTTCCTCGGCAAGGGCACGATCACTGTCAGCTACGTCGATTGCGACACGCCCAGCATGTGCGCCGTCCCCGACCGGGCGTACATCCATCTCGATCGCCGCCTGACGACGGGCGATACGAAGGCGTCCGCCATCCGTGAAGTGAAGGACGCCGTGAAGCGCGCCGGCGTGAAGGCGGATGTCAAACTCGCCGAGTATTCCAAGCCGACCTATACCGGCCTCGTATATCCGACGGAGAACTTCTTCCCGACGTGGTGCGCGAAGGAAAACGATCCGCAGGTCGCCGCCGCCGTCGAGGCCTACAGCAAGCTCTTCCGGAAGAAGCCGAAGGTGGGACGCTGGACCTTCAGCACCAATGGCGTCTCCATCGCGGGCATGTTCGGCATCCCCTGCGTCGGTTTCGGCCCCGCCCCGGAGAGCGTCGCCCATACCGTCAACGACAGTGTGCCGATCGACCACATGACGAAATGCGCCGCCTTCTACGCCGCATACCCAAAGACGTACTGCGAGCTGAATCCGAAGCCCGTGAAGTAAGTCTCGACGGATGTCGACCAGGATGGGTGGCCCGGGGTTTCCAACCCTGGGTTCACGATGATCGACTTCGCGAAATCGCGACCCGTGTGCCACTGCTCTCAAGCAGTGCTGAGCCCCCGGCGGTCCACGAACCCGGATGTTGGACACGATCCTTCTGACGATTTAACTGGATGACCGTGCGCATCAGGAATGACCGCTGTTACTGAACGCAGCTAAATCGGTGAGATCACCGCACTGAGAATCGGCTCACAATCACTGCCGACGTTATCCACGAGATCGAGCGTTCTCCCGCAACGCGGCCAATTTCCGTGCCGACTCTGGTCTGCCGCCCGACAACGCGTCGATTAGTGAATCCAGGAAAGCACGGCGATCCAATGGCGGGATGTCGGCGCCAATCTGTTTGGCGGGCATCTGATAGCTCGAATAGATTTGCGACAGCGTATTCCGAAGTCCCGCCCAATCAATTGATTCTGCGACACGATCCCCGTCGAAATCGGAAATCCGCCAGGCGGAACTCGCGTCCGTGGCGACGTGTTGGCGGATCACCTCGGTGATACTCAGCATTTGATCGAGGTACGAATACTCCTCAGGTAGTTCGACAGAACTCAATATCTGAGCCCCAAGCTCATCAAGGGGATGCCAGTGTATTTGGAAGAAACGAGCAATCCAGAACAATCCCGTCCTCGAGCGCTCCTCCGGCCAACCAAGCGTCTCCATCCATCCGCGTCGAAGAAAAATGTACACTTCGTACAGGATATCGACGTCATCCTGAGTTTCCGGCCCCAAGTTCGTGATTACACCTCGATTTGGACGTTCACCCGCCAACACATCCGCGATGAAGCTCAAGTGTGTCGAGAAACTCCTTCGCCCCTCCGGGGCGAGAACGATGAAGACCTCGAAATCCACGGGTTGCGCAGTGACCGCTTCGCGGTCCGCGCTCCACCCGCGGCTAAGAGCCTATCCCAATAACTGTCCCGCCTGTTGAAACGCGATGATCGCGGAGG
>DAOPJV010000108.1:0-9734 GCA_035399845.1 Phycisphaerae bacterium | reverse complement strand
AATTGGCCGAAAAATACACGCTGGTCAAGGCGGCTTGATGCGATATGTTGCTTCCGCGGTGGGGGCGCGATGATGCGAATGCGAAAAGGCAATCGGAGTTGTACGTGCGCTTCCCGCCTGCAAATCGTCGCGACCTCATCCATCAAGGATGGGCCACCCGTTCGCGCAGATCTGCGATTCACTCGACTGCCGGCGAATGGTCCGCACAGCGGACCCTACGGCCAACCGTCGCATGACTGTGGCGGCTCGGACGGGGGGCGCGCCTACTTTTCCTTGAGTTCCAGGGCGCCGGCCCAGTCGTCTTCGGGGGCGAAGGCCTTCATCTCCTGGCACGCGTCGATGTAGCGACCGGCGCCGAGATCGTCCGGTCGTCGCGCCAGCATGCGCGTGAAATGAACGATGCACTCATCCCACTTGCGCGTCTTGTACAGCGCCACGCCCGCCTCGAATCGCTCGACATACGCCCGCTCGTCGTCGTCCATCGAACCCCTGCGGCCGATCAGTTCGTAGACGGGGACGGTCTTCTTCTTGCCTTTGACCTGAAGTTCCGCGAGATAGCGCACGTCGTAGTCGCCCGCCACGCGATCGTGCAGAGGGCCCGAGATCATGATCCGCGTGCCGAAAACCTTGTTCGCGGGCTCCAGTCGCGCCGCCAGGTTCACGACGTCGCCGATGACGGTATAGTCCGCCTTCAGTTCGGATCCCATGTCTCCGTTCTTGCAGTCGCCGACGGCCAGTCCCATTCGCAGTTCCAGCTGCTGGAAGATGTTCGCCGCGGGATCGCCGGCCATCTCCCGCTTCAGTGTTTCCAGTTCGCTCAGTGTGTCGAGCGCCGTTTCGCAGGCGATGCGCGCGTGATCGTCGAGCGGGTCGACCGATGAATTGAAGAACGCCATGATGCCGTCGCCCATGAACTTGTTGATCAGTCCGCGCCGCCGCCAGATCGCCACGCTCATGCGTTCCAGGTAGACGTTCAGGACATGCTGCACAAGCTCCGCGTCCTCGCGTTCGCTGATCGTCGTGAATCCGGCCAGATCGCTGAAGTAGCAGGTGATGTCTCGCGTCTGGACCCGCTTGAACGCTTCGGCGGCGTCCGGGCTCTCGGCGATCCGTGACGCGATTGCCGGCGACGTGTACTGCGACAACTGCGCCCGGAACAGTCGTTTGTCGCGCTCCGCCGTCAGCTGCCGGAACAGTGTGACAGACGCCCAGCAGATCAGGAGCACAATGACGAACGGCGCCAGCACGTACCAGTAATCGCAGAGTTCGAACAACAGCACGCATCCGATCGCCACGATCCCGGCGACGAGCAGCAGCGTTGCGGACAATGCAAAACGCGGCGTTCGCGCGCTCGTCCACCATCCGACGATGGCGCCGGCCAGCAGACACGCCGGCCACTCCATCGACGAGGACGCGGGCGTAATAAAGCGGTTCTGAAGAAACGCGTTGAGCACGTTTGCGTGACACATGACGCCGTTGGTCTGTGCGGAGATCGGCGTGGCCACGATGTCGCCCTGCGCCGTTGCGGCGAATCCGAGGAACACGAATCGCTCGCGCAACGCCGGCTTGATACGCGCAATCAGTGAATCGATCTTCTCGCTGATTCGCTCATTCGCGGCCTTCAGTCGGGGAATCATGCCGTCAAGCGTCGACACGCCGTGGAGGATTCGCTCAGCCTCCTTGCGCAATGACTCATCTTCCGCGAGCTCCGCCTCCGTCAGATCCGCGTATCCCGGCGCGAGCATCCGAAGCCCTTCGGCCGCGCCCCGCTGCTCGCGGTCGATGGCGGCCTCCAGCGCGGCGACTTCCGCCGCCAGGGCGGCCGCATCCGCCTCAGGCGCCTCCTTCAGCGCCAAACGCTTCGCGTTCAGCTCGCGGACCTTCTCGATGTATCGCGCATCCGGCGGAACCTGCGTCGTCTCGCCCGTCGTCTGGTTGGTCAGCTCGACGGGCGGCTTGACGCTGGCAACCACTTCCGCCCACGCGTACATCAGTCGCTTCTCGTTGTCCTCCATCTTGCGCCGATTGTCGACGATCTCGATCAGCGCCGCCGCCGTGATGTGTCTGAAGTCCCCGCCTTCCAGCCAGCGCGGTCCGGTCCGCGTCCACGGGATGATCATGGCGCCATGACCATCGAGCGGTACCTCAACGGCGCCGCCATCTTTCCGCGGGATGCGCATCAGCCGATTGGAGGGCGTTGTCGTCTTCGAAATATCCAGACCGAGGATATGGGCCGCGCCGGCCAGTCCGAGATGCGGCACGACTTTCCCGTCACAGGTCTCGAGCAGCGGTACGCGCCGGACAATTCCATCCGGGTCCGCCGAGAAGTCCACGGCCGCGACATCCAGCACCGCGGCGCTGATCGGATGCAGTATCGGCACAATCGAACTCGCCGAGGACAGGGCGCCATCGTCGACGTTGTCAGCCGTCGACAGCCTGGCGACAACATCGCGCAACCCAAGATAAGCGCGATACGCCTTTCGAATGTCCTGATCGTCGGAGTTCACCCGCGCCGTTCGATCGCCGAAGATCGCCTCGCGGGCGTCCGCCAGCGTGAGATCCGGGTTCGACGTGAACAGTCGCTCGATCCAGACTCGCGCCGCTTCCCGCTTGGCGCCCGCGATAATGGGATCCACCTCGTGTCGATCCGCCGAAACCGCCTTTGCCAGCGACTCGCTGTCCATTCGGAAATCGGCGCTCAGGGCGTCGATCAGGCGGCATTCCAGCCAGGCGACGGCAAACGTGTCGTTCCGCAGGCTCGAGGAGGAGAGGCCCAGCGCGGACCGCGCGTCCGCCTCACTGATCGTCGGAGTCTCACGCAGCAGAGTGGTGAGGCGCTCCTGGAGGGTCCGCGCCGCGCCAGGCGGGCGGGCCTTCGTCTGTACGGCCATGATGACGTTGCCGGCCTCGCGCACGACGCGCGCGAATTCCTGGTCCGCCATCACGATCGGCGGGTCCTCTCTGCCGACGATCGCCATGTCCGGATCAATGTCGCGATCCGGATCGAGCCCCGCGTCGTCGTAGTAGGGAATCTCGGGCTCGCTGATGAGCAGATCGACGAGGATGTAGCGGGCGCCCATCTCATTGATGAGCCCCAGCAGGTCGGCGATTTTCTGGCGTCGCCATGGCCAGCGGCCGACTTCATCGAGGGCCCCGTCATCGATGTCCACATGAACGATTCGATCGTCGGGCTCGATCGTGTTGAAGTTCCGCACGCGCAGGTCGTAGAGTTCCCGATCCACGCTCAGCTTGGCGTCGAGGAGACCGAAGCACACGTATGTCGCGATCGCCGTGATGGCGAATCCGACGAGGAACCCCGACAGCTGAGGTCGTCGTTTGAACATGAACGAGATTCTACACGCCGAAGCGCGGCCTTCGCCACGCCGGATCCGGCGCGTCGCGACTGGAAGGCGCAAAGCCGTTGTCAGCGATCAGGGAGTGGGGCGTAAGAGCGTCGCTAGCCGACGCGCGATCCCGGCGCGATATCCATCTCGGGCGCGACGAGGACGACCTGCGCCTTCTCATCGTCAGAGGCCGCCAGCAACATGCCCTGGCTCTCTTCGCCACGCATCTTCCGCGGCTTGAGATTCTTCACGACGACAATGAGCTTGCCGACCAGCGCCTCCGGCTCGTAATACTGTTTGATGCCCGCCACGAGCTGCCGCTGTTCATCGCCCAGATCGATCTGAAGCACGAGCAGCTTGTCCGCGTCCGGATGCGGCTTCGCCTCCAGCACCTTCGCCACGCGCAGGTCAATCTTCGCAAAATCGTCAAATACTATCTGTTCCGGCGTATCACTCATCGGATTTCCCCACGGTCTCGAAGTCTCATGCGCGTTTCAGGGGCGTCATCAGTCGGGCCATCCGCCTGCACGGCGCTGTTGGTCTGTGAGCTGTGCAGAATACCCCCGAACGGCCGATGGCCCAAGGCCCGGCGCCTACTTGTGTCCCGGACGCCAGACGGGATCGTGCTTGTCCACCTGCTCCGGCTCGAACCAGCGCGTCATGACCATTCGCTGCTGCGTGTAGAACTGCATCCCTTCCTTCCCCTGGATGTGCAGATCCCCGAAAAACGACTGATTCCAGCCCGTGAAGGGGAACCACGCCATCGGCGCCGGGACGCCCACGTTGATCCCGATCATGCCCGCATTGAATCGATGTTTGAATTCCCGGGCCGCTCGCCCCGACTGCGTGAAGATCACGGCGCCATTTCCGAAGGGGCACGCATTTCCAAGGTCGATCGCATCCTCGAGTGTCTTCACCCGCGCCACGGACAGGACGGGACCAAAGACCTCCTCGCGGCCAATCCGCATGTCCGGCGTCACGCCATCGACCACTGTCGGTCCCACGAAGAATCCGCCGGCGGCGTCGCTCGGCGCTGCGCCTCGGCCATCGACCGCGATGCGGGCGCCTTCCTTCTCCGCCGTGTCGATGTGCTTCTGAATGTTCTCGGCGTGCTGCCTGCTGATGACGGGGCCCATCGTCACGTCGTCGCGCGTATCCGTTCGGCCGACAACGATCCGGTTCGCCGCGTCACACAGTCGGTCGACCACTTCATCGCCGCGATCACCGACGGCGACGGCAAGGCTGCCGGCCATGCAGCGCTCGCCCGAGCAGCCGAAGGCCGAATGCAGGAGGCCCGTGACCGCCGGCGTCATCTCGGCGTCCGGCATCACGATGATGTGGTTCTTGGCGCCGCCGGCGGCCTGCACGCGTTTGCCGTTGGCCGTGCCCGTCTGGTAGATGTACTTCGCGACGGGCGTTGACCCCACGAAGGAAACGGCGCGAATGTCCGGATGCGTCAGGATCGCGTCGACGCACTCCTTGTCACCGTGCACCATCGAGAACACGCCTTCCGGCACGCCGGCCTCGACGAGCAGTTCGGCGATGCGAATCGACGACAGCGGCACGCGCGGCGACGGCTTCAGGATAAAGCAGTTGCCGCAGGTGATGGCGATCGGGTACATCCACAGCGGCACCATCGCCGGAAAGTTGAACGGCGTAATGCCCGCGACGACACCGAGCGGGTAGCGGATCGTCTCGCTGTCGACCCCCGGCGCGATGTTGTGCATCACGTCGCCATAGATCAGCGCCGGCAGGCTGCACGCATATTCCACCATTTCCGTGCCGCGCTGCACGCTCGCCCTGGACTCATTGAAGGTTTTGCCGTGCTCGCGCGAGACAATTCGGGCGATCTCGTCGGCGTGTTTCATCAGCAGGGCGTGGAACCTGAACATGATCCGCGCCCGATCCACGATCGGTGTTTCGCGCCACGACGGAAAGACCTTCAGCGCCGCCTGAACGGCGCGATCGACGTCCGCGGCCGAGCACATCGGCGCATGGGCGATCGTCTCCCCGCTCGACGGATTCCAGACATCGGCGTAACGCGACGCCGCCACATCCGTCCACTTCCCGCCGATCAAACACTGGCATCGTTCCGCAGTTGCAGGCATGTCTTTCGCTCCTTTGCTCGCTGTCGAATCCGCCCAAGATACCGCCAGCCCCCGTACATCGCCAATTGTCTAAACCCGCCGGATTCGCCGAGCAGGATGGACCACGCCGACCCGGGCAAACCCAGTCACTTTCATTCGTCGAACCATACGAGGCCCGAACAATTGCGATCCCAACGCCGGCAAGGTACGCTAATGCGAAGCATTTCGAATCAAAGGAGCGCAATCATGCCACGTATCGTCCGCGGCGGTCTCATCCAGGCGACACTCTGTGAGCCATCCACATCGCCCATTGAGAAAATCAAGAAGGCGATGATCGACAAGCACGTCGCCATGATCGAGCAGGCCGCCGGCAAGGGCGTCCAGGTCTGCTGCCTGCAGGAGCTCTTCTACGGTCCCTACTTCTGCGCCGAACAGGACGCAAAGTGGTACACGCTGACCGAACGCGTGCCGGACGGACCGACGATTCAGTTGATGTGCGAACTCGCCCGCAAGCTGAGCATGGTCCTCGTCATTCCGGTGTACGAGGAAGACATCACGGGCGTCTATTACAACACGGCCGCCGTCATCGATCTCGACGGAACGTATCTCGGCAAGTATCGCAAGACGCACATTCCGCACTGCGCCCCGGGCTTCTGGGAGAAGTTTTACTTCCGCCCGGGTAACCTGGGGTACCCCGTCTTCGAAACGGCCATCGGCAAAGTCGCCGTCTATATCTGCTATGATCGCCACTTTCCCGAAGGCGCCCGGGCGCTGGGCCTGAACGGCGCCGAGATCGTCTTTAATCCGTCGGCGACTGTCGCGGGCCTGAGCGAGTATCTGTGGAAGCTGGAACAGCCGGCCCACGCCGTCGCCAACCAGTTCTTCGTCGGCGCCATCAATCGACCGGGAACGGAACCGCCGTGGAACATTGGTGAGTTTTATGGCCAGAGCTATTTCTGCGATCCGCGCGGACAGATCATCGAGCAGGCGGGTCGCAGCACTGATGACATCGTCGTGGCGGACCTGAACCTGGACATGATCCGCGACGTTCGCAACACGTGGCAGTTCTTCCGCGATCGACGCCCCGACGCGTACGAAGCCCTCGTGGCGGATTAGCATTCAGAGCCGCGGCGTCCTCGCCGCGATCCGCGGCTGGCCCAAGTGAGGGCGCCCCAAGTGAGGATGGCCCATCGCTTCAGCGGTGGGGGCGCGACGATCGACGAAAACGTGGTCGCCGGGCAGGTCGGGTCATCGACTCGACATAATGAGGTATGTAGGGTCCGCTGTGCGGACCGATCAAGGCGCCGGCGCCGTTGAATTCGACGGGCGCCGATTGCGAGCAAAATCATGACAACGACCAATACGACACCAAAGCGCATCCCTCTGCCGGTCTGCAACCACAAGCCCGCGCCCTACAACGGCCCGTCGAAGGAGCAGCTACTGGCCCTTCGCCGCGAGTACCTGAATCCCGGCATCCTTACCTATTACAAGGATCCGATCGCCATCGTCGAAGGGCACATGCAGTACCTCTGGGATGAGACGGGCAAACAATATCTCGACGCCTTTGCCGGCATCGTCACAGTCTCCGTGGGTCACTGTCATCCGAAGATCACGGAGCGCATCCGCGAGCAGGTCGGCCAACTCGTCCACACGACGACGATCTATCTGCATCCGAATGTCGTTCAGTTTGCCGAGGCCCTCGCGAAGAAGATGCCCGCCGGCGCCAATCTGAAACAGACCTACTTCACGAACTCGGGCTCCGAGGCGAACGAGCTCGCCATCACAATGGCGCGGCTGCACACGGGCCGGCATGATGTGATCAGCCTGCGCAACTGCTATCACGGCGGCAGCACACAGACGATGGGTCTGACGGCCGTCGGCACGTGGAAATACCCGCTGCCCAGCCCCGCCGGCATCAAGAACGCCACGCCGGGCTACTGCTATCGATGCCCGTACGGTCTCGAGTATCCGTCGTGCGACGTGAAGTGCGCGCGGGACGTCGAGGACATGATCCGCTACGAAACCTGCGGCGAAGTCGCGGCCTTCATCGCCGAGCCGATCCAGGGCGTGGGGGGGACCGTCGTTCCGCCGCCGGAGTACTACGGCATCGTGTATGACATCGTCCGCAGGTACGGCGGCTTGTGCATCGCCGACGAAGTGCAGACGGGTTTCGGTCGCACGGGCGCGCACTACTGGGGACATCAGAACTGGGGCGTGACACCGGACATGGTCACGATGGCCAAGGGCATCGGCAACGGCGCACCGCTCGGCGCCTGCACGACGCGTCCCGAGATTGCCGAGACGATGAAGCAGCGCCTGCACTTCAACACCTTCGGCGGCAACCCGGTTTCCGCGATCCAGGGAATGAGCGTTCTGGAGATCATCGACGAAGAGAAGATCCAGCAGCGCGCCGCGAAAGTGGGGGGGTATCTGAAGGACAAGCTCACGGCGCTGATGGACAAGCACGCCCTGATCGGTGAAGTGCGCGGCATGGGCCTGATGCTCGGCGTCGAGCTCGTGAAGGATCGCCAGACAAAGGAACCGGCGAGCGCCGAGGCGGGTCAGATCGTGGAGCTTGCGAAGGACCGCGGGTTGCTCATGGGCAAGGGCGGCCTCTACGGCAACACGCTGCGAATCAAGCCACCGATGTGCATTCGCGAGGCGGACTGCGATTTCATGGTGGATTGTCTGGATGGGTGTCTGGAAGAGGTGGGGTAGGGCGGCGCACCGCGTACTTCGATGGGACGTTGCGCTCCCATCACCCGTTCAATCGTGACTGTCGTCCGGGAAAGGATGTGGCGCCTTTGGAGATTCCTCGGCTTGGCAACCTGTCGATCGATCAGAAGAGTAATCTCTGCACGAGCGCATACGTCTCGGTTCCGTGCTTTGGCGGCGGCCAATGTCGTTTCATTCTGAGTGGATTCCTGGACGACTCGGCACAGGACGACTTCGTCGTCGCAATCCACAACCTGCTGGCGCTCGACATCGACGCCTTGCGCGACGCGGAACCTCACGTTCGCGCATATCGCGACGACATAGGGAATCTGGCGCGCGCCAACAGAATTCCTCGAATCAAGCCCAACGAATCGATTTGGAATCACGTGACATTCGGTCAGGAGGCGTGGGTTGAACGACGCTCTCGTCTGGACAAGTGTGTCTATGTTTCCATCGAATGCGGATGTTCATGGGAGCCGGAACACGGCCTGCAGATCGTCTTCAGGAACGGCGATGCGATTTCCAAGGTCGGACCCTGCGATGGGCACGTCACAAACGGCGACGCCTACGGTCGGGATGAATTCGATTCGATTGTGTATGTCACATCGGGGATGCAATAGACCAATCGATCGTCATTATCCGCCGGTAACCGTCAAGGAATCGCTACCCCAACGGGGTACAACATGTCAGCCCGGGGTCAGCGCAGACCGCGTACGCGGTCGCAGCGCAGCCCCGGGTACACAATCACAACCATCCATCAAGCCCCGACGGGGCGTTACAGCAAGTGAAGGGCATGACGATCCGAATTCCAACTTTGTTCCGACTAACACGCTGACCAACGCGTGCCCCGAATCCAACCCACAACCGTCACAGGCGTTGTCACAATCAGGAATCCCGAGATCAATCCCATACATACTGTTCGTCGAACTCGATATTGTGCCGTCTGAGAAACAACCGAAACTCATCCTGAAATGATCGCGTACGATGATGTTCCTGCTGATTCTCGATGTACGCCCGCACTTCGGGAATATTCGACACTGATACGGCGAATGCGCCATAACCCGCCTGCCATGCGAACCCCCGATACGCCGGCCCCTGCGTCTTGATCCATTTCGACGCGCCGGTCTTCAGATTCCGTGTCACATCACTGATGGATCGTTCACGCGACAGATCGAACAGGACGTGAACGTGATCCCCGACGGAGTTGATAAGCACCGCACAACAGCCGAGCTGGTCGAGAATGCCCGCCATGTATCCATGAAGAGGCGCCCGAATCGCGTCATCGATCATCAGTTGCCGATCTTTCGTGCTGAACACGAGGTGAATATGGAGCTTCGCGAGCGATTGTGGCATGAGATTCGCCTCCTTGACGTTTGAATCTCAGCACAATCTACACCTTTGTCTTGGGCATGTAAGAACAAGACCAAGGGTGAGTGTCAACATGTCGGCACGGTAACACCCCTTCGGGGTTTGATATTCGAGAGACTCTCTTCCCCAGGGTTGCGTTCAACCCGCTTCGCGGGTTTCACTTCACCCTGGGCTTCTATGAGTGTCCGTCGGATGTCAAGTGTGGCCTCGATGGGAGTCG
>DAOPJV010000107.1:0-10085 GCA_035399845.1 Phycisphaerae bacterium | reverse complement strand
CATGACTGCGGGATCGTGCATCGCGACCTGAAGCCGGGCAACATTTTCTACGACGACGGCTACGTCAAGATCGGCGACTACGGCCTCGCGAAACTGATGGCCTCCAGCCAGCATTCCGGCCAGACGGTCAGCGTCGGCACGGTTCACTACATGGCGCCGGAAGTCGGCAGCGGAAACTACGATCGCACCATCGACATCTATGCGATGGGCGTCATGCTCTACGAGATGCTGCTCGGTCGCGTTCCTTTCAGTGGGTCGTCGATGGGGGAAGTGCTGATGAAGCACCTGACGGCGCAGCCCGAAGTGGACGCGCTGCCGACGCCCTTCCCCGCCGTGATTCGCAGGGCCCTGGCGAAGGATCCGAAGGATCGATACCAGTCGGTGCGCGAAATGATGGATGACGTTTTCGCCGTCGAGGACATCAGCCGCAGCGCCGCGTCCTTTGACACGATGAATCTCTCCAGGGTTGCCGCCCGCGTCGCCGAGCGTGTCCGCATGGACGCCGGCGCCCGCGTCGCCGTGGGTGTGGGCGGCAGCAGCAATGTGCGCGGCTTTGCAGGCGGGGGCTCGACGCCGCCGCCTCCGATCATGGGGCAGGCGGGCGGACGCGATGGCTCATCCGTGATCCATCGCGTCGGTGATCGCGTGCGACGAATCGCGTACGGCGACGAGGGCGATCGATTTCTGGCGATTCCGGACTCGCAGGGATTTCCCCAGCGCGATCGCGCAACGACGGGACTCCTGGGCGTGTTCCTGGGCCCCTTCGGCGTGCATCGTTTCTACACGGGACACAATGCCATCGGCGTTCTGCAGATTCTCGTGACGATCTTCACGGGCGGTATCGGCGGCATCTGGGGCATCGTCGAGGGCCTGCGAATCCTGTTCGGCCACGACTTCCGCGACACGACGGGCCGCAGCCTTCGGGGGACACGTCCCCGATCGATGTTCAACAGAAGCTCTGTTGCGCGAGCGATCTGGGGGGCGCTGGGCGTCGCCGGCATCCTCGCCTCACTCGTGATGTGCGTGATCTCCCTTGTGGCGCCGCCGGAATACGAAGTGATCGGCTATCACGCAGGCCGCAACGTCTGGTTCAATCCCTTTGACATTTTCCTCTGCGGCGCATGCGGCGCCCTCGGGCTCGGTGTCTTCGGATTGTGGAAAGCCTCGCATCGTGGCGGATTGACCCTGTGGCGAGCGACGATTCGTCCCGGCGTGATGTGCTTCACGGCCGCCATCGCCGGCGCGGCGTTCGTCGTCCAGCGGATGATCGCGCCCGCCAACGTCCAGGCGGCCATGATCGGCCTGTTCGCCGTGTTTGCGACGGCGTTCCTGTTCTTCTGGGTTCTCCGTGGCGATCGCATTCCGCTGCGAGCCAGCGATGTCTATTGGTCGCAGTCCTGGATGGGGATCTTCCTGATCATCGCGGTCCTCGCCGGCGGCGCGGCCGGATACGCCAACAGTCGATGGCGGGAAAAGGGATCAACATTCTCAGACGAGAATGCGAATCCCGTGCAGAGCGTGAGTGTTTCGTCCTACTACCGATATCGCGGGACGGATGAGAACGCGAAGACGATTCTGGTGCGGAGTTCGATTTACAATCAGGAGCCGCTGATCCTGTTTGCAGCGCTTGGCGTGATGATCTGTTCGGGCCTGGAAGCCTGGCATCGGCGTTCGCTGATTCCGCGCGCCGCCGAAGTCGCTGAGAACGAAAACGCCTGTCCACAAGAGGGCTGAGATGGGATATCGATTTCAACAGGGCGATCGCCCGTTACCGGGCTACACGATCCAGCGCGGCGTCGGCCGCGGCGGCTTCGGCGAAGTCTATTACGCCACGAGCGATGGCGGCAAGGAGGTCGCGATCAAGCACCTGCGAGACAATCCGCAGGTCGAGCTTCGCGGCGTTCAGCACGTCCTGAACCTCAAGAGCCCGCACCTCGTCGGTATTCACGACGTCCGACAGAGCCCTGACGGCGACTTCTTCGTCATCATGGAGTTCGTCAACGGTCCGTCGCTCCGCGACCTGATGAACGACGCCCCCAACGGTCTCGGCCCGCAGAAGGCGGCGTATTTCGCCCGCGAGATCGCCAAGGGGCTGGCCTATCTGCACGATCGCGGCATCGTTCATCGTGATATCAAACCGGGCAACATTTTCTATGAGGATGGCTACGTCAAGATCGGCGACTACGGTCTGTCGAAGTTCATGGCGTCGAGTCAGCATTCCGGTCAGACGGTCAGCGTCGGCACTGTGCACTACATGGCGCCGGAGGTCGGCAGCGGAAACTACGATCGCACGATAGACGTGTACGCCCTCGGCGTGATGCTCTACGAAATGCTCCTCGGCCGTGTGCCATTCGGCGGTTCGTCCATGGGCGAAGTGCTGATGAAGCACCTGACGGCCCAGCCCGAAGTGGACGAACTCCAGCCCCCGTTCCCGAACGTGATTCGCAGGGCCCTGGCAAAGGATCCGAAGGATCGTTACCCGACGGTCGACGCGCTGGTGGAGGATCTCTTCGAGGAAGAGGATCTCAGCCGCTCTGTCGCGGCGTTCGAACCGCAGTCGCTGTCCATGCGGGCGGCGCGCGCCGCGGAGGAATTTCGCGCGGAACACGCCCATCCCAAGACCGCGTTCGGGACCGGAAGCAGCAACATCGGCGCGCCGCTGGCGCCGCCGGTCATGAACGCGCCGCCGCCGCCGCCTCCGATGGCGCAGGCGAACATCCCGCCCCGCGGCCCCGTCCCGTTGTTTTCGGGTGGGCGAAAGCAGGCCATGTCGAAGATCACGCAGTGCGCGTTGATCTGCCTCGGCATGTCCATCGCATTCGGCGTGACAGTGGGACACACGGAACGGAACATCCCCCCCGTCTTCGCGATGTGCTGCATCGTGACGGCGATCATGTACACCGCCGAATGGCTCAGCCGTTTTCGGTTCGACCGGCAGAATAGCTGGTGGCCGAAACTCGGGGCCGCGGCCCTGATCGCGTTCCCGATCCTGACGGCGTTAACCCGATCATTCCCAACGATGGCGGAAATCGAACCGCTCGGCATGTTCCTCGTTGTTCTGGCCGTCCGATGGCGCCATCTGCTGATGAACGGCCAGTCGGATCAGCGCAGCCTCAGGCATGTTTTTCTCGCTGGCGCGATCGGGTTCGCCATCGCGATCCCCTTTGCCCACGGCAACCTGGAATGGGGGCTCGTCGTCATTGCCGCAACATCCGCCCTGTGCGTGCAGACACTGGGCCAGCTCTGGCCGGCGCCGATCACAGAGGCGGAAGCCGATGGCAAGGCGCCCGACATCCGTGACATGCGGCCTTCGATCGAGCGTGACTTCGCCGGCAACGAAACGCTGCCCGCGAACGCGGGCCGATTCGGCGCCCCGCAAGGCGCTCGCATGGGCGCCCCCAATGTCGGCGCGGCGCGAGGCCCGGTCGTCGATCCGAGTCACGTGCAGGAACCCCGCCTGAACTCTGCGAGAATGGCCTGGGGCGCGGGCGCCCTGCTGTCGCTTGGCGCGATGCTGTTTCTGTTTATCGCGCCCAACGTGACGAGGCAGTTTCACGGTAACAGCTGGGGATGGGCGATGTGCGGCGGCATCGCCGCGACGAGCGTATTTCTGCTCTGTCTCGCATGCGCCATTCCGCCCTACAGGAATGGTCTGTGGCACGGCGTGTTTCGCAAAGTGGCCCTCATTGGCGGCGGCGGTGGCGTCGCGACGGCGGGCGCCGCGATCGGACTCGTTCGCCTCAGCGATAATGAACTGGTGATCGTGATCATCACATCGATCGCGAGCGCGCTGATCGTCGTCTTTGCATGGCTGGTTCCTGTCGCCCCCTATCGCCCCGATCGTGACGCCGCGAAACAGGAAGACAAGCCAAGAAACCCGTTGGTCTTCTGGTTGACTGTGTCGGGCGGCGGTCTTCTTGTCGTGTGCGCCCTCCTGACGACGATCCTGATGTTGACGCTCCCCTCGTATGACTGGGACGACATCGTCGCGCCGATCTGTATTCCAATCGGCATGCTGGGGGTGATTCTCATTGGCGTCGGCGTCGTGATCGCGCACAACGCAAAGGGCGGCGTCAACGAGAAGCTGCGACTGCCGCTGCGGCGGGAGATCGCCCTGAACGACGCGAGCGATCTGGGAACGCTGATTGAGCGGTTCGGCGCGATGCACAATTATCGCCTGACGGAACAGCGACACCTGTTCTGGGGGATGCAGCGCGGCGCCTGGTTCTCGCAGTTCTTCAATTCCGACATACGCAAGTGGAAGACGCGGCTGAACTGCGCCGGCTTTGCAACCTCCAGCGGCGGCTTCCAGGTCACCTGCATCCTCGACGTGGACGCGGAAATGAACTCGCCGAAGCAGAAGCAACTGCGCGTCCTTTCGGAGGAGCTGGACGAGCTGGAGCGCCTGCTCGTCGACACGGGCAGCCGCATCGGCATCGAGCGGGATCGCGAGGTGGTCGCATGAACGTCAGTTTCTTCAAGCTGGACATTGTTGTCATACTCGGCGTCGTGGGCCTGATTGTCCTGGTCAGCCTCGTTTCAAAATCCGGGCGGAAACGCGAGCAATCGTCGCACAGCGGGATGATTCTTACACTGGTTTTCAGCGCCCTGGCCGCCGCGTTGCTGGCGGGGTTACTCATTCCCGCGGCCCGAATCGAACGAAGCGGCGCAACGTCAACGACCCTTGTCATGGACAGTGAGTCGCGTTGGACCACATCGGCGCCGACGAATGTGGCGCCCGCGGATATCACACCGGCGGGCTCCGACACCGCCGGATCACGCGTCAGGACGTCGTCCGGATCGGATCCGACCCGTCATCGAGAGGTCCTGCGAGATTCGGTCGGCCTGGCGCGTCCGTTCTTCATCGGGCTGTCCCTTGCCGCGCTCATCGTTCTGGCTCGCGTCGCCGCCGACGGACGAAAAAACGGCGGCTACACGGCGCCGGCGCGCATCATCGCCGTCATGGGATTCGTCGGCATCTGCGCGCTGCTGGCGAAAATCGGCCCGATCCTTCATTAGCCGAGCGCTCGATTCCCGGAGCGGGATGCGAGGTTCGGCTTTACGGTCCGCATGCGACCTGCGATCATGTAGTGACTCCCGAGTGCCGAGTGTCCGTTCCCGGCGGATCGGGCCGCCGATGGAAGCGTGGGCGACGAGTTGACTGAATCACACAACGCAGACCAGTTTCTCATCACCGCAATTCGCGGTGGTGATCAACGCGCCTGGCGCCAGCTGATCGATCGCTATCAGGGGCGGCTGCTGGCGTTCGCACGCGCGCGACTTCGAGGTCCCGGCGAAGCCGAGGACGCCCTGCAGGAGACGTTGCTCGGCTTCGTCACGAGTCTCGCCCATTTCGATGAAAGCCGATCGCTGGAAACCTACCTCTTCGCGATCCTGAGATACAAGATCGGCGAAGTTCTGACGAAGAAGAATCGACGCAGGGAAGTCATCACGGGATTCGACGTGGACGACGACTCGCCGGGTGTGCCTGACCCTGCGGCGGGTGAAACGCCAAGTCAGGCGGCGGCGCACCACGAACTGACGCGTCAGCAGACCGACGCGCTCGCGACAATCCTCCGGCGACTGATCGAGGAATTCCGCGACCGGGACAAGCTGGACGACCTCAAAGTCATCGAGCTGCTGTTCTACGTGGGACTGCGCAACAAGGAGGCCGGCGAACGGCTCGATCGCGATGAGAAGGCGATCGCCGGCGTGAAGTTCCGGGCCCTCAACCGACTGCGCGAGTACCTCGAGGAACTGCCGGACGAACGCCACAATCTGCTCGGGACAGCAGGCGTCTCCAGCGAGGCGACGGTTTCCCGCGTCTGGCGGGACCGGCGTCTGAGCTGCCTCAAGCGGAGTACGCTTGGCTCCTACCTCCTTGGCGTGCTCGACGAGCCCTGGGCGTCCTACACAGCCTTCCACGTCGAGGAGATCGGCTGCCTGATGTGCCGCGCCAATCTGGACGATCTCTCCCGGGAGAGCGAACGCGTTTCGGACGATGTCGGCGAGCGAATGTTCCAGTCGAGCGTGGGTTTCCTCTCAAGGCATGGCGGCTGACGCCCACCGTTGCCCGCCATTCGGAACCACGTTATCCTTTTCCCCCTTCCACGGCCAGGACGCGGAGACGCGCATCTCCGCTCGTTGAACATACGCGACCGGCCATGACGGCCTCAGCGAAAGGGACCTGCATTGACCGCCATTTCCGACTTCCTCAACCTCCACTTTCGCCATTTCAATGCACGAGAAACTGTCGACGCCGCGAAGGCGTGGCGCCGGCACGTCGCCGAAGGCGGTGAGATGCTGCTTGCCATGGCCGGCGCGATGAGCACGGCCGAGATCGGAATCTCCCTGTCGCAGATCATTCGCCAGGGAAAAATCCACGCGATCTCCTGCACGGCGGCCAACCTTGAAGAGGAGATCTTCAACCTCTTCGCACACAACGACTACGCCATGGTCCCGGGCTATCGCGATCTGTCACCCGAGGAGGAAGCGAAGCTCCGCGATCGCGGTATGAATCGCGTCACAGACACGTGCATCCCCGAGACCGTCATGCGAAAGACGGAGAAGCACCTCGTGAGTCTCTGGTCGAAGGCGGCGGCGACGAAGCAGCCCAAATTCCCCTACGAGTTCATCTACGCCCTGCTCGACATCCCGGGGATCGAGGAGGGATTCGAGATCCCCGCCGAACACAGCTGGATCCTGGCCGCCAAGGAAATGAACATCCCCGTCTATACGCCGGGATTTGAGGACTCGACGCTCGGCGGGATTTTCACGGCGAACGTGATGATGGGGAACGTCGAGGGTCACTACGCCGTCAAGTCCGGCACGCAGCAGCTTCAGCATCTGGCCGACTGGTACTGCCAGCGCGTCGAGACGAACACGCCTGTCGGCATCTTCCAGATTGGCGGCGGCATTGCGGGTGACTTCCCGATCAGTGTTGTCCCGATGCTGATCCAGGACTTCCAGAAGGAAGTGCCCTACTGGGCGTATTTTGCCCAGATATCCGACAGCACGACCTCCTACGGATCCTACTCGGGCGCCGTTCCGAACGAGAAGATCACCTGGGAGAAAGTCGACGTCGACACGCCCAAGTTCATGATCAATTCCGATGCGAGCATTGTCGCGCCACTGATCTTCGCCTACGTGCTGGGCCAGTAGCGGGCGCCGCACAATTCAAGGCGCAGAAAAAAAGCGACAGGCCGACGCCTGTCGCTTTTTTGATTATGCCTGCGGCGGAAATGAGGAACGTTGTTATCCCTCGCCGACCACCTTGTACTGCGGCCCCGCCGCCTTGATCGCCTTTTCAACAGCGTCCTTTGACGGCGCCTCGCCCTTGACGATCATCCACGCCTTCTCCTGCGCGTGCGACGCAACGACTTTCGTCACATTCGGCAGTTTGCCGAGTTCCTTGCGAATGTGTCCTTCGCACGATTCGCAGGTCATGCCCGTCACCTTGTACGTTACGAGCTTCTCATCGGGCGATGACACTTTGGGCGGCTCAACCACTTCTTCCGCAGGGCTGTCCTTGGAACACGCGAACCCGGCGAGCGGCGCCGTCGCGATGAGCGTCAGGCAGAGCCAATGTCGAATCTTCATCGTTCAACTCCTTATCGATTGACACCTTCGATGGAACCTTCGTGTATTCCGCCGAGCGGCGTCGATATTTCGGCGTTATCAACTTCGCGATTGCATCGCATTTCGTGGCGACGCGCCGCATCCGCGCGCGTCCCCACCCGCCCCGCCTGGTCAGGGGACGACCCATGTTGAGTGCAGCGTTCCTGTCGGCTCCCACTTGAAGCGGGCCCGCAAGTGGCCGGTCGGATTCAGCTGGAGCCAGTCCAGTCGGTTGACGCAGACCTCGATGAGACAGAACCAGCGCCGCGCCTCCTCCGCACTCAGACGGACCGGGGGGGTTCCGGGGCGATCCCAGCCTTCCTTGAGGACCGTCCCCGGGGACGCCGCGCAGGCGTACTCATCACGCTGCGTCTCGTTCAGTTTCGCCCAGCAGTCGTCCACGATGTCACCGTCAAAGATCACGTTGGCGCGGCCGCTCCAGCGAATCTGCATGCGCATCATCGAATCGTAGGAAAGCCAGGCCACGCGCGGATCCGCTTCAATTTCGTGGATCTTCTCGCTGCGCGCGTCCGCAAAACACAGAATCCTGCGGGCGTGGCGATCGACGCGCCTCAGCACGACGGTTCGAACTGCGACACCGCGTTCGGCGTGTACCGTCGCCAGTTGCCCGAGCCGGCAGGGATGATTGGGTTCCCCCGTCGCCTTTTCCAGATCTGACCACGATTGATGAAGAATTGACTCGAGATTGGAATCGCCTTCGGCCATGAATGTCGATCACCCACCTGCGCCGCTCTCCGCCCACGCATCCCTGAAAACCCTGTCGGTATCATCCGCGGGCCGATCCAAACGTCAACGCCGGCTCAGTCATCCCGGGAAACGCCCAGTTTCTCCGCCTGTTCTCGAAGGAGCTTGAGGGCGCGATGGCAGATCATGTGAATCGAGCCGATGGATCGATCGAGCGTCTCGGCAACGTCGGCGACGGGCCGGCCCTCAATAAACCGCATTTTGATGACTTCGCGATAGTGATCGGGCAGCGTGGCCACGCAGGCGCTGATCACCCCCAGGGCCTCGTCCTTTCGAACGACCTGGCTCGGTGTCGAGCTCTGGGCCATGACCCGGGCGAGCAGATCGACGTAGGTCGTCTGGTTACCGCTGGAGGGCGCCGAATGCACCTCACGGCGCACATCGCGGCGCTCGGCGCGAAGGGCCCGATGCTCGTCAATGAGCTTTCGGTCCAGAATCGCGTACATCCAGCGCAGAAACGAGTCCTGCCCCTGGTAGGTAAACTGGGATATCGCGCGAAAGGCCTCCAGATAGACCTGCTGAAGAATATCCTCGGGCTCGATCTTGGAACGCATCACGGCGTCCATCTGGCGGAGCAGCCTCGCCCGAAGGCGCGGATGATAGAGGACGATCAGACGTCGAGCGGACGCCTCGTCCCCCTCCCGGGCCTGGTCAATCAGGATTCGCGTTTCTTCGACGCTCATGTTTCCGCTCGGTCCTCGCTTCGCCATGGCGCGGTCGCGCGGGGCGGCCAACTTCCCTAACCCTTGCAATTACCGTAAGTTTCGTTCAAAGATAGCGGAATGACAAGCGGCGCGTTCGCTCAAAAAGGCGTCAGAAATTGTAATCGGACGAGAACCAATACGTGATAGGCTACTACATACATAGTGAGGGATATTGCGTCCGGGCATTCCAGCAGATCTGAGACGATTCCAGAAGCCACGATTTTGACGCAACTCACGCTGTGACACGGAGATGCGGGCCGAGCCCCAGCCGGCCCACCTATGACGAATCCGCCATCGCCAATTCATGAGCCGGATCCGAACGACGCCCGCGACGAGGCCGTCGGCCGGCTCATCAACGAGTACTTCGATCGACGCGAAAGCGGTGAAATCTTCACCCAGGAGGAGTTTCTCACCCAGCATTCGGAGTACGCGGAGGATCTGCGCGAACATCTTCGCGGCCTCGACCTGATCAAGGGGATCGGCTCCTCATCCGCCGCAGACCCGCTGGAAAACAGCCGCACGCAATCCGTTGCGCGGGACCGACACGCGGCGGCCTCAGAACTCGAGGACTATCACATCCCGGACATCCCGGGCTACAAGATTCAGCGGCCACTGGGACGTGGCGGCATGGGTATCGTCTATAAGGCGATCCAGCAGTCGACAGGCCGTCAGGTCGCCCTCAAGGTCCTGCTGGAGGGGCCCTTCGCGGCGCCGCAGGCGCGCAAACGCTTTGAGCGGGAGATCTCGCTTTCGGCCCAGCTGCGCCATCCGAACATTATCCCGATTTACGACTCCGGCCGCGCCGACGGTCGCATGTACTACGCGATGGAGTACGTCCGCGGTCTGCCACTCACGGAGTTCATCGTTCGCGAAAACCCGAGTCTCCCCCGGCGGCTGCAACTGTTTGTGAAGGTCGGCGCCGCGTTGCGGCACGCCCATCAGCGCGGCGTCGTGCATCGCGACCTGAAACCGTCGAACGTGCTGGTCAACGCCGACGGC
>DAOPJV010000106.1:0-10832 GCA_035399845.1 Phycisphaerae bacterium | reverse complement strand
CATCAGATCCGAGCCGCCGCAGTGATGCGGCGGTCCGAAGTCGCGCAACCACCAGACACGCAATGCAATCGACCGCCTCCAAGCCCCCCCGAGTGAAATCGAACGTCGGCGCACCACACGATCGGGCCCTGACTGGTCCGGCTCGGAAAGCCGCATGCGGAAGTCGCGCCCGCGTCAAAACCGAACTGCGACTGCAAAGGAGCAGGCCAGCGCAGCCGGCACAATCGCGCGCCCACAGATCCACAAAACCGCCGCTTTCGACGCCGATCCGCCCGATCCATCACGATCGCGTGTTGCCGCAACGTCGGCAATCGAACAGAATTCCGACCGCTTATGACTGACGCGTCGACACCAACCCGACATCGCGAGCCCGAGTGGATCTCGCGCGCCTGCGCCGCCGAGCCGCGGCTGCCGCTGATGGGCCCGATGATGGCCTATCTGCTGCTCATGCTCTTCGCCGACATGGCGCCCGCGGAAACGCCCTGGAATCAGATCGCAATTGCCCTGCATCTTGTCGTCGCGACGTGGATCACATGGCGCTTCCGCCATCACTGGCCGAGGCTCGGTCGCGCCGATCTCATGATCGCCATCCCTGTCGGACTCTTTGCCGCCTGGATGTGGGTCGCGGGCCAGCACTGGTTCGAGGGAATCCAGGTGGGGGACGCGTCGCTGGGAGGCGCCCTGGGGTTCTCCGGTTCATCGCCCTTTGTGAACCTCAAGCCGGTCGAGATGAAGGACGTCGCCGAGATCTACAGCGGCGCCGGCTTCTGGGCCCATGTCGTGCTGAAGATTTCGCGGGCCATGCTGATCGTGCCCGTCGTGGAGGAACTCTTCTGGCGAGGCTTCCTGCTTCGAGCATTTATTTCCTGGGACCGGTTCGACGAGGTCCCGCTCGGAAAATTCACGCTGTTCTCCTTCTTCGGAACGGCGCTGCTCAGTGTCGTGCAGCATCCGGCCAACTGGGGCGTGAGCATCCTCTGCTGGATTCTCTTCAACGCCGTGTTCTGCTGGCGAAAAAGCCTCATGTGCCTGTTTGTGACACACGGTGTCACCAACCTCGCGCTCTACGCCTACGTCGTCTGGGCCTCGTTCCGGGGAACCAACGAGTGGCAATTCTGGTGATTCGCGGCGTCATGTGTCGATGGCAATTCTTGTCGGACGTTTGATCGACGCCCGCGTCGCGCCGCGTGAAATACACCTGGTTCGTTCGTACAATCGCGTGTTCATCCCTCGCCGGAGTCTGCCCCCGAATGCGAAGAATTGCCCCCTTTTTTGTCGCCTGCTGCCTGCCGCTGGCCGGCGGCTGCGATCCCTACATCGCCCATCTGATCGACGGCCAGATTGCGAATCTCCAGCGGATACAGCCGATCGAAGAGGCCCTGACCGATCCCATCCTGTCGGAGGCCGAGCGCGCGACGCTCAACTACACACCCGACATTCGCCAGTATGCGATCGATGTCATCGGTCTCACGCCGGGAGACGCCTACACGGTTTTCGATCCGAACGGATCGACGCCGGCGGCGTATGTATTGGCGGCAAGCGCGCGGGATCGACTCGAACCCTACATCTGGTTCTTCCCGATTTTCGGGTTCACACCGGCGAAGGGGTTCTTCGACGTGGAGATGGGGCGGGCCGAGGCGCTGGCCCTGCGAGAGGCGGGCTGGGACGTTCTCTATGCCCGCGCCGACGGCTTCTCGACGCTGGGGCTGTTTCCCGATCCGGTCCGGCAGTCGAACCTGTCGATGGACCTCGCGGATTTCGCCGAGCTGCTGATGCACGAAATGACGCATTCGACGGTCTTCAAATTCGACGACGCCGATTTCGCTGAGTCGATGGCCACGTTCGTCGGCCGCAAGGCGGCGGAGTCGTGGTTCGTCGCCCGATTCGGGGAGGACGCCGAGGCGACGCGGCGGGCCCGTCTGCGATGGGCCGATAAGGAGATCTTCGACGCCTATGTCGTCGAGCTCTATTCCCGGGCCGGCGCCTTCTACGACGACGCCCACGCCCAGGGCAAGTCACACGATCAGATCCTGGTGGAGCGGGAGACGCTCTTCGCGGAACTGAGCCAGCTCTTCGAGAGCGACTTCCAGCCGCAACTGAACCTGCCGGACGAATGGGCCTTCGCCGCGAATCCCACGATCGACAACGCCATGATCCTCGCGGGCGTCCGATATCAAAGCGGTCTGGATCTGTACGAGGCGGTGTTTGAGGCGGTAGGTCGGGATTTCCCGCAGCTTCTCAGCGTTCTCCAAGCGGCCGCTAATGAAACCAACAGCCGAGAGTACTTGCAAAACTGGCTTGCGGAGCGAACATAAGCTGTGCGTCATATTTCTGCTTACCCCATCATCGCCCGGTTCCGATGCTTTCGTAGTCTGAGGGGGAATCTCAGTACTGGAAATCGGGTTTCTAATCACGGGAGCACGCCAGTGTCGCCGAAGGGGAAGATCTCTGCAGTTGTGGTTGTTGCGCTGTGCCTGAGCGCCGGCGTCGGATGCTCCAATCGCGATTCCAAGGTCGCGGATATCGGCTATTACGCCGGCGATCGGCCCGCGCCGATTCAGAAGCTTCCGCCGCGTCCGACGCGTTCCTACGCCAATCGTCCCATGCAGCCGCGATGGACGCCGGCCGTGACACCTCGGCGGACGACGCCGCGGATCGCCGCCGGACCGGACGCCGGCTGGATCCCCTCACGCGGGATCTCCAATCGCTGGGATTCGATCGTGATCCATCACTCCGCGAGCGCGAACGCGACGCCCCAGGGAATGCGCGACTATCACATGAACGTGCGCGGCTGGGATGAGCTGGGCTACCATTTCGTCGTCGGCAACGGCGTCAACTACGGCGACGGCCAGGTCTTCATCGGCCAGCGCTGGAAATCACAGATGCACGGCGCCCACTGCAAGACGCCCGGCAATCACTACAACGACCACGGGATCGGTATCTGCCTGATCGGTGACTTCCAGACCGGCCGGCCGACACCGAAGCAGCTCGATTCTGTCGCGAGACTGGTTCGCTTCCTGATGAATGAGTGCGGCATTCCGCAGTCGCAAATCCTTACCCACGGTGGGATTACGGGCAAAACCGCCTGTCCGGGACGCAACTTCTCGCTGTCGGCTGTGATTCAGCGCATCGATGGCCCGCGGCTCAGCTCTTCCGCGAGATAGGCGTCGGTTCGTCCGAAAACGCATCCGCCGGCGTCGACGCTCACAGAAGTTTCATGTCGTCGGCGACCACAACCTCGGTAACATTGCGGGTCGTCGGCGCGTTCACGGCGCTCGACGGCCCGTTTTGCTGTGGCGGCCTCGCGTGACGCCAGGACCGCATTCGTTGCACATTCGTGGCGTCTTTGGGTTGCAAGTCGAGGCCAACGTCGGGACACTATTAATGTTTGCTGAACTCGGCGTCAGCGCCCGGGTTCGGCGCGTCACGCGTCGTGGAAGGAGCCGCCCAGCCTGCCGGCGGAAGGGATATGCGTCAGAAGGTGCTACTCGGGGTCGCGGTTGCCGCATTCGTCGTGGCGGGTGTCATGGTATGGATCAACACGCGAGACCCGGCGACAGTCAACCACTCGATCAATCGACCTTACATCTGCGCGAAGACCGGCAAGCCATTCGAGCACAAAGTGGAGATCGGCGAAGTCGAACCCGTGTACTCGCCGCATTCCAGGGCGAACACCGGCTACCACGCGGAATACTGTTTCTGGACGAAGGACGCCAACGGCGAATGGGCCGCCAAGGTCGACCCGACCGCCGTTCTGCTCAACAGCATTTTTGAGCCCGGCGCGCAGACGTTCTGCCCGGACTGCGGACGCGAGGTCGTGGGTCACAACCCTCGACCGCCTCGAGAAATGATGGAGGCCGCCAAGAAAGCGGCGGGCCAATAAGGAATCATCCTATGTTCATTCGGTCGCGAAATCGCGGTTTTACACTGATCGAGCTGCTGGTCGTGATCTCGATCATCGCCTTGTTGGTTTCGGTTCTGCTGCCCGCGCTCAGCGGCGCTCGGCGGACGGGGCAGCGCGTCAAGTGCCTCGCCAACCTGAAGCAGCAGGCCGAGGCGAACATCCAGTACGGGATGGACAATGACGACTGGATCATCGGTTCGCCCGCCGGCTCCGGCGCTTACCTCGCCGGCAAGGCCGTCGGCTTCGGATCGGCCGTTCAGAACTGGGACTTCATGGGGCCGATGGCGGACATGCTCAACTACGGCCTGACGGTCGTCGCCGAGGGCAATCCGGATCTGCTGATCAGGCGATTCAACGAGCTCCGCGGCCTGTCGGTCTTCACCTGCCCGTCGAACAAATATGTCGCAACGAACTTCGGCGGCCCGGCCGCGCCCGCCGGCATCATGGTCAGCTACAACACCTGTCGCTACCAGCTCTATGTCGGCTCGAATTTTGCGAGCACGGCGCCGGCCAACGCCGTGGCCCCCGGCCACAACGAGGCGATCCCCAAGAACTGGCGCCCGAGCACGACGCGCATCGGGGCGACGTCCAACAAGATCTTCGTGGGTGATGGCGCCCGCTATTCGACAGTTTCCGTCGCGCCGGACTTCGACCTGACGGCCGACGCCGGCTTTGGCGGCGCCTTTTCCGACGCCGGCGCCCATTCCATCCTGTCGCGATCCTGGGACCGAACCTGGGCCGCCACGGGAGCGGCCGGCGATGTGGATGGTCGCTACTACGCCTATCGCCACGCGACGGCGGATCCGAACCCCGGCGCCCCCGGCAACGCCTTCAAGGGCAATTTCGCCTTCCACGACGGCCACGCCGAAACGCTCGGCGATCTGGAATCCTCGAATCCGAACAAGTGGCTGCCGCAGGATACGGCCTACCAGCCCAATGGCGGCGGGGCGGGTTGCTGGGCGGATACGATCCAGCAGTTCGGCATCTTCGGGAATCCGTATTTCATCGCCCCGTGATGGTTCGGACCGCGGCGGATTGCTGCAGGCGAACATCGGTTTGGGTCCGATTTCTTGACCCGACCTGCGCATACGGTATGATCAAAAGGTCGGGCTCATGGTGTTCACAGAGCGCCCTCGGCGCCGCTCAGCGACGAGTCCGAGCTAATACCCAGCGGTATTGACGCCGATATTTTGTTGATGGTTCAAATGCACGTTTTCATGCGCAACTTTCCGCTCGTTCTCCGAGCCAATCTTCTATTTTCATGATTCGCGTCACGCTTCCTGACGGTTCCGTGAAGCAAATGCCGGCCGGCGCGTCGGGCGCCGACGTTGCGTCCGCCATTGGTCCGGGCCTGGCAAAGGCCGCCATTGGCGTACAGGCCGACTACGGCGACGGAAAAGTCACACTCGATCTGTCCACGCCGCTCGTCGGCGATTGTCACCTCTGGATTCTCACCACGCGGGATGACGCCTCGCTGACCATCGTGCGCCACAGCACGGCGCACGTCATGGCCGAGGCGATCTGCAGGCTCTGGCCTGACACGCGGCTCGTCTATGGTCCACCCGTCGAGAACGGTTTCTACTACGACATCGATCTCGATCATCGGCTCACGCCGGACGACTTTCCGAAGATCGAAGCCGAGATGGCGCAGATCGTGGGGGAGAAGCGAGTCTTCACGCGCTACGAGATGAGCCGCGAAGCCGGTCTCGCCAAGGTTCGCGCGGAAGGCAATCCCTACAAGGTGGAAAACGCCGAACGCGCGAAGGGCGACACGCTGTCCTTCTATGTGACGGGCCCCGAGCCCGGCGCGTACTGGGAAGACCTCTGCATGGGGACCCATGTGCCGGATACCGGCCGCATCGGCGCCTTCAAGGTGCTCAGTGTGTCGGGCGCCTTCCTGCATGGTGACGCCAGCAAGAAGCAGCTGCAGCGCGTCAACGGGACCGCCTTCTTCGACAAGAAGGACCTCAAACAGTACATCACGCAGCTCGAAGAGGCGAAGAAGCGTGACCATCGGCGCATCGGCCAGGAGCTGGGTCTCTTCTCGCTGGATTCGATGGTCGGCACGGGCCTCGTCCTCTGGAAGCCCAAGGGCGCCACGATCCGGGGCCTGCTCGAGCAGCACCTGAAATCGGAGCTGATCAAGCAGGGCTATCAGCCGGTTTATACGCCGAACATCGGCAAGCTCGAGCTCTTCCGCACCAGCGGCCACTTCCCGTATTACCGGGATTCGCAGTACCCGCCGATCTACGAGACGGATGAGGCCAGGGTACTGAACGAGCTGTGGATCGCGATCTACGAAGAGGACGCGGCGAATCCCGACGACCCCTTCACGCAGGTCGTTTACGACAAGCTCGATGAGCTCAAACATATCAATCGGGAGCTGTACGACTCCGTCGTCGCGGATCCTTCGCAGCCGAACAATCTGCGACTGAACCCCGCGCCGGGGCACACGGAGCACAATCTTCGGCTGATCCGCGATCACCTGCAGCACTCGGACGGCTATCTGCTCAAGCCGATGAACTGCCCGATGCACATTCGCATCTACGCCTCGGAGCAGCGCAGCTATCGCGACCTGCCCGTGCGCCTGGCCGAGTTCGGGACTGTCTATCGTTACGAGCAGTCCGGCGAAGTCTCGGGCCTGACGCGCGTCCGCGGTTTCACGCAGGATGACGCCCATATTTTCTGCACGCCCGAACAGCTTCAGGGTGAGCTGGCGAGCTGCGTCGAACTGACCCGGTTTGTGCTGGACAGCCTGGGGCTGAAGGACTTCCGCGTTCGCATCGGTCTGCACGATCCGAACGACAAGAAGTTCATCGACAATCCCGAAGGCTGGGCCGTGGCCGAGGCCGCCGTTCGCCAGGCCGTTCAGGCCGCGGGCCTGTCGGCAACGGAAGAAGTCGGCGAAGCGGCGTTCTACGGCCCGAAGATCGACTTCGTCGTGAAAGACTGCATCGGCCGCGAATGGCAGCTGGGGACCGTCCAGGCGGACAACAACGCGCCGATTCGGTTTGATCTGTCCTATGTCGGTCCGGACAATCGGCCGCATCGCCCCGTCATGGTGCATCGCGCGCCGTTCGGCAGCATGGAGCGCTTCATCGGCATCCTGATCGAGCACTTCGAGGGCGCGTTCCCCGTGTGGCTCGCGCCGACGCAGGTGTACATCGCGACGATTTCGGAGAAGAGCGTCGAATACGGACGCGAAGTCGCCGGCGCCCTTCGCGCGGCCGGCTGCCGCGTCGAGCTGGACGATTCCTCCGAGCGGATCGGTCCGAAGAAGCACTACGCCCGACAGCAGAAGATCCCGTACATCGCCGTCGTCGGCGAGCAGGAGGCCCAGGCGCGCAGCGTGAATCTGAACGATCGCGACGGCAAGCCCCTGGGCAATGTGTCGCTCGATGCGTTGATCGAGCGACTGAAAGAGGAGAGCGCGCCGAAGAAACGATAGGCGCCGGGGCGCAGGAACGTCCTCCTGCTCCCGCGACCCGAGGGTCGCACGTGTATCAGGACGAATTCGAAAGGAAGGTGCTTGGCTAACTTACGACTACGAACCAACGAACAGATTCGCATTTCGCCTGTACGACTCGTCGACCAGGACGGTGGAATGGTCGGTATCGTTCCGACCGCCGAAGCCCTGCGCCAGGCGCGTGACGCCGGTCTCGATCTTGTGGAGATGTCGCCGAACGAGCGACCGCCCGTCTGCAAGATCATGGACTACGGCAAGCACAAGTACGAACTCTCCAAGAAGCAGAAGCAGAAGCATCACGAGCAGAAGATCAAGGAGATCCGCGTTCGCCCCAAGACGGACGAGCACGATCTCGAGATCAAGTTGAACAGGGCTCGAAAGTTCCTGGAGCACGGGGATCGTGTCCAGGTGACGATGCTCTTCCGCGGCCGCGAGCGATTCCGTCAGGACCTTGCCCGCGAGCAGTTCGACGACATCGTCAAGGAACTGGCCGATGTCGGCAAAGTGGATCGGCACGCCCGCTCGATGGGTCGCCGAATGACGCTTCTGCTCGCTCCGCTCAAGGCGGCGCCCGTCGTGAAGAAGCCTGCGCCGAAACCGAAGCCCAGGCCTCCGGAGGCCGCGGCCGGCGATGCCGCCCCGAATCCGGCGCCGCAGGCGACTGCCGGCGAGAGCGCTCCGGCGACACCTTCGGAGTCCGCGCAGACGGCCGGCTAGGCCGTTTCCGGCATTCTCGCGACAGCTCGCCCGTTTCGGGTGGTTATTATCGGCGCCAGGCGCGATCGATCGGCGGGGGAAAAGCCGGATCGTGAGGTGATCGTTCCGCCCCTTGCAAGCGTGTGGATTCCGCCTTAGATTACGGGGCTCTTTCGCGCCCGCGGGCGAGGAGTTTGACAGCTATGCCGAAGATGAAAACTCATAAGGGACTGCTCAAGCGCGTCAAAGTGTCCGCGCGGGGGAAAGTTCGATACAACAGGTCCAACGCCGGTCACTTGATGAGCGGCAAGGATGGAAATCGCTGCCGCCGCATGCGGAAGCACTCGGTCCTTAATAACCCGAAGCTCGCCTCCCGCATCCGACGGATGCTCGGCGTCGCCTGAGTCGAAGGCGGTTTAGTAACGACAATACGGAGTCAGCGCGATGCCACGCACGCGAACCCACGTACCTCATCACAAGCGCGTTAAGCGAATCCTGAAGGCCGCGAAGGGCTACTACGGTGGCCGAAGCAAGCTGCTCTCGACGGCGCGCGACACCGTCATGCGAGCCGGCGTGTACGCCTATCGCGATCGCCGCCGCCGCAAGGGTGACTTCCGACGGCTCTGGATCACGCGCATCACGGCGGCCTGCCGCATGCGGGGTACGTCCTACAGCCGATTCATGTCGGGTCTCAACCACGCGACGATCGACCTGAATCGCAAGATGCTGAGCGAGATCGCCATCGCCGATCCGCAGGCCTTCGACGCGCTCGTCGCCATCGCCCTCGAGCACGTGAAGACGCCCGCCGCCGCGGCCTGATTGGCGCCGGCCAGCAAAGATACAATTTTCTGAATTCTCAAAAGGCGTCCCTTGTGGACGCCTTTTTTTCGTTGGTTGGCCGGGACGAGATTCCCTTCTCGTACGGTCCGTGCGCGTCGTCCCTGTAGTCGCTGGCGGGTGGCATGCTCCCCTTTCCAGGGGACGCTGTCCGGGAATTCGAGTGAGGATTTCCGATTTGCAGAACCGTCGTAAACGCCAGTGTTTCCAAGGCCAACACAGCTCCGAAGGAGCGTCAGTTTTTAGCCACGGGTGGAGCGGAGACCGCATAGCGGTCGGAGCGCAACCCGTGGTTAGCGTTTTTTCCTCGGGTTTAGCCCTGAAGGGGCGACACAATTCCCGGACAGTCTCCCCCTTCCAGGGGAGCATGTAGCGACGGTCGAACTCGCAAGCCCGCTCGAGCCCTTCGGGCGTTGTCGCTGATTTCCCATGCTCGCCCTTCAAAGCGAGGGGGCTTGGGCATTACCCACCCGGGCTCAAAAGCGCTATCCTCTCGCGTTCGACGCGGCGTTGCGCCGCAAATGAGTTCGGGGGATTCGACATTTCCCAAGCCAACTGTGATGCGAGCGAACCTCGCCCGGGAGAAAAAGCCTTGATTCAGGCGGTCATTTTCGACATGGACGGCGTGCTTGTGGACAGCTACGCGCCGCATCTGGAGAGCTGGCGCGTGCTCGCGAATGAGATCGGGGCGAGCATCACGGACGAGCAGTTCGATCACACGTTCGGGCGGACGAGCCGGGACATCATCCGCATGCTGTTCGGGGCGACGGATGACGAGACCGTACACGCTTATGACGAACGCAAGGAGGCTCTCTATCGCGACCTGGTCCGCGAAGCGGTTCCGGGCATGCCCGGGGCCGTGGAGCTCGTGGGATCGCTGGCAACGGCGGGGCTGGGGCTGGCCGTGGGCACGAGCGGTCCCCGGGCGAACGTGGACCTCGTGTGCGCGGCGATGGGGCTGGACGACCTGCTGAAGGTCCGCGTGACGAAGGAGGATGTCCGTCGCGGCAAGCCGGATCCCGAGATCTTCCTGACGGCGGCGGCAAAACTGGGTGTCGCGCCCGCCTGTTGCGTGGTGATTGAGGACGCGCCGGCGGGGATTCAGGCTGCCAGAAGCGGCGGAATGCGGTGTATCGCGATGACCAGCACGCACGAATCGGGGGCCCTGAGCGAGGCGGACGCCGTTGTGGATTCGCTGGCGGACGCGGGCGCTGTGATCGCCAGGTGGCGTGATGGGAGTCCGGGCTCGCAGGTGGTGGACTGAGTGGCTGTGAAAAGCTGTTTTCACCCTGAAAACAGGGGGCGAAACGGCTCCTGGCGAAAAATTAAAAAAAGTCACGAAGGTGGTGTTGACACCTATTCCAGTCGTGATAAAGTGCGTTGCTCGCCTTGAGGGAAACAACCTCTCACGAGGAAGTGACTCAGCGGGGCGAGAAAGCTCTTTGACAAGTCAAGAGGGATCGCAGCGGGAATGTGACGCTCGGGGTAGCCAACTGCAATCGGCCCCTGAGTGAAAAAATCCGCACCAAGACATCAGGTGCGGTTCAACGACATCGGCGAGGACGGTTTCGACCGTTCGAAGTCGATATCAGACATTCCTGTTTGCAGACAAGATTGTTTGAGCCTTTAAGTTCGAAGAAACGTCGGCGCACGCAAGTGCGACGGCTTTCAACGATAAATCAAGTGAAGAGTTTGATCCTGGCTCAGAACGAACGCTGGCGGCGTGCCTAACACATGCAAGTCGAACGAGAGGCGGGACTTCGGTCCCGTAGTAAAGTGGCGCACGGGTGAGTAACACGTGGGTAACCTGCCATTCGGCGGAGGATAACCAAGCGAAAGCTTGGCTAATACTGCATACGTCTCCGAGACCGCGAGAGCTCGGGGGGAAAGTGGCGTCAGCCACACCGAAGGATGGGCCCGCGGCCCATT
>DAOPJV010000105.1:0-11335 GCA_035399845.1 Phycisphaerae bacterium | reverse complement strand
TGCAGATCCTCGGCGAACCCGCATGGACATTCCCGGCGCTCGTCGGCAATCACCTCTACCTGCGGGATCGCCGGGAGATTCTGCGGCTCGATCTGCCGACGCGGACGGTTGAATCGCCGCTGCGCTGAGCGACCTGTCCGCTACGCGGCGCGATACAATGCCGCCTGATGCCGAAGGGGATGATCATCCTGACGACACTCGGTCTGCTCGCAGTGGTTGGCTGGGCGTCATGGGCGCTGTGCGCCAGCGAGACGGGGCGCGTGGCGCGACTCAAGATTCGATTGTTTTCGATCGGGTTTCCGGAACTGCTCGAATACGAGTCCATCAGGAGCGCTGCAAGGATTTGGCATGAAGCGTTCAATCCGCGCATCAGCGTGTGGACAATTCGGGGGTTCGCGCCATCGATGGCGATCTGCCTGGTCGTCGCATTCGCATTTGACTGGCCAACGGCGGCGCTCGTGGCGCCCTTCCTCTTCTTTCCGGCCATCATCACGCTCGGCCTCGTGCTGGATCGGAGGCGAATCCGCGAGAGTCTGCGTCATGCGCTGTTGTTCAAGGGGATTCGGCTTTGTCCCTGCGGTTACAACCTTCGGGACAATCGCTCGGGAATCTGCCCGGAGTGCGGCGCGGCGACGTCGGCCTGACGTCAAGCCGCACTCAATGAGTACGAAATTTCTCGAAATTGAAAGCGCCATCCCGCGCCCGCAATTGGCTAAGTCCATCGCGAACATGGATTAGCGACGCGCCCTGCGCCCTGCGCCCTGCGTCCGGCGCGCGGGGCGCGAAGCGCCTCATGAAACATAAACACTTCAGATATCGTCAATCCCGCTTGAAGCCGGGATGGGCGCTACTAGAATGTATGCATCTATGGCCGGAGTAAATCGAAAATCCAGAAACCACTGCACACATTCTATTTTTGAGGAGGCGATTCCATGTTCTTGCGCCGAATGTTCCTTTGCGCTGCGCCGCTGCTGCTGATTGCGGCGTGCAATGATCAATCCCCGTCGACGCTTGAGCCGCTGAGCGCACTGCCGGCCGCTTCGTCGGCGTCGGGACAGGTACGTCTGACGGCGTCACTGCCTAAGGACACGTCCGCCCGCGTGCGCCCCGGCGATGTCGTCGATATGCGCGTCGCCGTCACCTGGAGCGGCGGCGGGACGGCGCCGATCGAGATGTTCGAAGTGGCGCCCGGTCAATACCAGGTCACAGTCCTCAACCTTCCCGCCGGAATTCCCGTGTCGATCTCCGTCAGCGGACACAACGAAGGGGGTGTCGCGATCTACAGCGGCGCCAGGAACAATGTCATGCTCAGCGACGCCGAAATTCTCGATCTGAGCGTCGTTCTTGTTGCAATGGACAACGGCCAGTTCGAAGGCGCGGGCCCGTCGATCGTGGAGGTGCGCCGACCCTTGGCGCCGGTCCTCGCCAACTCGATCATTCAGTTCGAGGTTGATATCGAACATCCCGACGATGCGACGCTGGATTACGAACTCAGCGGCCCCGGCGTTTTTCAGCAGCCCAGCGGCTCGATCGCGATGACGGCGGGGGCGGCGACACTGATCGCCACCTACACGGCGCCCGCCACGCCGGGACAGGCGGATCTGTCTGTCGTCGTGACGGATTCGGCGGGGCTGTCGGCCGAAGTCGGCTTTTCGCTCGATATCATTGCGCCGGCCGGCGGTGTCGGCGATGGCGGCGCCACGATTGGCGCGATTTTCCCGCCCGCCATTCTCGGGATCAACGCCGAACAGGACTTCGATAACAATGTCATTCGATTGACGGCGGACGTGGAACAGGTCGGTGGCGGCGAGCCCCTGACCTTCGACTGGCGTCTCTCGACCACGTCGTTTTCGACAACGAATCCGGCGGAATACCCGATGGATCAGGGCGTCGTTCCGATGATGCTGGTCGTCGGCAACAGCGCCGGCGGCGCCACACGCCTGATCTTCCAGCTTGATACCTCCGCCGCAACGCTTGGGGACCTGGGGCTTCCCAATCAGCCACCGACGATCGGCGCCGCCGTCGTTTCGCAGCCTGAGCCGAGCTACCCCGATCCCGTTCTGCTTCGCGTGTACGCGTCGGATCCCGACGTCGGCGACGATCTCTCCGCGGCGTGGACGGCGGACCACGGTTCGCTCGGCGCCGCGACGGAATCCACCTACGGCGGATACCAGGTCTTCGACACGATCTGGAATCCGGATGTCGACGCCGGACCGGCGCAGATCCAGGTGACGATCTCCGATCCGCTCCAGGCCGCTGTCGTTTACACGTTCAACCTCGACCAGATCCTGGGCCGTGTGTCGATCTCGGCCGACGCCGGCGCCAACCAGGAGAAGTTTGTGGACGACGGCGCCACGCTCGACGGCTCGGCCTCCACATCCGACGACGGGAACATCCTCTCGTACATGTGGAGCCGCCTCTCCGGTCCCGCCGCAACGATTGATACGCCCGACGCCGCAACGACCAGCGTCGCGTTCGACGGTGGCCCGGGGACGTATGTCTTCGAACTGACGGTCGAGAATGTCAATAGCTCGAGCGTGGACACAGTGACGATCAATGTGCTTAATCCCTTCGCGTTCGACTACGTGAAAGTCGAAATGACGAATCCGGGCGTTGTGTACTTCTTCGACACGGCGGGCGATCGCATTCATCGCTACGACCTGGCGACGGAGTCGTTCATGCCGAACCTGACAGTCGGCGCTGACGCGCAGAAATTCGCCGTCGCGCCGGCGAACGACATCGCTTACGTCGGGTACACGGGGGGCCGCATCGAGAAGATCGATCTGGCGACGGGCGCCGCCTCGCTGTTCACGAGCGTGCCGACGACACCGATCCTGCTGGAGGTGGTTGACAACTACCTGTGGACGATTGATTCATCGGGCTCCTGGGAAACGCATCGGCTCTTCCGCCGCTCCGACGGTGTCCAGACGTTCTCCGACGACTGGCGGAATTCATCGCTGGACGGCGTTTATGCGCCGACGATTTCGCGCGTCTTCCACTTCCGGGACGGCACATCGCCGAATGACATCATCTACGCGGATGTCGATCTCGTGGCGGGGACGCTCGGGACGGATCACGATTCGCCCTATCACGGTGACTACAGCTTCCAGCACCCGATGCGGCTGTCGACGGATGAGTCGAAGGTCATGGTGGCGAGCGGCGTCCTGTTTAACACGTCCGATCTGACCTATGCGGGCAGCATCGGATTCAGCTACACGGACGCGCAGTTCTACGGGTCGAGCCTCTACGTGCTCCAGTCGGCCGGTTCGGGCAGCCAGGTGCGTGAGCTCGACGCGGGCTTCAACGAGCGGCATACGTACACGATGGCGGGCGCGCCGCGCTCGTTGCTCGCCTGGCAGGGGAAGATTCTCGCCGTGACGAACGGCGCGAACGGTACGCGCAACTTCACGCTGATCCACATCGACTGATCGAAGTGTGACAGGGATTGAACCGGGCGGGGCGTGGAACCAACCACGTCCCGCTCTTTTTTTCGCGACGGCGCGGGAACCAGGCCGAGCCGCCGCAGCTGCAGGGCGCCCGCCTCCCGCGAGTTTCAAGGGAATGATGGAACTCTCTTCATGCGCCAGTTGTAGGGTTCGCTGTGCGAACCACTCGCCAACGCGTCGCGAGAACGTTCGCACCGAGACGCCGCAGTGATGCGGCGGTCGTGACGCCAGTTGTCAGGTGGGCGCCTCCCGCCGACATCGTGTTGATTTGGCGCCGTGAATGGTCCTTGGCGTGACGGGTTGATCCGGAAGGCATTCGACTCCTGTGGGAGGCGCCCATCCTACGAATCTTCGAGCCGCCGCAGTTGTAGGGTTCGCTGTGCGAACCACTCGTCAACACGTCGCGAGAACCGCCGGGTGGCCCACGGCATCAGACGTGGGGATGCGATGATCAACGAGCGAGAGAGCCCTGCGAACGCGTGAGCAGCGGGAGGGCGGGGGGCCTGCGAATTGCTATGATGTCGGCAGCGAGAGGAGGTCGCACACATGATCAAACTGCAGGAACGAAGAGATTTGGAGCCGATCTGTCCGCACTGCGAGAAGCCGCTGAAGGAAGTGGCCTTTCGCGAGCTGCCGACATGGCTGGGCCGCCGGTATATCTACTTCTGTCCGAACTGCCGCAAATGCCTGAGTATCTCCCATCGCAGGGGCTACCTCGTGTCCATGTGAGGGCGCCCTGTGGCCGGCGGCTTCAGCCGTGGTGACGCGACGATCGGCGCGGCGTATCGTCAAAATGGCAGTAGGGTTCGCTGTGCGAACCATTCGCCAACGCGTCGCGAGAACCGCAATGCCGAGCCGGCATCGTTGTAGGGTGGGCGCCTCCCGCAGGCGCCAGGTTGCTTGTGCGATGCGAAGGGGCAGGCGCGTGAGGGAAGATCCAGCACACTCTCGACACCTGCGGGAGGCGCCCACCCTACGAATGGCTGACGTAGATCGTGGCGCCATTCTCCGGCTCAAATTGAATGGACGCCCCGTGCCTCCAGAGTTCGAAATACGGCGCGAATGGGTCGACGATGTTCGTGCTGTCACGATACAGCGGCCACATCAGGTAGCTGGCAAGATCGTAGTCGCACGCAATGGTGTAATAGGCTTCGTGGAGGAGGAGCGCCTTGCTTCGCATCGGCGTTAATTCCAGGAACCAGTCTCCCACGACCTCGTAGATTTCTGTATCAAGCGTATCGTCGGAATCAGGCGGGGGCCTCTCTCCTTCGACTTCGTTGATCGTGTGAATACGCCTCAGGATGTCTGACAGGTCGTTTCGCCCGCAATCCTGGGTGATTTCCGCCATCTTCTCCAGATGCCGTCGCAGGTAGTCTGCGAGATGAGCCGTCCTGGGCGGGTGTCGTACAACAAAATAAGCGTCAATGGCGCTCTCTGTCGCGAAGCCCTCCGCGGTCCATTGATATACGGGCAGGAGTCGCTCCAGAAGTTCATCGCCTCCCTCGAGCCCCTCGAAGACGGCGTCCACGCCGTCGCCGTGGGGTCGAAACTTCTGAAACAACATTCCGACACTGACGTCATCCCAAGTCGTTGCCGACGTATCTCCCGCAAGTGTCTTCCATCGCAGGAGAAGCTCGTCATCTGTCATTGTTACCATCCATTGAAGTCCGCCGAGTCGAGTGTTGTTGGCGTCAAAGCTGAAGGATCGCCGCCAAAGTCAGAGGATACACGCACTGCTTCATCGCGGAATCCTCGTACATTCTCGCAAGGTTGTGGCCTGATTGCGACGGGTCGCTGGGAATCGATATCTCGATGTAGCGCCGTGCTCGTTACACCGGCGCGCCGGACGACTCAATCGAGCCCCCGTATCGCAGGTGATCAGGGCCGTTGGGCAGCCAAGTTGCAGGGTGGGCGCCTCCCGCCGACACCCAATTTGATTTGGCGCCGTGAATGGTCCTGGGCGTGACGGGTTGTTTCTGCAGGCATTCGACTCCTGCGGGAGGCGCCCACCCTACGAATGGCCTCAATCAGATTGAGCCTGCGCGGCGGCGCTGTCGTTGTCGGAAGCGTCGATGTCGGCGTCGGCGACTCGCCAGCAGCAGCGGGACCAGGAATCCCGGACCCGCCCCGAGGCCACACAGCACATTCGCGGCGGGCGGCGGGGCGTCGCAGACACCGTCGCCGTCGATATCGCCCAGGGCGTCGTCGCCGTCACAGAGGTCGATGTCGTCGCAGACGCCATCGCCGTCGGTATCCCCCGCGTTGTCATTGCCGGAACAGATGTCGCGATCATCGCAGACTCCGTCGCCATCCGAGTCCCCGACGCTGTTGTCGCCCGCGCACACGTCGAGATCGTCGCAGACGCCGTCGCCATCCGAATCGCCGCGGCCGTCGTTGCCCTCGCAGGCGTCAGTGTCATCACAGACGCCGTCACCGTCGGTATCGCCCGTGGCGTCGTCGCCGGCGCACACGTCCAGATCATCGCACACACCGTCAACGTCGCGATCACCCGACGCGTCGTCGCCCGCGCACAGATCGAGGTCGTCGCAGATACCATCGCCGTCGGTATCGCCCGCCGCGTCATCGCCGACGCAGACATCGAAGTCGTCGCAGACGTTGTCGCCGTCATCGTCGCGATCGACCTGATCGCAGCCGCAAATGCCCGCGTCGACGATCTTCAATGGATCCGTCGGACAAATGTCCTCTTCGTTGGGGACACCGTCGCGATCTCGATCGAACGACCCGAACTCGAACGCGCCGATTTCGATCCGACCATCCGTGACACGACTCGATCGCGATCCGCGCTGATCGAAATCCGGAATCACCCCGACGCCGGCGACGGCGGTCGGATCGCCCGCGTCGATTGCGGGGCTTCCAGTAAGCAGCGGGAAGATCAACGTGCCCGCCTCCGCCGTGAGGGCGCCGAGCAGCGGATTCGTTTCGAGCAGATCGCTGTCGGCGGGATTCGGCGAGGCCTCGGGATCGGCGTCGTCAAGCAGGTTGAAGCCGCCCGAGACGAGATTGATCACGCCATTGCCGCCATTGTCGAAAAAGTTGTCGTCGTTGGCGAAGATCGTATGGTCATAGGTCACGTTGGTGTCATCGCCGGCGCCGACCTCGTAGAACAGTCCGATGCGATTATCTGCGATCGTCGAGTGCGAGATCGTTGCGTCGGCGTCGTCACGCACCCAGAGGGCGCCGCGGGGCGAGTCACCGCCGGTCATTGTCGTGTTGCGAATCGTGGCCCGGGAATCCTCAATGTAGACCGCGGCCTGCCCTCCGAGATTGTCGACGAAGGCGCAGGCGTCGATGTTCAGCGGCCCGCCAATGACAGCGATCGCGCTTCCGAAGTCGGCGGCGGGCGCCGTGTTGTCGCGGAACACACAACGGCTGAGATTGAGCCTGATCGATCCACCGATCGACCGGATGGCGCCGCCGTGGCGGCCCGATGGGCCGGTCCCGTTTCCGTCGGCCAGCGTGACGTCCTTGAAGTGGATCGTCGAGTTTCCATTGATAATCCTGAAATGGCGGCTCGCGGCGCGGGCGCTGATCGTGAGTTGATCGGCGCCGGGGCCGGCGACAGTCAGATTCCTGCTGATGGAGATCTCTCCCGCCGTCAGCGTGATGACGCCGCCCGCCAGGCTCGGATCGAAGTCAATCACCGCCGGCGCGGACGTGGAGTGCGCGTCGCGAATCGCCTGTCGGAGGCTGCCGGGTAGATCGCCATTCGCGGACACGGGGCCATCCAGCAGGTTCGTCACGCGAAACGCCGTGAGACCGTCCACTTCGATGATGCGAACACCATCGAACTCCCCGAAGGAGACACCTTGCTCGAACTCAAAGCGCCAGTCCTGAGCGGTCACCGCAGGGAAGGTGATTTCAAGCTCGAGCGCGTTCACCTGTGTGGCGGCGTTGCCGGCCTGGTCGTTGTAGTTCTTCTTGATCGCCGCGTCAGTCACGATGGTCTCGAAGACGCCATCGCCGTCGGTGTCGGCGAACAGGCGAAAAGCCCGCATGGAGCGTCGGAACCCCACATTCGAGCCGTCGTTCTTGGCGTAGATGCGGACGCCGCCCAGCGTGACTGGGTTGGGGGTCCGCAGATCAATGAATGTGGTATCGCCCGCGTCGCCACTCGGCGCGAAGGCGACGCCAGGCTCAGCGCCGCCGAGATTGGCGCCAAACGCGGCCTCGGGACCGGGCTGAATGCCGGGCGTGAACGCTGTGATCGTCGCGCCCCGGGCCACATCCAGGGCGTCGACTGAGGAGGGCGGGATCGAGAACTGAGCGAACGCGCTAGCCGCCGCAAGCGTCGGGACGATGAAGGCGAGACGTCTCAGGGTTGCATCGATCGGGCGATGGATCGGCCCGCGTGTGACGCGGTGGTGGGCTGGATTCGAGTGTCTGATTGTGAACGCCGCGGACATTGGCGTCTCCTTTCGGGCTTGCTTCCTGTGGCCTGGGCGATCGATACAGTCCGACTGCGCGAGGCCTCAGCAAGTCCTGCGGAGACCGACCCCCGAGCGGCTCACGGGGATCGGTATTTTTCTGAGGGAAGTCGCTGGGGCGCCGAACAGCGCCGGTCGCGAGTGGATCAGGGTCGTTCCGGTGGGCTGAACGCCGTGGAGTGACCGATAAGATCGGTCTCTGGCGGTCCCGTGACCGATAAGGTCGCTCGCTGGTACGAGCTTCCCTTCTCGTACCACTCCCCTTGGGATTTCCTTCCCGCCAGCACGCTCGCCCTTGTGGAGGCGACTGTCTTATCGACGAAGCGCTTCTCGCGAGCTACGTCTTCGACACGGCGCGCCGGATCACATCGAGAACCACATCCGGATCGCACCCATAGATGCCCGAACCCCAGGCGGCGTTCGCCTCGACGACCGCCCAATTCCCATCTTCAAGGCGACCGACGTCGATGACGACAGCGTCGGGCGTCTTCTCGGCGTGGGTCGCGAGGATCTCATTCGCCAGCGACTGCGCTGTCGAGAGTTCCTCGTCGGACGCGCAAAAGCCATCCGCACGTGAAAGCGCGCCGCGACGCAGGTAGGGCGAGAGCGTGCGAACACGCCCGTCCAGCGCGAAGCAGCGGAACTCCGCGTCCCAGGCGACGGGGTCTGAAACAAGGACGGTCATCGCATCGTCGAAAGCTCCCGGCAGGGCCGAGCCATGCTCGTACACGCGCGCGGCGAACGACTTGTCATTGGGTGGTTTGACAAACGTCGGCGTTGTCAGGGATCGCGCAACGCCGAGTGTTGTGAGCCGAATCGATCGCCGTGTGTAGTCGCGTGGCAACGAGACCAGCCAGTTCTCCGGGACTTCCAGCAGCCGCAGCCCCAGCGCCTCGGCGATAGTCGGCGCGTACAGAGACTCGACGTAGATGACGATTTCGTCGTCGTTGAGTTCCGGCAGGCGAATCCCGCGAACCCGTTCCACGTTCCAGTCGCGCGCAATCGCTGCGCGCCACATGGCTTGATTGTCCTCCGTCGCACGGGATGAAAGGAGTAATGTCGTCATGGCGGCGGCGACCCCAGGGTCACGGCCTGTGTGGCGCGTTAGCTCACGCCGATGGTTCGACGCGTTTCCAGGCCCATTCGCCGAGTTCGCTTTGCTCGCTGTCGAGGTAGATGCTGCCGGGAACGGGTTCGACGACCTTAAATGCGACAGGTTCGCCCCAATCGACGACGAGTTTCCCGGGGGTCGCGTTTTCGTCGAATTCGAGAACCCTGAACGACTCTTCGCCGTCTTCGGACGACATCTTCATGGACGTCGCGTCGATCGTCATGGAAATCGCGGCGACCAGCTCGGCGTTGTCGAGCAGGTACTGCTTCAGCGCCTCGTCGTAGCCTTCCTTCATGACAAACCGATCGTGAAAGTACCCGGCCTTCAGTTTCGCCGATGTCTCCAGATCGATCCTGTACGTGCCCGTGATTTGTGTCATGACGACGTCCTTTCTCTGCGAGAGTTCGCGTTTCCAGATGCGTCGCATTGTACGGAGGCGCTGGCGCCAACAGAAGCAATCGTGACATTTGTCGGCGGAATCGTGGCGACGAATCGCCCGATCGCGTGCGAGAAGGGATTCTCGCACGAGCGTCCGTGCCGATGGCGTGCGAGAGGGGATTCTCGCACGAGCGTTCGTGCCGATGGCGTGCGAGAGGGGATTCTCGCACGAGCTGTTGGCCTCACGAGCGTCCCGCGGGCGCCCACATCGCCAAATCACTAATCGCCACTTCGGAAGAAAAGACGCTTCCGCCCCTGAACACGCTCGGCAGGATTCGAACCTGCGACCTGCGGATTAGAAGTCCGCTGCTCTATCCAACTGAGCTACGAGCGCAAAACGTCACGCATTTTACGTGACAACTGCCTGCAAGTCACTACCTGTTCCGTTGTTACGTTCATCATGTGATACACCTTTCCATCGTCGTGGATTGACTGGCGGGCCATCACGCGACCGATGTTGCGCTGGGTTTTGCTCCGATCCGCCCGATGACGGGCGTCGAATCAGCCTGAGCGATGGTCTCGGCAATCCCCCGGGCCTTGTCGAATCTGCCGGGAAGGATCGATGCATAGTGAGCGTACATGACGCCGATATCTGTGTGGCCCGCGAACTCGCAGGCCTCGTGCATCTCCATTCCGTTGACCAGCCATCGGGAAATAGCGAATCGCCGCAGGTCGTGTAGGCCGACGGTCGGCTTGCCGTCCTGCATGAGAGTCGCGCCGTCTGAGCCGTGCTGATTTCGCATGATAGTGTTGGCCTTTGGCAACAGCGTCCGCGAGAACTGCCGACGCTCCGTTGGAATCAGGGTCTCCCGATCGTCGATCCGGGCTTGGGATTTATCGTTTTCGTCTCGCATCGCGAGCAACGCCGCGAGTCGCTGAGGCGCCAGAAACAGGTAGGAGTGTCCTTCCGGCGCGCGTGACTTCAACACCCGAAGCCGGGCGAATGTCGAAGCCGGCAGCAACGGAATAGTGCGTTGCCCGGCGTCGGTCTTCGGACGCCATGCTAAGGTAGACGCCGTGTGCTGCTTCGGGCGAATCCTGATTTCATGGTTCGAGAAGTCGATGTCCTCGAAACAGAGGTTCTCTATTTCGGCGGCGCGCAAACCGCCGTAGATCGCCATGTCCACGAATGCGGTCCACCAGTCGGAATCGTCCATCGCCCGACAGGCCTCAAAGATCGCGTCGCGTTCGTTGTCGGTCAGTAGGCGGATCTGGTTCGGCTTCTTCGACCGAATGACGACCGCTGCGTGTTTGCAGGGGTTCCATCCCTCGGGCGCCATGTCGTGCGCTTCCGCAATCGTGAAGGTTGCCTTGACGCTTCGGATGACCTTCGCGGCTGTGTTTATCGACGCTCCATCGAATTTCATCGCTTTTTGAAACGCGACGATCTCGCGATGTGTGACGTCAGCCAGACGGACATTCCCGCCGCGGTTCACGTCCCCTGCGCCGAGAAACTTCTGAAGCCGCCTCAGGGCACTTATCGAGCTACGCAGCGAGCTACCTCGAAGCCGCTCGGTCTTCGCGCCGACACGCTCCGTCTCGATGAATTCCACTAGGTCGGCGAGTCGGATGTTCTCGTGGTCCCTGAACCGTCGGCCACGTTGCTCCGCCTCTGTGATCTCGCGAGACTTCGCGATCGCCTTCGCGCGGGCCTGGGCCAACCCCTCAGGTGTGCCAGGATACTGCCGTTGTTGCGGACGGGCCTCGCCGTTCGGCCGCCATCGCACGATCCAGTAGATGTAAGTCCGGCCGCGGACTTTCGCCGTCCGCTGCCTCGGCGCCTTCACATTGGGGTGTAGCTGCATGAGCTATCGCCTCCCCGACCACGCTCTGCCGCAGTTGTGCTTACGCACCAGTGGTAGCGCCTTGGGCCTCGCGGCATCCAAGCAACTGCG
>DAOPJV010000104.1:0-11968 GCA_035399845.1 Phycisphaerae bacterium | reverse complement strand
GGTTCGCTTGTTGCCGCAACGAATGGTCCGCACAGCGGACCCTACGGGACTCTCCGATTCCGATCGGCGCCGCAGTTCGTAGCGAGCAAGTCGGGGCATCGACCCGACGACGATTCACGCGGGCTGTCACGGCGCGGGTGTTTCCGACTCGGTCTCTTCCCGGCCGGCGGGAGCGCGTCACGCGACCGGCCTGGATGTCATTTCATGTGCTTGTCGAAGAACGCGATGACCTTCTCCGGATGGCGTCCGAAGTAGTTATAACCATCCCTGAAGCGCTTCGTCGTATTTTCAATCCAGAAGAGCTCCTTGTCTTTGCTCCCCAGAAGATCGAATGTCCTTTGCGCGTCTTCGGGATTTCGTGTCCACGCATCCTCCAGGACCTGGACCATCAGTACAGGCATCTTGACTCCCGCGGCCCACCGATGGGGCGTCATTTCGGCGGCGACGAAAGCGCCCATCTTCAGGAGTTCGAGGTCAATCAGCTCCTGGTATTGTCGAATGCCCTGAAGATCGGAGAAGGCGTCGTAGATTGCCGCCATCGATACAACCATCGGACTGCACATGCAGGCGACGTTCTCGAACAAATCGGGGCGGCGCTGAATGGCATGGTATTGTGAATTGCCGCCCATGCACTGGCTGTAAAGCCCGACCTGCATCTTTCCAAGCCTCGGATGCGCGTCGACGTACTTCTTGACGCCCACACAGTCGCGCCACTCCCAGCAACCGATGCCGCTGAGTCCGCCATTCGCAGCACCGCTGGTCCCATGGTTGCGAATGTCATATGTCAGCACGTTGTAACCGGCGTCCGTCAGGCGCTTGTACTGAATGACGAAATCGATTTCGACCGCATCGAAATTGCTCCAAGGTTCACCAAGATGCCCTGGAAAACCCGCCCGACACATGGGCAGCGCGTGGTTGAAAATAACCAGGCGATCACTTTCTCCACCTTTGGCGGGGATATACCAGCCCTCCAGCGGAACGCCGTCATCCGATGGAAAGTAGATCTCCCGCCAATCCGTCATGCCATGGTCATCCGGCGTCTTATGAAGCACGCTCCGGAGCGGTCTCACAATGGCGGCCAGCCCCCTGACCTTGGCAAAGTCGGCTTCCGAAATCGACCTGAGTTGCTCCAGGGCCGCCTGCATTCTCTCGTTCGATATTCGTCCCATCGCATCGCTCCTTTGATGACAACCGCATCGAATCGCATCTTAGCGATTCCGGCGCCACCTACGCGAATCCGCCGAAATTCCCCCTTGGCGCTATCGTCAACAGGGTCTTCGCCGGTTCGATTCCCGCCGCCTCCATTCAACTCTCCGAGTCTGGTTGGCGACGCAGTTCGTAGGTCGGGTCATCGACCCGACAGCGCCGTGCGGATTCAAATCGGAAACACAATCGTAGGGTCCGCTGTGCGGACCGTTTGCCTGGGTTCGCTTGTTGTCGCAACGAATGGTCCGCACAGCGGACCCTACGGGACTGATCCGCTTCGGCGGACCGCTCGCGAGTTCCCCGTCTTCGAAGGCGCCGCCACCGCCTCGCGTCTTCCAATTGCGCGTTCCCATCCAAGCTACTCAACGTTGCAATATTTGCACACGTGTTCACAAAGGCGGATAAGATTGTCAGGATATCGAAAGGCGGGCGGTCGCCGCTTTGTCTGGTCCGGTTGGACCGGGCGTGTCCGCGAAGGCCTTGCTCAGACAAACCGCCGATCTCGCGCCACGTTCTTGAACGGCGCGTTCCTTTGAACAGGGGAGTTCTGTCATGATTCGTCGCCTGCTCGTTATTCTCGTTGCATGTCTACTGGTCCCGATGTCCGTCGCCCTCGGAAACACCACTGTCTTCTTCGAAAGCTGCCAGACGGCGACGCTGCTGAATTCCGGCGTCACGTCGGACGTCATCAGCAGCAGTGGCTATGAGTTCACCTGCACGCGGGACAAGTTGTTTACGGGGGGGACCGGGCAGATCATCGGTCGGACCGTTCACGTGCCATGGCCCGAAGGCGTCGAGTCCCAGGCCGTCACGACACCGCCGCCGGGGGTGACGGATCACAAGGCCCGCATGACGCTCCGGCGCGTCGATGGTCAGGTCTTCGACCTGCCATCCTTCACAGTGAAGATTCTCGCGAATACCGCCGGGGCGGGCGCCGCGCTTGAGATCATGCCGCTGGTCGACGGAGAGGACGCCTTCAACGACCCCATCGCCTTTGATGTCAGCGGCTACGGCGGGCAGACATTTTCCTACAACACGTCGCCCAATCCGTGGGGGAGCACAGCCCTGCTCACGGGGTTCGACACCTACAAGATCAACCTGTACGTCGACTTTGCCTTCGTGGACATGACGCTCGTCAGCCCCGTGGCCGATGGGGCGTGCTGCCTCGCCGACAACACGTGCGTCGAACTGACGCCGAGCGACTGCGCCAGCCAGGGCGGCGCCTCGCAGGGTGTCGGAACAAACTGCGGATGCAGTCCGTGTCTCCCGCCTCTCGAGACTTTTGTCGCTGTCCTCATGGGGACGGATACCGATCCGTCACATCAGCTCGCATGCGACTTCGATGGATCGGGAACCCCTGACGGCGCCGATATTCAGGGCTTTGTGATGGCGCTGCTCCAATAGGTGACTGACTGCTGACAGACAGACTGCAGATTTCGTCATGACGGCGGCCCCTCGCCGGATGACAGCTTTGTCATCCTGCGTCCATCTGGACGCCATCGTTCGCTTCTACACTTTTCATATCGCGAATCCATGCGTGTCGCTTTGAGTCCGATGCGCACGTTGTTGGGCCTGCGCGGCGTTCGTGAATCCGTGTATTCGACGCCGTGCCGGCGCCCGGCCCCTGCGGTCTCGCGCCTTCAGGGTCGGACGACGTGTTTCGCGCAAGTGGCGCCGAGCGAGTCAGGAGACGCAATGGCGAGATCCGAATCCCGTTACCTGTTCCTGGGCGCCGTGTTCAAAGTGCGCGGACTCCTGATGATCCCGCCGCTCGCCTATGTGTTCCTGCATTTCGATGGGCGATTTGAGGGGAGCGCCCTGGCGTGGAGCGTCGGCCTGATCCTCTTTTTCCTGGGATTGTCACTGCGCGTCGCCGCCCAGCGGCGCCTGCGATACCGACTGAAGTCACGCAAGCGACTCGCGACGGATGGTCCCTTTCGCGTCGTACGTAATCCAGTCTATTGGGCGAACATGTCAATTTTTGCTGGTCTTGCGTGCATGGCCGAGATACCTTGGATGGCGCCTGTCGTCGTCGTTTGGGCGTTTGTTGTATACAGCCTGTCCGTGCGATTCGAGGAGATGCGCCTGTTGAAGCGCTTTGGCGAACAGTACGCGGATTACATGCGGACCACGCCGCGATGGATTCCGCGGCGATCAACAGGGTTGGCGCCGCGATCGACGTCGGGTACGCGCTGGTGGCCGGCCTTCGTGGTCGAGGCCCATTGCCTGTTGATGATTCTCTTTCCCGTTGCAAAGGAGATTCTCGAACATCATTGGGGTGGATGGCGGCTGTGAAGAGAAGCGCCCGCACGACTCCATGGCTTTCCGGCGGCCGATTCCCGCGAATGCGGCGTCTACTGCTCGCCGCCGTCGTTGCGGCGCCCGTCGCGTGTGCGAAGGTCGAGCCCGCGCGCGACTTTCAGGACGCCCGCGAACGCATCCAAAGCCGGCTGGAGGGTGTTGAGTCCTTCGACCCGGCGACGGAGGCGCTCGTCGAACAGAAGGTTCGCGCGATGCTCGACGGCGGGCTGACCGTCGATGAGGCCGTCGGCGTGGCCCTGCTGAACAATCGGGCCTTTCAGGCGCTCTTCCAGTCGATCGGCGCGTCGCGAGCCGATGTCGTTCAGTCCGGTCTGCTGACCAATCCGTCCGTCGGATTGACGGCGCGGTTTCCCGAGGGCGGCGGTCGCTCCAACATCTCCTTTTCCTTCGCACAGCAGATCGCCGATTTGTGGCTGATCCCGATTCGCAGAGACGTCGCCGAGGCCCGGCTCGAGGAGACGATCGCCAACGTCGTTCGTCAGGCGGTCGAACTGGCCGCGAGCGTCCGGAAGGCCTATTACGATCTGTCCACGATCCGGCGTCGTGAGGCGATCGCTCGGGAGAATCTCCAGCTCGTCAGGCGATCGATCGAGATCGCACAGAAACGCATGGAAGGGGGGGAATCCGCCGCCATCGACGTCAACCTGCTGCGCGCCGCCGAAGTGAATGTTCAGGCGACGTTGCTGACGCTGGAGCGAGATCGGCATGTCGCGAAGGCGGACCTCGCCCGGATCATCGGCATGGCCCGCTGGGATCCATCATGGGACATCGCGGACACGACGGATCCCGTGGTCCGAGTGATTCCGACGGATCAGGCGCTGACGATACTCGCCATGCAACAGCGCCTTGAGGCGCGAATCGCCGAATTCAATGTCCGGGCGGCGGAGGGGGAGTTTCGGCGTCAGCAGCGGAGCGTCTTCTCCAGCGTGCAGCTCGGTCTCGAGGGCGAGCGGCTCGAATCGCGCGCGCTGCCGGGGCGGAAGATCGCCGCGGATACGCTTCGCAGTTCGATTCGACAGGGACAACCCACGGCGCCCGATCTCCAGTCGCGCGGTGAGCGCGCCATCGATCGCTCGCAGATCATCGATATGCTGCTCGGCCCCAGCATTCAGTTCACGCTTCCCGTCTGGGATCAAAATCAGGCGCACATTGCCAAAGCGTCCTATCAGCTGGAGGCGTCCCGAAAGACCTACGAAGACACACTGGATGAAATCGCCAACCAGGTGCAGCGGGCGGCCGCCGTCGTCCGCGCTTCGGCGTCGCTGATGGAGTTCTACAAGTCAACGGCGCTGCCAACGGCGACGCGAAACCTCGAACTGGCGCAGGGCGCCTACAAGGGCGGCGAACAGAACGTGCTGACCGTCATCCGGGCGCAGGAATTCCTGATGACGCAGCGACAGACGGCGATGCGGATCCGTCAGGACTACCTCGCGGCGTGGGTGGAATTGAATCGCGCGCTGGGTGGCAAGGACCCGCCGGACAATGTCGAATCGGCCCCATCGCCGCAATCGTCGACGACCGGGCGCGCCGCGATGTCGACGGGCGCGTCCGACAACCCAATGACAGATCGTCAGACGACACGTTGAGTGCAATGTCATGAAGCGCAAACATCAGCAATTCGGGTTCGTGATCGTCATCGTGTTGATTGCAGGTTGCTGGCTCGTGCCGCGGCTTCGCGCGGGGGCCGTCGACAGTGAATCGCCGGCGACAGAAGGCGCCTCGGCCGCAGGTGAGACACTGACGCTCGAAGTCGACGCCGACGGCGGACGCGTATTTCACGTCAGTCGCGACGTGCAGCGTCGCGTGGGGCTCAGGACCGAACCACTGATCGAGGCGGAATATCAGCCGAACGTCATCGCCTACGGCCGGACCATCGAAGATCCCGGCGCCGTGTTCACGCTGCGATCACCCGTGGCCGGCTATCTCAGGCGGGCGAACGACGGCGCGTGGCCGGGGGTGGGCGAGGTGGTGACGCCGCGAGCGGTCATTGGCGCCGTCCACCCGCGCCTGACAACGATTGAGCGGCTCGACCTGAACGCCCGCCTCATGCAGGCGCGGGCGAACGTCGACGAATTCAGTGCGCGACTGGTTGCGGCGAAGTCTTCCTACGAGCACAAGAAATCACTGAACAACAGCGAGAAGCTCGTCACGGATCGCGCCATCGAGGCGGCGCTGGCGAATGTGAAGGGCGAAGCGGCGAGGCTGGCCGCCGCAGAGCAGTCCGTTCAGATGCTCAGCGATCTGTTGTCGGACAGCGGACAGGTGAATTCGGAATGGCCGCTCGTCTCGGAGGGCGCCGGCGTGATCACCGACGTCTATGCGCACGCCGGGGAAGTCGTTGAGCCGGGCCAGGCGCTGCTCAAGGTCCTCGATACGCGGCGACAGATGGCAAGCGTCTCCGTCCCGACCGGCGCCATCCTCGCGGCGCCGCCGACAGAGGCGACGATCGAAATCATGGGCCTCGATTCACGTGTGTTCCCGGCGAAAGTCCGTACTGCGGCGCAGATCGATCCGACGGCGCCGAGTGGTCAGCGATTCCTCGTGTCGTTCGACGCCGGTGATGCGCCGATCCGTCCCGGGCTGCTTGTCCGCGCCACGCTCGCGCTTCCGGGGCGGTCGATTCAAGGTGTCGTTGTTCCCCGCGCCGCCGTCGTCCGCATGGCCGGATCGGCCTATGTGTATCTCCAGACGGCCGACGAGCGCTTTGCCAGAACACTGATTGACACCGTCATCCCGCTGGAGGGCGGCTGGTTCGTCTCCGACGACCTGGCCGCGGGACGGCGCGTCGTGACTGTCGGGGCGGGGACGCTTCTGTCGGAGGAGTTGCGATCCCAGATTGACGCTGAGGCCGAAGGCGACGCCTGACCTGTCGTACGCCCGTATCTGTTGGTTGAGTGAATCGCAGAAGGACTGAAGAGAAGGGCTGCGCTGGTTCGTGCTGAACGCTATCGTCGACATCTCGATCCGTCGCCGCACGATTGTGCTGACGCTCGCCGCGGCATTGATGGCGCTGGGCGTGCGGACCGCCATGCGGGCGAAGCTCGATGTCTTTCCGGATTTCGTTCAGCCGCAGGCCGTGATTCAGACGGAGGCGCCCGGTTTCTCGCCGGAGCAGGTCGAGGCGCTCGTCACGCGCCCCGTTGAAGGCGCCATCGGCGGCGTCTCCAATCTGGAATCCGTGCGATCGCAGTCCATTCAGGGCCTGTCCATTGTCACCGTCGTTTTCAGGGAAGGGACGGACATCTTCATTGATCGCCAGCTGATCAATGAGAATCTCAGCGCTGTCATCGAATCGCTCCCATCGGGCGTCAAGCCGCCGAGGCTGACGCCCCTGACCTCGTCGACCATGGACCTCCTGAAGATCGGTCTTGTTTCCGATGATCGATCCCTTATGCAGCTGCGCGCGTTTGCCGACTGGACGCTCAAGCCCCGACTGCAGGCCGTGACAGGGGTTGCGCAGGTCGGCGTGATGGGCGGCGAGACCCGGCAGCTTCAGATTCAGATCGATCCTCAGCGGCTCGCGGCGTTTGGCGTCACTGTCAACGATCTGATCGGCGCGGCGCGGCGATCGACCGGTGTGCGGGCCTCCGGTTTCATCGAGACGGATGCTCAGCGGATTGTGCTGCAGTCGGAAGGGCAGTCGCTGACCGAGGATCGTCTGGGCGAGGTCGTGGTCCGTCGCGGGCCGGAGGAAGTCGTCCGATTGAAGGATGTCGCGAATGTGTGCGAGGCGGCGGCGCCGAAGTTCGGCGATGTTCTGATCCAGGGGCGGTCCGGCGTACTGGTCAAGGTCATGAGCCAGTACGGCGCCAACACGATGGAAGTCACGCAGGCTGTGGAGGCCGCCCTCGAGGAGATGAAACCGCTGTTCGAGGCGGAGCATATCCAGGCGTATCCGCGGATGCATCGGCCCGCAACGTTTATCGAGACGGCCCTGCATCATGTGGGCGTCGCGCTGCTCATCGGCGGAAGTCTCGTCATCGCCGTTCTGCTGCTCTTCCTGTTCAACCTGCGCACGGCGGTCATTTCCATCGTCGCGATTCCCCTGTCCCTCCTGACGGCGATCATCGCGCTGGACTGGCTGGGCTATTCGCTCAACACGATCACATTGGGCGGTCTGGCGATCGCCATTGGCGAAGTGGTCGACGACGCCATCATCGATGTCGAGAACATCTATCGTCGGTTGCGCGAAAACAACGCAAGCCGCGCTCCCGCGCCCGTCGCAAACGTCATCCACGACGCCTCAGTGGAAGTGCGCAGCGCTGTCGTCTATGCAACGTTCGTCGTCGTGATGGTCTTCGTCCCTGTCCTCACGATGTCAGGCCTCCAGGGACGTATGTTTGCGCCGCTGGGTGTCGCATACATCCTCTCGATTCTCGCGTCGCTGGCCGTCGCGCTGACCGTGACGCCGGCGATGTCACGCTTCCTGCTGGCGGGCGCCAGGTCCGCGGGGGAACCGCGCCTACTCGTCTGGGTTCAGCGTTGTTATGGCGCCGCCCTGGCCCGCATGATGGGCTGGCGACGGGCGCTGATCGCCGCCGGGCTGGTGGTCGCCGCCATCGCCGTCGTCGCGGTCCGCAACTTCGGCGAGGAGTTCCTGCCGGAGTTTCGCGAGGGCCACTTTGTCGTGCAGGTCAACAGCGCGCCCGGCGTCAGCCTCAGGGAGACAATGCGCCTCGGCGAACGCATCTCCAACGATCTTCTGACCAATGTGCTCGTCGACAATCAGCCGGTTATCGCGACGATCGAACAGCAGGCGGGACGCGCCGAACTGGGGGAGGACCCGTGGGGACCTCATCGTTCCGAACTGCATATCGAGCTTCGACCCGACATTCCCGGCGCCGTCCAGTCCGACGTGCAGCAGCGCATCCGTGAGCGACTCTCCGCCTACCCGGGCATCGACTATGAAGTTCTGACGTTTCTCGGCGATCGCATCAGCGAAACACTGACCGGCGAAACGGCGCCCGTTGTCGTCAGCCTTTTCGGGGACAATCTCGATACGCTCGACAGCGAAGCCAGTCGCATCGCCCGCGAGATCGGCGCCGTTTCGGGGGCGGAAGACGTCCGCGTCGCATCGCCGCCGGGCGCGCCGCAGATGCTTGCCACGCTTCGGCCCGATCGGCTCCAGGCGTACGGCTTTGCGCCGCTGGATGTTCTGGCCACGCTGCAGACGGCGCTGCAGGGCGAAGTGGTCGCGCAGACCTTTGAAGGCGCCCGCGTCCATGATGTTGTTGTAACGCTGCGACCGGAACTGCGGCGGGACCCGGAGTCGATCGGGGACCTGCTGATCCCCAACGCCGCGGGACAGTTCGTGCCGTTGCGGGAGCTGGCGGACCTGGATCGGCGAACGACGCGCTACATGATTCTGCACGACGCGGGGCGTCGCCGGCAGGGCGTGACGTGCAGCGTCGCGGGGCGCGACATCGGCTCGTTCGTTGACGAGGTCAAGCGGAGGATCTCGAATCTCAACATGCCGCCGGGGATGTACGTGACCTACGGCGGGGCGTCGGAGGCGAGCGCCTCGGCGCGAACGGAGATCTTCATCCACGCCGGACTGATCGGCGTGGTCATCGTGCTGCTGTTGGGCGCTGTCTTCCGGAATCTCCGGAATCTGCTTCTTGTGTTGGCGAATCTGCCCTTCGCTTTTGTCGGCGGCGTCCTCGCGGTCTTTCTGACAGGCGCCACGCTGTCGATCGGATCGATCGTCGGATTCGTGACGCTCTTCGGCATCACGATGCGAAATTCCGTCATGCTGATGTCGCACTACGAGCATCTTGTGACGATGGAAGGTCAGGCCTGGGGAATGGCGACGGCCCTGCGCGGGGCGTCGGAACGCGTGGTTCCCATTCTGATGACGGCGCTGGTGACGGGCCTCGGACTCGCGCCGATCGCGCTCGGTTCCGGTGAAGTGGGACGTGAGATCGAGGGCCCCATGGCGATCGTCATCCTGGGCGGTCTCATCACGTCAACGATTCTCAACCTGCTGGTGCTGCCCGTGTTGGCCCTGCGATACGCCCGGTTCGACACGCCAGATCCAGAGGCGCCACACGCCGCTGTTGTCGCGCAGGGTTCGCTCTGACCGGAGACTCGCGCGCCGGCCTACCGGCGACGGGCGGGGCTGTACGGCTCGATCAGGAAATCGTCGAACGCCACATCGCCGTTCACGCCGCGAACGCCGACGCTTCCGGTCGTGTACGTCGCGTCACTTGTGTCAATCATCGGCCGCTCCATGTCATCCACATAGACGCGGATATGAGGTCCGAGGCATGACACGCGCATCGTGGACCACTTGCCGCGCTGCGTATGCACGACGGCTTGGGCGATTCGTTTGCATTCCTCGCCGTCACACTTCAGCAACTCAAGCTTGCCGCCCGCGCCCAGCATCGCGGCGTAGCCCTTGAATCGATTCACGCCCATTGCCGGCTCGGAGACGCGAAACAGCAGCCCCGCCCGGCTCTTTCTCGCCTCGTTCCGAACGCGCAGCCGCATCGTGAAGTCGGTGTAGGCGCAACCGCGAAGCAGCGCCTTGTCTCCGATTCGCGGATCGGCGCCGGCGCGCAGCCGATAGCCATCCTGATTCTGCGCGTCGTCTGAGCTTCGCACGCCGCCGAACAGGCGCCACGCGTCGTCCGACGCAAAGTCGTCCGCCCGCATGACGTTCGCCTCAGGCGCCGGCTCTCCCGATGGCGCCGCGATCGCCTCTCCCCATTGCGGCGGTTCGCCCAGGTTCGGCGAGCCGTCCTGGTTCCACGTGATCGGTTTCATGCTCACGCCGCGATTCCATGAGCCGCCGGCGTCGAGCGAACTGTGATAGACGAGCCAGTCTTCCGTTCCGTCGGGCGATGTTGTCAGGCAGCAGTGACCTGGACCGTACACGTTTCCCTTGCGGCGGAAGAGCGGCGTGTCGCGTTTCCTCCAGGCGGCCGCGTCCAGCGGATCGTCGCCCGCGAGTGTCAGCAGGCCGAGGCAATAGTCCGCCGTCCAGCTGCCGCTCGCTGAGTAGATGATGAATGTCTTACCGTTCCGCACGATCGGCTGGGGGCCCTCGAGCAGACCGCCGGGACGTGAAACGCGTTCCCAGTCGCGCATTTCGCCGGAGATGTCGATGGCGGGGCCCGTCAGTTGTGTCGGGCTTTTCATTTCGGAGATGAACAGATGCTGCGTCGAGTCCGGCGCGGGTCCATCAGGCCAGCCGGACCACACGCAGTAGAGTTTGCCATTCGCGCCGCGGAAGACGCTGGCGTCGATCGCCCAGCCCGGCGTCATCAGTTCGGCGGCGAAGTGGTAGGCGCCCTGTGGATCATCCGTGTCGGCCTTCAGCACGATCGCGCGATGATTGGCGTTGTGACCGTCGTCGGCGCAGGTGTAGATGTACCACTGGCCGTCGATGCAGTGGATCTCCGGCGCCCAGTATTCCGACGTGAACTTGCCGGTTGTGGGCGCCGAATAGACGAGCCGGCGCGTGCCCCGATCCATGAGGCTGCGCGACTTGTAGACGAAAATGCCCGTCGTCTTCGGACTGCGTTCCGAGGCGGAGTAGTAGTAGCCGTCGTCGGCGCGCGTGATGTAGGGATCCTGCCCCTTGTAAACGGGGTTGACGAACATCTCACCGGCGCGAGCCGATGCGGCGGGCGTCAGAGAGAGTGCAACCGCCAACACGCCGGCGGGCAATCGCCGGCGTGGGTGTCGATGCGTCACACGATGTATCCATTGAGACAATGTCGTTCCCTTTTGGTGTCAGGCCGCATTCTGAAGAGCGGCGGGCGCGGGCATCATATCCCATGTCGGCGGGACCTTCACAAACGGCCCCCAGCCGCTCCCCGACCGGTCCGGCCTGAAGCGCCGCAGGGTGGCATGCTTGCCCTCCAAGGCAAGCATGTGAAGTCGCGCAGGCGTGGAGCTGCAGCGAAGACCACGCCCACCAGCCAGGTAGGGTCCGCTGTGCGGACCGCTTGTCTGACATGCTGTGGCAATCTGTGTTCACGAAGAGCCGTCATTGTCCAAAGGGGTAGCGCCTCAGGCGAAGCAATGGCGAACGGTCCGCACAGCGGACCCTACTCTCTTGCTGTTTCGATAAGTCAGGACAGTTACTACTCTCTCGCACTCATCCCCGGCGCGGCTTACGATTCCGATCATGGCGCGCGAAGCCCGAGCCGCTGTCGTCGGCGCGCGACGGCGCACGTCGCGGTTCGACATCCAAGCGCCACGCCTTGGGATCTAGCACGTTCATCTGTAGAATCGAGACGATTGACGGCAGCCGCCATCGATCGGCGTCGATGGGCGGACCGAGGAAAAAGGCGAAGCGGCGTCCGAAGCGGCGGAGAAAGTGGTCACTGTCCTGAGTTGTTCCTTGGACTTGTTCTCTTTGGATTGACTCTATGCGAATGGCCAGCGTCCTTCATGACGGGCGTTGAAATCCCATCAACCTGATTTGCGGAGC
>DAOPJV010000103.1:0-12371 GCA_035399845.1 Phycisphaerae bacterium | reverse complement strand
ACTTGCTCGGGCTGGTAGCGTATACCAGCCCGGCAACGGACACTCATCCCCATCTACCATGTGGCACGCCTTCAGCGTGCATGCGGCATTTGAGCGACTGCTCTGTCGGTCGATCGGGCGGCGAGGCCGACCGAAACGCGCGATGTTCCCGAAGATATTTGAGGTGTCAAAGAAAAGGCCCCGTGAGAAGTCTCTCACGAGGCCCTTTTCATGTTGGCGTGGCCCCCGACGTATGAACTTACGGGATGGCACGGGCTCTCCGAGCACTGACGGGAATATGTTTGACAGCCGCATACCCCCGCGTCGATAAGTTGTTGTCAGCCGACATTCAAACCGCCGGGAGGTTGTCATGGCCACGCAAACTCCGCTCCGAACTCTGTTGATCAGCGCGTTTCTCGTATTCGGGCTCAATGAGCCAGGCGGCGCCCAATGCGATCCCGATACGATTCTGTCGACACTCAAAGAGAGAATTGCAGATGCGAAGCGGCGCGGAGAGGACTATCACGAACTGGAAGAAGACTATTGCACTCTGGTGAAGCAACTGCCCGAGAGTGAGGCGGCTTTCGTGAAGCGGCTGGGCGAAATCCGGATGGAAGCGGAACGCAGTGGTGATTCGTCGTGGGCGGGCGTGTATGGTCGATCGAGAGGCTTCACAGGTGAGTCGATCGGTGTCGGGATTGACGCCGGCTGCGTTTACAGTCAAAGCGCCTGTCTCGGTATTCACGAACGAAACAACGGCGTTTTGCGACTGACGGATAACGGTACGCTGCGACTGTTCTTCGAGTATTCCATCGCCGATTTCGGTATCGTGGGACTCGTGACGGAGTGGATTCCCGTTCGATGGGGAGACCAACGATATCTGATAGATCGGGAGCGGATCGCAAAGTTCATCTATGACGTTCGCAGTGGGTCTCAATTGCCGAAGGAGGATCGCCTTTTCACATATCGATCGTATTTTCTCAACATGAATGACAGAGACCGCCCAGTGTATGGGGCGATCGAAGTCCCCGAGGCCTTCGTCGCCTTTCTTCATGAAGTACCCATCTATGGCTCGATGACGGATATTGTGGAGTCAATCGAGATCGCAGAGGCGGACAACGAGGGGAGGTATCGATGGACGCGCGTCCTGGTTGACGTTGGAGAAGTCGATGGCGTGCGGGAATGCGACGAGTTTGAAGTCCTTGACAGCGAGACACAGGGCGCCCTGACGCGGTTGACGATTACGCAGGTGAATGAAACGGAATCCATTGGTGAGATTCAGCAGCCGATCCTGGAATTCTGGCCGACGCCGAACGAGCCCGAACGGGGTTGGCGCGTTGCGTCCGGCCCATGGCGAGAGTGTGACCGCGAAGCGCGATCCGCGATTGACGGTCGCCTCACGCGACAGGTCGTGGCGATGGAAGAATGAGTCGTCCGCAAAGAAAAGGCCCCGTGAGATCTCTCTCACGGGGCCTTTTTCATGTTGGCGTGGGTCTCTGGCTTGGAAGGAAACGTCTCTTATCGCTTTGCCGGGCGAATTTACTTGATCGACGAGTCGGCCATACTCCTGTTGTCGCCGCCCGTGTCGTCGCGCGAGGCGACAAGGTAGATCTCGACGCGTCGGTTCTCTTCGGCGCCGCCGCGCGTGTTGTCGACACGCGGTCGGAACTCGCCGTAGCCCATGACGCCCATACGATCCTGCGGCACGCCGGCGCCGGCGAGCACGTTCATCACGGCGATGGCGCGATGGACGCTCAGGTGCCAGTTCGTCGGGTGTTCGCGGCCGGTCACTGGACCGATGCGAAGGTTGTCGGTATGGCCGACGACGATGATCTCGAAACCGCTCGCGGCGCCGGAGTTGACGACCTGCGCGAATGAGCGGAGGGAGTCAGCGGCGTCGGGCTGAACGTCGTCGCTGCCCTTGGCGAATGTCAGGTCGCTCTTCCATCGCACGGCGCCGCGTTCGGCGTCGTACTCGACGCTGTCGGGGTATCGCGACGCGAAGTCCTTGAGCTGGCGATCGAGCTCGGCCGGCAGTTTGACCTCGACGACCTTGATGGCCCCGATCTGCTGCCTGGCGAGTGAGTCGATTTCGGTCTGAAGACGATTGCTGTAGGTGCTCAGGCGATCGCGCTCGGCCTTGAGCGTGCTGGTCATCGCCGTCTGCGTGTTGAGCTGACCCTTGAGCGAGCCGAACTGGGCCTCGAGCGCCATGACGCGGGCGCGCTCGTCGGCGAGGTCGCGTTCGAGCGTTTCGGCGCGCTCGACAGCCTTGCGACGGGCGAACTTCTCGCGGAGGTACTCATCGCGGGAGACACAGCCGATCAGCATTGGCGCGGCCGCAGTCAGCAGAATGATCAGGGAAAAAGGTCGTCGGGCCGTCATGGCGCTCCTCCGTGAAGCCTTGTGTTGGAATCCCACCAGTCGCGTGCGCGCTCGGCGGGTCCGCCGTCGCTCCGTTTGGCTGGACCCGCATTATGTTTCAAACGCGCGCCGCGTTCAACGGCGTCTTTCGTGCGAAAGTTCCGCGCGCAGCGGTTTCAGTATTGAGAACGTGCGCCGAAGGGTGTGAGTTCTGCTGAATGTGGTAAGATTTCACAACAACGGGCGCCGGTTGCGAATCGGGCGGACCGGCGATGGAATGTGGGCCTGGAAGGGTTGATGTTCGAGCAGTCAAAGCCATTCACGTTCGATCGCGTTATCCGCATGCTGCTGACGGCGGGCATCTTCGTCGTTCTGTTTCTGCTCGTCAGCTATCTCCGCGATGTGCTCATTCCCTTCGTCGCGGCCGTTGTCATCGCCTACATCCTCAATCCGGTGGTCGTCGCCTTTGAAACGCGTCTGCGACTGCGGCGGAGCCGGGCCGTCCTGCTGACGCTCGGCAGCGGCATGCTCATCGGACTCTGCGTGACGGTCCTGATCGCGCTGTTGTCGATCCAGCAGGTGAAGCAGTTCGACCAGAGCTGGGCGAAGTTCCGCGACGCCGCCGTCGCCTGGGTCAACGAGCGGGACGCGGCCGTCACGACAACGACCAGCGCCCCGAGCGACGATGCGGAAGCGCCGGAACCCAAGACGCACCTCGGCCTGATCGAGCTGCGTGACGGCCTCAGCGCGTTCGTCAGCGATCCGACGATGGCCCTGGACCAGCGACTCGCCATCCTGACGAAAAAGGTCGAGGGAACACTCGCCGGGCCGGCGCTTGAAGCCGTGATTCAGTTTGCCAGGTCGAATGAGGATCCGGCAAGTGTCATCCTGGCGCTGTGGAACCGCATTGCGGCGAGCGGCGTGACGCTGAAGAACCTGACTGTCGAGGCGCTGGTCTTCGTCTCGATCGTCGTCGTCGTCTTCATCTACCTGATGTTCATTCTGCTGGACTATCCCAAGTACCGGCGGGACTGGCGCGGGTTGTTGCCCGAGCCCTATCGGAATCGCCTCATCGAATTCCTGACGGAGTTCGACGCCGTCCTGCGTCGCTATTTCCGCGGGCAGTTCATCATCGCGATGTGCTGTGGCGTACTGTTCGCCATCGGCTTCACGATCATCGGTCTGCCGATGGCGATCCCGTTCGGCCTGTTCGTGGGCGCGTTGAACATGATCCCGTACCTGCAGTTGATCGCCGCCGTTCCCGCGGCTGGGCTGATCCTGCTGAGCTACCTGTCGGGCGACGGCGATCTGGTCTGGATGTTCGTCGGGGCGATCGTGGTGTTCGGCGCCGTGCAGTTGATTCAGGACGCGTTCCTGACACCGCGGATTATGGGCAAGGCCGTCGGGCTGAGTCCCGTCGCGGTTCTGCTCGGTGTGTTTATCTGGGGTAAGCTTCTGGGATTCCTGGGGTTGTTGCTCGCGATTCCGTTGACGTGTCTGGGGATCGCGTACTATCGTCGCTTCGTATTGAAGCACTCGCAGTCGGAAACATCGCTGACGACGACGCCGGAATGATCGGCGATCGCCTCATGGCGCGAACTCTGAACGAAGGGGACATCATGGCCGCCAACGACATTACGCATCTGGAACCGAAAGCCGTCTGGGAGATCTTCGCGGGGATGACGCGGGTGCCCAGACCGAGCAAGAAGGAAACGCTGATCCAGAAGCACTTCTGCGATTTCGCTGAGAAGCACGGCCTGAAGTACAAGCACGAGCCCGTTGGCAACATCATTATCGAGGTTCCGGCGACGCCCGGACACGAGAACGCCCCGATCACGGTCCTTCAGGGGCATCTGGACATGGTGCCGGAGAAGAACCGCGACACACAGCATGATTTCGAGAAGGACCCGATCCGGACACTCATCGACAAGGACACGGAACTGGGGCTGGACATCGTCCGCGCGGACGGCACGACGCTCGGCGCCGACAACGGCATGGGCGTGGCGATGGCGCTGGCGGCCGCGATCAGCAAGGACGTGGTTCACGGTCCGCTCGAGATCCTGCTGACCTGTGACGAGGAGGCGGGGATGACCGGCGCGAAGGCGCTGAAGCCCGATTCCTTCAAAGGTCGGCGGCTCATCAATCTCGACGCCGAGGAAGATGACTGCGTATACATCGGTTGCGCAGGAGGTTGCGACAGCAATCTGACCTGGTCCTGGCCGACGAAGGCGATGAACGGTGAGACCGTTCATCGCGTCACGGTTCGCGGCCTGCGCGGCGGACACTCCGGCGGCGACATCCACGAAGGGCGCGGCAACGCCATCAAGCTGCTGGTGCGGACGCTGCGCCGAGCGGGTCAGGGCGTCCGGCTCGTCGAGTTCGAAGGTGGCAGCATGCGGAACGCGATTCCGCGCGAGGCCCACGCGATCGTCGCGATCCCCGAGGCGAATGAGAAGATGCTGGCGGACGCCGCGGCGGCCGTGCAGACCGAAGGACGCGCCGAGTCGTATGAGTCGGGACTTTCGATCGCCCTCGAGTCGGCGACGGCCGAGACGGCGATGTCGGCCGACGACACGCGGCGCTGGGTGGACGCCATGTCGGCGATCCCGGACGGTGTCATGGGCATGCATCCGAAGGTCCCGGAGCTGGTGCAGACATCGAACAACAACTCGACAGTCGTGTGCGAGCGGAAGATGGAGCGCGTGAAGCTCAAACTGGGCACTTTGACCCGGAGTTCGTCGGACAGCCGCGTTGAGGTCGCAAAGGACCAGATCGCCAGTGTGGCCGTGATGAGCGGGGCGGAGCTTGAGCACGGGAATCAGTACCCCGGCTGGGAGCCCAATCCGTCGTCGGCGATCCTGGAGACGGTTCGCTCGCAGTACAGGAAGCTGTTCGGGGATGAGCCGACGGTCGCCGCCATCCACGCGGGACTGGAGTGCGGCATTATCGGGAATCGCATCGGGGAGCCGATGGACATGGTCTCCTTCGGACCGACGATCCGCGGGGCGCACAGCCCGGACGAGCGGGTCTACATTGCGTCCGTCGGCAAATCGTACAAGTTGCTGTGTGCGGTTCTGGGGGTTCTGGCGGCCGGGTAGGCTCATCCGGTCTTCGAAATCACTGTTAACGTTGCTTCTGCAGGGAACGGCTCCTGGGCCGCCGCCGCCGTTGCGCGCGGTTTTTTTCGGTCGTGGGGGATCTCACAAAAATCCTGTATTGAAGACATTTTTGCAGATTATTCGCCCTTCCGGGGTTGATATTCGCTTGGTCAACAGGCGAAGATATAGGGATTAGGGATTTAGGTAACTTCGATCACAGCCCGCCAGTCTGTGGGAAGGTTAAGGGTGGCGTGACGCGGGGGGGCGTTCTTGTCTTTTCCGCCATCGCCGATTTAGGAATCAACCGTCTTTTGACCTCAGTATGACGTCAGGAAATTAGGGAGGTACCAGGGAATGTTGCGTCATTGGTTAACGCGCGCGCTGATTGTGTGCATGTGTACAGCGCCTGCCGGCATCGTATTGGGCGATGTGTCATGGCAGGCGGATTCGGGAAACTGCAATCTGATTCTCGATCTCGATTCACTCGCGGAACTGGGGATCGCGGTGAAGTCAGACGGGGTCGAAACGCAGCCCGGCGTCTTCCGGTTTGATCTGGCCGCGCCCTCGAATCTCGGTGTCGACGCCATGCAGGGCGACATCACATCGGTCAGCGGCGGTTCGCTGGTCCACAGTGGCAAGCTCATCCTTTCTTCCGTCAAGCACAACGCGAGCTTGGTTCTTGATGGACTGATCATTGAAGTTCCTGCTGGGAATGAGATTACGACGCTGGACGTGAAGGATGGCGCTACGGGGCAGGTCATCTTCCGCGTCGAGGCGAGTCGCGCCGTTCTGGCGCCGACGTCCCAGGTGCTCGCCATCGAAGGCGGCAGCCTCGTGGGTACCAAGGCGCTGGCCGGGGCGCTGCAGATTGACGACGCCGACGGCCAGGTTTTCGGCGGTCTTCACGCCCGACTCCTGATGGCGTGGGCGGGTGGCGACGATCCGTCGTCGGATCCCGGCTACCCTGTGTCGGGCGCCGCGCCGCGCGGTGGCAACAACGGTACGGATTGTCACGCCGCGACGGGCCAGGACGTCATCGTCGGTGGCCTCTACAACATCAACAATCCCTCAAGCGAGAACATCGGCGGCGTGTGGTACGACACCGTCTCCGTGGGAACTGAGTCCTGCAACATCGGCGACACGATTCTGACGTGGGAAGGCAGCGGCGGTTTTGTTCATCCGGTCATTGGTCAGAACCTCTTCCGCCTGAAGGATGGTCGTTTCGAGCAGATCGGTCAGTCGTGGCTCAAGCACGGCTTTACCGTCGCGGCGGGCAACGCCTGCGGCTGCGGCTGCACGGGCCCCGGTGGTCCGACGCTCTACCCGGGTTGTTCCGATCCCTACGGCGCGACGCTCAACAACAGCCAGGGCAGCATTCGACCCAAGTGGCGCGTGAACCCGACGACGGGTACGCACGATCACGCCGAGTCGGCGCCGGCCGTCACGGGCTCCGCCTCGCGGCGCCTGCAGGTCCGCCACACGGACATCGATCCGGCGCTCAACTCGGGCGCGATCTACTTCCACGAAGGCCAGTACGTTCACGCTGAGGACGCCGCCTCCGGCAACGACAACAACAACGCCTCTTACCGACAGCTGACAGTCGCCTCGTCCGGAACGAACGAGTACACGTTCAGCCTCGCCGGGACGACGATTCGCGAGCAGTGCGGCATTCGCGCCTGGCAGGACACGGATCCGACGGTGACGGAAACGGATATCGAAGTCGCCGGCGAAGGCCTTTACATCATCGCCTCCAAGGCGACGGACAACGGCAACGGCACATGGCACTACGAGTACGCAGTGCAGAACCTCAACGGCAATCGCGGCATGTCGGCCTTCAGTGTGCCGATCGATCCCTCGGCCACTGTGTCGAACATCGGCTTCCACGATGTTGACTACCACAGCGGTGACGGTGAAGGCAACGTCAATCGCGACGGCACGGACTGGAACGGCGCGCACGCCGGCACAAACGTGACGTGGACGATGGTCGACGTCGGCACGAACTCGAACGCCCTGCTGTGGGGCACGATGTACAACTTCCGCTTTGACGCGAACCGACCGCCGGCCGCGAACAATCCGAACGCCACGCTGACGCACTGGCGAACGGGTTCGCCGTCGTCGTCGCAGGGCGCCGTCGTGGGCCCGAACATCGGCCCGCAGGACTGCCAGCCGAACGGCGTTGAAGACGGAACGGATATTGCGAACGGCACGAGCCAGGACTGCAACAATGACGGCGTGCCCGATGAATGCCAGACGTTCACCCCCAGCACGCTGACGGCGGAACTCGTCGTGTCAGGCCTGGGCGCCGACAAGCCCGTCTTCGTGTGCGCCCCTCCGGGGGATACGGGTCGCCTCTTCATCGTCACGCAGGAAGGTGTGATCTACATCTTCAACCTCGTGACAGAGACGCTGAACGGCACGCCCTTCCTCGACATCTCGGCGCAGACGACGACGGATGGCGAGCGCGGTCTGCTCGGCATGGCGTTCCACCCGAACTACGCCTCCAACGGCAAGTTCTATCTCAATCACACGAATCTCAGCGGCAACACGCTGATCCGCGAATTCACTGTGTCGGCGAATCCCGATGTCGCCAACGCGGCAAGCGGCGTGACGCTGAAGACGATCGCGCAGGACTTCTCCAACCACAATGCGGGCTGCATCCAGTTCTCGCCGGTGGATGGATATCTCTACTGCATGATGGGTGACGGCGGCGCCGCCAACGACCCGAACGAGCGATCGCAGAACGACGCGTCGCTCCTCGGCAAGATCCTGCGGCTGGACGTCGATAACGCCCCGACCTACCTGCCGCCCAGCAACCCGGGTCCGCTCGGCGAAGTGTGGGCGAAGGGTCTTCGCAACCCGTGGCGCTGGAGCTTCGACCGTATCACCGGCGACATCTACATCGGTGACGTCGGCCAGGACACGCGGGAAGAGATCGACTTCCAGTCGGTCGCCAGCAGCGGTGGCGAGAACTACGGCTGGGACTGTCGCGAAGGTCTGATCGCGGCGCCGGGCGACGGCGTGGACAACTTCGGTTGCAACGCGGCGGCCGGTGGCTACACGGATCCGATCCTCGACTACAACACGCAGGACGGAAACAACTGCACGATCATCGGCGGTTACGTCTATCGCGGCTGTGCGATTCCGTGGCTCAACGGAACCTACTTCTACGCCGACTGGTGCGCCGACTGGGTCAAGACGTTCCGCTACGACGGGGCGACGCTGAGCGATCAGCAGGACGTGACGACCGATCTGAACGACGGCATCACGGGCACGCTGTCCTCGATCGTCTCGTTTGGTGAGGACGCGTCCGGCGAACTTTACATCGTGACCTACGGCGGAACGATCTATCGCATTGTGGAGGCGGGACCGCCGCCGGTGTGCGGTAACGGCGCCGTCGAGGATGGCGAGCAGTGCGACGACGGCAACACGCAGGCCGGCGACGGCTGCGGTCCGACCTGTCAGAACGAAATCGCCGAGTGCGGCAACGGCATCGTTGACTTCGGCGAAGAGTGCGACGACGGCAACACGATGGATGGCGACGGCTGTGATTCGATGTGTCAGTCGGAGAACATCCCGGGCGCCGACAACTGCGCCGACGCGCCGACGATCGGCGACGGTGTCTACGACTTCGACACAAGCAACGCGACGACGGACGGAAACGCCCACAGCGCGTGCGAGTTCGACGGCCAGACCTACAGCGATATCTGGTGGCAGTACAACGCCCAGTGCAGCGGCAACCTGACGGTCTCGCTGTGCGGTTCGGGGTACGACACGGACCTCGTGATCTACGACACCTGCACGTGCACGCCGGGTGACGCCAACCTGGCCGGCTGCAACGACGACGGTTGTCCGGGCAGCGCTCCGGACTCGTACCGATCGACGCTGACGGTTCCGGTCATCGCCGGCAACTGCTACCTGATTCGTGTCGGCGGCTGGAACAGCGGAAGCGCCGGTGTCGGAACGATGACGATCAGCAACAGCGGCGCTCCGTGCAACACCTGCGGCGACGGCAATCTCGAGCCGGGCGAGCAGTGTGACGACGGCAACACGATGAGCGGCGACGGCTGCAGCTCGAGCTGCCAGTTCGAATTCGACGACTGCAACAGTAACCAGGTCGACGACCTTGTCGATATCGCGATGGGCACGAGTCAGGACTGCAACAACAACAGCATTCCGGATGAGTGCGAGATCGCGTCCGGCGCGGCCGACGACTGCAACATGAACAACATCCCGGACGCCTGCGAAATCGCGGATGGTTCGGGCGCTGACTGTAACGAGAACGGCGTTCTCGACGAATGCGATCAGCCTTCGAGTCCGCCCGCGACCGTGACGTACAACGCGGCGCCGGGGCTGGCGATTCCGGATAACAGCGCAACGGGCGCCACGAGCGTCATCAACGTCGCTGACAACGGTACGATCCTCGATGTCAACGTGGGTGTGGCGATCACGCACACGTACCTCGGCGATCTGGAAATCCAGGTCACGCACAACGCCGTCACTGTCGTCCTGTTCAACGTATGTGGGAACAACGACAACATGGATGTGACGTTCGACGACGAGGGCGTCGCGTTGACATGTGCGACGCCGACGACGGGAACGGTTCAGCCGACGGCCGGATCGCTTTCCGCCTTCGACGGCATGAACAAGAACGGCGACTGGACGCTCTTCATCGAGGACACGGCCGGTCAGGACACGGGCACGCTCGACACCTGGAGCCTGGTTATCGAGACTGAGGGAACGGGCACGACGGGCGCCGACTGCAACAACAACGGCATCGACGACGCGATCGACATGGCCCAGGGCACGGAGTCGGACTGCGACGGCGACTGTGTTCCGGATTCCTGCCAGATCACGGCCGATCCGAACCTCGACTGCAACTCGAACGGCGAACTCGACAGCTGCGAACTCGCGGCCGATCCGTCGCTCGACTGTGACGGTGGTCCGATCGGTGATCCGGCGGGTGGCCAGACGATCATCTCGACGTTCTGCTTCGGCTGTCACAACAGTGACGGTTCAGGCGGCCAGGGCTTCCCGGGACCGAACATTCGCAACCATTCGCGAACGTTCATCTCGGGCTTCCTGCCGGCGCCGACGACCCATCCGGGTGGCGCGTTCAACTTCAGCGAGCAGCAGTTCGCCGATCTGGAAGCGTTCCTCTCGGATACAGGTGGCCGCGGCCGACCTGACGGTGTCCTCGACAGCTGTCAGGGCCCGCTGGCGGACTGCGACATGGACGGCGCTTCGGACGGCTGTGAACTCGGCGCCGGAACGCAGGTCGACCTCGATCACAGCGGTGTGCCCGACGACTGCGAAGGCGCGCTGACGGGCGCCTGCTGCATGGGCGACGGAACGTGCATCGTGCAGACGGAAGCTGACTGCCAGACGGCCGGCGGCGCCTACCAGGGTGACAGCGTCGGTTGTACGCCGAATCCCTGTCCGCAGCCGATGGGCGCCTGTTGTTTCGGCGACGGGACCTGCTCCGAGGAAACGACCGGCGACTGCTCGAACATGGGCGGCTCGTACCAGGGCGATGGAAGCGGCTGTACGCCGAATCCGTGCCCGCAGCCGACAGGCGCCTGCTGCTTCGGCGACGGCTCCTGCTCGGAGGAAACGGCGAGCGACTGTTCGAACATGGGCGGCTCGTACCAGGGCGACGGAAGCGGCTGTACGCCGAATCCGTGCCCGCTGCCGACGGGCGCCTGCTGCTTCGGCGATGGCGCCTGCTCCGTCGAGACGGACAGCGACTGTGCGAACATGGGGGGTACGTACCAGGGCGACGGCGTCAGCTGTACGCCGAATCCGTGTCCGCAGCCGACGGGCGCCTGTTGCTTCGGCGACGGGACCTGCTCCGAGGAAACGGCCGGCGACTGCTCGAACATGGGCGGAACGTACCAGGGCAATGGCAGCGGCTGTACGCCGAATCCGTGTCCTCAGCCGACCGGCGCCTGCTGCACGGGCGGTTCCTGTGCGGATACCGAGGAAATCGACTGTCAGAACGCCGGCGGCGCCTATCAGGGCGACGGCACGAGCTGTGCGGTCGAAGGTTGTCCGCTCGACAACGACGACTGTGCGAACCCGACGCCGATCACCAACGGTGTGACGCCGTTCACGACGGATGGCGCCACGACGGATGGTCCGGATGAGCCGGGCGCGTGCACGAAGTTCAGCGACACGCAGGTCGCGTCCGACATCTGGTTCTGCTACACGGCGACGTGTACGGGCGATCTGACGGTCAGCACCTGCGGCGACGCCGATTACGACACAAAGCTCGCCATCTACGATGGCTGCGCGTGCCCGACGGCGTCCGCCCTGGCGTGCCAGGATGATTCGTCCGGCTGTGCGGGCAACACGACGAACCTGACTGTGTCGGTTGTAGCGGGTAACCAGTACCTGCTCCGCGTCGGCGGTTACAACGGCGCGACGGGTTCGGGTAACCTGACAATCACCTGCGAGGGAACCTGTGGCGGTCCGGCCGACGGTGACATGAACGAGGATGGTTCCGTCAACGGTCTGGACATCGCTGAACTCGTCGATGCCCTGGTGAACGGCGCCACGCAGGCTCACGTCTGTCACGGCGACTTCGACATGAGCGGTGACGTCGAGATGACGGACGTTCCGTCCATCGTCGCGGCCATGCTGAACTAGTCGAACGCGACAGTCGATTCACTTCACAATGTCGCCCCGGGCGCTCAATCGCGAGCGCCCGGGGCTTTTTCATGCGCGGATGAGAAAAGGATCGAGTTCTGCGCGGAGGCGATTCCGGGCGCCGGCGCCTGTCTACTCGACGGCGCGGCTGAAAGGGCGATACGGCTTCGCGGCGTCTCGGGCTCGTCTGCGGGAAGGGATTCCCGCTGGGCGGCGGAACGAGATAGGAATCTCGTTCCAGCGACGGGAAGGGATTCCCGCGGGCGTGGGGACGAGAAGGGAATC
>DAOPJV010000102.1:0-12763 GCA_035399845.1 Phycisphaerae bacterium | reverse complement strand
TACAGACTCGCCACCCGGTGAATCATCCGTCCGCCCCGCCCCGCTTCCCCGGGGAAACCTTGCTTGACATCAATATCTTAGCCTAGTATAAGTTTGACGCGTCCCGGGGTTCGACGCGTGTTTTCACGGCGAGCCCGTCGCGTCACGATACGGATTTGTGTCGACGCGCCTGAAGATCTGACAGCTCCATGGATCCTGGAGTACCGACAGGAATGACTCCGATGATCGCGACGAACACCCCGCCTGCGCCCGCCCCGCCCCCGTGTGCCGGGTCCCTGCGCGGCGCAGGTTTCATTGCGGATCGGGATCGACGCCGCGACCGGACCTCGACCCGAACGATTCTGTTCGCCGCCTTCCGTCTTCAGCGAACCGGTGGCGCCAACATCAGGACGGGAAATCGATGACCCCCTGGTACGTCATGGCGTTTCTGCTGGCTTCACTTGGCGTCGTCTTCTGGCCGCGCCGCGGACTTCGCGCCCGTTGGCGCGTATCACAGGCGCTTGCGCGTCGAATTCGACGTGAGGACGCGCTGAAGCACATCCTCAAGTGCGAAGCGAACGGACGCATGGCGACTCTCAACAGCCTTGCCGGATCGCTGCAGATTACAACGAGTGACGCGGCCCAGCTGCTTAAGGAAATGGGGGAACACGATCTGCTGACCTTCGAAGGCGGCAAGCTGCATCTGCGACCGACGGGCAGAACCATGGGCCTGCATATCATCCGCGCGCATCGTCTCTGGGAGAGCTACCTCGCGGAGCAGACAGGCCTGGCCGAAGTCGAATGGCATTCTCGCGCCGAGGAAAAGGAGCATCTGCTCACACCAGAAGAGGCCGACCAACTGGCGGCGCGGCTGGGCCATCCCACGCTCGATCCACATGGTGATGCGATTCCGGAGGCGGACGGCGTCCTCGAAGGCGACGCGGGTCGCTCGCTCAACTCTGTCGAACCCAACACACCTGTGCAGATCACTCACGTCGAGGACGAACCGGAAACGATATATCGTCAGCTCGTGGCCCAGGGCCTGCGCCCCGGAATGCGGGCCTTCGTCATCGACAAGTCTCCGACGCATATCCGATTCTGGGCCGACGGCTCTGAAAACGTTTTGGCCCCGATCCTCGCGGAAAACGTCTCCGTCAAACCGCTGCAGGGATTTCAGACGGAAGATCTGGTGGAGGAGGAGTTCCTCTCCGGATTGCGCCCGGGCGAGCGAACGCGCGTCATCGGTCTGTCGGCGGCCTGCCGAGGACAGGAACGCCGTCGCCTGCTGGACCTGGGATTTGTCGCCGGCACACCTGTCGAAGTGGACATGGTCAGCCCCGCGGGTGATCCCACGGCCTATCGCCTGCGGGGATCGGTTGTGGCGCTGCGACGCGAACAGGCGAATCTCATCCGGACGTCGTCGAAGGAGGTTGTTACGTCATGACCCGCGCTTCGTCAAAGTCCTCTGTTTCGCTGCCCGTCGCCAATACGGACGCCGCGCCGGCCCACGATGGCTGCGCCTCCTGCAGCGTCTATCGCGCCGCGAATCTAAAGAAGCTCGGCGTGACGATGGACACCTGCGATTTCGTCATTGCCCTGGCCGGCAATCCGAACACCGGCAAGAGCACCGTCTTCAACGCGCTGACCGGCCTTCGACAACACACGGGCAACTGGCCCGGCAAGACCGTCGCGCGCGCCGAAGGCGCCTACGCCTACGACGGCCGTCGATTCAAACTCGTGGACCTTCCGGGCGCCTATTCACTGCTGTCAACAAGCCTGGATGAGCAGATCGCCCGCGACTTCATTCTCTTCGGCCAGCCGGATGTCACTGTCGCCGTCGCTGATGCGACACGCCTGGAGCGCAACCTGAATCTCGTGCTTCAGATTCTCGAAATCACGGATCGTGTCGTTGTCTGCCTGAACCTTGTCGATGAAGCGAAACGACATGGTGTCACGGTCGACGATCGCCAGCTCGCCCGCGATCTGGGCGTTCCCGTCATCCCGACATCCGCCCGCTTTGGACAGGGGCTGCCTGAACTGCTGCAGAGCATCAGCGCTGTCGCCACGGGCGAAATCGTCTGCCGTCCGCATCGGCTGGCAACGGAACCCGACGCGATCAAGCCGGCGCTGTCCGATCTCGTGGCCCAGCTCAGGGCCGCGTACCCCGATCTGCCCAACGCACGATGGGTGGCCCTGCGGCTGCTCGGCGGCGACGAGTCCATTGTTGAAGCCCTTCGCACGGGTCAACTCGGAACGCTCCAGGCGTCCGCGATTCAAGAAACCCTCTCCGCCTGAGTCTGCGTGGATTATGAACGAACCAAACACCAGCGCCGCGCCGCCCCAGGCCGAAGCCATTCTCGCCTCCGCCACACAATGGCGAAGGCGGATTCACGGCGACCTGCACGAGCACATCGTTGAGGCAATCTACGGCCGGGCCTCGAATCTCGCCGACCGGGCGATTTCGCGTCCCGGACACGCGGCGAGACCAACGTTTGATCGAACCCTCGATCGCATCCTGACCAGCAGGCTCTGGGGTTTCCCCATCATGATCCTGCTGTTCGCGGTCATGTTCTGGCTCACAATCACGGGCGCCAACGTGCCCTCGAGCTGGCTCGCCTGGCTGTTGATGGATCAGGGCCATCCGTGGCTGCACGGCCTGTTCGAGAGCGCCGGCGCGCCGTGGTGGATCACGGGTCTCATCGTTGACGGAATGTACCTGGGCACGGCGTGGGTCATCAGCGTGATGCTGCCGCCAATGGCCATCTTCTTCCCGATGTTCACGCTGCTTGAGGACTTCGGCTATCTGCCGCGCGTGGCGTTCAATCTCGATCGCCTCTTCAAGGCGTCGGGCGCTCATGGAAAGCAGGCGATGACCACGATGATGGGCTTCGGCTGCAACGCCGCCGGTGTCATCGCGACACGCATCATCGACAGCCCGCGCGAACGGCTGCTCGCGATCATCACGAACAACTTCGCCCTCTGCAATGGGCGCTGGCCAACGCAGATACTCATCGCGACGGTCTTTCTCGGCGCCCTGGTTCCGGCGTCACTGGCCGGCCTCGTGTCGGCCGCGGCCGTCACAGGCGTCGCGCTGCTGGGTGTTCTGCTGACCTTTCTCGTCGGCTGGGGGCTCTCGCGCACAGTATTGAAGGGAGAAGTCAGCACCTTCAGCCTGGAGCTGCCGCCCTATCGCCCACCGCGAATACTGCAGACGCTGTACACGTCGCTGATCGACCGCACGCTGTTCGTGCTGTGGCGCGCCATTGTCTTCGCCCTGCCCGCCGGCGCGATCATCTGGCTCGTCGCCAACATTCATGTCGCCGGCGACAGCCTCGCCGGGCACTTCATTCATCTGACCAATCCGCTCGGGCTCTTCTTCGGGCTCAATGGCGTCATCCTGCTCGCCTACATCATCGCGATTCCCGCCAACGAGATCGTGATTCCGACAGTACTCATGCTGACCGTCATGGTGACGGGCTCGCACGATGTCGGCGCCGGCGCCGGCGTGATGTTCGAGCTTGAGTCGAACGACGCCGTCCATCAGCTGCTCGCCGCGGGAGGCTGGACGACGCTGACCGCCGTGAATCTCATGCTGTTCAGCCTGCTCCACAACCCGTGCAGCACGACGATCTACACGATCTACAAGGAAACGGGCAGCGCCCGCTGGACGATCGTCTCAACGCTGCTGCCGCTGGTCCTCGGGTTTGTGGTCTGCGGTCTGACGGCGACGATCTGGCGGCTCGTCCACTGAGTATTGGACACATCCAGATGTTACGACGTGAATCGACTGAGCGATGTCAGATCCGCACGCCGGGCGTCACACCCGGCCCAGGGTTGGCGTCGGGGTCGGCAAAGATATAGGCCGCGCCAGCGGCGCGTTTGGATTCCACGTCCGCCGATGGCGAACCGATCATGATGAAGTCGTCCCGGAACTCGATTCCAGTACCGAATGAATCAAACGCGCGAGACTCAAACGGCGCGAGCGTCACGGTCATTTTCCAGGTGTCGCCGGATTTCTCATAGAGCAGGACACGCCCCTTGCCGCCCGCCGTGATGGCGATGCGATCGTCGTGCACGGCGACATCGAGACCGAACAGGCCCGCGATCGCATCGTCGGGAATGATCGTGGCTTCGAGCGTGTAGAGTCCATTAACGCGGCGATAGATGTAAACGTAGCCCGCCATGAGCAGCGTATCGCCCTCGCGCTGTTTGGACGGGGCGCTGATAACCAGCAGGTCGTCTTCCATAGCGATAGCGGCGCCGAACTTGTCCGTCGACTTGCCGTCGGGCGCCGAGATCTTCTGGATCTCCACATAATCGCTCGCCATGCGCTCATAGATGTATACGGCGCCGAGCCCCGACGACTTGTTGGCCGCCCCGATGGCCGCCCACACGTTCGTCATGGCCATCGACCCGCCAAAGTCGTCGAACTGGCCACCATCCGACGCTGTGAGCCGCTGCGTCTGGATGAATGTTCCACCCGTGTCACGAAACACGTAGGCGGCGCCCTGTCGATCGTTCCGCCCCGGGGCGCCTGCGATGATGTGCCCCTGGTCGACGTCATAGGCCATGGCGGCGCCGAGCATTTCGTCATCGACGCCGTCGGGAATCGTCAGGATCTGAATCTGATCAAAGACCTGTCCACGATTGGCGAAGACGTACAGCGCGCCACGCTGAATATGAAACGATCCGGGAATCGCATATTTCGGAGCGCCAACGATCAGGCGTGTGTTGCTCACGGCGACGGACGCGCCAAAACTCTGTTCGGGGAACCTCGCCGTATCTCCGACAACGCGTGAATGGTAACTCCAGTCGCCCCCGATATTGATGAAAATATCAACGAGTCCCGTCAGAGAGTTCTTCGCCGGCGCCCCGACGACCGCGACGGAATCCGAAGCGGATATCGCGCTCGCGAAGAGATCGTCAACCGCGGCGTCGAAGGCCGCCAGTCTGGCGACCTGTTCCCAGTCAGAATCCGGCGAGGTCCCTTCGCTCGCGCCGGCCGAGCTGTTGTCATTCGCGTTTCCGCCGGGATTGTTGATACCCATCGGCGTCGATGTGTCCATCGGACAGTCCGCCCCGAACAAGGGAATGCAAAGCGCCGGGAGTACCAGGAAAGGTCGCTTCATCATGAAAGTGCTCCGGAGAGGTTCATTAGGCCACGAGTTCGCGGCGCCTCGGGATCTGGGTTTCAATCTTCGTCCATCATGCGTGAATTCGTCGGCGGCGGGCGCCGAAGAACAACATCATCGACAGCGTCAGCAGCGGCGCGCCGGCGCCACATGCGCCCGATCCACAATCCGTCATGCTGTCGGGCGTCATCTGCGGCGCGCCGGTGTTGTCATTGGCATTGTCATTACTGACGTTGTCGTTATTCGCCGTGTTGTCGTTCATATTCTCAACGCCGTTGTCATTGGCGTTGGTATTGGTGTTGGTGTTTGAATTTGTATTGTTGTTCTGGCCGCCGCCGTCATTCGCGAACGTTACGATGACGCTGTTCCCCTGGACGCTTGCGGCCGCCGAGATCGACGTCGGAAACCCGGTCAGGACGACATCATCAAATGCCCCCGCCAGCGTACCGGCCATCAGCACAGTAATCGCATCACCCTGCGATGGTTCGAATCCGTTCAACTGTCTGAGTTCGAGCGTTCCGGCAAGAGTTGCGGCGCCATCAACCAGAACCTGGTCGTGCTGCGTCCCGGCCGTCAGCCCGCCAACTTCGATGACAATCGTTGCGCCCGCATTCTGCGTATAATTGCCGGCGATGGATGGCGTCACGCTGGAGACGACTTCCAGAATACCCGGCGACGCGCCGGGCTCGACACTGGCGCCGTTGTTGACAACATTCGCCGCCAACTGGCCGGCGCCACGCAGGACGCCGCCATTGAGCGTCATCGAGCTGACAACGATGCCACCGCCCGCCAGCTCTGTCGCACCCGCGTTCTGCGTAAGAGTGTTGACGACGTTCGGAAACACCATGCGACCGGACTCCGATCGAAATTCGCCCGTGTTCGTCACACTGCAGACGATATTGGCGTCACCCGCCCCGCCGGACTTCCTGAAAAACCCTTCGTTCGAGCAGGGACCGTTACTGAACCAGTTGAGGAAGGCGAAGTCCGCCTGGATGTCGACGACGCCGTCGGCGCGGTTCCTGAAGTCGGCGAACCCGAGGCTCTGAGCGCTGAGTTCCAATGTCCCATGGTTCTCGAAGACTGTTGTCTGCCCGCCCGTGAAGTTCGGGCCGGAAACCGTCACGAGCGCCCCGGCGTCAAACGTGACGAGGGGCAGACCGAAGTAACCACCCTTCAGGTCGCCCTCGTCGCTGATCCGCAGACTGCCGGCGCCATGGAGACCGTGCCCTGTTCCGCCCGCGCCGGACATGCGATACCGCTGCACGACGAACTCGGCGTTTGCGTCGACGAAGTTGTTCTGCGCCGCATTGATATGAAAGAAGCCCTCGCCAGTCGCCGTCGCGCCGTCGTGATACGTTCCCCAGTGCTCCTGGCTGAACTCGGCGCCTGCGGCGATCTCGATGGCGCCGGACGTCTCGAGGAAATTCTGACACCTGAGCACGCCCGCCGGGACGGAAATGACGCCGTCTTCACGATTGATCAACCGGGTTTCAAAGAAATTGTGAATCGTCGCAACGCCATTCGCATCCTGTTTGCGAATCAGTCCGTGATTGTCGATCGGCTGTGTCACCAGACCTATTTGGTTAAGCGTCGCCCCGTCTTCAATCGTCACGACGCCGCCCGGCATGACATTCAGTGTCTGATTGAAGCAGCCCGTCGCGGCGCCCGCCGTCACGCGCATTTCGCCTTCCACATCGACCTGTCCCGTGAGCGCATTGGTCCCGTTGGCGATGAAAAGGCCGCCGGGCAGAATACGCAGGTGAACGTTCGGATCGCCCGCCTCATTCGTCATCGGATCCGCCTCGTTCACCAGCGTGCCCGCAATGCTGAGCACACCGGCGCCACCCAGCCGTCCGTCCGTCGCAATCGTCAGGTCGTCGATCATCACATCCTGATCCACGTTAACGCCGACGTTCGAGCCGGACTGCTTCACGACGGCCCGCCCATTGATCACGACGCCCGGCTCGAGCGTGAAGAAGTTGCCGGCAATGCCGAGCTCCGCGCCGGCGTCGATGTTCCATGTCCCATCGATGGCGCCGGCCCGCGTCAGGCGAAGCTCACCCGCCTGCACATGAACCGTGCCCGTGTTGCGAAGATTGACGGCCCATTCGCTCAGGCCCGACGAGAGTTTGTTCAGCGCGCCTTTGTTTTCGAACTCGCCGACGCCGAACGATGTCTGCAGGATCGCCGCGTCTGTCTGCACATTGAAAACACCGGTCGCGGCGTTTTCGAAAATCGAAGGGCAACAGGCGCCGGGGATCATGCCGATCGTCCACTCGCCGGCGCCGCTCCATGAACACGTCGCCGTATTGATCAGTCGAAATCCGCCAAAGCCGCTGAGTGTCTTGGGGTCGTCACCCTGTATCGTGAGCCCGGCGTTAAGCGTCACCTGTTGCCCCGACGCGCCGCCGGACCGACCGATTTCACCACTGTTCCAGACGACGGGACCATCGAAGACGCCTTCGTCCGCGATCATCAGGGCGCCGTTGACGGTAAAGTCCCCTTCCGACTGCGCGAGCGTCAGGGCCACGCCCGTCTTTCCGGCGTCGATCACGCAATCGCCGACAATCGTGACATCGTCGGCCCCGCCGGGAAGGCCCGGACAGACCGGCGACGGCGACGCCGGCGTGCTCCAGTTGTTGCATTTCATGTTGATCATGCAGTCACAGCATGTGTGCCAGTTGGCGTCGCCGCACTCGTTGTCGAAGGCAATCATGTCGGCCGTCGCCCGACCTCGCGGCGCCAGGATGGCCGCCAGGAAGGCCATCGCCAGGGCATATCGCACGCATGAGATGTCCATCAGCTGATCTCCCCATACGGGTAAGACGCCATCGACCCGGAGGGGGCGGATATCGCACGGCGGTCTCACCAGCAGTTGTTCAGGGAGGTATGCGCCAGTTCGTGGAGATCGGGGCCAGAACCGTCTCAGGGATTTTCGGCGCCGGCGTCGGCCGCCGTCGGTTGCGTTGACGGCGCTTTCGCCGCCGGAGCGGGCGCGGACGCGAGGCTTTCCGCAGTTGTTGTCCATTCCGCAGCCTTTTCCGGCTTCCCCATGGCGGAATAGAGCTGGCTGAGTCGGACCGCGAGGGCGCGTTTCCGCGTTTGCGGAATTCCGGGAACAGCCCGAACGGCCTCAAAGGACTCCAACAGGAGCGGCTCCGCCTGGTCCAGTCGCCCGGATCCGCCAAGAACACTGACAAGGCTGTCATTGACCGTCAGCGTGTCGTTGTGGGCGAGACCATAGATTCGCTTGAAAATGGCAAGCGATTCGCGGAGGGCGGCCTCACATTCGGGGAGTTCCTGTCGGACATAGCGCAGCACGGCAATATTGTGCAGGGACGTGGCCAGATCGGGATGATCATCGCCGAGCAAGGCGCGCCGCATGGCGATCGCCTTCTCGTAGGCCTCCAGCGACGCGTCGAGATCATTCATGCCGTGAAGCGCCTGGGCCAGATTGTCGTAGTTCGTGGCGATATCCGGATGAGACGCGCCGTGCCGCTTCGTGTTGACCTCGATCGCCTCCCGGAAATAGGGAGCGGCCTTCGCGAAGGCGCCCTGCGCCATGTAGAGCGATCCGAGGTTGTTGACGGCCTCGGGAAGCAGATCCGCCTCGGAGGAATCCGGCGCCGTGGCGTCCTGATAGACGCGATCGAGCAACGGCGCGGCTTCATCGAATCGACGCTGATCGATCAGGGCCAGCGCCAGATCGTTGGCGCACGAGACCGCTTCGGCGGCGCCGTCGGTCCCGCGCCCTTCCTGAATGGCGAGCGCCGCGCGCAGATCGGATTCGGCCTCGGCCGGCCGGCCCTCCAGTTTCAGCGCCGCGCCGCGCTCATGGAGCGCGCGGGCGAGACCTTCCGATTCGGGGCCATGAAGCTCCCGGAACGCCGTCGCCGCCTTCGTCAACTGCGCCTGGGCGGCGTCGAACTCGGCGAGCCCCGCGTAGCTGCGACCGATCGTGATGCGGATCTCGGCGTCAATCTCCGGCTCATTGCTCATTTCACCGGCGTCGAGCCGGGCAACGGCGTCGTCGAGGGCCTCGCGAACCTTCATGTCCCGGCGGGCGCTGCGACGAGGATCCGCCTCGCCGAGCATCTTCTGCAGGAACTTATTGACGGCCTCCGCCTTCCGCATGGCGAGCCGCGCTTCCTTCTCACTCTCCTCGGCGTTGCGTTTCTGCCGCTCGGCGACATCCCTGGCGCGATTCGCCTCACGCAGACCCGCCACGGCGATCGACATTCCGACGATCATGCCGACGACAACGACGACGATCGCCGTCATCATGATGCGATGCCTGGACGTGAACTTGGCCAGCCGATACATCGGGCTGGGCGGTCCCGCCAGGACGGGTTCATTTCGAAGATACCGCTCGATTTCGGCGGCGATCGCGGCGGCCGAGTCATACCGCCGTCCGCGATCCTTCTCCATACACTTCATGACGATCCAGTCGAGTTCGCCGCGCACACGCCGGATCAGGTTCCGTGGGTCGGCGCCGCGCCGCCTGGAGATTTCCTCGATCGTCGCTTCTTCATCCGTGTCAGTGGCGCCATTCGGATTCGGCGCCGCCTGACGGGCAATCGCTGTCAAACGCTGACTGGGTCGCGGCGGGTCCACTTCCCGCACGATGCGCTGAATCTCGCCGATCGGCTTTCGACGCAGGGTTCGGCGCCCGAGCGGCAGCGTTCCCGTCAACAACTCGTAGAGCAGCACACCCAGCGAGTAGACATCGGTTCGCGTATCGATGTCGCGTTCGCCCGGCTCGGCCTGCTCGGGGCTCATATACTCCGGCGTTCCGACGAGAATCCCATCGAGCGTCGCGATGGAGTCTTCCGTCAGACGCTGCCGCGTCGCCTTGGCGACACCGAAATCAATGACTTTTGCGAGGGACTCGCCATTGCCGGCGCCAAGGACGAGCACGTTCGACGGCTTGATGTCCCGATGAATGATCCCCTTCTGATGGGCATGCTGCACGGCGTTACAGACCTGCACAAACAGCTCAAGCCGGCGCTTCAGGGACAGCCCCCACCGATCACAATAGGTCGTCATCGGATCGCCCGGCACGAACTCCATCACGAAATACGGCCGGCCCTCCGACGTCGCGCCGGCGTCCAGCACCGCGGCGATATTCGGATGACTCATCATCGCCAGAGCCTGTCGCTCACTCTCAAAACGGCTGATGACGTCGCGCGTGTCCATGCCCTGCCTGATCACCTTCAGGGCGACGGTCCGTCGAACGGGCGTTTCCTGCTGCGCCTTGTAGACAACACCGAATCCTCCCTCGCCGACGATTTCAATCGGCGTGTAGGCGCCGATCCGGTCCGGGAGCCGCCGGCGCCCCTCGGCGCCGATGATCGCGGCGACCTCCGCGGAGCCATTCAGTGTCGGCGCGAGAAGAAAGTCGCCGGCGGCGTCATGGGATGCAAGCAGCCGCTCGACACCCGCGCGAAGTTCGTCGTCTCCCGCGCAAAGCGCCGCGAGCGCCGACGCCCTGTCCTCGTCCGGCAGATCGATGACCTCTTCAAATACAGACTTGATCCGGCGCCAATCCGGCATGGTGCGTTCCACGTGTTCGACGATTCTCTGAACTACCCGTCGGTCCAGCGCCGCCCCGAGTTAGGCTTCCAGCGCCTGATAGAGCCAGGCCCTCGCGAAGGCCCACTCCCGCTTGACCGTCCGTTCCGACATGCCCAGCGCGGCCGCCGTGTCCGCCACACTCAGGCCCGCGTAAAAACGAAGCTGCACGACATCGGCCGCCCGTCGATCCGTCTCCGCAAGGCGGGTCACGGCGGCGTCCAGCGCCATGATCTCGGCGGGATCGCTGGAAATCGCAAGGTCGATCGCGTCCAGTGGCTCTCGCCCACGCTCGCCGCCCCGCTTTACGCGACCGCGCCGTCGGGCGTAGTCAATCAGAATTCGGCGCATCGCATTGGCGGACGCCCGAAAGAACTCTGCGCGCGTCGCCCAGCTCAGCGCGTCACTGCCAACCAGCCGCAGATAGGCCTCGTGTACGAGCGCCGTCGCCTGAAGTGTGTGGCCCGCGTTCTCATGACGCATGTGACTCCGTGCGAGCGCGAGCAGCTGATCATACACCATCGGGAACAGACGCTCGGCCGCGACAGCGTCGCCGGACGCGGCCGCATGCATCAACTGCGTGACGGCGCCGTCTTCCGTCGGCGGTGTGGATTCACTGTCAGCGGATCGGGACTCGTCAGATTGCATCGCCCGAAGGACTCCCCTGGGATACACGGACCGCATCGCAACAGATTCAGTATAACAGATCACCTGATCCGGCGGCGTCGTTCAGGCCCCCGTCGCGCGTCAAACGTTACGACAACGGGACACGCAACATCCGGGGCGTGGCGGCCCCCTTCCGGCATAGGTGGATTGGGTCAGGGACCGGCGGGACTGTCGCCGGCCACGCGCGGCCAGAGTTTGGCCAGGACCGCCCCGGCGCCGATCGCAATGATCGACAGCACGATTGCGAGTTCCAGATGGCCGTAAATCCAGTGTCCCGTGGCAAACAACGCCGCGTACACGGCGACGCAACCGACGACCATGCAGAGAATCCCCAGAGGAAGACTGCCCGCATTCGCCGCCGCGTCATTCAGGGACTCGCCGCTTCGCTCAGCATCCCGCACAACTCTGCCCCATCCCGGTCCGCCCGGACGAATGAGACGATAGAACCGGCGCAGCGTCTCCTGCGCGTCGGCGGGCGTGAGCATTGTTACCAGCATCCAGCCCGCCGTCGTCACGCCGACACTCACAACAAGCTTCTGCCACGCGGCCAGCGACGTCGGCGCCCAGAACTGCATATAGACGGCGACGATCAGCGAGATCACCATCGCGGCGATTTCACTGAACGGATTAATCCGCCACCAGAACCATCGCAGGATAAACAACAACCCCGTCCCGGCGCCGATCTGCACGAGGATCCCGAAGGCCTGGGCCGCGTCGCCAAGTCCCAGCGCGAGGAACCCGGCGCCGATCATCAGCAGAACCGTCGACAGGCGTCCGATCCAGACCAACTCCCTTTCGCTGGCGCCGCGCCTGACGAAACGACGCCAGAAGTCATTCACGACATAGCTCGACCCCCAGTTCAGGTGTGTCGAAATCGTCGACATGTACGCCGCAATGAGCGACGCGATCACCAGCCCCAGCCATCCCGTCGGAAGCAGCGTCATCATCGCCGGATACGCGAGATCGTGACCAATCTTCCCGTATTCGGCGTTCGGGAAGGCCGATCGAATCGCCGTGAGTCCTCTCTCCTGAATCACGAGCTCCTCGATATGCGAACGTGTCGCGTCATCCAGGGACGTCGGATCCTTCTGAAACTGTACAAACGAAGCGTGGATCTCCGGCGACGCCAGCGCCTCGCGCGCAGACAGTCGATCCGCGGGGGCGTCCAGCGGGTACACCACGAGCGAGCACAACGCCACAAGAATCCACGGCCAGGGTCGCAGCGCATAGTGCGCAACATTGAAGAGCAGCGTCGCGCCAATGGCGTGCGTCTCATTCCTCGCCGAGAGCATTCGCTGTGCGACGTAGCCGCCGCCGCCGGGCTCCGACCCCGGATACCACACGCTCCACCACTGCACGGCGATCGGGATGATCAGCACTGTGACGACGGTGTCGAGGTTGCTCGAACCGTTCTC
>DAOPJV010000101.1:0-12964 GCA_035399845.1 Phycisphaerae bacterium | reverse complement strand
GCATGTGGAAGTCGCGCAACTTCCGAGCCGCCGCAGTCATGCGGCGGTTGGCGCGTGAGTGATCGTTCGGAGAGCCCGGCCGGCCCGGCCCGGCGCCGGGTTCGATCTGAACATACGCGGGCATGCCGGCGTCATGCCCCGGCCATGACTGGCCCGGCTCGGCATGCAATGCGTCGCTCCCGAAGCCAGGCGGCGCCTACTCGACGAGCGAACATCGCATTCGACGCCTAAGATCCCCGAAATCCCGATCCACCGTCGTCCGTAGGGTACGGACCGGCGTCGGATCGACAACGCCGTTCGAAAGGACCCTCGCACATGGCGTTCAATGTGGAAGGCAAAGTGGCGCTCGTAACGGGCGCCAATCGCGGAATTGGCAAAGTGATCGTCGAGACGCTCCTGGCGAAGGGCGCCGCGAAGGTGTACGCCGCCGTCCGGGATCCCGCGAGCGCGACGAAACTCGCCGACGGAAACCCGAAGCGCGTCGTCGCCATTCCCGTCGACCTCTCGCAGCCCGAGACGATTCACGCCGCCGCGGAAGTGGCGGGGGATGTCGAGCTCGTCATCAACAACGCCGGCATTCTGAAGACGGCGTCCGCCCTCGACGCCGGCGCAACGGACGCCCTGAAGAGCGAATTCGATGTCAACGTCTTTGGTCTCCTTCGTATCGCCCAGGCCTTCGCGCCGATTCTGAAGAAAAACGGCGGCGGGGCGTTCGTGCAGTTGAACTCCGTCGCGTCGCTTCGCAGCTTTCCGCCGTTTGCGACGTACTGCGCGTCGAAGGCGGCGGCCTATTCCCTGACGCAGGCGCTGGCCGCCTCGTTCGCCGAACAGGGCACGCAGACGCTCAGTGTGCATCCGGGGCCCATCGCGACGGACATGGGCCACGACGCCGGCTTCGATGAGATCGCCGAACCACCGTCGGTCGTAGCCGAGGGCATCGTCCGCGCCCTGGCGGCCGGCGACAGGCACGTCTTTCCGGATTCCTTCGCTCAGCAGATGGGCAGCGCCTTCGACAGTTTCCGCGTGAATGTGATCGAAAATGCGGAGGCGTAAGTCGCCGGCGGCGCGGAATTCGGACGTTGCGACAAAAATCCCGTTGCGCGCACAATCGCGCCAAAACGCCTGATTTCATTGCCGAATCTGAAGATCCGCTCACGTGATTCGGCGAGCGTCCGCAAATAAACCATGCGATTGTGGATCAAATGCGGCATGCCGGAACGGGGCGCCCTGCGATGAATCGAGGGCGCCCCGTTTTGCGCGCCATGTTATCGACATCTGTCGAAATCACGTGTCGCAGGGCGCTTGTGTCACTGTCGGCGTTTGCCTTATGCTGGTCTCCAGACACGCCCAAAACTGGGGGGGCGTTGTACAGGATCGGCGCAGTTGTGACGCCCGCGAGCGTCACGCTCCATCAGCGCCGTACAACGAAATGGAACAGGTGCTCCGATGAAACGAACGATTCTGGCGTCCACGCTCGCTTGCGCTGCGCTTTGTCTTGCCGTTACGCAATCCGCCTCGGCCCGGCCGATCTTTGACGAGTTCGGTCCGCTCCCGAACGCCACGTTCGGTGGTCAGGGCATTCCGAATGAAGAAGTCGCCATCTCGTCGCAATGGGACGATGGCGATGTGCTCATCACGATCGCCATGAGCGCGACGCAGCGATACAGCAATCCGGCCGTGACCAATGACGGCGCCGGAACGTATTTCGCGCTGGCCGGCGCCAACTTCGGCGGGAACAACGAGAGCCTCATCGAAGGCGCCCTCTGGAACTTCAACTTCTATCTGAAGGTGGAAGGTATCAACGGCGCCACGCCCGTTCTCGCCGACTATCAGATCGATCTCTATTATGACTTCGATACGGGTGACGATACGTTTATCGGCGATCTCGGCTCGATCGACCTGACTGCGTCGATTCTCGCGTCACCGACGCCGGGCGCGACGATCCTCGAGGATTCGCAGAACCTGAATTTCGCCTACCTGGCGGCGGGCATCCCCGGTTTCGTCAAGCCGCCCGCCGGTTCGTTCGATCCCGACGCCCTGGGTGAGTACAACTTCGGCATCCAGGTCCGCCGCGACGGCTGGGGCATCGAGACCGTCGCGATGGATGTGCGAGTCATTCCCGAGCCCGCCACGATGGCCCTCTTCACGCTCGGTGGTCTCGCCCTGATCCGCCGCCGACGCTGATCAAAAAGAAACGACATCCTCCTTTGATCCGAAGACCCCGACGAGATCGTCGGGGTTTTTTCATGCGCCGTAATGGGGCGGCAATGCTGAAGGTGTTAGCCGGGTGGCCCACCACCACCTCTGGTGGTGGGGGCGCGATGATCGGCGAGCGAGGGGGGCGTTCGATGAATTCGTGCGTCTGTTTCGAACTCGATCATCGTGACCGCCACCCCTGAAGGGGTGGGCCACCCTTTCAGGGCGATGGCGCGCCGGGTGGCCCATCACCTCCGGTGGTGGGGGCGCGACGATCGGCGCGCGAGGGAAACGCCCGATGAATTTGCACGTCTGTTCCGAAGCTCGGTCATCGTGACCGCCACCCCTGAAGGGGTGGGCCACCCTCTAAGACTACTTGATGACTTCGCACGTCCATTACGAGTTTCGATCATCGTGACCGCCACCCCTGAAGGGATGGGCCACCCTTTGCGGCGTGACTATTCGCGAATCGCCGTGAGCACGGGATCCGGGTCGTGGATCGTCAGAACGCTCGCCCGGTCCTTCTCCACGTTGAATCGAATCTGAACGCCCGGCACGCCCGACGGAAAGAAGGCGTGTCGATCCTGCGGGAGCAGCTTGCGGGGTGTTCCATCAGGAAGAACCCGGATCGTCAGAGTGCCACGTCAATCGAATGCGACGTCGATGACCTGCTCGGCGCCCTTCCCGAACCGGTATCTGCCCGGATAGAGATCGCGCGCGTTGTCGGCGAGCTCAGGGCCCTTGGTTTCATCCGACGCGCCTTCAATCGTAAGGAGGTACTTCTCGACCTCTCGCGCCCGATCGCGATGCGCTTCGCTGTTGGACGTCTGCCTCACGGCGGCGCGGGCGTGATCGATGAGGGCGATACCGTGGGGCCCCAGCGTCCGCTGAGCGCCGGGGAGCGCTTCCATCGCGCCCCGCACGGTGTCGAGATGGCCGAACATCGCGAATGTGAACAGATTCGGCCGGGCGCCGTGCTCGATGAGAAGCGTGGCGATATCGCCGCGCCCCATGTGCGAGGCGGCGCCGAGGGCCGTCTCCCAGTCACCGAAGCCCCAATCCCACGCGGCTCGCGCCAGGGCGGGGCGTTTCGTGACGAGCTCGCGAACCTTGTCGATGTTCCCGTGGCTTGCGCCCACGACGCTCCGAACAAGATCGCGCGCCTGCGCCGGAAAGACGGGATCGAGCGTCACGGCGCCCTTTGCGGCGTCGGGCCTGTCTTCGGCGTGGATCTTGTCGGTCCGCAGGCCGATTGTGAGACCCGCGGCGGAGAGCATCGCCAGCCACTCGCGTCGATCAATCTGTCGATCGGCGGGCTCGACGGGATTCGGTCGCAACGTCGTAGTATCGCTGAACGGTCGTGATTGCATGGGCGAATCCTCCATAGCGCCGCAAGCGGCGGCGGACTGGGTCAATCGTGACCGGGTGGTCCACCGCCTCTGGTGGTGGGGGCGCGACGATCGGCGAGCGAGGGTACCGTTCGATGAACTCGTACATCCTTTGCGAGATTCGATCATCGTAAACGCCATCCCTGAAGGGATGGGCCACCCTGTCGAGGGTACCGTTCGATGAACTCGCACGTCCTTTACGAGCTTCGATCATCGTGACCGCCACCCCTGAAGGGGTGGGCCACCCTTTTCGAGTCTCCTTTGAATCTCGAAGAGAACGATGAAAAAGCCCTCGGCCGGCGGGCCGAGGGCTGCTTGTGTTGTCGTTGATGCCGCTGGATCGATCCGTCAGACGCCGACGACGCTGGTCGTCCGGACGCCACCGGCCCTGGCTCGCAGTTCGCGTTCCATCTCGGCCAGTCGCGCTTCGATCTCCGCCACCTTCGTCCTGCCGCGAACGAGCTTTTCGCGATGGCGCGCCAGGAAGTAAGCGATGGTTTCGATGCGGATCTTGATCGAGCCCGTCGGCTTGTTCTCGTCGATGTCCTTGAAGCAGAAGTAGGGCGTGCCCGAGTTTTCGATGATCTCCTCGATCACCGTGTAGATCGGCGCGTCATGGCCACACTTGAAGCTCGACAGTTCCAGGGCGACAAGATTCGGATGCCGCGCGGCGAACTTGGCCGCCCAGACTTTGCGGTTCGTGTTTTCGCTGTAGGCGTTCTTCCAGGCGTCCTCGATCGACAGGGCGCTGATAAAGTCGCCGCGTCGCACCTCGTCGCCGAAGAGCCGTTCCATCAGGTCCTCGTCGCGCGGCAGGCAGTCCATCGTGAAGACGGGGATGCCGAGCTTCTGGAACTCATCCGGAATCTCGTGGCAGACGCCGGGGTCGTTGTGATAGGGCCTCGTCAGCAGGACGACGCCGATTTCATCGTTCCGCTCGAGCCGATCGAGCAGTTCCCGCGCTTCGCGCCGCTTCTCGGCGTGGAAGTTGTCGAAGTAGTCCCAGGCGACGCGGCAGGCGCGATCGTTTTCTTCCTTCGACAGGCCGAATCTGTCCCTGAATTCGTCGAACATCTGGCGGGCCAGCAGGGCGGGCTCGCTGAAGTTCACGAACGTGTCGAGGTACTCGATGCCGAACTCGCCGAAGACGTTGTGCTCCTTCGTGAAGGCGGCCTTCACGGCCTCAGGTGTCGCCGTGACTGTCGGGCAGGCCCGCGTGTCCAGCGTGCCGTCCATGAACGTCGGCAGGCAGTCGATCATCGGGAAGAAGATATAATTCAGCGGCTGCGCCTTGCTGTGCTTGTGATAGAGCAGGTTGTGCACGTGCGGAATGCCGATCTTGCTGGGGAAGCAGGGATCGATCGCGCCGCGCTTGGCGCCTTCCTTGTAGAGCTCCTCGCTCGTGTAGTCGCTCCAGATCAGGTTCTTCTTCGCAATGCCCACGGCCTCGAAATAGGCCATGAACCAGGGCGCCATGCTGTACATGTTCAGCGCCTTGACGAGACCGATGCGGATCTCGCCGCGCTGCTTCATCAGGGCGGCGCGGGTTTCGATCTCCTTCCGCCTGAGGAAGTTGGTCACGCCCACCTTAGGCTCGGCGTCCGACATGTTGTCGACGCCCGTCGGCCGGAAGACCTCCGTCGCGAAGCGTTCGGCGAAGTTCGGGTTCGCCTTCTTCACTTCGTCGAGGCCCTTCTTGATGTCACGCATATCGTTGACATCCTCGACGGTTCCCTTTTCGCAGGTCGCGATGATGAGGCGATCCTCGCCTTCCATCAGGGGCACTTTGGACTTCGACTTCTTCGCGGCGGGTTTGGCGATCTCCTCGGGCGTGTCGTGACCGTGTCGCACGCGCGTCGGATGCGGCGACTCGGGGCCCTGCTTGAACATGAAGGAGGAGAGGCTGACGGCCTTGTCATCCGGCTGATGCGAGCCCGTCTTGACGTCGATGAAGGTTCGCAGGCACTTGTTCTTGCAGAAGTAGCAGCGCGTCTCCTCATTGCGCGTCGTCCGGAACTGGATCTGCTGAACGCGCTGGAGACCGATGAAGCTCGTGCGATGGTCGGCTTCTGTGTACATGCGATGGGCTTCGACGGCGCAGCCGATGGCGCCCGCCTCGCCGCAGAACTTGTGCACGATGACTTCCGGTTCGACGCTCGTCCCGCGGAATCGGCTCTTGATGAAGTCGACCTGCGACTTGACGGCGGCCAGGTTGTGCTGCGTGCCGCCCTGGAGCAGGAACTTCGTGCCGAGCTTTGCAAGATTCGGAATCTGCGAGACGTAGAGCCAGATGTTCTTCGGCAGCACGTCGCACAGACCGGCCATGATCTCCTGCGGCGCCCAGCCCTGTCGCTGGAAGTCCACGATGTCGCTCTGCATGAACACGGCGCAGCCGTAGCCGAACTGCGGCATGGCCTCGGCGCTGAAGGCGATGTCGGCGAACTGTTCGACCTCGAAGCCGAATCCCTGCGCCGTGGACTGCAGGAAGTAGCCGTTGCCGGCCGAGCACTGCGTGTTCAGCTTGAAGTCCTTGACCTGTCCGTTCTTCAGGATGATCAGCTTGATGTCCTGACCGCCGACGTCCACGATGACGTCCGTGCCGGGATAGAAGTGCAGGCCCGCCTGTGTGTGCGCGACTGTCTCGACGAGGGCCACGTCGGCGCCGATCACGTCCTTCAGAATGTCCTTGGCGTAGCCTGTCGTGCCGACGCCCAGCACTTCCAGCGTGCAGCCCTGATCCTCGATCTGCGACTGAAGCTGGCCGACGATGTCCATCGTGTCTTCGATCGGGTTGCCCTTGGAGAGCTGATAGGCCCGGGCGATGACTTTCCGATCCATGTCCATGAGCACGCCCTTGGTGCTCGTGCTGCCGCCGTCCAGACCGATGAACGCCTGCACGGTTGTCCCAGGCGCGAAGGCTGTCGGGGACCACGCTTCCTTTCGGTAGTCTTCCCGGAACTGGCTGAGCTCGTCATCGTCCTTCCACAGGCCTCGACCACCGGCCGCCTTCTTCTCCTCGATGCGGCCGACGTTAACGTACCACTCGAGTTCGGCGAGACCGCGATAGACGCCCTGGTCGGGATCGTCTTCCAGCTCGATCTTCGCAAATTCCACGGCGCCGAGGGCCGCGAAATACTGCGCGTTGTCCGGAACGATGATCAGCTCGTCGATCGGTCGATCGGGGACCGGGATCTTGCGCTCTTCCCAGATGACGGGAATGTTGTGCCGCCAGCAGTCGACCATGCCCTTGATGTAGGTATTGGGGCCGCCAAGCAGCATGACCTGCGGCTTGAGCGTGTGGCCGCGCGTGAGCACAGAGAGATTCTGCTGGATGATCGACTCGAAGAGCGAGGCCATCAGTTCGTCGCGGGGGACGCCCTGTTTCTGCAGACCGTTGATGTCCGTCTCGGCGAAAACACCGCACTTGCCGGCCACCGGATGGAGCTTGATGTCGTTGTAGCCCATCTCGCAGAGCTTGTCGGCGGGGATCTTCAGCTTGGCGTTGATCTTGTCGATCACGGCGCCCGTGCCGCCGGCGCACTTGTCGTTCATCGACGGGATCTTCTTCTTCTTTCCCGTCTCCTCATCCTCTTTGAAGATGATGATCTTGGCGTCCTGGCCGCCCAGTTCGACGACGCTCTGGACATCCGGATAGGACTTCTCGACGGCCAGGCTGACGGCGTTGACTTCCTGCACGAACTTGGCGCCGATGCGCGTGCCGATGGAGGCGCCGCCCGAGCCCGTCATGAAGACGCGAAACGCGTTCCTCGGGACGTCGGGGAACTTCGCCTCGATCGTGCGAAGCATCTCGATGCACTTCTCGGGCTGCTTCGTGTCGTGGCGCTGGTAGTCCTGGTGAAGGATCTCGTCCGTGATCGGATCGACGACGACGAACTTGACTGTCGTGCTGCCGACGTCGAGACCGATGAGCAGCCCCTGCGGGTGCCCGTCCGTTGCGCGGAAGGGCAGGTCTTCGATTCGGGGGCGACTGCGTTCCGCCCTGACGCCGCCGACGTTCAGCTGAATGAGCCCGTTGTCGGCGCCGGAATCCGAAGCGCATCCGCATGAACCGCCTGAGGAGCAGCCACCGCCGTCCGCTTCCAGCATGAGTCGATCAAGATCCTTCATTACGCCGCCTCGCCAGTCTTTATGTTGCGCCGCCTCACGCGCCGGCCGCCGGTGTTTCGACCGGCTTGATCTCGCTGCGTGAGAAGGTCTTTCCGTCGATTTCAACCTTCTGATTGCTGATCCGCCTGTACGGAACGCGCAATTCCGTGATGAGTTTCTGTCCCGGTCCCGAGATGTTCGACAACACGATTTCCGTGTCCGTCACTTTCCAGTCGCCGTAGAAGGACGCGACTTTTCCCTGCATTTCCGTCGGGAACCGTGTCAGGTCCTTGTCGTTCGTGGACGTCACGATGAAATTGTCCGCCGCGAAGTGCCACGAGAACGTGTCGGCGGCGTCATCGACCCATCGCCCGGCGAGCACATCCTTCATCGGCGCCGTGCTCGGCAGTTCGCTCGGATCCCTGTGGGCGGCCGCCGTTGGGCTCGCGCCGGTCGGCGCCTTGTTGGGCGCCGGGCTCGTGTTGGTGTTGGACGACGACTCCGACGTATCACACGCAATGGCCGTCAGGCACAGCGCGACACAGGCGGATGCAAACCAATGGACGATGGACTTCTTGAGCATCTGGAACTCTCCCCACTTCTGCCGGGATCAGATCGATTGGATACCGCCATCGGTACCCCAAATGCTCGTTATACCGACGCGCCGACGGGTTCCAAAGTCGCCGACGGGGTGATTCCCGCGGCTTTCATCTTTTCGCCCACGAAAATCACGAAATTGGCCGCCTTGCTGATGAATCCCTTCGTGTGCGGGATCTGCTGGAGCGGCCGGCGCAGGTCGCGATTGTCGGCCACGAACTCGCGAATCCGCTCGATCGTGTAGCCGGTTTTTTCGACCGCCGCCTTGAACTCATCCTTGCACTTCATCTTGGCCTCGCCCAGCGCCATCTGCACACGGCTGTGGGCGTTGATGTCGCCTTCGCCGCTCGTCTCGATCGGGATGTAGATCATGTCCCGGAAATGCGAGACGACGGCCGCCTGGGCGCCGTCCGACTGCGTGCTGGGCATGCAGCCGAAGGGCTTGAGGCTCAGGACCATGTGGGCGTAGTCCTTGTTGCAGTAGTAGATGTTCTTCGCCACTTCGAGATGACCTTCGCCGCCACCCGATCGACTGTTGTAGTAGGGATGGCCCATGCGCGTCAGCTCCAGCTGCGGCGCCAGTTCGTGCGCCGTCCCGCCAATCGCCTCGCGCAGCCGATCGTATTCGCGGCCGATGACCTTTTCGGCGAGCGCCAGGTTCATGCGCTTCTTGCGATAGTTGACTTCGCCTTTGATTTTCTCCTTGAGATTCCAGATCGGAATCTCCGCGTCCGTTTCCTTCTGGATACCGCGGCGATCGCCCGCCTTCAGGCCCGCCTGGTGCAGCATGTAGCAGAGCCAGGTTGCGACGGGCTCGACGAGCACTTCGGCGCCCTGCGCCTCAAGGAAGGGGAACATGTTGAAGTTGCCGTCGCCTTCCGTCGTCTGGGCCCAGAATTCGCCGGTGACTTTCACGATCGGCCGGGCCTTCGTGTAGTCGACCTCGATTTCCTCTTCGATCATCCGGCGGCACTTGTCGAACGCGTCGGCGTAATACGTGCCGCGCAGCTGGTCGAGGATCTTGGCGACGTCGTCACCATCCTTCACGGCCGTGAACTTCGCAACAATGCTCGACAGGACGCCCTTGTTGACCTCGTCGTAGCTCTTGGATTTCAGGGCGTCCTTGCAGATGTCCATGCACCTGGCGAAGACTTCGTTCGTCGCGCCCGGCGTCAGCTCGTAGGGTCGGATCTGGTAGGCGACTTCGTTCAGAATGTCGCCCATGAAGATGCCGTTCAGCAGGGACAGGAAGAAATTGAGATTGAACTCCAGGCCCGCCTCGACGGCGGCCTGATCCAGTCCGCCCTGCTGCTGGAAGAGCATGACGCGGAAGCCGTCGAATCCGCTGTTCCGCAGCGCGAGCCGATATTCCGCCTCGTACATGCCGAATCGGCAGGGACCGCAGGCGCCCGCCGTGACGAACAGGTGCCTGTCGAGAATCTCCTCCAGCGAAACGCCGTCATCGTCGCGCAGGCGCTTGAGGTGGTTGACGAGAGCGCCGACCGTGAAATAGGTCGGATTGCACTGGCCGTTGTTGCCATACTCCTTGCCCGCCTGGAAGTCCGCCTTCACGGGCATGGGGATGATGCCGACTTTGTAGCCGAGGCCTTCCAGGCCCGCCTTGATCAGCGTGTCGTGGCGCATCGTGAGACCGCCGATCCAGATCGTCGTCTCGCCGCGCTCCCGACGGGTGAAATTACGCTCCTGAGGACGCTTGAAATGCTGCACGGGACCGACGCTCAGTCCGGCCTCCGACATCATTCGTTCGCGTTCGGCGGCAATTGTCGCTTCGATCGAATCCGACAGGAGGGGGAGAGAGACGGAATCCGACTTCGTTTCCGATGAGCTGTCAGTCAGCGTCCGAGTGACCATAGATCGCCTCGTTAAATTAGGAGCCACTAGCTTTAAATTGAAACTTCCGTTCAGGCCGTCGGCCATCCGGCGGGTATCAAACCGCGCGATTGAACGTAAGTCCAGAAAATTCCAGCAATAAAAACGATCCGCGCCGGATCGTCGTCCACTCGAAATGAACGGATTGCTATGTTAGTGCTCACTAATTTAGCCAAATGGCGCCAAAAGAGTGTGATTGAAAATGCACGCACGTACGGCCGGGAAAAGGAGTTACGGAAACCGGATCGCTCAGGCGCCGATTTTCTCGTCTTTCCGAGCATTCATGTCGTGATTGACGGCATTTTTTCCCCTCCAACGCAGCGCGGCGCCCCGTGTCACATATGATGGAGAGAGGGCGGCGCTCCGCCGTCGCCCGTTCGCGTCACTCGAACCGGGAGAACTCGATGCGATACGTGCGCCTCATCATCCTCGTCCTGCCGCTCCTTCTCACGCATGACGCCTGGTCCCAGACGCAGCGGCGGACCACGGGTCGCAGACCGCACAATACGGCCCGAGAGGCGCGGGAACGGGCCGCGACGAACCGAAGCGCTCGCGCCAACCGGCGTGGCTACACGCCGGTCTATCCGCAGTCCGACTGGAAACGCCGCCTCGGCCAGGCGCAGCGATGGCAGTATGACCAGCGCTACGGCAATCGACGCGTCTATGGCGCCGCCTACGATGACGCCGCTTATTACCCCGACAACTACTACGGCAATCCCGATCTCTATCCCGTCCCGTACAACACCTACGGCGGCCCGGCCGTTCTCTGGGATCCCGACTCCTACGCGGATATCTACCAAAACAAGCGTTACTACGACGACGGTCCCAACGGCCCCGGCTACTACCGCAAGGATCGCTGGTACAACTGGTCGATCGCGCAGCGCCGCTCGGATCAACTGGAGGATGCGAATCGCGAGGGCGTCGATCAGGGGATGCGCCTGTTCCAGGCCGGCGCCTACGATCGCGCCGCCGTCACATGGCTCAACGCCTCGACGCTGGATCAGGGCGACGCCGCCTCGCGCGTCCACGCCGGCCACGCGCTGTTCGCCGTCGGTCGCTATCCCGAGGCCGTGAAACTGATCGCACGAGGATTCGAGCTGGCGCCGCAACTCGCCGGCGCCGCCTACGACATTCGCAGTGACTATGGCGTCGTCGAGGAATTCGACCAGCACCTGTCAAAGCTCGAGACCTTTGTCTCGCAGAATCCGAACGATGTGGCCGGACTGACGCTCCTCGGCTACGTGAAGTCCTACACCGTTGGTCCGTCGTACGCCTATACCAGCCTTCAGCGCGCTCATGCGCTGGCGCCGAAGGACACATTTGTCGAGAAGCTCTGGAAGACGGCCGAGCTCATCGGTCCCGCGGCGGCGCCGCCGGCGCCGAATCGATCGACGGCGCCGATCGAGGTCGCGCCGCAAGACGAGCCGATTCAGCGCCGAAGCGCGCCGGGACGAATGCGGGATGTTACGCCCGGTCCGTATGGTCCCGCCGGCGTAACACCACAGAAGTCGAATCCGCAGACTGCGCCGCAGGGCGTGAATGAGCGGGAGGACCAAAAGAAGCCGGCGCCCAGGCCGGAAAAGATGCGCCTCGTCCGCGCCGACGATCCCCATCGATGACACGTGTCTGTTGAGACTGATGTGCAGGCCGATCGTGATTCTTCTCGACGGCGTTGACTGCGAACCGCCGTCCGCTCAGTCGATGCGTCTTGACTGGTCCCGCCCAAGGGTCGCGCCATAGAATTGGCGTCATGCGGGCCGAATCACAATTTGAAATCCAAAAGACCATGACGACGGGCCAGCGCATCCATCAGGCGCTGATTGCCGCTTTCCTGATTGCCTACATACCGATGACCACCTGGACGCCTGTCGTCCCCAATGTCGCGCTGAGCGATCGTGTGCGACTCATCAACAACATCCTTCGCGTCGAGCCGTGGGTGGCGCCGTCGCCGAGAACGTCGGTCGGTGGAGGTTCCGTCGGCTTCCTCGTCGGCGAGATCTGTACGAGTCATGTGATGGATTACTCGCCGGCGGATGGGCCTACGATCGTCGCTGTCAGTTGGGCTTACATTGACCTTCCGGCGCTACTCCGCGCGCTGCTCATCTATCCCGTTGTGTATGTACTGTTTCGCCGTTGGCGCGACGCGCGAATCGAGCGTCGTTGGCGCTCGGGGCAATGCCTGGGCTGTGGCTACGATCTGATCCTGAACACTTCCGGTGTCTGCCCGGAGTGCGGCCATGATCGGCTCGTCAACGCCTCGCCGTTTCGGCCCACCCTGGAATACGAATTGAATTACAATGAACACGCGTGACGATGGCCTTCGCATTCATCTTTGTCTTCGGTTCATTCGTGCTCATCAAGGCGCAGAAGGCGCTGCTGCTGGCTCGATACGAACCCATCGGCGCGCTGTGGATCCGTCTGTTTGCGATCTGGTTCCCTGAGCTTCGCGCCTTTCCCTCCAATCAGGCCGCCATGCGAAGCTGGCTCTGGCATCTGGAGGACTCCGGCCGGTTATGGGTTCCGATGACCTTTGGTCCGATCGTTCTGTCCGTCATTGTCTTCGCCACCTTCCTGGCGCCGATTCCCCTCTGGGTGTTGCTGAGCCCATTTTACCTTCCGCTGGCCGTCACGATGAGCCTGGTTCGTCAACGTGAGGAGATTCGATACGGGCTTCGACGCGACCTGTACGTGGAGCACGGGGCGCGCCACTGTGCCTGCGGCTACGACCTGCGAACGATCGAGTCCGGCCGCTGCCCCGAGTGTGGAGAAGCGTTGATTCCCGGCGC
>DAOPJV010000100.1:0-13354 GCA_035399845.1 Phycisphaerae bacterium | reverse complement strand
AAAGAGGCCTTCTCTATGCGCCTTTCCCGCTATCCTGATGAAATATCCGGGCTAGAGGGGTTCTTCTTTCGTGTCCTTTGTATTTTCGACGGCATTGAGGGCAAGGATCTCAGCTGGAAGGGAGTGTCATTAGTCGCGTCCGAAGACCTGCCTGACAATGTGGATGAAATCAACGATGACTTTCTCCACGACGAGTGGTCAAATCGATCGGACCCATATTTCAAATGAGGCGCCTTCACCGGCCGAGTGGACCTGCCTGCTAATGGCGGACAAACAGCCACTCTGCTATTCTTGCAGCAGACTCGGGGGCGCACCTGAGAGTTTGATGCCCCCTTTCCTGCTCGGTCAGGTTTCATGACGCCAATCGGGAGTGATTCATGGGCCTCTTTGACTTCCTGAAGAAGAGACAGCCATCGCCGCCGGACGAATCTTTGGTGCGCGCCTCAGCACCGATCGCTCCGCCCTCACCCCACGGAACCACTCGCATCGAACGCGAGCATTTTCTCCTGCACGCGCCGTTCGAGTGGACGGCTGTGCCGCCAACGAAAGACCTCGAGTACGAATTTCGAAACCAGACGCTGCCCGAGCAGTTGATCGTTACCGTGATCCTGCCCGGCGAGCCCCTGGACGCGACAAAGCGACGGCTTGTCGTTCACGACCTTACCAATGCGCGGCTTCGCGCGGTCAGCCAGCTTTCGTCAGGACAGGCCGAGCACTCGACGCCACGCAGCAACGAAGGTACTGGCCAGTATGAGATGCGGTGCGTCGGCGTGGACAAACTGAACGGCGTCCGCTTCGCATTCGTCGTGCGCGCCGCCTCGGACAGGGTTGTGACGGTAGCGTTGACGCGGTATACGCTGGTTGAACTGGGCGCGCCTTTTGACGTGTATGTCGAGCCAATTTTCGACCTTCTGCAGTTCAGAAGCCAGGGCCAGCGTGAGGGCACATAGGGGCGCACGATCCGAACTGCGAACACGGATCGTGGGCGGCTGGCGCCCGTGGCCCGTCTAGCGCGCGACCGGCCAGCTTGTCCGCCATCGCAACGAACGCTGCGCGGTCGTTCGAGCCATGTCGCCGCCAAGGCCGCATCGACGCATGACGCAAAAAACCGCCCGCTCTCGCCATCAGCGGGGGATCGTTAAGGGGGCGGCCGCCCCCTTGACATTCGCGGATGCAGACCGGCGGCGGGACAACCGCTGAGGATTGCGGCGTGGCTCGGCGTTGCCGGGAGACTCGGCGTTGCGGGAGTGGATTCCCGCCGGGGAGTGGGTACGAGAAGGGATTCTCGTACCAGCCTGCAACTCGTCCAATAGTCAGTCGCCCCTTCAACGATGCCCCGATTGCCTCACGGATGCGTCGGCTGGACGTGTGGACGCCAGTTCCACATGATTGCCGGATGAGGTCGAATGTTGCTTAACCCACGAACCGCAGCGCGGCCATTACGCAATCAGGAAGAACACCACGATGGATCTGGAAATCACATTTGCTCCCAAGGACCGATTGCTGGAAAAGTCCCTCTTACGAATTAAGGGCCGCTTTGAGCGTCTCGAGCGCGAATTCGCTGGTTTCTCGCTTGACACTCCCCGGTTCGAGGCAATCCTGGTCCTCGTCTCCGACGACAAGCAATCCGGCTACTTTCGAGTCGTAAAGAACAACGACGGTTACTTCCAGGTTATTTCAGGGATTGAGCCCACATTGCCTGAGGAACAGCTTGTGAGTGACATTTTCGATTTGGTGCGGCGTGCAATTCTGGAGTGCCCTGACGTCGAATCACGAAAGAAGGAATGCGAGGAATTTCTTGACGACCTTCGACCGTCGATTGTCGGGAAATCCTGACCCCAACGCTTGACATCCGCACGCCACCAGCAACTGATCCCCAAGCCGCCGGCTGGCGCCGGCGAAACACTTCTCCAAACCCAAACGGCTCGCTTCAACCGTTGGAGCGACATTCATCTGGCATTCGCCGTCAGAGAACCGTCAACCAAGGAGACATTGCGGCCATGTCCACTTACCCCAGGGCGCCGCAGGCCATACGTCGCCGCGGGGACGCGGCGGCTCTGAATTGTGAGCATCACGGGGCGGATCAAGTGGCGGGTCAAACCCGCCCTACGAAGTCTGTTTTCAGGGCGGCGGCCAGATTGCAGTGTGGGCTTTGCCCACTAGTCCTGCAGATCACCTAATCGCAAATCACGAAATTACCAAATGGCGATTGTCTCCCGGCGCCTCGCTGTGGATCGCGCTACGACCGTCATGTCGGGCTGCGCCGGCCCCCTCCCTTGCGGTCGCGGTTCGGTCCCCGCGCGATGACTCGCGGCGCCGGATTGCGAACCATCACAAATCGCAAATCGCCAATTCACAAATTGCGCAACGGGTTTGTTTTGCGGGAAGGGATTCCTGCGGGGCCAGGGACGAGAAGGGAATCTCGTCCCAGCGGAAATTCAGAGCCTCGCTGTCCTCAGCGTGGCGAATTTGAAGAATGCGCCGCACGCCTTACGTCGCCGCGGGGACACGGCGGCTCTGAATTGTGGGCATCACGGGGCGGATTACGTGGCGGGTTAAACCCGCCCTACGAGTCTATTTTCAGAGCAGCGGCCAGATTGCAGGGTGGGCTTTGCCCACTGGTCCTGCAGATCGCCAAATCACAAAATCACCAAATCACCAAATGGCAATTGTCGCGCGCCAACCAGACCTTACCACGGATTGGGACCGGCTTCGACATAGCCCAGCGCGACCGCGGCGATGATGGTGGCGCCGGCGAGAATCAGGCCGATGTTCCTGACGACGGCCTGCCAACCGCTGGGCGGGCGCGATGCGAAGATGTTGCCCTTGATGGCCTGGCCGCGCAACAGCCCCTCGATACCGGCGATCACAAACGTCGCGCCGAACATGCTCATGAGCGGGCGCAGGCTGTCGAACGCGGGGAAGAGCCACATGAAAAGCGCTGTCAGCAACACCAACACGAGGCAGATGGGCGCCACGATGATCCTGTCGCGGAACTTGCGTTCGTAGCGCCGGTTGGTGGCGCTGATGTCGGCGGCGAGGGGCGCGCCGCAAGCGTGGCATTGAGAATCGATGCGACCTTCCGGCAGCGCGACGCCGCAGCCGGTACACTTCCGCGGCGTCAGCATCCCATACTCAGGAAAGCGAACCATCGCCGCGGCGGCGTCCACAAGATATCGCTCGCCGCAATCCTCGCAGCGAACGAACACCTGGCCCCTGAAGGGCGTCGACTGCCCCGTGCGGGGATTCAGCCACGGAACGGCGTTTGTTCCCTCGCAGGCCGGGCATTCGAATGGCTGCGACGATGGCAACGCCTTCGTTGCGCTCTCTGTGTCTGCGGACTTCATGATTGGCGCCTCCGGCGGCGGATTCCGACCCTGTTCAATCCTAGGGCGTGGAAACTCCTATTACCAGAGATGGCGAGACTCGCCTGCACGTTCGGCCGCCCAATAGACGCCAGTGCTGGCTTGTCCACCAGTCCTCAAGATCAGCAAATCGCAAATCGCCAAGTCGCCAAGTGGCCTGGCTCTTCGTTGTGGATCGCACTACGACCGCCATGTCGCGCTACGCCGGCCCGCTCCCTGGCGGTCGCGGTACGGTCCATGCTCGCCGACTCGCGGCGCCGGATCACGACACATCACAAATCGCAAATCGCCACTTCACAAATTCACGCATCGGGTTTGCTTCGCGGGAAGGGATTCCCGCGGGTCTGGGGACGAAAAGGGAATCTCATCCCAGCGGAAATTCAGAGCCTCGCTGTCCTCAGCGTGGCGAATTTGAAAAATGCGCCGAACGCCACACGTCGCCGCGGGGACGCGGCGGCTCTGATTCGTGAGCATGACGGCTCGGCTCAATTGGCGGGCGCCCCCGCCCTACGAGTCTATTTTCAGCGCGGCGGCCAGATTGCAGTGTGGGCCACGCCCACCGATCGTTCACATCACCAAATCGAAAATCACCAAATCACAAATGGCGCTTGTCGCCCGGCTCATCGCTGTGGATCGCGCCGGAAGTGCAATATCGCGCTACGCTGGCCCCCTCCCTTGCGGTCGCGGTTCGGTCCATGCTCGCCGACTCGCGGCGCCGGATCACGACATATCACAAATCGCAAATCGCCACTTCACAAATTCACGCATCGGGTTTGCTTCGCGGGAAGGGATTCCCGCGGGTCTGGGGACGAGAAGGGATTCTCGTCCCAGCGGGGTCGACGTGAACCCTCGGCGCGCGAGTACGCCTTCGAGGTGGCCTATCGTCGCGCCCCCACGGCTGGAAGCCATGGGCCACCCTGTCTGAGAGCCATCGGCCACCCTACCGCGCGGCCGACTCGCTGACGCTCGCGGCTCGGAAAACACGGCGCCCGCTCAGTCCTGCGGATCGCCAGATCACCAAATCACGAAATCACCAAATCACCAAATCACCAAATCTCAAGGTTGCGCTCGTCGTCGTCGGATGATGGCGACGCCGAGCATGGCGGCGAGCAGTGACGCGGTCGTCGGTTCGGGGATTCTTGCGACCCAGCCCTCGTTGAAGCCGTCGGGGTTGATCCCGTTGCCGGCGATGACGAGGCCGTCGGCGGAGACGGCCGTCGCGTCGGTCAGCGTCCAGCCCGTGAGGTCGAGACCGGCGCCTTCGAGCACGTCTTTCATGTTCTGCATTCCGCCGTTGGCGGTCCACAGAAAGGCCTCATCGCCGAGGGCCGTGGCGCCGCGACCGACGACGACGCCGCCGTCTCCGTTGGTGGCCAGCGCCTCGCTGTCGAACGCGCCGCCCGGCAGATCGCCCAGGCCGGTCATCACGCCGTTCTCCCAGCGAAACGCCTCGACGACACCGTTGAGAATATCGCTGACGCCCACGACGACATTGCCATTGCCCGAAATGTCATTCCCGTTGGACACGAAGACGTTGTCGATCGTTCCGAGGTCGGTCCAGCCGCCGTCGTTGCGAAACGCGTGATAGTCGCCACCCGGAAATTCGCTCGAGCCCGAGGTGACGAGTCCATCACCCGAAATGCCCGACATGCCGGCCAGGTCGTTGTCGTCGCCGGTGGCCGTGCCCGCATCCTGCGCCACGCCATTGATCCAGCGCGCCGCGTTGAAGAAATTCGCGCCGACACTTCCATCGCCGACGATGGTCGAGCCATCGTAGCTGACGGCGTACGCGTTGCTGGCGTCGCCCCCCGGCAGGAACGGAAGCTGCGTCATGACGCCGGCCTCCCACCGCCACGCGAGCGGCGCCGAACCCATTCCAACGGGATTCACTTCGCGACCGACAATCACGGAACCGTCGAGGCTGGCGTCGAACCCCATGGACGCGATCGGGGCAAAGTTGACAAAGCCAAGGGAGGTCAGCGTTCCCGCCTGCCATCGAACCGCGCGCGGCACGGTCGCGCCGACACTGGGCTCGAACTGCTCCGACTGACCGACGACAACGTTCCCGTCAGGCGAGATGCCGCCGACGAGGCTGTATTCCCCTGTCGGCAGCATCCCGATCGGTTCGAAGGAGACCGACGCCCGGGCGGTCGCGACGGTGAAGAACCCGGCGCAAAGCGGCGCCATGGCAATGACAGAAACCGATCGATTCGCGCGAACACGCTTCATGGATATGTCCCTCCTGTTAGCGATGCAACTCGATGTGCCAGCCCCCCGGGGCGATGCTATCGAATCGATCCGCGCGGCTCAAGGAATATCCGTTGATTTGTGCGTGAGTATTGAGTGATGAGTGATGAGTTTCGAGTGACAGGATTGCAGGGTGGGCCATGCCCACCAACCCTGCAGTTCACCAAATCACGAATCGCATCGTTTCCACGGCCCGAATGAGCACGCGCCAGGCGTCAGGTTGTCGGCACACACGAATGCGATGGTGTAACCGACGGTGTTTTGCGCGAACGCCTCGATCAGGAATGGCGTTACGATGTTCAGCGGCGCCAAGCAAGCTGAGCCGCGCGCATGGCGCGTGCCGGATCATCACGCGCGTCCGCAGGGTGGAACTTGATCAGCCAGAACGCCGCCATTCTGAGAATGCGCGTGTACAGTCGATTGTTGATCGCATCGTGGGTGATCGGCTGGGGACTCATCCTCGCTTCGATACCGATGCCCGCATGGACGGGGTCCTCCTCGCTGTCTTCGTCGGCGCAATGTCTCGCAATCGCGATCGTCGTGATCGGCGGAACAATTTTCTATTTGGCCAGGCGGCGACTTGCCGCACGGATTATCCGCGAACCCGGCTGCCGGCGCTGCGGCTATCTCGTGCTCGCGACAACCGAGCGATGCCCCGAATGCGGCGAACCTGTCGACCCCGATCCTGAGAAGCAACGACTCCCCGATCCATGGGCGATCCTCCAGGCGAGCAGGTCCTTGTCGTCGCGCCTGGGCGATGGGAATGCCGAGGAAGCTGAACGGGATGAACTGTGAGTGACGAGTGTAGAGTGGCGAGTGGAGCGGATTGCAGGGTGGGCTTTGCAAACCGGTCCTTCAGATCGCCAAGTTACCAAATCGCTAAATCGCCAAACGGCGATTGTCGCTCGGCTCCACGCTGTGGATCGCGCTACGACCGCCATGTCGGGCTACGCCGGCCCCCTCCCTTGCGGTCGCGGTTCGGTTCGCGCTTGCCGACTCGCGGCGCCGGATCGCGACATATCGCAAATCGCCACTTCACAAATTGCGCATCGGGTTTGCTTCGCGGGAAGGGATTCCCGCGGGGCCAGGGACGAGAAGGGACTCTCGTCCCAGCGGCGACGGGTTAAATCCGCCCTACGAGACTGTTTTCAGGGCGGCGGCCAGATTGCAGGGTGGGCTTTGCCCACCGGTCCTGCAGATCGCCAAATCACCAAATCACGAAATCACCAAATCTCTCTTCTCGCCACTCGTCACTCGAGACTCGCAACTCCCCCGCTTGACACCTCCGGGGCCCTTCCGCTAAAAGGGGCTTTCAGTCGAGGCGGAAATACCGCCTCACAACCAAGGAAACGCCTGTGCGAACGCCAACTTCCATTTTCAGTCAGCCATACGCCGCCATTGCGCGCGTTGGTATCACGCTGAACAAGCTGGAGGCTCACGGGGCGTAGCCGCGATTTCCTGATCGCTGAACGATTCGAACCCCGAGATCGCCTCACGGCTTTCCGGGGTTTTTTATTTGGCAGATTTCGAATGACGGAAACGAAAACACTGACTCCCGAGTCCTCGCTCCTGGCCGATCCCTCGACCGGTCAGGAACTCCGCAAGCTCCTGATCCTGGCGGGGCCCAACGTCCTGCTCATGGTCACGCGCATGCTCATGGGCTTCGTCGACTTCACGATGGTCTCCCATCTCGGCACCGCCGCGACGGCGGCCATCAGCCCGGCGACGATCCTCGTGTTCAACGTGATGGTGCTCGGCATGGGCATGGCCACGAGCGCACAGACGTTCGCGGCCCAGTGCCTCGGCCGCGGCGATCGGCGCAAGGGCGTCGCCTACGCATGGCAGACGATGTACTTCGCGCTGATCTTCCTGCTGCTGTCCGCCCCGATGTCGATGGCCTCTTCGGCCATCTGGGGCTGGCTCGGCGCGGAGGCCGACGTCGCGAGGCACGCCGCCGACTACTGTCGCATCGCCTTCTGGTGCATGGGTCCCGCGATCGTCGCCTTCGGCTTCGAGGGCTTCTTCAACGGGATCCAGCGACCACGGGTGGCGCTGGCCTCGGCCATCGTCGCTCTCGGCGTGAACATCGTCGTGAACTACGCCCTCATCGATGGTCACTGGGGCTTTCCGGCCCTCGGGATCCAGGGGGCGGCCTACGCGACGGTCTTCGCATGGATTGTCCGCGCCGGTATCTGTGTCGGCGTGCTCTTCACGAAGGAGCTGCGCGAGGAATATGGCTCGCTGGAGGGCTGGCGATACCACGCGAAGTACATCCGCGACTATCTGAAAGTCGGCTGGCCGACATCGCTCCAGTTTCTGCTGGATGTCGGCGCCTGGTTCGTCGTGCTCACGTTCATCATCGGCCAGTTCGGTGATGAGGCGATGGCTGCGTCGAACATCGGCTTTCAGTGCCTGCACCTCGCGTTCATGCCCGCCTTCGGGATCGGCATCGGAACCAGCGCGCTCATCGGTCACGCCATCGGCGAAGGCCGGCTGGCGCTGGCCGAGCGTCGCGCAACGCTCGGCGTGAAGGTCACGGCCATCTTCATGGGAGCGATCGCGATCCTGTTTTTCTTCGGCCGCCACTGGCTGCCGACATTCTTCAACGACGACCCGGCCGTCGTCGATCTGGCGTCGCGCGTGCTCTTCTGGGCCGCAACGTACCAGGTCTTCGACGCCTTCGGCATCGTGTATTCCTTCGCCCTGCGCGGCGCGGCGGATACGCGCTGGCCGGCGATCGCCGTGATCGCGAGTTGCTGGATCCTGATGGTCGGCGGCGGTTTCGTCATGAGTCGCGCGTTTCCGCAGTTCGGAATCGATGGTCCGTGGGTGATGTGCACGCTGCACATTTCTCTCATGGGCCTGTTGATGTGGCTCCGCTTCAGACGCGGCGCCTGGAAGAAGATAGAACTGTTCAAGGACCACGAGACGGCCGGGCCAACGGCGCTCAATGACGAGGATCTTCATGTGGATGAAGAGCGCGTCGCCGAGTCGCCCTGCCCGCCTGTTTACGCGGCCCTGCAGCCCGACGCCGCCCTTCACATGGCCGGCGACGGGACTTCATTGAACGACCTGTCCGACTCGGACATGGAACTGGATATTAAATCGGAGATACTCCGTTGAATCACAATCACACGTTTGAAACTGAACGGCTTCTGCTCATTCCCGCGACAGTCCCCGCCCTGCGGGCGGCGGCGGAACAGGATCGGCCACAGATGGCGTCGCTGCTGGAGGCCGAAGTCACGGCGGACTGGCCGCCAGACCTGCTGCAGGATGCGCTGGCGCCGACGGCCGACGCCATCGAATCCGGCAAGTCGGCCCACCCGTGGGCGACGTATTTCGTATTCCTGCAGAGACCTCGCAGACTCATCGGCGTGACGGGCTTCAAGTCGGCGCCGACGGACGACGGCCGCGTCGAAGTCGGCTACTCCGTCATCAACTCCGAACAGCGCCGCGGGTACGCCACGGAGGCGACGCTGGCGCTGATCGAATTCGCCTTCACCGATGATCGCGTGACGACGATCATCGCCGATACGATGCCCGATCTGATCCCCTCGATCCGCGTCATGGAGAAAATCGGCATGACGCGGGACATGGACTACGTCTCCGCGGAACCGGGGGAAGAGCGGGCCATCCGTCACACGCTCGATCGGGGCATGTGGAAGGCGCGACGATCATGACACTCGCGCAGCTCGTCGATTGGGCCGCGCTCCTGCTGGCCGCAACGGCGCCGGTCCTCACCGTGCGTCGATTCGGCGGGATTGGGATCGTCGTCGGCGGGCTGGCTGTCTGGGTCATTCTGGGCGCCGTGGGTCCCGCGCTGAGCGCCCTGGACCCGAGGCGTGACACCGCCGTATTGGATTCGATCTGGGTCCTCGGCGGCTGGCTGGGCGGATTGATCTACGCGAGTATGATCTACGCCCTGTTGAAGGCGTTTCGATTCGACGGTCCCCGGCGACACCCGCGGCCTGTCGACGACGAAACGGCCCGTAATGAATGAACGCAAGCCGGGATGTCGGCGCGCCCCGAATGGGCGCGCCGGCCTCCGGTTTTGAATGCAGCGTGGGCCATGCCCACCAGCACAATCTGAATTTCCGGTGGGCGTGGCCCACCCGACAAACAACCAGCTTTCGCGGGAACGCCATGTTCAACGAAGTCTCCAACAACCTGAACTTCCCAGAAGAAGAAGCCCGGATCCTCAAGTTCTGGGAGGATCACGGCATTTATCAGGAATCGCTGAAACAGCGCCGCGACAGCAAGCCCTTCGTCTTCTTCGAAGGCCCCCCCACGGCCAATGGTCTGCCCCATCCGGGCCACTGCCTGACGCGCGCGATGAAGGACCTCTTCCCGCGCTACAAGACGATGACGGGCCACTACTGCCTTCGCAAGGGCGGCTGGGACACGCACGGTCTGCCCGTCGAGGTCGAGGTCTGCAAGGAACTCGGCATCCACTCGAAGGAGCAGATCGAGGAATACGGCGTCGAGCCCTTCAATCGCAAGTGCCTTGAGAGCGTCTTCCGCTACACGCAGCAGTGGGAAACGATGACGCGCCGCCTCGGTTTCTGGGTCAACCTGGAAGAGGCCTACGTCACGTACCACAAGAGCTACGTTGAGAGTGTCTGGTGGTCCCTGAAACAGCTCTTCGACGCGGGCCTGCTCTACCAGGGACACAAGATCGTCTGGTGGTGGGCCCAGGGCGGCACGGCGCTCTCCAGCGGGGAAGTCGGACAGGGCTATCGCGAAGTCGATGACCCGAGCGTGTATGTGCGATTCCCCGTCGTGAAGGATGATCTCGCGAAGAAGGTGTTGGGCGACAAGGACGCCGCCTTCCTCGTCTGGACCACGACGCCCTGGACGCTGCCGAGCAACATGTACGCCGCCGTCCACAACGACTTTGACTACGCCGTCGTTCATGACACGGAGACGAACGAGCGCCTGATCTTCGCCGAGGCCCTCGTGCCGGCGATCGCCAAGAAGTGCAGGAAGACGGACGCGTGGAAAGTCGAGATGACGATCAAGGGCAGGGACCTCGTCGGCATGCGCTATCGGCCGCCGTTCGATTGCTACTATGAAGCGGATGTGTTGAAGTACGTCAATGGCGCCGCAACCGAGAAACTCGGCGATTACGTGGCCCATCTCTCGGACGGCGATCCGCAGCACGTTTTTTGGCGCGTCAGCGCCGCGGACTTCGTCACACTCGATTCAGGATCGGGCCTCGTCCACGAGGCGCCGGCGTTTGGTGAGGTGGACTACGACCTCTTCATCCAGAATCGCTCTAAGTACGCCAACCCTGAACACGCGCCCCTGCTCTTCTGCGTCGCCCCGAACGGAACCTTCACTGAGGAAGGCCCGGACTACTGCCGCGGTCGCTGGGTCAAGGAGTGCGACAAGGACATCTGCCGCGACCTGAAGGATCGCGGTCTGCTCCTGCACCAGGAACAGTACCGCCACGACTACCCGTTTTGTTGGCGCGCCGATCAGGATCCGCTCATCCAGTATCCGCGCGAGAGCTGGTTCATCCGAACGACGCAGTTCAAGCAGGACATGCTGGACAACAACCAGCACATCAACTGGCTGCCCGACCACATCAAGGGCGGTCGCTTCGGCAAGTTTCTCGAGTCGAACGTCGACTGGTCGCTCAGCCGCGAGCGCTACTGGGGCACACCGCTGCCGATCTGGGTCTGCGGCGCCTGCGGTCATCATGAGGCGATCGATTCCTATGACGCCCTGTGCGGCAGGCCGGGCGTCAGCGGACTGGACGTCTGGGAGACCGCCAAGCAGGCCGACCCCGACATCAGCGATCATCTGAAGGTGCACAAGCCCTACATCGACGCGGTTCAGTTCGACTGCCCGAAGTGCGCCGGCGCCGACGCGCGCATGCGTCGCGTAACGGAGGTCATCGACTGCTGGTACGACTCCGGCGCGATGCCCTTCGCCCAGTGGGGCTGGCCGCACAAGAGCCACGAGATGTTCACGGAGCAGTTCCCGGCGAACTTCATCTCGGAGGCGCTCGACCAGACGCGCGGCTGGTTTTACTCACTCACGGCCATCAGCGTGATGCTCTTCGGAAAGAACGGCGTCGCCCGCGACATGGTTCCGAACCTGCTGAACGGGAACCAGTCGCATCCGTTCGAAACCTGCATCGTCCTGGGTCTCCTCATGGGTGAGGACGGCCTGAAGATGTCCAAGAGCAAGAAGAACTACAAGGAACCCGGCTACATCTTCGACCACGAAGGCGCCGACGCCATGCGCTGGCTCTTCTACAGCGGCCAGGCGCCGTGGACGAGCATCCGCTTCCAGGAGACGGCCATCGCCGAGGGTCAGCGGGAGTTCCTGATCCGCCTCTACAACTGCTACACGTTCTTCGTGATCTACGCGAACATCGACAAGTGGACACCAACGAGCGCACTGACGCTTGCCGACGCCGCGGGAAGCAACGATCTCGATCGATGGATCCTGAGCGAGCTGGCCGCGTGCAGCCTCGCCGTCTTCGATTCGATGGAGGCGTATGACAACTTCGCCGCGGCGAAAAAGCTCAACGAGTTCGTCGACGCCCTTTCCAATTGGTACGTCCGCCGCTGTCGAGATCGCTTCTGGCGCAGCGAGATGGACACGGACAAGAACGCGGCCTATACGACGCTGCATCACTGCCTCGTTACGCTGACGAAGCTGATCGCGCCGTTCACGCCCTTCATCGCCGAGTCGATGTATCAGAATCTCGTCCGCACACACGACGCCGCGGCGCCGCAGAGCGTGCATCTCTGCGATTACCCCGTCATGGTCGAGACCCGGGCCGAGGTCGCCGCCCGCGTGGACGAGGCGTGCAATCGCGAAATCGAGATGGTCCGTCAGGTCGTCTCCTGCGGTCGCGCCGCCCGTTCGGCGATCAAGGTGCGCGTGCGCCAGCCGCTCGCCACGCTGGAGCTTTTCCATCGCGAAGCGGACGTCATCGGCCGGCACGCGGAGACGATCCGGAACGAGCTCAACGTCAAGGCGATCGAGAATGTCCCGAGCGACAAGATCGACCAGTACGTGCATTACGAAGTGAAGCCCGACTTTAAGCTCATCGGCCCGAAGTACGGTCCCCTCGCGCCGAAGATCAAGAAGGCGCTGACGGGCCACCCGAATCCCGATGAGATCGTCAAGCAACTGGAGAAGGACGGCGTCTACCACATGACGGTCGACGGCCAGGATGTCGAGCTGACGGGTGACGAAGTCAAAGTCGAGCTCCACGCCCGCGAAGGCTACGCCGCCGAGCGCGTGCCCGGCTATGGTATCCTCGTGCTGGATACACATATCACGCCCGAACTGTGCGATGAAGGCTGGGCTCGCGACCTCGTCAACCAGATCCAGCAGATCCGCAAGAAGCTCGACCTGAAATATGAGCAGCAGATCGACCTGTCCATCGTCACGACCAGCGAGGACATGAAGCGCGTCGTCAACACGCACGCGGCCACGATCCAGGCGGAGACGCTGGCGAAGTCGCTCCTGAACCAGCCGCTGCCCGGCGTGGAAGGCAATCACGCGGTCATCGACGATCACGCCGTCGACATCTTCGTCCACGGCGTGTAAGCGCCCCTCGCGCGCCACCGCTCTCAAGCGGCGCCGCGTCGAAGTTTCGCGTGTATTCGTGTGCCACTGCTCTCAAGCAGTGCTTTAGTCGAGCAACGCCGTTCGTCCGGCGAGAGTTAGCCCGCATATTTCACCAAGTCGTGGCTGATTATTCTGGAGTCGCCAACTGG
>DAOPJV010000099.1:0-13658 GCA_035399845.1 Phycisphaerae bacterium | reverse complement strand
ATTACAGCGGAATGATCAAAATGGCGTTCATCCAACGCTACTTGAGAACGCTGGCTTGATGGGTTTTCAGACGGAGCCTAGTCCACGAATGGAAATGAAGCGTTCTGTCGCGGCGGCGGCTGTACGGGTTGGATTCGACGGCGCTTCGAACGGACGACCACGTGAAGGCGATGACGCGAAAGGCCGAGGCGTGGCTGACGGAGCGGGAGTAGGCCGAGCGCGCCATGTCGTCCTGGAACGAGATTCCGATCTCGTTCCATCAATTGGACTCTCGGAGTATTCATCGTCGCGCCCCCACCCCTGAAGGGGGTGGGCCACCCTGCCGACCGCGCTGCGTCAGCGGGAAGGGATTCCCGCGAAGGATGGGAACGAGATGGGAATCTCGTTCCAGCGTCATGGTGGGCATGGTCCCCAATACGCTACTTCATCGTTGCGCCCCCGCCCGACAGATGATCAGCGGCGATCGCCCAGAACGCGGAGCGCGAAGTAGAGGAACTGCATCAGCGCCGTGAGTGTGGCCGCGACGTATGTCATGGCCGCGGCGTTCAGCACTTTGGCGACGGCCCTGTCTTCCATGGGCGAGATGAGTCCGTGGTCGACGAGAATCGCCCGGGCGCGCGACGACGCGTTGAATTCGACGGGAAGATTCACGAGCTGGAACAGCACGACGGTTCCGAACAGTGCCACACCCGCAATCGCCAGCCATTGAAAACCCTGAATGAACAGACCCATCATGATCAGAATGAACGAAAGCGAACTGCCCGTCGAGGCGAGCGGAACGAGACCGTTGCGGATGACGAGCGGGCTGTAGTTCTTCGCGTCCTGAATGGCGTGACCGACTTCGTGGGCCGCGATGCCGAGGGCGGCAATCGACCGGCCGTTGAACACATCAGGACTCAGGCGCAGGACCTTCTTCCGGGCGTCGTAGTGATCGCCCAGGAACGAGTTGATCGACTCGATGCGAACATTCGTGATGCCGAAGATGTCGAGAATACGCTGGGCCGCCTGTGCGCCCGTCATGCCGGAACTCGCCTGGATCTGCGCGCCTTCGGCGTAGGCGGACTTCACGCGATACTGCGCCCACATGGCGAGTAGCATCCCCGGCGCCAGGAAGAGGAAGTACATGGGATCGAACATATAGATATAACTGAGCATGGCTTACCCTCGCCGACTTTCAGTCGCCTGATCTTTCTTACGTCGCCATCCGGGCGCCGATCGGTAGAAATCATAGTCGAATTTGGAATCGTCCGGCGGATATCGGCCGGAGGGCCGAAATCCCGGCGGATTGTGCGCAATGGAGGTCGCGAACGTCCGAATGGGTCCCAAATCTACTCGAACGGAACGGCGTCGCTCGACGTGACATGAACCCCGGCGAGCTTCATCTCCGTGATCGCGTGGGCGACATCGCCGTCGGCGAGTTCGACACCGCGGCAACCGTCGCGGACGAGCGTCGTGTCGAAGCCGAGCGCACGCGCGTCCATCGCCGTGAATTTGACGCAGTAGTCCGTCGCAAGGCCCATCACGAACAGACGGTCCACATTGCTGGAGGCGAGAAAGTCGGCGAGCCCCGTGGCCTGGCGCCGGCCGTTGTCGAAGAAGCCGCTGTAGCTGTCGATGTCGCGATCGAGTCCCTTGAGGATAACGTGGTCGATTTCGCGCGCGTGGAGCGATTTCGGGAATGCGGCGCCGTCCGTGTCATGGACGCAGTGAACGGGCCAGAGAATCTGCTGAAGGCCGTTGTGCTCGATCGTTTCGCCGACGCGCCGCCCCGCGTGACTGGCGGCAAAGCTGCAGTGGTCCTGCGGATGCCAGTCTTTCGTCGCCAGGACCAGGTCAAACCTGGACATCAACGCGTTGGCGACGTGGACAACTTGATCCCCTTCCGGAACGGCAAGGGCGCCGCCGGGGAGGAAGTCATTCTGGATGTCGACGAGGAGCAGGGCTCTCATGATGGCTCATCTCCTTTCGATGGCGGACGCCGGCGGGAAAGTCGAACGTGTGAGGCGCCTTGCCCCGTGACGTGACAGCTGGTTGATTCCGCCTTCTCTTGATTGCGGGAGGCGATTCCCGCGATGGGCGGGCGCCGGAAGGGATTCCGGCGCCAGCGGTCGGGGGGATTCCGGCGCCAGCGGTCTGGCGCGAGGAGATGGACGCCGGCGCGACTTCCCATGCTTGCCTTGAAGGGCAAGCATGCCACCCGGCTCGCAGGGGCAAGCACAACGCACGATGCGGGATCGGTTGTCGCGGATCAGAGTTCAAAGTTGAACCCCGCCTTTTCAAGGCGCTGATACTTGCGCTGATCGAATCGATAGAGTCGCGCGGCGCGATGCGAAACGTCCTGTTGCTTCTCATCGAGTTCCACGAGCAGGTCCATCCCGAGGATCTTTCGGCGGAAGTTCCGTTTATCGAGGGATCGCTCAAGAATCACTTCGTAGAGCTTCTGCAACTGCGACAGCGTGAACTTTCTCGGCAGGAGCTCGAAGCCGATCGGCCTGTATCGCACCTTGGCGCGGAGGCGCTCCAGCGCGACGGCGAGGATCCGGTCATGATCGAAGGCGAGACGCCGGGCGGATGTCGCATCCTTCCAGACGGCCTCGCTCGCGTCGTCGGCGGCCACGGGCGTGTGGCGGCGCATCGACACGAGGCCGTAATAGGCGACGGCGATCGTGCGACCGCGCGGATCGCGCCCCGGATCACCAAACGTGAAGAGCTGCTCGAGATAGATGTCTTTCAGGCCCGTCTCCTCCGTGAGTTCACGTCGGGCCGCGTCTTCCAGGGATTCATCCATGTCGACGAATCCGCCGGGCAGCGCCCAGTGATCTCTGAACGGATCGGACCTGCGGCGGATGAGCAATACCTGGAGTCGATCGGCGTCGAGACCAAAGATGACGCAATCGACCGTCAGCATCGGCCTTGGATAGTCGTAGGTATGGCTCACAGCTTTCGCTCGCGAAGTTTGAGAATCAGATTGGTCTTCAGGTCGAAGAGGCGCTTCTCAAGTCCCACGGGGTATTCATGGGGATTCGTGAATCGCTTGATGGCGCCGTGCAGGCCCGCGAGCTGTTTCTTCGCATAGGCCTGCGAATTCTCCAGCGAGTGCACCTTGAAGACCTGTTCTCCCCTGCGAAAGACCGGGACGAGCAGGTCCGTGTGGGACAGATCGGGACCAATGCGACGGCGTCGTGTCATGTCGAGCGGATCGACAATCACGCAGCCGGCGTCAATATCCGTTTTCTCGTCATAGATGGCGTCGGCGACGAAGAGACCGTCGCGATGGTAGCGGCGCACCTGGAGAATGCCGGGGTTGGAAATCTTGATCGACTGCTCCGAGAGCTTGAGCTTGTAGGCCCATTCCTGCCCCGGTCGGCGGATCGCCGTCATCTTGTAGACGCCGCCGAGGGCGGGCTGATCGTAGGCCGTGACCAGCTTGGTGCCGACGCCCCAGACGGCGATCGTCGCGCCCTGTCGCTTGAGACTCTCGATGATGTTCTCGTCGAGATCGTTGCTGGCGACAATGACGGCCTTCCGGAAGCCGGCGGCGTCGAGCATCTTCCTCGCCTCGATGCTGAGGTAGGCCAGGTCCCCCGAATCAAGCCGGATGCCGACCATCTCGTGGCCACGCTGACGAAGACGCTTGCCCGCCTCGATGGCGTGGCGCACGCCTTCGAGCGTGTCGTAGGTATCGACAAGGAAGACGCAGTTGTTGGGCAGCGCGTCGGCGTAGGCGTCGAAGGCCGCGGGCTCGTCGTCGAAGCTCATGACCCAGCTGTGGGCGTGCGTCCCCCTGACGGGTATACCGAACAGCTTGCCGGCGAGCACATTACTGGAGGCGTTGCAGCCACCGATAAAGGCGGCGCGACTGGCGGCGAGGGCGCCATCGATGCCATGGGCGCGGCGGAGGCCGAACTCGAGAACCGACTCGCCGTTGGTCGCCTGGCAGACGCGCGCGGCCTTGGTCGCAACAAGCGTCTGAAAGTTCACGATGTTGAGAATTGGGGTTTCAAGAATTTGCGCCTGAATGATGGGACCGCGGACCTGGATCAGCGGTTCATGCGGAAACACGACGTTGCCTTCGGGAACCGCGTCGATGTCGCAGGTCAGCCGCATGTCGGCGAGGTATCTCAGGAAGCCGTCGTCAAAAAGCGGTTCGCCGTCGTTGCCCTTCAGCGTACTGATGTAACTGATGTCGCTGTCGTCGAATCGAAAGCGCTCCAGGTAGTCGACGAGATAGCCGAGACCGCAGGTGATGGCGTAGCCGCCGCTGAACGGGTTCTTCCGGAAGGACATGCTGAAGACGGCCTCGCTGTCGGCGACGCCGGCCTTCCAGTAGCCGTAGGCCATCGTGAGCTGATAGAGGTCCGTCAGCAGCGCCAGGGACGTTTGATAGATATCGAGGGGCAGGTTCATTCAGCGATCTCCGATGGGATCATAGTGTTACTGTTACACTAACCCATTCCGGCCGTCAACCCCCGGCGGCGCCCGCCGTCGATGGGCGATTATCGGCGTCGCCTCCGGATCGTCCGCAAAGGCGTAAATCTCCCAGATTCCCTCATCCGCGCGATCGAACGTATCTTAGATTTTGCTGTGAACGCCGCCGGACGATCGAGTCGGCGGACCGACGCCTTCGGGCGACCCACCACGACAAAACCCAGCCAACCTCGACGCGATCGCACGGCGACGGCGGACGCCGCTGCGACGAAATCGCGACGACGCAGTGTGTTCTGACAACGCGGCAGGAATCCGCCTGGGAGCCTCCACCCATGCGAAGACCACGACTTCGCTCCATCTGCATGATCGCGCCGGCGCTGGCCGCTCTGGCGTGCACGCAACCCGAAGAGACGGCGACGATCAACACGCCGCCGACGGATCCGGCCGCATCGCGCAAGGAGCTCGCACAGTTCTTCGCGTATCACCAGGATCAGGGGCTGATGCACGATCGCAGCCTCGCGGACATTCACTTCGTGCCGGGTTCGACGCACCTGTCGGGCACGGGCGAAGCGAGACTGGCGCGATACGCGGAACTTCTGTCGGATACGGGCGGCGTGCTGAATTACGACACGCGTCTTGATGACGCCACGCTCGTTAACGGCCGCCTCGACGCGGCGCGAAAGTTCCTCTCGCAGTACAACGTTGGCGGACCGCAGATCCAGGTCGCGCTCGGCATGCCGAACGGACGCGGAATGCCTCACTTCGAAACGGCGGCGGGACAGGCCGTCGCACAACAGCCGGAACCACGAGACACGGCGTATCGACTGACAGGCGCCTCGGGCGTCGAGAGCGGCGGCTCGAACTAAGAGAAGCAAAACAAGGAGATATCCCGATGCGCAAAATCCTCGTCATTGCCTTCCTGTGCGCCAGTGTCCTGGCGATTCCCGCGGGCTGCTCGCAACCCAAGGGACTCGCGGATCGCACGCGGATCTCGCCCACGACGCACGTCGCTTCGGGCCAGATGCTCGAGGCGCAGCGAAACTTCCCGGGCGCCGAAACGCAGTACCAGCGCGCGATCGACGCTCAGCCGGACCTGACGATCGCCTACCATCGCCTGGCCGAGCTCTACCTGAAGCTCGGACGCTACAACGAAGCGCGCCAGACGCTCCGCACGGCGATCGAAGCCGGCGCCGACGAGGCGTCGCTGCGTAACAACCTGGGCTTTACCCTGCTGCGGCTGGAGCAATACGACGAGGCCGAGCAGATGTTCGAGGCGGCGCTGGCGATCTCGCCCGACTTTCATCGCGCCCGAATGAACCTGGCCCTGCTGCACGCCCGTGCGGGTCGCATCGACGCGAGCGTGGCCGAGTTTGAGAAGCTGCTGCCGCGATCGGACGCCCTCTACAACGTGGCCGTCATTCGCATGCAGCAGCGGGACTACCTGACGGCGGCCTGGGGCTTCGGCGAGGCGGCGATGCTGAATCCGAATCTGCCGCAGGCGCGACAGCAGTACGAGAAGGCGCGATTCCTCGCGCAGCGGACACCGCAGTCATCGGCTTCGCCGGAATTCCTGGCGGCGCTGAATGTCCCGACGCAGCCGACGGAACCGCAGGTCGTCCATACGACGAGCGCCCGAAGCGAACCGACGCCGAGCGTCGTCGCAAAGCGCGAATCGACGCAACCCGCCCGCCGAACGACGACGACGCGTCGCGCGGCGATCGAGCCGCGGATCGCCGAGGCGCCCGTTACGCCGCGACTTGCCGAACCGACGCCGAACCCGGCGACTCCGATCCTCCAGGCGATGCGGGATATCTCATCGAAGGCGCCCGCCGCCATCGCCGCCGGATCCCCGACGACGCCCGCAAATCAGTCGATGTCGGCGCAGACGACGACCTCGATGACGGCGCCGGCGCCGAAGGCCGACAAGTCCGAGATCGTCATCGCGAAGGCGATCACCAAGAACGCCACACCGGCTCGCGAGCCGACGGACACGAATGACGCGACGCCGGACTGCGAAGAGACGACACCAATGACGCCGGTCCAGCTGACCTCGGCGCATCCGACGACGGCGACTGCGGCCCAGCCGATGACGCCCGTCACGACCGAGTAACTTCGGCGGAGACAGAAATCAACAAACTCCCCCTCCCTTCCTTATTCACCCCGTTCATGACGTCGGCGGCGCTTTGCGTCGCCGACGTCTTTTTTACGTCGACAACGCGCCCCGCGGCGAGCCCCCCGGGAATCCGACCCGCCGCGAGGCGGACGTTCGGCGCGTCCGGAAGCGACGCGCGTCCCGGAACCGACGACGTCAGGCTCAGATTGTCGGACCCGCCGACGCGGCGGGACACGTTCCAAATGCGTAGAATGCCGTGAGACGCCGATCCTTCGGCCATCGGCGAGAGACTCAGGAGATGACCATGCGGTTTTCGGCAATATGCGGATTGGCGATTGTCACACTTCTCGGCGCGGGCGCCCTCGTGACGGGGGCGCCGGAGGTGGAGCGCATGGTCTCCACGTCGCAGTCCGCCGCGGAACCGTCAGGCGGACCGCTGACGTCGCTGGGCCGTTCCCTGATCGAAGGTCTGCCGCCGATCGCATTCGGCACAAACATGAAGTCGCTGGTTGAGGCGAGCCGTGACGACAAACCGTGCGCATGCAGTCGAACGTCGCTCGTTTCAAGCGGCGAGGGAAAGGACGTCCGTTATCTCTACACGGACGTCAGCATCTTCCGTTCCGAGGACGGAAGCTCCATCGAGGTCCGGACGACGGGCGTCCTGACGCAGAAGTTCCGTCCCGACCGACTCGAATGGGAGATCATCCAGCAGCGGCCCTCGGGCGAACATCGAAAGATGGTCGAAACGCTCACGATTGATGAGGACGAGATCGTCAGGGTCACGACGGACGAAACGGGCAAGTCCATCGAACGACGATTGCCGACGCCGCGAGAGGACTTTGTCTATCTGACCGGCGAAATGCTCCGACTGCTGAAGCTGGAGGCGGGTCAGCAGTTCATCCTGAACGATCTGGACACGGACACAGGCAAAGTGATTCGCCGGACATTCGACGTCTCGAAAAAAGACGACAAGCGGCTGCGGGTCGGGATTCGCAAGCTGCCGAGCAAGATCGAATCGGAGTACTACGAGATCGCCGAGCCCGGCGCGATTCTGAAGCATGGCGTTCACGAACTGGGCCTGACGTTCACGGCGACGACCGACGCCCGCGTCACGGCCATCGAACGGGCCGTCCGACGCATGCGCCGATAGCCGGCGCGACGCCGCCGGACGGCTTTCGCTCCGGCGGGCCCCTATCAGCCAACGGGAACGTGACCTTTGTCGCAGGCCCGTCTCGCAGGGCGAATCCGCATTCTGAAGATTCCGTCGATCCCCCGTGAAGATTCACACGGCGGAAGCCAGTCCCGCATCCGGCCAACCGCAAACAAGACCACAAACCACTTCCAAACATATAGTTACAACCCAGCACCCACAGATCACGCGACGCCTTCGCCGGCAAAAAAGCACCCGCCAGTGTCTTGATTTTCAGTTTTCGGTCCCCTAAGCTCCGCATCCATATGGAGGCGGAAGGTGTGTCATTTCTTACATCCTGCCGCACCGACTCAAGACTGTTAACCGTGGGGCCACCTTCGGGCGTGTGACAAAAGCCACACCGATGGGGTCTAAGCAAGAAGCGAGGGAAGTGGAAAGTATGCGTCGATTCACCATTGCGGCTTGTGTCATTGGATTGTCGACGGTGGCGGCAAACGCGGCCATCCTGACCCAGACACAGAATTTCGGACCCAACACGCCTGACTACACGCAGACGCTGACGTTCGACCAGTTCGATACGATGGGCGGAACCCGTGTTCTGAAGGGCATCACGATCACGATGGACCTCACGTCGTCCAACGGCGTGGCGGGCGCTGACAACGACAGCCCGACGGCCCAGTCGGTGGATATCGAGTTCGGCGTGAGCGGCTCGCTCAGCTCGACGGATGTCGGCCTGATCAACGACCTGCTTCTGCCGCTGTCGCTCGACACGAGCGTCGTCGCCATGGCCTCGCCGAACCTCGATGCGAACGATGGCGACGCCGTGAACGAGTACAACGCCGGCGGCAGCGACAACTTCGTGCTCGGACCGGTGGCTGGCGGCGATTCGAGCTCGGACGCCGTCGGCATGGTCGCCTGGGCCGGTTACATCGGCGTCGGCACGTTCGACATCGATGCGACGCTCGACACGGCCTTCAACATCTCCGGCGGCACGGGCGTCTCCGGCTTCTTTACGCCCGTCACGGCGGAAGGCTCCGTCACTGTCGAGTACACGTACAACATCGTCCCTGAGCCCACGACGCTGGCCCTGTTCGGCCTCGGCGCCGTCGCGCTCATCCGCCGACGCCGCTAAAGGCGAATGGCCGATGCGGACTTCGCGGATTTATCGAATCGCGGAGCCCCGACTGCAGAATATCGAAAGCCCGCGGAATTCGTTCCGCGGGCTTTTTTTGATCTTGTGCGATGAAGGCTGACGTCACGATCAATCACTGCGATTCCCGCCGTCCCGTGCTGAGAGACGCCCACGGGCGTCTTGGCGCAACGCGTTCGGCGAGCGCCGGAACGAGCGGCGCCATCGCAATGGCGCTCCTCTGCGTCGCCACATTTGCCGGACCCGCCACCTCAACGGCCCAGGTCATTCACCTGGTCAGTTCCGGCGACGCCCGCCTGCAGCGCATCAACTTCGAGTGCTCGCTGCTGGGAGAAACGCTGGCCGAGGAAATCGGCGATTCGCCGGTCGGCGTCGCGATCGATCGCGTGAACGACAAACTCTACTGGACCAGCGCCGGAGACAATCAGATTCTGCGGGCGGACCTCGATGGCGGAAATGTGGAAGTCTTCGTCGACACGGGCCTTTGCCAGCCCTACAGCATCGCGATCGACTCCACGTCGCAGCGCGTTTACTGGTCCGACATCTGCGCCCAGACGATCTCTCGGATCGACATCGACGGACAGAATCGCGCCGTGATCGTCAGCGGCGTTCTGAGCTACGGCGTCGCCGTCGACGAAGCGGCCGAAAAGCTCTACTGGACGGAACCGCTGAGCGCATCGATTCGGCGAGCGGATCTGGATGGAACAAACGCCACGACATTCCTTGCCGGCGCGGGCGTCGTACCGGTCGGGATCACGATGGACCCGGCGGCGGATCGGCTCTTCTGGACGGATTACTTTGCGGACAGCGTCCGTTCGATTTCACTCTCGAGCGGCGCGGGCGTCGTCACGATCACCACCTCCGCCGCGACGCCCGCGGGCGTCGCCGTCGATCCGACGGAGGGCAAGGTCTACTGGTCGAATCGTGACACGGGGCTGATCCAGCGGGCGGATTACGACGGCGCCGCCCTGGAGACGCTGTCGACGCCGGGCGTCGTGGATCCTTTCGGCATTGCTGTGACCCCCAAACTCATCGTCGATCCCGGCGACATGAACGGCGATGGCGTCGTAGACGGCGCCGATATTCCACTGTTCGTGCAGAAGCTTCTGGGCGTCTGACATCGCCGCCACATCTCCGGACTCGGATTCGTACCGGCGCCGCCCATCGGATTCGCGCCAATGATCCGCTATAATCCTGTTCCGACGCGCTACGCCGCCGTCCCCTTCGACGGCCCCGCCTGTTCACGAACTCGGGAATATTCATATGCACACCAGGATCGGCGTCATACTACTGATCACATTCACCTGGCTGCTGATGACCGCCGTTCCGGCCGATGCGGATCAGGCGATCGACGCGCCAGCGTCGTCAACGGACAGCGCACTTTCCACGATGGAAGCCGGCAAGGCGCACATCGGGTGCGGCGCCGCCCGTCGGGCGCGACCGGACCTGCCCCCCGAAGGCCCCGGCGCGGCGCCACGCGGGGCAGTGGACGGCACAGACGTGCTGCGCTATCGCCTCGAACTGGAGCTGACGATGCCACCGGACGTCGCCTTCTGGATCGACGGAACGAACGGAATGGACGTGCGCGTCGTGAATCTGCCCCGTTCCACATTCAGCATCGATCTGGATGACGCGTACGAGGTCACGTCCGTCACGGGCGCCGTGTCGAACTGGTCGCGCGTCGGCGACACGATTCAGATCCAACTCGACCGGCTTTACCTGCCGGAGGAGACGTTTCACGTCGACGTCGCCTACAACGGCAATCCAACGACCGCCTACGCCGCCCCGATTCGCTGGTGGTTCAGCGGGGGCCTCCGCAACTTCGCGTCAATCGCCGAACCGTTCTACGCGTCGGGCTGGTGGCCGTGCAAAAACACGCTCGGGGACAAAGCGACAATTGATCTGTTTGTGACCGTCCCTGATCCGCTCGTTGTCGCGAGCAACGGAACACTGGAGGCGTCCACACCACTGTCGGGCGATCGAACACAATTCCACTGGCGCGAATCCAACCCCATCGCGATGTATCTCGTGTCACTGGCGATTGCGGACTACCACATCTACGAACTGACTTACACATACACCGACGACGAGGGAGACGTCGGAACCATGCCCGTCCCGTGCTACCTCCCGCCACAATACTGGAACGAATCGGAAGACCGGCCCACCGACACGATTCGACCTTCCTGCGATCAACTCCTCGATATGCTGGACAAGTTCGAACAGAAGCTGGGGCCCTATCCCTTTCGGGACGAGAAATACGGGATCGCGATCACGGACGGTCTGTTTGTGAACATGGAACATCAGACCATCAGCAGCATGGTCAACTGGCAATACCGCTACATCATGGCCCACGAGCTGGCCCACCATTGGTTCGGCGACGACATCACGTGCGCCACGTGGCACGATATCTGGCTGAACGAAGGGCTGGCGAGCTACTGTGAGGCCCTGTTCGAGGAGTTTCGCATCGGTGGCGGCGCAGACGCCTATTGGTACCAGATCATCTCGCGACAACCGGGCAACAAGTCGATCAGCGTGTATCGATATGACGACACGACTTCCGACTCCATCTTCGATCAGGACGCGGCATACAACAAAGGCGCGTGGGTCTGCCACATGCTGCGACATGTGATGGGAGACGCGGCGTTTTTCCAGGGCCTCCGCAACTATCGGGCGGCGTATGGCGGCGGATTTGCAACGACATCGAACTTCGCAAATGTCATGTCCAACACATTTGGCCACGACCTTTCGTTCTTTTTCAACGAATGGGTGATGGCGGAGACTGCGCCGCGCTACATCTGGCGTTACGACGCCAACCGCGTCAATGGAACGAACTACCTCTTCATGCAGATCGAACAGACACAAGACAGCCTCGGACAATCGCTCGTCACGATGCCGATCGACTTTCGAATCACGACCGGCGCCGGCGTTGCGGAACATCGACTTTGGAACGACGCCTGGACGAACAACTATGTGATACCCATCGACGGCGAACTGCTGGACGTGGAGTTCGACGAACTGGGCGGGGACTACTCGCGACATTACGTCCTTACGCCCGCCCGCTCACTGGACCCGGTCCCGCCGGCGCTGCCGCCGGTCATCCTGACGGCGGACATCCAGCCGTACTGCCCACCGACCGGCGATACCACGATCGAGCTGACATTCAGCGAAGACATCGCCGCGTTCGATGTGACGGACTTCACCCTGACGGGCGCCGCGACGGGCGTTCAGCCGGCGGATATCGTGACGTATGACGCCGGCTCGCACACCGCGACGATGGAATTCTCCGGCCTGCCGAATGACAATTACATGCTACGCGTCGCAGCCGACGGGATTGTCGCCAACGACGCGATTCTCGACGGAGAAGTGGACGACAGCGACTGGCATGATGATGTCCTGTTGCCCTCGGGCGATGGCCAGCCCGGCGGCGACGCCATTTTCACCTTCGTGATCGCCGCGGGCGACGCGAATTGCGACGGCCATCTGGACGGAAATGACATCATTGCGTTCACGGCGGTCCTGACCGGGAATGACACCGACACGTGCCATGCGCTGCGATGCGACGTGAATGGCGACGACGCCGTCAGCGTCGAGGATATCCCGCCTTTTGTGGACGCGATCCTGACGGCCAACTGAGCCGGGCTCGCGCAGGGACCGAGATATTCGCGTCAATCGCGGCGGCGAAGGCCAACAGGGCCCTCGTCGCCTGAATTTGGGGCGCGACCCGCCAATTGCCTATAATGAGAGGCGGTGGAGCAACAACCAGCGATCGCGGCGCCGGGTCACGCCGCCGACTTAGGGAGTGGGCATTCATGTTTCGATTCCTGTGTTCGCTCGCGCTGTTCGGCGCGACGAGTGTGGCGCTGCACGCGGCGCCGGCGCCCCTGGACACGTCCGGCGCATCATCCATCGAAGACGCCGAGACCACGGATCTCGGCAAGGCGACGTACTTCTGCGGCCATGCGCATTCGGCGCGGCCTGACCTCTTCCCGACAGGTCCCGGCGGGGCGCCACGCGGCGCGGGTGACAACACAGATGTCACACACTATCAACTCGACATCGAGATCCTCCCGCAGCTGGACGGCGGAAACAACGTCACGGCCGTCAACGTTCACGGCGTGAACCAGGTGGACGCGACAGTCGTGAACCTGCCGATCTCCCGGTTCGAGCTGGACCTGGACGACACGATGAACGTGATCGGGATCACGGGCGACGTGTCCGGCTGGACCCACACCAGCAACATCATCACGATCAACCTCGATCGCACCTACAACCCGGGCGAATCGATTCAGGTCAGCGTCGAATACGACGGTGAACCCGACACGGCCGGCTTCGGCGCCTTCCAGTGGTGGACGCGCAACAGCAACCTGGCCGTCGGCACGCTGAGCGAACCTTACTTCGCCCCGCTCTGGTGGCCCTGCAAGGACTCGCTGAGCGACAAGTCCACAATGCGGATGATCGTCACGGTCCCCGACCCGATGGTGGCCGTGAGCAACGGCGTCCTCGAAGAAACGCTGCCGCTGTCGGGAAACCGAACGCGCTACACGTGGCATGAATCGAACCCGATGGCCAACTACCTCGCGTCGCTGGCGATCACCAACTACGAACGATACGACCTGACGTATGAGTATGACGATGGAAACGGCGGAACGGCGTCCATGCCCGTGCCCTGCTACGTCTATCCCGATCACTGGAACTTCATCACGGGCGAGCCGACAAGCCAGGACAAGGCGGGCTGCGACGAAATGCTCGTGATGCTCGACGTCTTCGAGTCGAAGTTCGGTCCCTACCCCTTCCGCAACGAGAAGTACGGCGTCGCC
>DAOPJV010000098.1:0-14678 GCA_035399845.1 Phycisphaerae bacterium | reverse complement strand
TATACTGAAGATTCGCGGAATTGGGCAACACGCCCTCACTGCGGCGGCTCGGAACACGTTCCGCGGGTACGTGATTCCTGCATCGCTCGCTGGGACGGTATTCCTATTCCGTACCCACTCCGAGCTTGCTGGTACGGGATTCCATTCCCGTACCCACATCGGGCGGGAACTCCTTCCCGCCCCGCTCGCCATGGTTACATCGCGCGACCGACTCGCTGACGCTCGCGGCTCGGTGGTTGAGCTCGGTTCGGTTGTTTGGCGGCTCGGCTCGGAACGTCGACAGCGGCGGGATCCGTCCCCGATTTTTCCCGTTTCACATCTTGCTTTCCGCCGAACGAAAACCTAACATACACCGAACAAGTCGCCGTTCCGAACCATCGCCCATTGCAGGGAGCCTTCCGTGCTTGCGGAGACATTGCGCGCCATCGAAGCCAAATGTGACGTCGCGCTCACGACGGCCGCGGGTCTGGACCGACGCGAACGCGCCGCCGGTCTCACGACCGGCTGGCCCGAGATCGACGACGCCCTCGGCGGCCAGCTCCCCATCGGTCTCCACGAATGGTTCACGCCCCCCGCCAGCGGAGATGAATCGCAGGATCCAGACGAAAGCCGTGTGCCACTGCTCTCAAGCAGTGCGACGACGAGCCGGCGACAATCCACCGATGCGCATACGTCGCGCGATCATCTCAGCGACGCGTCACGCGCCACATGCTTGCCTTGGGGGGCAAGCATGCCACCCGACAGTGTGCCACTGCTCTCAAGCGGCGCGACGACGAGCCGGCGACAATCCACCGATGCGCACACGTCGCGCGATCATCTCAGCGATGCGTCACGCGCTACATGCTTGCCTTGGGGGGCAAGCATGCCACCCGATCAAAGCGGATGCAGTGTGCCACTGCTCTCAAGCAGTGCGACGACGAGCCGGCGACAATCCACCGATGCGCACACGTCGCGAGATCATCTCAGCGATGCGTCACGCGCTACATGCTTGCCTTGGGGGGCAAGCATGCCACCCGGCGAATCTCGAACAACGAATGAGTCTCTTCAGACGGAACCGTCACATCCATCGCACGACAGGGAAAGGAAGTCCCCGTTCGCACGGCGGCGCCGCCATGGTTCGTCGGTCCGCCGGCGGCCCTGGCTGGCGCCGCTTTGTGTGTTCGCCCACCTGGCGTGGCGGGCGATGGAGACGGATCCGCTGCCGCGGCGCATCGCCTGGATCGGTGGTCGCTGCACGCCCTATCCGCAGATGCTTGTCCGCGCGACCGACGGCGACGATCGCCTGCTCTCGCGCTCCCTGTTCATCCAGGCGCCGAATCGGGCGACGCGCCTCTGGGCCGCCGATCTCGCCCTGCGATCCAGCGCCATCGGCGTCCTCCTCATCGATGGAAGCGGTTTCGACACGGCCGCCACCCGCCGCCTGCACCTGCTGGCGAAGACGCACGGCAAACTCGTTCTCTCGGCCCGCCCGCTCGACGAATGCGACACGCTGTCCGCCGCGATCACCCGCTGGGTCGTTCGCCCCCAAACACCCGGCGAAATGATGGCGCGGCCCGCCGCCGGACCGCGCTGGCAAGTCTCACTGATCCGCTGCAAGACGACGGCCGCACAGGACGGCGATCTGAACTGGCTGCTGGAGTGGAAACATGGCGAAGGCGCTCTCGATCTATCTCGCCCGCTGGCCCGTCCGGCTGGCCCAACGGAAACAACGGCGACAGAACCGCTCGACGGGCGACTGCGGCGCGTCGCCTTCGGATGAGGCCACGCTGATCATCGCGGCCCAGCGCGGCAAGCAGGTCATCGCCGCCTGCTGCGAACAGGCCTCCCGCGCCGGCGTCCGCCCCGGTATCACGCTGGCCCACGCCCGCGCGATCCTCAACGAGCGCCGGATCCTCGAGGCCGCTTACGACCCGCAGGAGGATGAACGCGCCCTGCGCCGGCTCGCCCGATGGGCCCTGCACTTCGCGCCAACGATCGCCCCCGATCCGCCCGACGGTCTGCTCCTCGATATCACGGGCTGCGAACGCCTCTTCGGCGGAACGATCTCGCAGATCCGCGCGATCGACGCCGCCCTCCAGCGCGTCGGTCTCCCCTCGCGCATCGCCGCGGCCCCCACGTTCGGCGCCGCCTGGGCGATGGCGCGCTACGGCGCGCGGCGCGTCTCCTTCGTCGAAGCCGACAGGCTGAACGACGCCCTCGCGCCGCTGCCCGTCGGGGCGCTGCGCATCGATGAGAGCGCCCGCATCGCGCTTCATGAAATCGAAGTGCGCACGATTGCGGAGCTGCTGGCAATTCCGCGGCGCGAACTGGCGGCGCGCTACAGCCCGTCGCTCCTGACGCGCATCGATCAGGCGTACGGCGAGATCGAAGAGCGGATCGAACCGATTCGCACGCCGCCTGTCTTCGTTGTCGGCCATACCTTCGATGGTCCCGTTCGCCGCAGCGACTTTGTCTTCGCGGCGATCGAAAGGCTGCTGGACGATCTGCTCGCGATGCTCGCCGCCCACGATCACGGTCTCTGCGAGCTGACGATTCGCTTCGATCGCGTGGACGCCGGCGAATGGACGGAATCGTTCTGCTTCTCCCGCCCCACGCGCGAGCGGAAACACTTGTGGACGCTGATCGACCTGCGGCTGGATCGTCTGCGCCTGGGCCACGGCGTCGAGGAGATCACGCTGCGCGGCGAACGAACGGAGCGAATGCGGGCGCGGCAGATCGCGATGTGGCAGGGCGCGGCGGCCGAAGCGCCGGACGACGCCTCGCTGGGTCGCCTGCTGGATCGGCTCACGGAAAAGCTGGGCGCCGAGGCCGTGCTGATGGCGTCGCCCGTCGAATCCTATCTGCCGGAGAAGACGTTCGATCCCAATCCCGGCGCCCGCGCGATCGCGAAGAAGCCGTCGGCCGGTCTGCTGCTGGCGGATCGACCGTCGCGTTTGTTTCCGCAGCCGGAGGCGATCGACGTGATGGCCGCCGTGCCGGATGGACCGCCGGCGTGGATGAAATGGCGCGGCGACGACGTGCGAATCATCGCCAGCAGCGGCCCCGAGCGGATCGCCCTCCCCTGGTGGACGGGCGACGAACACATGAACGCCGCCCGGGATTACTACATCGTCTGCGACGCGCGCGGCCGCTCCCTCTGGATCTATCGCGCCTGCGAAGACGGCGAATCAACGGGCGAGTGGTTCATTCACGGGATGTGGGTGTGAGGTGAGCGCCGAAATAAACACAGTGTGCCACTGCTCTCCAGCAGTGCAATGCTGAGTAAGCGTCAATCCCAGGAAGACTGCGCGTCGCACGAATGACCGAACGATGCGTCACGCGCTGCATGCTTGCCTTGCAGGGCAAGCATGCCACCCTGCGCGCACGCGCCGATCCAATGGTCGGCATGTCACCCATCACGAAATTCCGAACGATGCGTCGCTCGCTACATGCTTGCCTTTGGGGGCAAGCTTGGCGCCCGGCGCGAATGATGTTCCGCGATGGCGCAGCCCGGCGCTATGAATCCAGCAGAGCCGCGCGGTTCATCGCGTCCTTCGTTTCGATCGCGTCGTCGCCACGCTCCCTGCGTAACACGTCGAGGCCGCCCGTCAGTAGAGGTCGCGATTCATCGACGCGATTCAGCCGCAACAGGCATTCGCCCAGCGCGCTTTCGGCGCGGGCCGTTCGCCAGTCGCCGGCGCCGCAACACGCCCGCCACATGGCGACGGCCGATTCCAGCAGCGCCAGCGCGTCGTCCAGTCGATCGCCGCCCATCTCCAGCAGACCCGCCAATTCGAGCGAGTCCGCCAGATCCGTGTTGTTCGCCTCAAGGGCGCCCTGCTCCGTCAGGGCCCTGCGCATGTACAAGGCCGCGTCACAATGCGAACGCGCCCGAGCCGGCTCGCCAAGGCGATACTCCGTCAGGGCCAGGCTGTGCAGCGCACGAGCCGTCAGCGGATGTTCGGCCTTCAGGCCCTTGCGAAGAATCGCGACCGATCGATCGAACTGCATCTCGGCCTCTTCGTAGCGACCGAGATCGTAGAGCAGCTTGCCGTAGTTGTTCGCCATCTTGGCCAGATCGGGATGCGCCGAATCCAGCGCTTCGGCGCGAATGCGGATCGCCGCCCTGTAATGCTCATCCGCCTGCTCGAACTTTCGCTGAGCACGGTACAGGGCGCCGAGATTGTTGAGCGTCTGCCCCACGTCGTTCTTCGCCGACGCCACATCCTTCTGCTTCGAATTCGTCGCCGACAGCAGATTCGCCAGCAGATCCTTCCGCATCAGCAGCGCCTCGAGATAGGCGGACTCGGCCGCTTCGAGATTGCCCGCCTGTTTGTAAACGAGCCCCAGATTGTTCAATGCGCCGGCGATACGCTCATCGGGCGCAGTGTAGTTGTCTCGATAAATCGACAGCGCCGACTCAAAGAGCGCTTTGGCCTCGTCCAGGGCGCCGCGGCGCAGCACGATGTTCTCGGCCAGCCCCAGCATCGTGTCCGCCGTGTCGACATGCCGACGGCCGAGTTCCCGTTCGCGAACGTCCAACGCGTAGCGATAGTGCCGATCGGCCTTGTCATACTCACCAAACGCCTTGTAGGTCCCGGCGAGTGTCGCGCGCACGCCCGCCGCCACGAGCGGATCGTCCGACAGCTCGCTCTCGACTTCACTCGACGCGCGATCGAGCGTCTCAAGGACAGTCACATCCTTGCGACCCATTTGCCATGGATCGGCCGACTCGTAAATGCCCGTGATGACGGCGTTGATTCGCTGTACCTGTCGGGCCGCTCGCTCAACCTGCTTCGCCTTGTAGTAGGCGTAGGGTCCGCCGACGGCGACGAACACCAACAGGCTCGCCGCCAGCGCGAAGGGCAGCCGATGTCGCGCGACCATCTTGCGAAGCTGGTAAATTGTGCTCGGCGCCCGCGCGAAGATCGGCAGATCGCCGAGGAATCGCTCGATGTCCTCGCTGAGCGCCGCGACGCTCTGGTACCGCCGCGCCGGTTCCTTCTCCAGCGCCTTGAGAACGATCGCCGACACATCCGCCGGAATGTCGCCGCGAATCGACGCGGGCCTGGCCGGCGACTGTTCGCAGATCAGCCGGACCGCCTCCAGCAGCGGCGCGCGTTCGACGGCGTACGGCAATCGCCCCGTCAGCAGTTCGTAGAGGATGACGCCGAGCGCGTAGACATCGCTTCGCACATCGATGGCGTCGGGCCGCCCCTGCGCCTGCTCGGGGCTCATGTAGGCCAGCGTGCCCATCAACTGCCCCGACGCCGTGTTGATCGACGGGGCGGATTCATCGCGTTCCATCAGGCGGGCCAAACCAAAGTCGAGGATCTTCACCTGCGGAAGCGTCGCCCGTATCGACGAGGCCGGGCCCGTTGCCCGATCGGCGGCGCCGCTTCGCCCCGCCTCCGACGATTCCGCCTCGTCCGTCGGCACGAGAATGTTCGACGGTTTCAAGTCCCGATGGATCACGCCGCGCTGATGGGCGTAGCTGATGGCGTCGCACACGCGCTGAATCAATCGAAGTCCGCGTCGCACGCGATCGGGTTCATTCGCCCACATCGCGGCATAGTCCGTCAATGTCCGGCCTTCGACGTACTCCATTGAGAAGTACTGGCGACCATCGCTGGTTTCGCCGGCGCCGTAGATCGACGCGATGCCATTGTGATTGAGCCGGGCGAGCGTCTGCACTTCGCGCTGGAAGAGCTTGCGCTGCAGTTCATCGGCGTACTGCCCGGCGAGAATCAGCTTCAGCGCGACGCGTCGGCGCGGCTGTCGCTGCATGGCCTCGAAGACGACGCCCATGCCGCCCTGACCGATCTTGCGGAGGATGTCGTAGCCGGCGATCTCCGTCGGCGCCTGGCGCGTGGAAGGCGGCGGCGCCATGCCGACGGCGTCAAGCTCCCCCAGGATGTCGCGCATCTCCTCGACCTGATCGCGGCAGAGCGCGCAATCGGCGACATGCGCGGCAAGTTCGGCGGCGTCCGCCTCGCTCGCCTCACCGTGGACCCACGCCCAGAGCTGTTCATGCGAAACGTCACAGCTCATAGGTCGAGTCCGCTGTGCCTGCGAAGCTGTTCGCGCAGATGCTCCGACGCCCGCACGAGACGCCCCTTCACAGCGATCTCCGTGATCTCCAGCACGGCGGCCATTTCGCTGCGCGACATGCCCTCGAAGTGTTTGAGCGTCAGAACGCTGCGATATTCTTCCGGCATCTCGTCGATCAACTGCCGAATCAACTCGCGACGTTCATCCCGCGCCATTCGCGTGCGGGGACCGGCCGTGTTGCGCGCGACATCGAAGCCCGTGCGAATATTCCGATTGTGGGTCGGGCTGCGCTGCCAGCGGCGAAGCGTGTCGAGGCACTTGTTCCGGGCAACCTTGTAGAGCCAGGGGCGGACATCGCCCTCCGGCAGCGTGTCGGCGTCCGTCAGTTTCGCGAATGTCTCCTGGGTGACATCCTCGGCGCGAGCCTCATCATGCAGATAGGACGTGGCGTAGCGATGGATGGCGTTCCAGTAGCGATCGCAGAGTTGCTGATACGCGTCATGCCGGCCGGCGCGGATCGCCGCCAGGAGTTCCGCGTCGCCCTGTCCATCCGGAAGTTCCGCCATCGTCCCGCCCTTTCGTCGCCATCATCTTATGAAACGCCAATGGCCCTCGCAATTGCATTCGCCGATCGGCGCCTCGCATCGCGGTGATTCGATGGGGACTGAATTCGCAAGAAAAAACGCCGCGGCACAGTCCATCGACCTCGTCCCGTTCGTGTCATACACGACGGTCCTCCGTCGCTGGATATCGCCGGCGGGCCGATGGGGATCACGAGCCCGACGCCTCATCGGCCCCGCCGAGCGATTCGACTCGCCGGCGTGAATCGGCGCAAACAGAAAGACCGCGAGACGCCATTCGACGCCTCGCGGCCACTCTGTCTTCGCTCCCTGCGACGCCCACCGGCGGCGCCACGGAGTTTGCGTCGCCGGCGGGTCCATCGCAGATTCAATCAGGCGCTCTGTCTCGCCAGGTTGAGCAAAGCCCCGTCGCATGCGCCAACCAGCGCGCGCACCTGCGGGCTTCGATTGTAGAGATCGGCGACGGCGGCGGGCTGTCCGTGAATGCCGTCGAAATGGCACGGAACACCGAGCTGCCGGGCGAAGTCGATGAACATCGCCAGGGCAAGCGTCCAGTTGGGACCGAGGTAGTTCACGGCGTCCATGTTGAAGACGACTTCCGTCGGCGGCTCGTCCGCGAAGACGTCCGTCAGCAGTCGCAGAAAGGCGCCAAGTTCCTTCGTGTTGAGCCGCGGACCGGCGGGCCGGATCCAGAGTCCGCCGTTCTCAGCGACGGCGTACTTCCAGCGATTGAGCGTCCGCTCGGCGTTCTCGACGACACGCAACAGGCTTCGATCGACTCGTCCTCGCATCATCATTCACCCCCACGCCGCCCATCCAATGCGTCAACACGACTCGTCCCGAGACGAACCCGTATTCGTCTCAGACGTGTGACAGAGCAATCGCCGTGCCAAGGGTGAATGATCGGACGTTCGGCGGCCCGGCGCGGCGAGAAAGCGGCGATTACGGGCGCCCCGTTCGATGGAGAGCGCTTTCGGTCGTGGGCGCCGCGCAAGTTGGGGACCGCCGGGTTGGCTCTATTCCCCAGGTGCGCAAGATCGGACGCTAGGACTCCCGGGCGTCCTCCCGTACTTTCGCGTAGTCCACCGGCCGCTTCTCGACGAAGGCCCGCATACCCTCCGCCACTTCCGGCGCCCGATTGTGAATGCTCAGCCAGTCGCGGGCGTGACCAATCGTCTGGTGCCAGGACATGTCGCGCCAATAGTTAAGCTGCTGCTTCGTGTAGCGGAAGCACTCGGGCAGCTTGTTGATCAGCTTATCGGCGAGTCGATCCACGGCGGCGTCCAGTTCCGATCGCGGAACGACTTCGTTCACGAGCCCCCAGTCGAGGGCTTTGGCCGCGGGGATATCCTCGCACAGGAAGAGGATCTCGCGCGCCCGCCGATCGCCGACGATCAGCGGCAGAAACTGCGTGGCGCCCGCGGCCGCGACGCTCCCACGAGCGGCGCCAACCTGCTTGATGATGATGTCATCCGCCGCGACGGCCAGATCGCAGCTCATGTTGAACTCGTTGCCACCGCCGACGACCATGCCGTTGAGCCGCGCGATCGTCGGCTTGCCGATGTTCCGCAGCTTCTCGTGACACTCGATGAAGAGCCCCATCCACTTCCAGTAGGTGTTCGGCTTGTTGACAAACTCCTCGGCCTGCTCCTTCACGTCGGCGCCCGTGCAGAACGCGCGGTCACCGGCGCCCGTGAGGATCAGGACGCGGACGTCGTCATCCCAGGCGGCGTCCTGAAAGGCGGCGTTCAGCTCGATAAGCATGTCGCCATTGACGGCGTTGTAGACCTCGGGGCGATTGAAGGTCACGATCGCGCGGAGGTTCCGCTTCTCGTAGCGGATCATTTGGAAATCAAAGCTGTCGGCGTTCTTCCCAGAGTATTCCATTGTGTATTCACCTCACGCCGCGCCGGTATGCCGCCTCAACGCGTCCAGGCCTAGGCCCATCCGTCTTTTGAGCGCAACTTCGCCCGAACTTCGGCGAACTTTCCCTCGTCATCCAATACAAAGAAACGGAACTTACCGGCCACAGAGTCCGCGTGCCCATTCCTGATACGATTCTCGCACCACGTGACCGGCATGCATTTCCCATGTTGAACCCTGAACGCCACATCAATGACAGGTCGAGACATGCTTTCCTGGTCCCAACTCGCCCCCGCGGTTCTGCAGGCAACTTCGCCGACGTAGGCTCCGTAAAAGAAGGCCGTGACGCGCACCCTTGCGTCTTCCAGGTTTCCCGCCTCGAACTCACGATGCGCCGCAATCAGTATCTCGTCGACGACATCAAGCGACTGAGCCGTGAAATCCAACTGTACCTTGTTTTCCGATTTCGCCTTCTGAACCGCCATCGCCGCATACAGCGGCATCCCGACTTCCACTTTTGGCTTGTCCTTAATTGCAGGTCGACGCTTCTCCAGCAACATGTACAGGTGCACAAGGGCAAAGGCCGCTGACAACACGGTAAGTACGGCCGTAACCAGTGTCGTCCCATTGCCGATCATCTCTGCGTCTCCAGCCGTGATGCGCGCTCAAGAACCCTATGCATCTGAGTCAGCGGAATTACAGTCGTTCACGCGCGCCGCAGTCCTCCGCCAATGGACAACGGGCGGGATGGATCAACCGGGGGCCAGGAGGAGTCACTCCCATGAACAACCACGCCACGTGTGGCGCTCACAAGTTTCGAGGCGCCACGACAGCAAGTCACATCCCGTTTCAGGCTCCAAACATCAGACGTTAGCGTATTCTTGACAATCCCTCACCCGAATCAAGGTTAGGCTGATCCCCCAGCCCGGCGACGTGTTCGAAGTTCGCCGAATCCGGAAACTCCAGCGGAGGCCCGCCTATGCGTCCTGCGATCATAGCGTCCACGCTCGTCATCGTCTGTTCGGGCCTGTACATTGCCGCCGGAGAGACGACGGACCGTAAGGAACCAGTAATGGCCAAGGCCCTTGAAGCCACGATTGCGGATCGCATCGCCGAGTTTGACAGGATCCCCGCTGATCGGCGTCGTGAACTCGACACGTTCGCGGACATGGTTCGACAGGCCCGACAAGGCGATCGGCCCGCCCGCCTCGTCTTCATCTGCACGCACAACTCAAGGCGAAGCCACATGTGCCAGATCTGGGCCGCCGTCGCCGCATATCACTACGGCGTCAGCGGCATCCACACCTACTCCGGCGGAACCGAAAGTACGGCGTTCAACCCGCGCGCCGTCGCGGCCATGGAGCGCGCGGGGCTCCGGATCGCCAGGACAACGGACGACGACAACCCGATCTACCACGTGCGCTACAGCGACGACGCGCATCCGCTCACATGCTTCTCGAAGGTCTACGATCACGCGCCGAATCCGAAGAAGGACTTCATCGCCGTCATGAACTGCGATCACGCCAATGAGGCCTGCCCGATCGTCCGCGGCGCGAGCAAGCGCGTCGCCCTCATGTACGAAGATCCAAAAGTAGCGGACGGAACGCCGGAAGAGGCGGCGAAGTACGACGAACGATGCCGCCAGATCGGTCGGGAAATGCTGTACGTGTTCTCTCGGCTGAAATAGTCGCTCGCGCATGCCAACGAAAGGCGTTGGCGATTGGAATTATGGCGATGCGCGTCGCGCCCTAGTCCCCCAGGCTCGTCCCGATCGAGCGCGCGATCTTCACCAGGTCATCGTCCCGCCCAACAAGCCGCTGCTGATTGGCAACGCTCGTGATCGGCACGCTGCGCAGCTGCCCCTCCTGGACGACGACCAACTGGTTGTGATTGCCCGATGCGAGCAGCTCCGTCGCCTCGTGGCCGAACCGCGTGGCCAGCACGCGATCGGCGGCGCAAGGTGAACCGCCCCGCTGCACGTGGCCCAGGACGACGGCGCGGGATTCATTGCCGGTGCATTCTTCCAGCCGGGCGCTGAGGACATTCGCCACGCCGCCGAGCCGGATCGCCTCGTGGCTGTCGGCCACGACGCGGCTGATCGTCTGCTCGCCGTCGATCGGCCGGGCGCCCTCGGAGATGGCGATGATCGTGAAGTACTTGCCGTGCTTCTTGCGATCCTCGCACGCCGCGCAGATTCGATCGAGACTGTAGGGAATTTCCGGGATGAGAATCACGTCGGACCCGCTCGCCAGGCCCGCGTGAAGCGTCAGCCAGCCGGCGTTGCGGCCCATCAGTTCGACAAGAAGAATGCGATGATGGCTGGCCGCCGTCGTGTGGACGCGATCCAGCGCCTCCGTGGCAATCTCAACCGCCGTCTGAAAGCCGAACGTCACGTGCGTGTGCATCAGGTCGTTGTCGATCGTCTTGGGGACACCGACACAACGGGCGCCCATCTCGATCATGCCCGCGGCGCAGGACATCGTTCCGTCGCCGCCGATGACAATCAGGGCGTCGAGCCCGTTGTCCTCGTAGTTGGCGTAGGCCTGCTCACGGACATCCCTGAAGATCGGCTTGCCATTGGCGTCCGTCCCGACGGCGTACTTGGCGGGGTTCGCCTTATTGCTCGTTCCGAGGATCGTGCCGCCGCGCGTGAGAATGTTGCTCGCCGAGTCCCATTCGAGCGGCCGCATTCGGTTTTCGATCAGCCCCTGAAAGCCGTCGAGAATGCCGATGCACTCCCACTTGTGGTCGCGAATGGCGGTCTTGACGACGGCGCGAATGACGGCGTTGATTCCGGGGCAGTCACCACCCCCTGTGAGAATACCGATGCGCTTGATGGGCTTTGACATGGCTCGAAATGTACGGCGCGAATGACATCGCGTCCATCGTCTTATGCGCAACTGTCGCGTATCGGAAACGCCCCGCCAGTGGCCCGACTGGCGGAATCACGTACGATGGGCGCCGTGCCAGAACGCAAGCGACAGACCGGCGCCGGAACGACCCTCCTTTTGGCGGCGCTGCTGGGCGTTGTCCTGCTGGCGGCGCGACTGCCGTTCCGGAACCATCCGACACCCACGCATCCTGACGAAACCTCGTTCGTCGCCGCCGTCGGGTTTCCCGCCGATTACCCCGTCCACGCCCCAGGCTACCCGCTCTGGGTCGCGATCGGCACAATACTCAGGCCTCTCTGCGCATCGCCGTACAACGCCTACGCGCTGGCGTCGCTATCGGCGTCGATCGCGGGACCTTTGCTCCTGTTCGCCTGGCTGCGGCCCGCGAACGGGAATCGACTGGCCTGGCTGACGGCCCTCGCACTCGGTCTCTGCCCGCTGGCCTGGTTCCACGCGGTCACGGCGCTGACCTACTGGATGGCGACACTGATCGCCATCGCTGTTGTCATGGCGTGCGAACGAGCGATCGCGAATGGCGGCGGAAGGTCATTGACGCTCGCGGCGGCGCTGCTGGGCATTGGCGTCTTCCTGCGGACGGATTGCCTTATTTACTTCGGCCCCCTGTTCGCCTGGGCCGCGATCCGCACAACACGGTCGCGCGCCCGCCTCGCTGTCGTGATTCCCGTCATCGCTGTCGCGAGTTTCTATGTGCTGATGCGCTACCTGTACGGGCGCGCCGGCGTCGATGTCTTCGCCCAGCGATTCGATCACAGTCGCGAGGTGCTCCTTGGAACGAGCCTCTTCGGCGCCGGCTTCATTGACGGTCTCGTCCGCAACCTCGTCAAGCTGCTCGTCAATCTCGGATGGAATGTCGGCCCGTTGGGGCTGGCGCTGGTCGTCGCGTTTGTCATGAAACGGAAAGACGCGGACGTGGACGACGCGGCGGCGGCGTCCGAGGCGATCTCCCCACGGATTCGAAGCGGCGTCATCGCCCTTTGGCTGGCCACGGGACTCACGTTTCTCGCTCTGTTCCATGTCGTCGAGGGCTATTTCCTCTGGGTCCTGCCGGGCGCATTCGCCGGCGCGGCGGGAATCCTGCAACGCCGACTCGGTCAGCGTCGCGCGATCGGCGTGATGGCGTTGGCGATCGCCGTCAGTGTCGGCCAGTTCCTTATCTACCCATGGTCGGCGGACAGCGACGGACTCAAGAGGACGCTGGACGCCAAGATCGGCTACCTGACCGCGCGGGGGCTGATGCACATCAACGAACGCGAACGCATTCACAATGATGGCGACGTCTGGCGAATTCCCGCCCACGATCACGAATAGCAGTCAGTTGTTGTTCGCCTTCTCCGCGTCGAGTCGAAAGTCGGTGTCCGTCAGCGCGGGATTGATTTCCGACTCCGCGAAGATGTACCGCGCGTCCAGGGCTGATGTCGGATCGCCGCCACGATCGGGCAGCCAGAGTTCGATCATGACAGGCAGATGCGTCGCCGCGTGAAGGTAGAGTTCCACGCGCTTCGCCGCGTGTGCGTCTTCGTCAGGGAATCTGAGCGTCAGATGATCGCAAAGCTCATTGGCGGGACCGACGATAACGCGGCCCACGTACACCTTCTGCGCGCCGCCCCACGTGTCGGCCGCCTCGATCCGGGCCCGAAGCGCCGCCATGACGCGCCGGAGACCGAAGTCGGTAATCGGCAGCTTGGCCTTTTGAAAGACGACGCCGAGCTCCGGCGGGAAGGCGACGACGCCCCCTTCTCCGCCGAACAACCCCTTGCGCCGATGCAGCAGGACGGCGCCATCATTGGCGCCCTCGATGAAGACACACTGGGAAAACTCGCTGTCATCATCCAGCCAGGTAAACAGAACGCTGAAAGGTCGCTCGCGACACAGGGCGATCATGCGTTCGGCGGGTTGGAGCGACTTGAACAGACCGAGACGCTCCTGCCGATGGAACGCCATCCTTGAGGTCTCAACGCCCTCCGCCGCCTGAAAGGACTGGTCGAGCAGGCCCTGCGGATCGACGGACTGACGCGTCTCACGCATTGCCCCGGGCGCCGCGGCGTGAACCGTTGTCGCCGGTTGGGATGTCGTCACATCATCCGCCACAACGGGCCGGACGACATCCTGCACCTGTGCGTCCTTCGGCGCGCAGCCGGAGACAACCGAGATCGCGGCGATCAGCCATGGCGCGACGAGTGTCAGTTGAGTGAGCGTGATCGGCATTCGATGGGCCCGCATCATCGCGAGCGCCTCACTAGTAAAAGGTTGTCCGCGTACGATGATGCTGAACCCTGACATCGTCCGCGTGCGAGATCTCCCAAAGCCAGCAGTCTATTTCCCACGGCTGCGCCCGGCGCCCCGCCCGACTCAGCTCCCGCGACATGCAATCGACCGCCTGAATCGAGGCGGCCCGCAGTTCGATCTCCTCGTCGCTGTCGCGTTCTATTTCCTCCCGGGCGTCGATCCGGGCGGCGAGCGAATCGCTCAGCGTGAGCAGGCCCAGATGGCGCAGGGCCTGCGGGATGCGATAGTCGGCGAAGGCCGTCAGCGCTTCCAGCTGATCGAGCCTGCCGAAGTCGCGCGCCGCCCAGGCGCAGTGAAGATCGAGCGCACAGATCTGCGCCCGCTTGAGGAAATACACGGCCGTGTTCTGGTAGCTGGACACGTCGCGAAAACCGTCGAAATTCGTCATCAGCAGTACGGCCAGCGGCCAGGCGCGACGATTCACGGACTCGATGGCGTTGACAAAGGCGCCATCGAATCGATCCAGCAGGGCCGTCCCCGTGTCACGCACAATGCGCACGCGCTCATCCATGAGGAGCAGATCGCCGCCGCCCGAGAGCGTCTGGCGAAGCTCCTTCTCGGGCACGTCCCGCCAGTACGTCGGATCGGCCCAGCGCAGATCGTGCTTGGCGTTCAGGATCAACGACGCCAGCATCGCAACGAAACCGCGATAGGTTTCTCCCCGCCAGCGCATCTCGATGGGGTGATCCGACCAGAAGCAGAAATTCAGCGAGGAGATCAGGAGGACCAGGTTCGCGACCTGCGACATGTCGCCGGGCAGCTCCCGCAGCAAGGTGCGATCGGATGAGGTCCAGGTCCTGTCCGGCGTCTCGCGCGCCCAGCGGGATATCGCCTTCTCGTCGATCGAGACGTGCTTCGCCCGATCGATCACGTTTCGAGTTGAGTCGAGAACGATCATGAAACGATGATTGTAGAACCGATTGCCGGAAGCGTCATGCCCGACACCAACGAACGACTAGGCTCCGTCTGAAAACTCGATTTTATTTGCAAGAGTGTCCGATGTCAT
>DAOPJV010000097.1:0-14834 GCA_035399845.1 Phycisphaerae bacterium | reverse complement strand
GGGCGTGGGGACGAGAAGGGAATCTCGTCCCAGCGGCTGATTTTCAGAGCAGCGGGGTGGTGTGTGAACGATAGGGGATTCTTGTTCCAGCGACGCTGTTCGTGTTCAGGCGACAGGTCGGCTCAGCGCTGCGTGTATTTCTCGACGAGCGCGCGGATGGGCGCGACGGCGCCGGCGAGCGCGTCGTGCGTGTCCGCGGAGATCGTGACGTGGCCGACTTTTCTGCCCGGCCGTTCCGACTTTCCGTAGAGATGGACGTGCAGATCGGGATGATCCGCCAGGGCGCCGAGTGGTGGTGTGCGACCGATGAGGTTGAGCATGGCCGTCGGGCGCCGGCAGGTCGTGGCGCCAAAGGGCAGGTCGAGGATGGCGCGCACGTGATTCTCGAACTGCGAGCAGTTGGCGCCGTCGATCGTCCAGTGGCCTGAGTTGTGGACGCGTGGCGCGAATTCGTTGGCGAGGAGCCGGCCGCCGCAGTCAAAGAGCTCCAGTGCAAGGACGCCGACGTATTCGAGCTTCTCGGCGATGGCCGTGACCGCCTGGGCGGCGGCCGCCGTCGTTTCCGGGGAGATTGTCGGCGGCGGGGCGGTCGATTCGGAAAGGATGCCCTCGACGTGTTTTGTCTGCGTCAACGGGTACGTGGCGATCACACCGGCGTGGGAGCGGACGGCGATGATGGCGAGTTCCCGATCGAAGGGGACAAAGGCCTCGAGAATCAGCTTTGCCGGGCCGAGTTCACGCCAGGCGCTTTCGATGTCAGCCGGCTCGCGGATCACGCGCTGGCCTTTGCCGTCGTATCCCATGCGACGTGTCTTGAGGACGGCCGGCAGGCCGATCTCCGTGATCGCCCGTCTCAGATCGTCGATCGAGTCGACGGGCGCGAATCGCGGCGTGTCGACCCCCAGGGATTGAAAGAGCGTCTTTTCGATGAGCCGGTCCTGCGCCGCCGAGAGCGCATCGATGGGCGGTGAGATACGGACCGACGTCAGCGAGCGCAGGGCGTCGACGTTGACGTTCTCGAATTCAAACGTGAGAACGCTCGACCTGTCAGCGAGTCGTCTGAGCGCCGCCACGTCGTCAAAATCCGCTTCAATGACGTCGGCGACTTCGCTGGCGCAGCAGTCGGCGCGCGGGTCGAGAACGGTGCAGCGCACGCCGAGCGGATGCGCCGCGAGGGCGAGCATGCGTCCAAGTTGTCCGCCGCCGATGACGCCGATTCGCATGGCTCAGATTCTCGGATCGGGGTTTTCGAGGACCGCCTGCGTCTGCCCGGCGCGAAACGCCTCGAGGGCTGTTCGCACACTCGCGTTGTTCGTGGCGACGATTGCCGCCGCAAGGTAGCCCGCGTTTGCGGCGCCGGCCGCGCCGATCGCGAGCGTGCCGACAGGGACGCCTTTCGGCATCTGAACGATGGAGAGCAGCGAGTCCAGTCCGTTGAGGGCCTTCGACTGCACGGGAACGCCGAGGACGGGCAGTGTCGTCTTGGCGGCGAGCATGCCGGGCAGATGGGCCGCGCCGCCGGCGCCGGCGATGATCACTTTCAGGCCGCGATCCAGCGCCGATTCCGCGTATTCAAAGAGCTGATCGGGCGTTCGATGGGCGGAGACGACGCGGACTTCGTAGGGAACTTCCAGTTCGTCGAGGGCCTCCGTTGCGGCGCGCATCGTATCCCAGTCGCTTCGGCTTCCCATGACTACACCGACGTCGATGCGTTCGCTCATGATCTGTTTCCCGCATTGTGACGGGCCGCGACTGTTGGATGGCGCGGCGCCAAGTCGTTCGTCGCCATCAGGTTTCGTCGGGCTCGATCCACTGCATGACTTCGGGCGGTTCATACGATTCGATCGCGTCAAGCAGTCGATCGATGTCCGTGTCCACCATCAGGAGCTGTCGAAACCGGGGCTTCAGGAGTTCGGCGCCCACGGCGTGATCGAGATATTGAACCAGGTGATCGAAGAAGCCGTCCACGTTGAGCAGTGCGCAGGGATTGTGATGGATGCCGAGCTGCGCCCACGTGATGACTTCGAAAATCTCCTCCAGGGTTCCGTATCCGCCGGGCATGGCGATGAAGGCGTCCGCCCGTTCGGCCATCATGCGTTTGCGATCGTGCATCGTCCGGCAGATGTGCAGTTCCGTCAGACCGCGATGGGCGACTTCCTTCTGTTCGAGTGAGTGAGGGATGACGCCGATGACCCTGCCGCGCTTTGCGAGGACCGCATCGGCGACAGCGCCCATCAGGCCGACGTTGCCGCCGCCATAGACGAGTCCCATGCTGCGATCCGCGATGGCGGCGCCCAGTCGGCGCGCGGCCTCGGCAAACGCCGGTTTGTTCCCGGGGGCCGAGCCGCAGAAAACACAGATATTTCGCCTGTTCGCCGCCATGCGCGCAAGGCTACGGCAGGATTCGGCATCGGGCAAGAATGGACTCTCTGAAGATCAGGAGGCGTTGTCGGCGTCGTGTTTGTCTTCGAGGTCCTTTCGGAAGAGCTCGACGACATGGCCGAATTTCGCGCGATTGCTTTCGTCGGCGTCGATGAGCGCCTCGTGGGCGTCGATCACGAGCTCGCAGGATTGCGACGCGTCGAGGGGATCCGTCGCAAGCGCCTCCCAGCGGTCCACGGATTCGGGAAGTTCACTGACGATATCCATCAGCCGACGCACCTGCATTGTCTCCAGCGTTCGCAGAACACCTGCCGTCGGCGCGACGAGATGCAGCGTCGGCCCGGCGTCGGCCTGGCCGCGGCGCAGCGAAAGCAGAAAGCCCGTGAAGGTGCTGTCGATAAAGTCGGCCGCCGAGAGATCGACATAGATGTGTCTGATGGGAGGTGTGCCGGTGTCGGCGATCTTGGAACGGAGCGTCGGGCAGACGCCCATGACGCATCGGCCCACGCATCGAAAGGCCATGGCGTTCCGGCCTGGCAGGATGGCGTATTCTATGTGCGCGTCGTGAGACATGTCGGCCTCCGATCGGGGTCGCCCCGCATTATATCGCCTATCGGCCGAGCGGACGCCAAATGGGCAATGGAGATTGGCGTCGTCGTGATTTCTCGTGATATGGCAGTGGAAACCCGGATATAATCGACGTTCGGGCCGATGGGACGCTTCGCCGGGAGCACGGATCATGGCGCTACCGATCCTGCTGGACGCTGAAATGAACGTGGAAGGCGCAACGGCGCTCTGCCTGGCGCTCGGCGCCGAGGCGCTGGAGGTTCGCGCCATCGTCGCCGGGGGCGGCGGCGTGTCCGGCGAACAGTCTGTGGAAAATGCGAAGCGGCTGCTCGGCGCCCTTCGACCGCGGACGTCGCCGGCGCTGGGGCGTGGCCTCGATCCGTCATCGCGCGTCGAGAGGTCAATCGCGTTCGGCGCCGACGGGTTGTCTGATGTCGATCTTCCGGCCGCCAGTGAACCCTCCGTCGAGAGCGGCGCGGACGTCTATCGCGCGTTCCTGTCGGGCGACGGCGAACGCGCGATCGTGACAACGGGCGCGTTAACGACGCTGGCGTCAGTCCTTCCTGAGATCGATGCGAAGGTGCGTGAACGAACGAAGGTGTTTGTCTTTGGTGGCGCGATCTGGACGAAAGGCAACGCTGGAGCGCATGCGGAGGCGAACTTTGCGCGCGATCCGTCGGCGGCGGCGGCCGTCTGCGGCGCGGGACTGTCGATGACGATCGCGCCGCTGGATGTGACGAATTACATCGCGCTGGACGCGTCGAATGTGGCGCATCTGGCCGCGTCGGGCTATCGGACGGGCGAACTGGCGGCGCGCCTGCTTGAGCCGCTGCTGGAAGAGGACGGGGAGCCTTCATACGGCAGGACCTATGTGCCCGGGCTCGTGACCGTCGCGAGCGCGATCTGGCCGGATTTGTTCCTGAAGACGCGAATGCGGCTCGATATCGGTGAAAAGGGCGCCGACGCCGGCCGATCCCGACCGGGGATCGGCGGGGACAAGTCGAAGCACATCGATCTCCTGACCGCCGTGAATGCGGTCGATCTTCTGGAGAACATGCTAGAATCCCTCTGCCACGAAGAGTTCGTCGTCTGACGCTCGCGAGGTTTTGATTCGTGGCGTCGTTGGCGGGGCGGAGTCTCCGGCGTCGACACAGGCTTAACGAGCTGCGCGGGATCAGCATGAAGCGAATGGACTTGACGATCAACGGGATGACGTGCGGGCATTGCGTGCAGCGCGTTCGGGAGGCGCTGTCGGCGGTGGAAGGTGTGCAGTCGTGCGATGTTGAGCTGGACGCCGGACGCGCCCGCGTGACGATGAACGACGATGTCGAGATCGGCGCCATGTCCGGCGCCGTTTCGAAGGCGGGCTTTCAGATGACGGGCTTCGCGCCCGTGGCGGGCGACGGGGTGTCCGGTTAACGCATGGACGCCGAGGCCTGCAGACTCCATTTCCGAATCAACGGCATGACATGCGGGGCCTGCGCACAGCGCGTGGAGCGCGCCATGCGCGACGTCGACGGCGTGACGGATGCGAGCGTGAACCTGCTCGCCGAGTCGGCGACAGTGGAGGCGCGCGATCGCGATGTCGCGGCGGCGCTGATCGAGCGCGTGCGCGCGGCGGGCTACGACGCCGAAAGCGTGGCCGCGGGCCGCGACCTGCTGGAGCGGCTGGCGTCGGAGCGCGATCAGCGTGAGACATTGCGACGGCATCGACAGGCGCTCGTGCAGGCGATCGGTCTGGCGCTGCCGATCATGGGGCTGGAATACGCGATTCCGTTTCTGTGGGGGGCGGACGCCGCGGCCCAGGCGCCGGGACGCCTGATGCAGGTGGTTCTTCTCGTGATGCTGGGCGTCAGCCCGGCCGGGGCGCCGATTCTCGTCGGCGGCCTGCGGGCGCTGTGGCGCCGATCCGGCAACATGGAACTGCTCATCACGACAGGCGTGCTGGCGGCGTTCTTCAGCGGTATCTACGGCGTCTTCGCGCGCGATCCGGCGTTCGTGCATTTTCACGCCGCCGCGATGATCCTCGCGATCGTCTGTGTCGGGCGCTATCTCGAAGCGAAGGCGCGCGGCCGGGCGACGGCGGCGATCGCGGCGCTGGCGAAACGGGCGCCGAAGGAAACGCTCGTGAAGCGAGGCGACAGCTGGCAGAAGGTCGCCGCCGATCGCGTCGAGCGGGGCGACAGTGTCCGCGTTCCGAGGGACGCGGCAATTCCTGTCGACGGAGACGTGATCGACGGTGAGGCGGATGTAGACGAGCGACTTCTGACGGGAGAACCCATGCCCGTAACGAAGCGCGCGGGTGATCGCGTTTCGGCCGGTACCCTGGTCATCGATGGACAAATCGATATCCGTGCGACGGAAGTCGGACGCATGGCGGCGCTGGGCCGCGTTGCGTCGCTCGTCGAGCGCGCGCAGCACGGGCGAACCCGGATGCAGCGGATGGCGGATCAGCTTGCGGGCGTGCTGACACCGGTGATTGTGGTCGTCGCCATCGCGACATTCGCGGGCTGGATGATCTTTGGCGGCGCCGAGCACGCGGCGCACGGCGCCAGGGCGGCCATCGCCGTGCTTGTGGTGGCGTGTCCATGCGCCCTGGGGCTGGCGACACCGACGGCGACGATGGTGGCGACGAGCCTGGCGGCGCTGCGCGGGATTCTCGTGCGCGACGCAGAAACGCTGGAGTCGATGGGGCGGATCGATACTGTCGTGTGGGACAAGACGGGCACGCTGACGGCGGGTGAGCCGCACGTGGTTTCGATCGCAACGTACGGCGATGCAAATGAGAGTGACGTACTGCGCTGGGCGTCGGCCGCGGAAAAGTACGCCGCCCATCCACTGGGTCGTGCGATCGTTCGCGAGGCGCAGCGCCGCGAACTTGAGGTTGCGGATCCGTCCAGCTTCAATTCGATCCCCGGCGCGGGTGTCTCGGCGACTGTGAACACGTCGACGATTCTCGTCGGCAGTGAGAAACTGCTGAGGGAATCCGGCGTGGCCATCGAGCCGGCGCCGTCGGCGTCCGACGAGGGGCGCGGCGCGTATTCCCGCGTGGACGTCGCGGTGGACGGTGGGCGCGTCGGAACGATTGACGTGGCGGACGCCATTCGTCCGTCGGCGGCGTCGGCGATCCGACGACTGGCGGATATGGGCATCGAATCGCGGCTGCTGACGGGTGATGCGCAAAGGGCGGCGATTGCTGTCGCAAATGAAGTGGGTATCGATGCGGAGCGCGTGGACGCGGGCGTCGATCCGGCCGGGAAGCATGAACGCGTCGCCTCGCTCAAATCGGCCTCACGGCGCGTGGCGATGGTCGGAGATGGTGTGAACGACGCCGCGGCGCTGGCGGCGGCGGATGTCGGAGTGGCGTTTGCGACGGGGGCGGACGTGGCGGTCGAGTCCGCCGGGATCTCGCTTGTCGGCGGAACGCCGCATCTCGTGGCCGACGCCGTGGAAGTCGCCCGGCTCGCGGTTCGCGTGATCCGGCAGAACCTGTTTTGGGCGTTTTTTTACAATGTCCTTATGATTCCGCTCGCGGCGACGGGACACGTCCCGCCCGCGTGGGCGGCGGCGGCAATGATGTTGAGTTCGCTGACAGTCGTATCCAACGCGATACGCATCCCGCGAATCTGGCGCAGGCGAGAAGCGTCGAGGCTGCGAGCGGAAGACGCATGACGGACGTGAAGATCTACGACAGTGTGGCCGAGCTGGACGCGTCGCATCGCGGCGCCGTGCTGACTGTCGGCAACTTTGACGGCGTGCATCTCGGGCATCAGCGGATCCTGCGGACGGCGCGGGCGCTGGCGCACGTATCGAGTTCCTCCGTGATCGCCATGACCTTCGAACCGCATCCGCTGACGCTGCTTCGTCCGGAAGTGGCGCCGGCGCGACTGACGCCCTGGAAGGAGAAGACCCGTTATCTCGGCAGGGCGGGGGCGGACGCCGTTGTGCGCCTGCAGACGGACTGGCCGCTCCTGTCGATTCCGGCGGAGGATTTCGTTCGGGAGATTCTTGTGAAGCGCATCCATCCGTCCTACATCGTGGAGGGACCGGACTTCGGCTTCGGCCGCGATCGCGCCGGGACCGTGGAAACGCTGGAGGCGATGTCGGAGCGCGGCGGCTATCGCGTGCACATCGTCGAACCGTACAGGTTGACGGTCGGCGACGCCTCGTTCGTAGTGTCGAGCACACACGTGCGGGAATGTGTCGCCCGTGGCGATGTTCAGACAGCGACGCTGTGCCTGGGACGGCCGTACACGCTGACGGGCCGCGTGATGCACGGTGAGGCGGAAGGCCGCAAGCTCGGATACCCGACGATCAACCTGGAGATTCCGGATCAGCTTCTGCCCGGCGAGGGCGTTTACGCGGGCGTATCGGAGATCGAGGGTCGTCGCCGCGTGGCGGCGATCAGTGTGGGCCATCGGCCGACGCTGGGTGGATCGGGGGTCGTCGTCGAGGCGTTTCTGCTGAGCGAGTCGGCGGACCTCTATCACAAGCTCGTGCATCTGGAATTCCACACGTTCATTCGACGGCAGCGGAGATTCGATTCGCGGAGCGAACTGACGGCGCAGATTGCCGACGACATTGAGAAGGTGAAAGCGGCGATCACGCCGGAGAGGCTGGCTGGTGACGAATCTACCTCAGATTGACGCGAAGGACGCCGTCACGCGAATGGCGGCGGCGAGTCGCGTGCTGATCACGACGCACGCGCGGGCGGATGGCGACGCCCTGGGATCGGCCGCGGGGCTGGCGCGCGTGCTGCGGGCTCAGGGCAGAGAAGTGGACGTGTACCTGCATGAGCCCGTGCTGGAGCGATATCGCTTCCTGCCGGACATGGCGTCGATGCGCGTCTGGTCGCCGGACAGCGCCGCGGACGTGATGGAGCGAGCCGACCTGCTTGTCCTCGTGGACACATGCGCCGCGATTCAGATTGACGGTGTGTCGGCCGCATGGAAGGCGTCGAAGAAACCGAAGCTGGCGATCGATCATCATGTGACGCGTGAGCCGATCGTTGACGCCATCTACGTGGATGAGTCCAGCGCCGCCGCGTCGGCGATGATCGAGCGTCTCTGCGACGCGGCGGGATGGAAAATCGACGCGCTGACCGCGACGCTGCTCTATTCGGGGCTGGCGACGGATACGGGATGGTTCCAGTTTTCCAACGCCAATTCGGCCGCGTTCGAAACGGCGGGGCGACTCGTGGCCGCCGGCGCGAAACCGAACGAACTCTACGAGCGTCTTTACAAGAACGATCCCGAGGCGCGTCTGCGACTCATTGGCGAGGTGCTGAGTTCGTTCGAGCTGCACTGTGACGGGCGGCTCGCGATCATTCGCATCGATCGCCCCATGCTCGTTCGTTGCAACGCGACGGGCAAGCTGTCCGAGGAAGTGATCAACGAGCCCCAGCGGATCGGCAGCGTGGTCGCGGCCGTGCTGCTCATCGAACCTTACGAAGCCGACGGCCCCATCCGCGTGAGCTTCCGCAGCAAGCGGGATATCGACGTGGCGGCGATCGCGCGGCGATTCGGCGGCGGTGGGCACGAACGCGCGGCCGGCGCGAAGTTCAGTACGACGCTGGACGAGGCGTATCGTCAGGTGTCGGCCGTGATGATTGAGACCGTCGGCGCGTGCGCCACCGGGGCGACATCATGAACAGGGAGGCGGATCGGATGATGTATCGGCCGAGTTCCTGGCCCGCCGGCGTACGGGTCATGCTGACGGCGTTTCTCGTCATGATCGGCGGCGGCTATCTGTTCGCGATCGCGAACATTTACCATCAGCACCAGATGGCGGATGGCGAAGCCGGGCTGACGCTCAACGACCTGCGGGCCGCCTACGCCGGACTGACGATCCGTCGAACGAGCGAGACGACGATTCCCTCTCGCATGCTCACGATGCTCCGGACGAGCATGCGTGAATATGTCGACGACGACGCGGAGTTCAGCACGCTGGAAGGCTGGCTGAAGGATGGCGGAACCCAGGCCGGCCTCACGCAGGGCGAAAAGCGCGATACGCCCGAACGCGCGATGATCCTGAACTGCATGCGCTGCCATGCGACGAGCTCGGGGACAGAGATCTCGAAAAAGGCGCCCTTCGGTCCCGATGAGTTCACTGTGGACTACGAGGAGATCAAGCCGCTGGTCGCGTCGGAAACGAGCGTCGACAGCGACATCGTGAATGTGCCGCCGCAGTTGACGATTCCGCGTCTCGTTCTCGTCACGCACGCGCACATGCTGGCCATTCCCGTCTTTACGCTGATCGTGGGCGGCCTGTTCGCGGGGGCGCGTTTTCCTCGCGGTCTCGGATCCTGGATCACGCCCCTGCCGATGCTGGCGCTCGTGATGGACTTCAGCGGCTGGTGGTTGGCGCGTGGGGCGCCGGCGGCCATTTACCTGATTGCGGCGGCCGGCGCGATTTTCGGCGTCGCCTTCGGGCTGCAGTTGATCGTCGTCCTTGTTGATCTTTGGCGACCGATGTCGCGCAGCGCCACGGCGAACTCCGTGTCGTAACTGGCGCCAGGCCCCTGTCTGTGGATCGGCGCTGGGAATTCGGGCTCTGACGCCTACAGATTGCCGCGGCTTCGCCGTACAATGCGGGCGAGGGCGAGTGTCGATCCATGTTTCGCGAATCCCCCAGTCCCGACGACGATGAGAGAACAGAGCGAATGACCACGCTATCGGCCGACGCAAAACTCCCGGCGGATCTGGTAACGAAACTCAAGGCGCTGCGGTCGAACATCGAGTCGGTGTTCATCGGCAAGGCCGACGCCATCAACCAGATGCTCGTCGGCCTGATCGCCCGCGGTCATGTCCTGGTGGAGGACGTGCCGGGAGTCGGAAAGACCGTGCTCGCGCGGGCCGTCGCCAAGAGCATCGACTGCCGCTTCTCGCGAATTCAGATGACGCCCGACCTTCTGCCGTCAGATATCCTCGGCGTCAGCATCTACAACGAAAAGGCGGGTTCCTTTGATTTCAAATCGGGCCCGATCTTCGCCAATATCATCCTCGCCGACGAGATCAATCGAACGACACCGCGGACGCAGTCGGCGCTGCTCGAGGCGATGAACGAAGCGCAGGTCAGCGTAGATGGCCGGACGGTCCGCCTGGAGCGGCCGTTCATGGTGATCGCGACGCAGAATCCCTTCGAGTTCGAAGGGACGTATTTCCTTCCGGAGAACCAGCTCGATCGTTTCCTGCTGCGGATCAGCATCGGGTATCCCGATCGCGAGTTTGAGCGCCGGATCCTGCGGGAGCAGCCGGATCGCGGCGCCCTGGAATCGCTGTCTCCCTCGATGACGGGGGCCGATGTGCTGCAGCTTCAGGCGGCGGCGGACCTGGTTCGTGTGGACGACGTGCTGATGGACTACCTGCAGGATGTCGTTGATGCGACGCGCAAGCACGACGCCATTCAGGTCGGTGTATCGCCGCGCGGGGCGCTGGCCCTGCTGCGCGGCGCCAAGGCGATGGCGGTCCTGCACGGGCGGGACTACGCGATCCCGGATGACTTCAAGACGCTGTTTCTGCCGGCCTTCGCGCATCGCCTGGTCAGCAAGTCCTACCTGCACGATGGCCATTCGACGTCGACGGAACAGGTCATGCTGGAAATCCTCGAAAACGTTGCGGCGCCGAGCTAGGAAATCGGCGTCCGGGCGCGCCTGCTGGGGACGAGTCGTCACATGGGCTTCTTCTCGCTTCGCAGAAAACGCGAACTTCGAAACGAAGGGGTGCGCCTCACCTGGGGCGGCGCCGTCTTTCTTGTCGGCGTCGGGCTGATCGGTCTGACGGCTGTTGACGCGGACATCAACCTGCTCCTGCTGATGTTCGGCTTCTGCATCGGCGCCTATGTCGTCAACGCGACCTATGGCTGGCGGGCGCTGCGGCACCTGCGCGTGCGACGCGTCACGCCCGGGTCGGTCATGGCCGGGCAGCCCTTTCAGATGCGCTATATCGTGACCAACCAGCATCGATGGGCGATCGCGCGGAGCGTGATTCTCGAAGATGTCTTTCCGGGCCGACCCAGGGACGAGGCGCCGCAGGCGTTCATCCGGAGTCTTCGGCCCGGCGAATCCATGACGCTGAACGTGCAGTTTGTCTGCGGCGAGCGCGGCCGGATTCCGCTCGCGTTCGTTCGTTTCTTCTCACGCTTCCCCTTCAATCTCGTGACGAAGTCGGTGCGCGTTCAGGCGGAAGATGAGCTCGTCGTGTGCCCGGCGCTCGGCCGCATGCTGATCGATCCGGCCAGCGCCGCCCGTTCGTCAGACGCGTCCGTCAGTTCGGCGACGCCGGGGCGCGCCCGGGGAGACGAGGAGTACTTCGGGATCCGCGAGTACCGGCACGGCGACAGTGTTCGAAAGATCTACTGGCGGCGCAGCGCGCGAACAGGGCAGCTCGTCATTCGAGAGACGACGAAGAGCGTCAACAAGCAGTTCTGGTGCGCGATCGATACGCGCTGCAAACGTCGCAGCGCCGCGGAACGGGAAGCCCTCGAGGCGACGATGTCGGCGGCGGCGACGTTCATCTGCTCGGCGCTTGAGCAGGGGGCGAGCGTCGGTCTGATCTGCAACGGCGATCCGCTCGTGATTCTGCCGCCCGGATCCGGTCGGGCTTATCGACCGCGGCTGATGCGGGAGCTGGGCCTTCGCGAGGCGGGTCACGAGGACTCGCTGGCGGAGCAGATTCGCCGCCATCCATGGCCGACGCGATGGCAGGCGCCCTGCGTGCTGTTCTCCGTGCGAGACGACACGGAAACGGCGGACGCCGCCGTCTGCCTGAAACGCACCCTGGGGCCCACGCGCTGCGTGATCGCCAACACTCCGGGGTTCGATCAGTTTGTGTCGCTGTCTCGCGACAGTCATCCGACCCGGCGTGACGATCGAAAGGGGCGATCGGCGGCATGAGGCCTGTCAGCCCGCTTCATCTGGTGCTGCTTTTTCTGGCGCTGGCGAACATGGCGCCGGCAATGGAAGTGGAGGGCACCTGGTGGCTCTACGGCGTCGCCATCGGTTGCGCGTCGCTGAGCTGCGTCTGGCTGAAGCGCACCAACGGACGCGCCCTGCCCGCGTGGGTGATTCATCTCAGCGTTTTTATCGCCATCGGGTTCCTCAGCTGGGAGATGTTCGGCCAGCACGAAGAGCCGACGGTTCACATTGTGGACCTTTCGCATTTCATTGCGCTGTTGGCGTGCATCAAGTTCTTCGAGTGCGTGACCTATCGTGACGCCGGGCTCATTGGTGTCATCTCGTTTCTCCTGATGGCGATCAGCGCGTTGATCAGCGCCAGTCCGCTCTTTGGTCTCGTCATCGTGCTGGATCTGACGGTTGGCGTCGGCTGGCTGATGAGTTTCCACGCGGAGCGGGACCAGTACCATGTTGAATCCCGCATGCGCAAGCTGGCGGGCGCTGAGCCCGTCGTCGTGTCGTCAATGCAGGGCGCCCGCCGCGGGCCCGCCTATCCGCGGGCCGTCTTTGCCAGTTCGCTGTATCTGACGATTGCGGCCGTAACGATCTTCGTCTTCCTGCCGCGCGGTCTTTACGGCGGCATCTTCGGCCGGATGCACGGTCTCGTGCCGGCGTCCGTGACCGGTCTGAGCGACGTTGTCGAGCTGAACGATGCGGCCGTCTTTGAAGATCCGACGCCCGTGTTCAAGGTGCGATTTTCGAAGGCGGGTTCGCCGATCGTCGCGGATGACTATGCGGCGTACATGCGCGGGCGGACGTTTGATCGATATTACCAGGGGCGCTGGAGCGGGACGCCCATGCTGGCGCCGAAGACCATCGTGCAGCTGGATCCCGATGTTCCCGCGCCGTTGATCGAAACGCCCGTTCAGCCGGCGCCGACCACGCTGCTCAAGCAGGAAATCTGGCTTGACAGCATCGGCAACGGTGTGCTGTTCGCCGTGTATCCGCCGATCCGGATCGACGCCAAGTACGTCAAGGGACTTCGGCAGGACCGGAACGATTTCTCGATCGAAGCCGCGGGGATCCGCGACACGGCCCACTATTCCGTCTATTCCCTCGAGACGGAGGATGGGCCCGTTGCGGCCCGCGTCCGTCGTGAATCGCGACCGCGGCGGGAGCTGAACTCGGAGATACCGCGGCGTGTCCGCGAGTTTGCGGCGGAGCTCGCGCTGCGATTCGGCGATCCGACGGATGAAGCGCAGTGTGAGGCGATCGTTCGCGGATTTGAGGCCTATCTGAAGTCGTCGGATTTTGAGTACACACTCCGCCGAGGTCCCATGCGCAAGGGCGTGGAGCCGATCGAGAACTTCCTGTTCGAGAACAAGCGGGGGCATTGCGAGTTCTTCGCGACGGCGCTGGCGTTGATGTGTCAATCGGTCGGCATTCGGGCGCGGCTCGTGTCGGGCTATCACGGTGGCGAATACAACGGGGCGGGCGGGTTCTTCCGTGTGCGCCAGAAGGACGCGCACGCCTGGGTCGAAGTGTATCTGACGCGGCGCGGCTGGGTCACGTTCGATCCGACACCGCCGTCCGAGTCCTCGAACCAGCGGCGCGACGATTCGCTGTGGGCGCAGGCGCGGCGCGCCGTGGATTTCATGCACTTCAAATGGTCGACGTGGGTCGTGTCCTTCGACAAGGAGAGTCGGGACGATCTGGCGGCGGGCGTGAAGAAGTGGCTTTCTGTGTTTTCGGAGGACGTCGACGAACGGCGAAGCTTCGGGGAGTTGCTCAAGACCTTCGTCTATGGTCCGGACGTCTTTGTCTGGTGGCAGCGGATTCTCTATTGGCTCATGCTTGTCCTGTTCGTCGCGCTCTTCGCGCTGTTGCTGCGTGTTGTCTGGATCGTATCGCTGCTGATGCGTGAGCTCATCGGCGATCGAGGCGAGCTGCAGGAACGTATCGCCAGGCGGCCCGAGGCGAAATTCTACGATCGGCTGCTGCTGCTGCTGGCGACAAAAGGACATGTGAAGCCGCCGCACGTGACGCCGCGCGAGTTCGCCATGAAGCTGTCGGCGGCGGACGAAGATCTCAGGGCGATGACGGACTTCACGGAGTGGTTCTACGAAGTGCAGTATGGCCAGCGCGATCTGTCGGAGTCGAGATGGCAGCGGCTTCGGCAGTTCATAACGCGACTTCGCGAAGAGACCGGCTTCGGATCGAGAGCCTAGGCCGTGAACGCCGGCGCCGAATCCAGCGCGACGCTCCCTCTCTTTGACCGCTATCCGTTGTTGCGCGATCGCGTCGCCTGGACGCCGATCGGCGACTGGCCGACGCCGATCCTTCACGCCGACGCCTTCGCGCGGGAATCGGGGCTCCGTTCGTTTCATATCAAGCGCGAGGATCTGAGTCATCCGCAGTGTGGTGGAAACAAGACGCGCGGTCTGGAGTTTCTCATCGCCCGCGCTCGCGAACTTCGGGCCGAGTGCCTCGTGACCTTCAGCAGCGCCGGCAGTCATCACATCGCCAAGACCGCCTGGCACGCCCGGCGCTTCGGGATCGACTGCGCAGCGGTCTTCATCGATCAGCCCGCCTCCGACTACGTTCGCAACAACATCGCGGCGGCGCTGGAAAGTGGCGCCACTTACCTGCGTGCGAATCGACTGACTGTCGTGCCGAAGACGGCGCTGGCGTATTGGCGCGAGCGGCGTCGCCGAATCGCCGGCGGCTGGCGCGGCGGCGACTCGGGCTCGGGGCGTCCCGTCTGTTTCATCGCGCCGGGCGGAACGAATCGGCGATCCATGCTGGGGCATGTCAACGCGGCGCTGGAGCTGAAGGCGCAGATCGACGCGGGCGCAATGCCGGCGCCGGATTTCATCTTCGTCGTGCTGGGAAGTCTCGGCACGGCGGCGGGGCTGGCGCTCGGTCTGAAGCTCGCGGGCTTAGAGCCTATCCCAATAACTGTCCCGCCTGTTGAAACGCGATGATCGCGGAG
>DAOPJV010000096.1:0-15597 GCA_035399845.1 Phycisphaerae bacterium | reverse complement strand
AGCGCAACCCGTGGTTAGCGTTTTTTCCTCGGGTTTAGCCCTGAAAGGGCGACACGATTCCCGGACAATCTCGCCCTCAAAGGCAGGCATGTGGAAGTCGAACAAGCCCGCACTTCACCGCTTCTCTCCCTGCACGGGAGCAGGCCGCTCCCAACCGATCTGCGACCCGCAAGGGGCGGGCCAGCGTATCCCGACATGACGCGAGAGGCCGGACCACCGATCCCAGGCTCCGGTACTCGGCAGACCGGCGTCGCCATCAACTGCGACAGCCGCTCGCCAACCGCCAGGCTTCGAAACGGGCGACGACAACAGCCCCATGACGATCGACTCTGACAAGGACCGGATCCCTGGACCCGTCAACCGCCAGCCCCAACTTCCCCGGCTTTCGCCCGGATCGCAAGCTGAACTGCCCGGAATGTGACTACCTGCTCCGGGGCCTCCCTGTCGAAGGCGCCTGCCCCGAGTGCGGCCTGCCCTACGACGCCGACACCTACGTCTACAACCGAAATCCGTACGACTCGGAACCCGGCGTCATCGGAACCTTTGTCTCCGAACTGATCGGGTACGGTCTCATCTTCATCGTCGTGCTCTGGTTTATTGACATCTGGGCATTCGCCATCGGCGCAGCGATCGCCGCCGCAATCATTGCGGCCATCTTCGCATTGTCCTGGCGAACCGTCACGGCGCCCATCCAGATCGTCGTTGGCGCCACCGAACTCCGCCTCCGCCGCTCGGGCGAACCTGCGGAGCGAGTCAATTGGAACGACGTCCGCGAGATCAAACTTCGCGTCCCCTGGTTGGGTGTGAAGTCGCTCATCCTCCACCTGCAGGACGGTCGCAAACGCGTGATCAAGCTGCCGGGTAAGGACGTGAACGCAATTTACAACACGATCGACGCGATCCGTCGACGCGCCGGGGCGAACTAAGCGTGGAGACTCCATGCGCACCAGCCCCCCCCTGGCACAGGAGCAGGCCGCTCCGCAACCGAACTGCGACCCGCAAGGGAGCAGGCCAGCGTATCCCGACATGACGCTGCCCGCCGAAACACCGAGGCGCCGCTCAGCGTCCCAGGGTCGAGATCCGGTGATCTGGAGAATTCGCGATTTGATGATCGTTTCCGCAACGCGCGACCGGGCGCAAGATCACAGATCGCAAATCACCACTTCACAAATGGCGTGGCTGCGGGAAGGGATTCCCGCGGGGCGTGGGGACGAGAAGGGAATCTCGACCCAGAGGGCGGCTCGGATTGTTGGCGCCAGCCTCGATTGCCAAGTCGCCAGATCACCAAATCGCCAAATGGGCTGGCTCTTCGCTGTGGGTCGCGCCGGATGCGTCATGCCCCGCTGCGCTGGCCCCCTCCCTTGCGGGTCGCGGTTCGGTATTCGTCGCTCGCGCTCGGGGCGCCTGTTCGCGAAACATCACAAATCGCAAATCACCACTTCACAAATGGGGCGCTGACTCAGCATCGCCCCGCAGCCCGGCGGTTGTCCGTAACCCACCCCGGAAAGGCCTCGCGCTCAAAGCCGTTTACCATAGAATATCGACAACGGGACGGGAGGCGGGCGTCACGCCCAACCATTGTGTTCAACGATGAGAACTGTCGGAAACCGGTCCCGCCGGAAATCGCTCCCTTGACCTACGATGCGGCAACAACACACGGTTCGTTCACCGGCTTTCCCCCCAGCGGGCATCGCGCATGCCTCAGGTGCGAATACCCGTTGACGGGATTGCCGCTTCCGTGCCGCTGTCCGGAATGCGGCTTTCAACACGGCGACGACATGCGAGTCTGGAAACTGGAGCCGATTTCCCGACGCAATCTCCTCTATGCCGTCGGCGCCAACTTACTGATCGCCATGGGCATCTTCGTTTTTCAGTCGCACGTCGCATACACCGGCGCACGCTCCATGACGTTGAACGCCGCGATCCTCTTCGGCGCCGCCTTCGCCACGCCCAACCTCCTCTTTGCACTGCTCATCTATCCGATTTCCAAACGCCTCCGCCGCTGGCCCACATTGATCGCCTTCGACGCCGACGGCGTTTACCGGCGGACGACCTTCCGACGGCTTCGCGTCTTCTTATGGCGCGACATACAGTCCATCCGCGTGGAGTCGAGCTGGCTCACGCGCCCCTACCACATCGCCAGGGTCCAAATCGTGGGTATGTCACGGTTCAACGCCTGGTGGTCCCGCAATTCGGCGGAAGTCGAATCCTTCAGGAGCGCTTTCGACAGCGCCTGGCGACAACACGGATGCGAGCCATGACAATGAACGCGGCGGACACATCATCGCTGTTCAGCGGATTCCCGCCCCGCGATCTCGCCGACTGCCCGTACTGCGGCTACACGCTCACCGGGCTTCCCGCCGAATCCGCGTGCCCCGAATGCGGCTTCCGGTACGACAGCGACACACGCGTCTGGATCGCCAAACCCGAACGACTCCCCGAACGCGTCTTCGTCTACTACTTTCGCATCTCGATTGTGAGCGCCATTGCGTTGCTCGTCGCCATGCTGACGATGACCTTCCTCGGCCGTGTCCACTGGTACTGGACCAGCTTCACACTCCTCTGCATTTTCATTCAGTTCACGTCGACGTTCAGGATGCGCCGAGAGCGGAATGAGCGACCGTTGCTCGTCGTGGCCCCGCAGGGGATTCGATATCGTGATCAGCGCTTCCGCGTCCATGACTACGACTACGCCGACATCCGCGAGATCGAAATCGTCACGTTCCCCGGGATCGCAGACGCGTGGATCATTCCCCATCGCGGTCCGCAGAGAAAAATCCGAAAGGTCTTTCGAGATCGTCGCGAGCCCTATGACTTCGCCAACGCGGTCAGGCGAAGGATTGGTTGACCCAATACGCAAGTATGAGGAAGTCGAACAAGGCCACGCCCATCCAGAAACCCGACCACGGGAGAGTCGGCAACGGGCCCCAAACGGAATCGCACCATTGAACGCTGACGAAGTGACAATCCCGAGATCTTTCCCCGGCTTCCCGCCCGGCGGCTATATGAACTGCCCAATGTGCGACTACCACCTCGAAGGCCTCTCGCGCCAATGCGCCTGCCCCGAATGCGGATTCAGGTATGACACCCACACGCGGCTCTGGCTCGCGGATCCGACCCTCCATCAACGCGCCAGTATCGCCTTCGCCGTGGCGCTGCTGGTTGTTGTCGTTCTCACACAAGTCGTCACCGCCGGTCTCGCCATCACGATTCCGACAGCCGTCGCAATCCTTGTGCTCCTGCTGGTCATCGCTTTGCGCGTCCTTCGCTCGAAACGACACGGCCGCCGCCCCGGTTTCGCCTGCGTCTCTCCCGAGGGCATTCACTATCGCTATCCCCTGCGCCAAGTCAGGTCGATTCCGTGGTCACGAATCCGACGCGTCGGTGTTCACCCCGAACTCATCGGCGCCGAAGTCATCATCGAGCTCTCTGATGGACGCTCCTGTTACATCGCCAAAGCGTTCGGCTGCAAGCGCGACATGACCGAGTTCGCGCTGGCCGCGACGCAATGGCTACCCGCCGAATCGAACGGCGCCCCGCAAGGAGCGGGCCAGCGTGTCCCGACACGAAGCGAGACGCCGTAACAGCGAGGCGCCGCTCGGCGATGGAGGATCGGACTCGGGGGATTTGGTGATTTGGCGATCTGGCAATTGTCGTCGCAGCGCGCCACCGTCGAAACATCACAAATCGCAATTCGCCACTTCACAAATGACGCGCCGCCTCGCGGTGAATCGCCCTGCGACCGCCATGTCGCGCTACGCTGGCCCCCTCCCTTGCGGTCGCGGTTCGGCCCCCGTCGCTCGCGCTGCTCGATGGCGAAACATCACAAATCGCAAATCGCCACTTCACAAATGGCGTGGCGGGTTGGCTGGGGGAAGGGATTCCCGCGGGGAGCCGGGACGAGAATGGAATCTCGTCCCAGCGGCGGCTCGGATATTCGGCGCCAGCCCCAAATCACCCAATCACGAAATCACCAAATACCTCAGGCGCCTCTCCGCCCACCGCCCGACGACTCCCCGCCGCCCGCGTCATCACCGGCGCAAGCCGGGTCTTCCGATTCCTCGCACGGCGTCGGATCCTGCGGCGGTCCGCCCGAGCCCCACACATTGAAGGTCATCTCGCGCACATTGTTCACGACGCTCACCAGATCATCGCACTCCGGAACGTCATCGTCCGGGTCCAGCTCGAGTCGCGCCGTGTAGAACCCGATGGGCAGACCACTCGAAACGACGACGTAGTCGGATCCTGAATCGCCGACATCGACGGGCTCGGAACCAACGGACTGCTCCCAGACGACGACGTCATTCTTCAGAATCTGCACGACTGTCCGGTACCCATGCTTCGCCGGCCCCGGCGTGAAGAAACCGCTGTAGGCGTATTCCCATTCGATTGCAAAGGCGTGATTGAATTGGAGGAACGCCGAGTTCGTTGGCGCCGATGTCGCGCCGCCAACAAGAATGCTGTCGACAGGCGGTGTCAGGTCGATGCCCATGGACGGCGGATACAGATCCCTGGAACATCCAATTGTCGGCCCCGGAACGCCATTCCCATTGCCGATCGCGTCAAAATCGCAGCCGGCGCCCATCAGTGCGGCCATACAAAGCGCCGCGCCGATCGTCCTCGAATACCGCATCGTCTCGATTCGCCACGCAAGTCGCATCGCCACGCCTCCCGTCTTCGCCACGCCACATCGTCCCGGCGTCCGCCACCGGGCCCGATGATCTGGGCAATCCACATGCCGAACACGAGAAAGCGTGACAGAACGCGCAATTCCACGCGGATCGAACGTAGCGTCGTCGCCGGGGCGCCGGCTTTTGCGAATCCACCTGGGCAACCTCACCCAGCGGCGCGCAATGCGCCCCACGCCATTTGTGAAGTGGTGATTTGCGAAATGGTGATATGGAATTTGGTGATTTCGTGATTTCGTGATTTGGTGGTTTGGTGATTTGGGGATTTGGGGATTTGGGGATTTGGCGATCGAAGCTGGCGCCATCAAACCGAGCCGCGACCGTCAGCGACGCCGACCGAACCGCGACCGCAAGGGAGGGGGCCAGCGTAGCAGGACATACCGGTCGCAGCCCGATCCACAGCGCAGAGCCAGGCCATTTCGTGATTTCGTGATTAAGCGATTTGGTGATTTAGCGATTTGGCGATCGAAGCTGGCGCCATCAAACCGAGCCGCGAGCGTCAGCGAGTCGGTCGCGCGGCGCAATCCTGCGCCGGCCCCGCCAAGCCATTTGCGAAATGGTGATACGGGGTTCGGAGATCGGAGCCGGCGCCAACAATCCGAGCCTCGAGCGTCCGCGCGCCACCGTCACCACACGAACCATCACAAATCGCAAATCGCCGCATCACAATTCCCCCCAACCGCCCAACAAGGCTTTTTTCGAACAAAAAAAACGCCGATCGATGGTCCCCAATCTCCCCCAACGGCGCACGGTCCCCATGAACGGGCGTCAGGCGTGCCGCGCCGACGCCCGAACAATCCCCGACATCGCACAAGGAGCCCATCGCATGAATCGCCATCGATCGACATTCCTGACGACTCTCGCCCTCGCGATCGCCGCCCATCTCGTCGCCGCGCAGCCGTCGCTCGCACAGTGTCAGCTCAGCTTCGCCCCACTCGACACCTACACGGCGCACGCGAGCCCTTATACGCTGGTCGTTGGCGATCTGAACGACGACGGCCACGCCGATATCGTCACGGCCAATGAAGTGGCCAACGACGTCGCCGTGTTCATCAACCAGGGCGACGGGACCTTTCTCCCCGCGGTCTTCTACGCAGTCACCGACACGCCCTACTTCCCGCGGATCGCGCATCTCAACGATGACGCGTTCCCCGACATTGCTGTCGCCGGATTCACAGGTGACGCGGTCTCCGTGCTCTTCGGGAATGGCGACGGGACCTTTCAGAACGCCATCACCTATACCGCGGCGGACGGAACCACGGCCGTCGCCGTCGCCGATGTCAACCAGGACGATCGAAACGACCTGATTGCGACCAACCGAAACGCCCAGACCATCTCCGTCTTTCTGAATGACGGCGCCGGCGGGTTCCAGCCGCAGGTCCAGTACAACACGAGCGCCCAGCTCTACTCCCTCGAAGTGACGGACCTGAATCACGACGAGCTGCCCGACGTCGTCGCCGTCGACAACGGTTCGGATGAGCTCATCGTCATGCTCGGAACGGGAACCGGCGCATTCACCGCGCCCACGCAATACGCCATCGGAGGTGATCCCTTCGACGTCGCCGTCAGCGATCTCAACGGCGACGGTCATCCCGACGTCGTGGCGCCATCCAATTTCACGGATTCCGTCTCGGTCCTCATTGGACGGGGCGACGGCACACTCCAAAACGCCGTGAGCTACGCCGCCGGGGACGGTCCCGAGGGCGTTGACGTCGGCGACGTCGATGGCGACGGGGTGCTGGACATCGTGACGCCCAATGAGAATGGCGACGATGTCGCATTCCTGCGCGGCGTCGGCGACGGGACCTTCCTGCCGCCGATGCGATTCGGCGCCGTCCTGGTCACGTCGACAGTCGCGATCGCGGATGTCGACAACGACGATCGCATGGACCTCGTGACCGCGGGCTTTACCGACGCCACTGTTGGCGTCCTCCACAACGCGACGGCCTCGTTCCCGCCGCCGCGCATCATGCTGCAGCCGGAAAGCGCCATCGCCGACGAAGGCGACACGGCCGCCTTCCGCGTCGACGCCCGGACCGGCAGCGGTCTGCCGCTGTCGTTTCAATGGCGCCGAAACGGCGAACCGTTAAATGACGGCGGAAAAATCAGCGGCGCCACAACCGACACGCTGATGATCGCGAACACCGATATCGACGACGTCGATCTCTACGACGTGCAGGTGAGCATCCCCGCCTGCGACGGCGGCGACGCTGTGACGACAAGCCAGCGCGCCGTCCTCGGCGTGATCGCCCATCCAGCGGCGCCGACCTCGCCGACTCCCGAGGCGGAATCGCCGAACACGAACGACCCGAACACGCCCAACGCCCCGATGAACGGCGACCCAATGAACGACGCCCCGCCGACCAACTTCAACGATTCCCCGGCGCCGACGCCAACCAATAACGACAGCGCCCAAGAGACGCCCACCACAGTCCTCTGCGGCGCAATGAGCGGAATCAACGCGCTCAGCCTCGCAGCCCCGCTCCTCCTGCTCCGCTCCCGAACGACCCGGCGACGCAAAGCGAATGCGCCATTTGTGAAGTGGCGATTTGCGAAATGGTGATATGGGATTTGGCGATTTGGTGATTTGGCGATTTCGTGATTTGGTGATCGAAGCCGGCGCCAACAATCCGAGCCGCGAGCGTCAGCGAGTCGGTCGCGCGACGCAATCCCCTCGCCAGCCCCGCCGGGACATTTGCGCCGGCTTGTAGGGTCCGCTGTGCGGACCATTCGCCCGATGGGTTCGCCACCGTTCGGCGCCCAGGGGAACTGCAACTCCGCAATGCGTCCCGACAGTCCACATCCGCCACATGTGTCGAAGGTCCTCGCGACGAATTGGCAATCGGTCCGCACAGCGGACCCTACATCGCTGGTGATCTGAATGATCGATGGGCGTGGCGCCCCCCAAAGTTCATTTGGCGATTTGGCGATTTCGTGATTTGGCGATCGAAGCCGGCGCCAACAATCCGAGCCGCGAGCGTCAGCGAGTCGGTCGCGCGACGCAATCCTGCGCCGTGCCCGGCAATTTGGTGATCTGGTGACCTGAAGGGTGGCCCATGGCTTCCAGCCGTGGGGGCGCGACGATAGGCCACGCTGCCGGCGCACAAACTCTCGCTCCGACGGATCACACCGGCCCCGCTGGGACAAGAGTCCAGCCTCGTTCCGATTACCGCACCGCTGGGACGAGATTCCAGCCTCGTTCCGATTACAGCCCCGCTGGGACGAGATTCCCTTCTCGTCCCCACGCAGACGGGATTCCCTTCCCGCGGCAAACCTGACGCGCCATTTGCGAAGCGGCGATTTCACAAATCCGCGTCAGCAAACGGACCGCGCCGCCCCCTGTCCCCTTCCGGCAAAGAACATTTCAGTTTTCAGCCTTTCGGCTTTCAGCTTTTGCCCTTCCGCGCGGTATGCTCGTGTCTCATGAGCGCCGGAGGATTCATGAGCAAAGTACGACTCGCGATGGCCCTCGTCCTCGCCCTGCTGACGCTGGCCACAGGCGCCCTTTGGGCGGACAGCTATCGCAGGCGCCCGGACGCGTCAGACAAAATTGCCTGCGATTGCTACTCCGGTTTGATTGGCGCCGCGACGCCGCGCAGTTTCCCGACGCCCCCCATGTCGTACGACGACGTGGGACTGAGGGCGTCGTGGTCGCCCGGCGCCAACAACGCGTTTGGCGTGCAGACATGGGCCGGCCGAATATCGCTTCATTACATGGATAACATTGACCCCGATCTGATCGTGCGGACACGAGACGCGTCCTTCGCGGGCGTCGCCTACGAACAAAGAACGGAGAGGTGGGTCATCAAACAGGTACTTCCCCGTCGGGAGTCGCCCTATCCATCGGAGGAGGTATGCGAACGATATCGCGGCGTCGCCTTCCCCCTGTGGGCGCCCACGGCGCTCTTCGCCATCTTCCCGCTCTTCCACTTCATCCGCGCCCCCATTCTCCGTCGCCGCCATCGACAGACGCGCGGCCTCTGCCTCGCCTGCGGCTACGACCTCACCCACTCCCCCGACCGCTGCCCCGAGTGCGGCGCCGAGAAGAAGCCTCGGCATTTGTGATGTGGCGATTTGCGAAATGGTGATATGGGATTTGGCGATTTGGTGATTTGGTGATCGAAGCCGGCGCCATCAATCCGAGCCGCGAGCGTCAGCGAGTCGGTCGCGCGACGCGATCCCCTCGCCAGCCGAACCGCGACCGCAAGGGAGGGGGCCGGCGTAGCAGGACATACCGGTCGCAGCGCGATCCACAGCAAAGAGCCAGGTCATTTGGCGATTTGGTGATTTCGTGATTTGGTGATCTTGAACCGCTGGGACGAGATTCCATTCTCGTCCCCACTCCCGGCCGCTGGGACGAGATTCCCTTCTCGTCCCCACCCCCGCGGGAATCCCTTCCCGCGGCCGAGCCATTTGTGAAGTGGCGATTTGCGAAATGGTGATATGGGATCTGGCGATTTCGTGATTTGCTGATCGCCCGCGCGCCACCGCCACCACGCGAAACATCACAATTCGCAAATCACGATTTCACAAATCCCCCCAACAATCCCCAACCACCCCAAGATCCCCCCGAAACTCGCTACCAGTAACTCGTCACTCGCCACTAGCAACTCGTCACTCAAAACTTACGACTCAAAACTCCCCCGGCCGCCAGGCCAGGCGCATAGTTTTGACTTTTTGACGTTTTCAAATTTCCAAATTTGGCGCGCACGCCACGGGTCGGCTCGCCCGCCAGCGCTTCGTGCGCGCGCGTGCCACTGGTCGGCTCGCCCGCCAGTGTTCGCACGTCAAGCGTCGCCGCCTCCGCCTTCCCAAAATGAACAACGAGAATCTCACTCACCGCGCTGGATCTCGCGCCGCGTTGCGCCTGCACCGAATACTCAACGCTGGAAAGCCCCGCCGGCGGCGCATCATCGACGAACGTCTTCCCGCCAGTCGCCCCCAGCAGGGTAAACGTCGGCTCGCCCGGCAGTCGGCGTCGCACGAGGTAGGTCACGCCGCCGCGTCGGTTCGGGTCGCGCGCCGTCCACGTCAGCGTCAGGGCGCCGCTCGTGGCGTTGAGTGTCGCCGCCAGCCGGCGAGGTCGCTCCGGCGGCGCCGCGGGCGACGGCGACTTCGGCGGCGCGATCCGGGCGGAGGCGTAGATCTTGTGTGCGTCGCCGGTCGTCTCGGCGAAGGCCCGGATGCTGCGGACGCAGTCGCCCGCCTCGCGACGCAACCGCGCGACGCCATCCCGCGCCCGCCGCGACGCGACGAGATACCGCTCCCACGCCTGGGCCTGCTCGATCAGCAGCGCCTCGGCCTTCTCCGTCGTGGAGCCAAACGCGACCGCCTGCGCCTTGGAAAGCCCGATCTCCCCCTCCTGCGCCTGAAACACCCCGGCGTGCGAGGCACACCACTCGACAAAGGCGGACCGGGGATAGGTGGGGTAGGTGGACACTTTCAGAAGACCTCCGCCTGGCGATCAGAAACCGGTGGATTTGTGATATGGTGATTTGCGATTTGTGATATGGCGGGACGGCTCCGACATCGAAACATCACCATTTCGCAAATCACAACTTCACAAATAGACTGCCCTCCGTATGGCAGTCCCCAAAATTCACAGCGCCCGCGCACGGACCCCGACCACTTCGGATTTTTGAGCCCCTTTCTTTGCCTTCCGCCCACCGCAATCGGCAAAATCGCCGCTGAGGGGGTTGGAAATGGGGGTTCGGATGGCGTCGCATGTTGCGAAAGGCGTGAACTCGCGCGACGGCGGATATATTGCGCACGCAATTGCGGCAGATGCGCGGATATTGGTCGCATCTCCGCGCGCAAAAGGCGTAGCTGCGCGCGACATACGGTCACTTTCGTGTGCCGCGCCGCTGAATTCGCACGAATCTGGTTTGAATACAACCCGCCGAGCGGCGTCGCATTGACTCCGAGCGATTGCCAATGACAGCCAATCGCGCCAGCGTATATAATGAACCCGTCAGAAGAACCGACGCGGCCGGGAATCACCAGGAAGCGAACGCGTCCATTCTGCGGTCTAAGCACTGCCGGGCGAGACGCCAGAGGCAAACGACAAATCTGGCGCTGGTACCAACGCCCCCTGGGGGGCAGAGCCGCTGCTCCGAGGCTGTGTTTGGGCCATCCGGACCCTTGGGCTAATTGATGATTGAATCCATCGAAATAGCAGACATCGCCACATACGGCCCGCAGCCCCAATCACTAGGTGAGCTTCGCAAGATCAACTACGTCTTCGGAGCAAATGGCTCTGGCAAGACAACAATTAGTAGGATCATTGCCGACCCCGCGTTCGGCCCGAAGTGTCAATGCAAGATGCGCACCGGCTCGCAAACCGAAGCGGTGGTCCTGAATCGAGATTTTGTTCAAAGGAATTTTGGCGAGCTGCGTGGTGTGTTTACTCTGGGCGAAGAACAGAAGGACACGCTTGAGAGAATCGACGAAGCCAAACGGCAGCTCGACAAGGACCTTGCAACCCTCGCAGCCAACAAGAAAACGCTTAGTGGAGAAGATGGGACTTGTGGAAAGAAGGGTGAGCTCAAAACGCTAGAAAAGGACTTTCAAGAGAAATGCTGGGCCGTGAAATCCAAATACGACTCCCGGTTTACCGAGGTCTTTCGGGGCGTTCGCGGATCAGCGATGAGTTTCAAAGACAGGATTCTTAAGGAAGCTGAAACCAACACAGCAGAATTGCAGGACCTCAGCAACCTTGAAATGCGCGCAAAGTCAGTTTACGGCGGCGAGCCGAAAAAGGTGGGCACTGTTGCGACGCTAGACGCAGGCTCCTTATTGTCCTACGAGTCGCACCCAGTCTTGAAGAAAGCTGTAATCGGCACCGCAGACGCTGCCGTCGCAGAAGTAATTACGCAGCTCAGCAACAGCGATTGGGTGCGCCAAGGATTGGAGTTTGCCTCGACGTTTCCCGGAGTTTGCCCATTCTGCCAGCAACGCATTAGTGAAGGAATCATCTCAAGCTTGAACTCGTACTTTGACGCCGCGTTTGAAGAAGACACCAAGGAAATCCACAAACTCCTGACAACATATGGGTCGCATAGTGCAGACCTCGCAAAACCGCTTCGCATAATTACTTCGAGCGCAAACCCCTTTCTCAATCGTGATTCAATTGAGGTACAGAAGGACATTCTGCAGCAGCGGTTGGAAGCAAATCTACGCCAGCTCAAGCTGAAGAAGGAGAAGCCGAGCCAGCCCATCGGGCTTAGCCCTCTGCGCGACGTGATTTCCAAAATTAACGCGCTTGTTGCTGATGCGAACAGAAAAACGACCGAACACAATCGAATGCTCGACAACCTTGCGCTTGAGCAGCAGAAGCTGGCGAATGAGGTCTGGCGATTTGTTCTTGAAGAGCTAGATGTCGACCTTAGCCATTTCCTTAAGAACAGGTCATCGCTCGACAAGGCGATTTCTGGCCTCTCCGATAGCATCGACAAGGTCGAGGCGCGAATTAGAGAAAGGAATGCCGAGATCCAATCTCTGGAACGGCAATCAACCAGCGTTCGACCTACCGTAGATGCGATCAATGCGCTTCTAAAGAAGTTTGGCTTTGATGGCTTCAACCTGTCTTTGACAGATGACGAACGCTACTATCGCTTAGTGCGACCAAACGGCGAAATCGCGACGGAGACTCTAAGCGAAGGTGAAAAGACATTCGTCGTGTTTCTTTACTTCTATTACCTCCTGAGGGGGAGCACCGCGCAAAGTGGAATGACAACTGATCGAGTCGCCGTTTTTGACGACCCGGTGTCAAGCCTCGATAGCGATGTCCTATTCATCGTGAGCAGCCTGATTCGCGAGGTTTGCGCGAACGTTCGTGCAGGGTTGGGACATGTGAAGCAGGTGTTTGTGTTAACGCACAACGTCTATTTTCATAAGGAAGTTACGTATGACAGTGCTCGACAGCCCGACTCGGTGCGTAGCGACGAGTCGTTTTGGATCGTCCGAAAACGGGAGCGATTCTCGAACATTAAGCGTCAAAACCATAATCCGATCAAGACTTCCTACGAATTGTTGTGGTCGGAAATTCGAGTGCCGGACAACACCACGACCGGCATAGAGAATACCCTACGACGGATACTTGAGCATTACTTTACGATTCTGGGGTCTGTCAAGAACGACGAGATCTGCAACAAGTTCGATGGTCAGGACAAACTGCTCTGCAACTCGCTATTCTCTTGGGTAAACGCCGGTTCCCACTCAGTCTTTGACGACGCCCATATGTCTCCCGGGGATACTTCGCCTGAGAATTATCTACGCGTGTTCAAGTCGATTTTCCATAAGATGGGACACATCGCGCACTATCAGATGATGATGGGTGAGACCGACGATGCCGCTGAAGAAACTGAGGCACCGGCCCGGGATACATCAGCAGCAGTTCCTGCACCGTTGGGCAACCGGACTGAGCGCCGTTGAGGTTGGAGTGAATTGCATTTCGGTTTTGACGATGCATCGGACCAGCTCGATCGGTTTGTCCGGCATCGGGCGGGTGGCACTGTCGGCTGCCAAGCGCGCGCCGATGGCGGCTCGCCCACCAGTGCCCTGAGCGAGGCGACGATGTAAGATCACCGGCATCGCCCCCCCCCCCCCCCGCCCGTATCGGCGCCTTCGTTGAATTGAGAGCAGACGTGAGCCTGCAAAGCAATCGTGCGGGCCAATCCAGTTCAAGGGAATCCGGTTCGGCGCCGATTGGTGGACGAAGCGGGACATGGGGATGTTGAACCGCCACGCTAGCAAAGAGGCCACGTGGCACACGCGGCCGAGGGCGACCGTATGGTGTTGGGGCCGCCGTGACATGCACACTGGTGAGCGAGCCACCAGCGGCATTCGGCGACCTGATATGAATCGCAATAGGCGCGTCACCGCTCTTCATTCTTGTTGAATACTCACAGGATCCAATCTTCATTGCAGCCTACTGCCAATTCAGAAAATCAATTGACATATACATAATTGTCGGTAATCTCCGACCTCGATACACCAGTCCATATGGGTCATTGATTCCGGGGAGTGCTATGCTTAAGACCGCGATTTCAGTTTGCGCCCTGTTTATTTCTGCAACATCAGTGAGCGCCGGAGCATTTATTCGCCTGGGCGACCTGCCGGGCGGCGACCACCTCAGCGACTACAACTCTGTTTCCGCTCTTGGCACGGTAGCCGTTGGCTACAGCAAGGCGGAGGGTAACGCCGATCGCGGCGTGCGTTGGCGCCTCTGCGACGGCATGAAAGAAATACCCGGCCTCGCGTCCGCTATCGGCGTCTCGGGTGACGGTAAGGTGATCGTCGGCAATCAGAGCCCGGGCGGTGTCATATCGACGAATTGCGAGGGTTATAGTCAGATCGTTGACCCGGGCAGCGGAATCGCCGCAAGCAGCGGAATGGAGGCTTCATACGATGGCTCCACCGTTGCGATCTTAGGTGTTAGCTCATCGGGGTTCGTTGCGGCGTCCTGGACGCCGGAGGGCGGCCTGATTGGATTGGGAGACTTGCCGGGTGGCGGCGTCGAGAGTCAGGCTCTGGGCATTTCGCATGATGGATCTGTGATCGTAGGTCGGGGCCATTCCACCGAATCCGGCAGCGGTTGGGAGGCGTTTCGATGGACATCGGGTACCAACTCGATGATGGGGCTTGGCGACCTAGATGGGGGACAATTCAACAGCCAGGCCGAGGCGGTTTCGGGCAATGGGCTCGTCATTGTCGGCCGCGGCGAGTCGGCTGATGGGCCCCAGGCGTTTCGGTGGACCAGCGACACTGGGATGCAGGGAATCGGCGATCTGCCAGGTGGCGCGTTCTCAAGCTGGGCGTGGAGTACGACATTTGACGGCTCAGTGATCGTCGGGTTTAGCGAGTCCGCGAATGGACGCACCGCGTTTATCTGGACAATGGCGGACGGAATGCGGGAACTTCAAGACGTACTCTCTGCAGATTACGGCCTTGACCTGACCGGCTGGCACCTTGAGGCCGCATTCGGAATATCGGCCGATGGGAACGCGATCGTCGGGCGAGGACTGAACCCTGACGGCGAATGGGAAGGTTGGATTGCTTACCTGAACTGTATCCCCGGCGACGGCAATGGCGACCAGGCGGTCAACGGCCTCGACGCCAACGAGTTCCTCCAGGTGCTTCTTGATAGTGGTAGCGCGGATGAGACAACAATCTGTACATACGACCTGAACCGCGACGGTTCCCTCAATTTGCTGGACATCTCGGCGTTTGTGGACTTGTTGTTCTCGTGTGATTGCTAGCCGCATGGCGACCCGTTTTGCGGCAACTGGGGCCGGCCTTTCGTGGGAATAGCCTAAGGAGGCGACAAGCTCCCGCGGCGCGTGCCACTGGTCGGCTTGTCCGCCGGTGCAATGGGCGCAGCGCGATCGTTCCGGCCATGTCGCCGCTTGGCCCGCATCGGCGCCTCCCACCGAAACCGTCCGCCCTCGCCATCAGCGTGGGTCGTCAAAGGGGGCGGAATTTCGTCCCGTCCGCGCTGAGGTAGGCCATAATCGTGGCTATTGACATCAAACCACTAGACAACGTGTAAAATACTTGGGCTCTTACGGAGTAATCAACAATGTCTGAAGATACTCTAAAGAACGCGGGCAGCGCACCTACCAAGACTGACAAGAACCAGACAAGGCAAACGCACGTCTTGGGAGTTTTCTCCAGTTGGGATACTGCTGCCGCGGTTCTTGGCATCATTGCGACAATTGTAGGTGCGTCATTTCTAATCGGATCACTTTCGAGTCGCGTAGACGCAATCGACAGCACGATCAAGGTCTATGTACAAAACTATATTCAAGAACACCGGGAGAACTTCAAGGGCGAAAAAGGCGACAGAGGGGAGAAAGGCGAACGCGGAGAAAGGGGCGACCCCGGAGAGAAAGGAAATCAAGGGCTTAAG
>DAOPJV010000095.1:0-16557 GCA_035399845.1 Phycisphaerae bacterium | reverse complement strand
CAATCTTGGGCCGACTCCCGCAAGGGATGTCAGGATCTCATCAGCGACCGCCGCAAGGCGGCGTGCAGGTGAACACGCCGATATCGGAACCTCGCGTCGCTCGGCGACGAAAAGCGACTTCTTAGTTGAACCGGATGTAGTGATCCGGCATCACGAAGTCGAACCATTCCGAGCCGTTCGTCGTCTGCGGATAATTGTCGTACTGCCATTCGGCGGATCGCCACGTCGTCTTCCAGTAGATCGTCATGTTCTGGAAGTCGGAAGGTCGCGACATCGAGCCCTGCTTGAGGCAGTTCACAGTCGAGGCGTGACCATCGGCAAACGTGACGTTGAAGCGACCGAGCTTGCCGTGCGATCCCATGATGTTCATCGGCTGGGCGCCGGGGCGATTGCCACCCCACAGGTTGATGTTCGCCGTGCCGATTTCCATCGTGTTCGACAGCGCCTGCATGAAGCGCGATTCCCAGAACAGGAGGACCTTGCCGGAATCGCCGAACTGCGAGGCCGAGCGTCGGAAGGCGCCGAATCGGCGATACGTTTCGCCCGTCGAATCCCAGATGTGATCCTTGTAGCAGTAGAAGTCGCCCATGTAGCTGTTGCCCGTCGCTTCGAAGCTGGAGCGATAGTAGTCCAGTCGAGCGGCGCCGGCCCGTGTCGGGGCCTGGAGCGAGTAGGCGCTGGCTTCCCAGCCCTCGTTGCCACCACATCGGAAAACGCTGAAGTCGTTGCTGCGGGCGCCGGCCATCTGGTCGCCGTACATCAGCTTGTTCATGAACTTGCCTTCGGGTCCCTCGGACGACGGCGTGGCGCCGCTGTGCAGAGGATTGCCGGAGTCAAGCGGGTTGTACTGCTTGAATCGAACGTCGGTGCCGATGCCACCGCCCCAGTCGTGGTCACCACCACCCATCCACTTGCGAGTGACGCCCGGCGGAAGCGACGAGGAAGGAATTCCGTCATACGTGACGTCGTGCGGGACGTGCATCCGCTGCTTTGAATCCTGAACGGAATTCATCTGGGCGTACTGAGCGTGCTGCTTCAGATTCGTCAGACACTTGACACGCGCTCCCTCGCGTTGCGCCGAACTCAGGGCGGGCAACAGGATCGAGATCAGGACCGCGATGATCGCGATGACGACCAGCAATTCGATGAGTGTAAACCCGTACCTTCTACCTTCCCGTGACATTACGCAATCTCCTTCTCGGCGTTTGTGAGACGTGACGCGGATGAAAACTCCGCCTTATCGCACACTTGCAACCAAGCTCGCCCAGCAATCAAATTATCCGTCGTGTAGCCGCAGGATGTGCAAACCCAATGGTCGATGGCTCGGAATCGAACCACCGCACTTTACCTTCCCTGACTACGGAACCCCAGTTTAATGAACCCTGCGGACAAAACGCAATTCTTTTTTACCGGCGCTTCGGCGGATTTTTGGCCGCCTGCCGGCCCGTTCACCGCCAACGACCCATAACTGAATACAGCAAAACGAGTTAAGAAAAAAGGGCGTCGGCCGAAGCCGACGCCCTCAAGGGTTCACATTCTCAGGCTCGCGAGCCGGAGCTTACGGACACATGCCCTGCGAGGTCAGCAGGAGATCGACCATGTCGGCAAGCGTCATACCCGCCGTGCAGGGACAATCGCCACCGTTCAGCAGGCAGTCCATGTACGCGTCCAGGTCTCGGCTGTCGATGATCGAGTCACCGTTGGCGTCACCCTGGCATGTCGTACAGATGCTGGCGCCCGTGCAGGGCCCCGAGCTGTTCAGCAACGCGTTCACGAACAGCGGCACGTCCGCCGTCGTCACGCTGCCGGAGCCGTTGACGTCCGCACAATCACACGAGCCGGAGCCCGACATCAGACACGCCATGAACGGCTGAATGTCATCGCCATCCAGCGTTCCGTCGCCGTTCACGTCACCTGGACACTGGCAACCCGTCGTGTCACAGGCGCTCTGTCCGATGCCGTCGATCAACAGCGTCCACGAGTTGAGGACACCGATGTCGGAGGCCTGGTTGTCCATGACTGTCAGCGTCCAGTCGCCGGCGGCGTTCAGGCCGTCAAAGGCGTCCAGCCCCTCAGCCGGCGTGAAGCTCGGCGGCGAGGTCGGATAGGTCGTGAGCTCACCGAAGTCACCGACACACTGGCCGACATCGACACTGCCGCCCGTTCCCTCGTCGTCCAGTGTGACGTCGAGGTTGTTGTCCGGGCAGGAGCCGCCGCCGCCGGTCTCGGGACCGGCCACCAGCGCGATCGTCGTTCCCGAGTTGACATGCGTCAGCGTGACCGACAGGTCACCGACCCACGTGTGCGTGATGTCGAGCTGGACATCCACGTCACCAATCGTGAACGAATCAGGCACCGTGATCGTGCTGACCGCGACGCCATCGCCGAAGTCAGGAATCGCCAGCGCCGGCGTCGCCGTGTAAGGCGTCGGGTTGCCTGCGGCCGAGCCACACGGCGTTCCGTCACCCTGGTAGGTGCCATTGGCGGCCTCGCAGCATCCCTGCGACGTGACAACGCAGGACGCCGGCAGACAGCAGGCGCCTGTGACGGTCGGGCAGGTCGAGTCAACGCCCTGCCACGCGCCGCCGTTGTCCACTTCGCACTCGGCCACGGTCAGATCCGCGACACAGGAGGCGTCGGGCAGACAGCACGCGCCGCGCTGGACCGGGCAGGTCACAGTCGCACAGTCCGTGTTGTCACCCTGATAGACTTCGCCGGCCTGGTTACAGTCCGAAGCGAGGTCGACCATTCGACACGTGCCGTCCATGACGTTGCAGCACGCGCCCTGAATCGCACAGTCCACATTGGCGCACATCGTGGCGGCGCCCTTGTACGTGCCACCCAGGTTGGCGCACTCGACGGGCGTCTGGTTGTCCACACACGACTCATCACTCAGGCAGCAGGCGCCCGGGTTGTTGTCGCAGGGGTTCTGGCCCACGCCGTCGATGGCGAGCTGCCAGCTGTCAAGCGTACCCGTGTCGAGGTTCGCCGTGTCGCCCACGCTCAGCGTCCACAGACCGTTGCGATCCATGTTGTCGAAGGCCGTCAGGGCGTTGAGCGGCGTGAAGACGCCGTTCGTCGGAGCGCCGGCCGCGGCACACACGATGGCGCCGGCGGCCTCGTCGTCCCACGTGATCATCAGGTTGTCACTGCTGACACACTGATTATCCATAACACGGACGGTCACGCCGTTGTGAATCAGGTCGATCTCGAGATCGCCGATGAACGTGTGCGTGATGTTCGTTGTCAGGTTCACGTCACCAATCGTGCCGGAATCCGGAACGCTCAGGTCCGACGTCGTCGTCGTCATGTCAACGATCGGCAGGCCGATGAAGCCACTGTCGTAGGTCGTCGGCGAACCCGCGGCCTCGCCGCAGTTCGATCCGTCACCCACGTAGCCACCGCCGGCCGCTTCGCAGCAATCCTGCGAGGTCACGATGCACAGCGCGCCGCCCGGCAGACAGCAGGCGCCGACAATCGTGCTGCACACGCTGCTCGGACCCTGCCACTCGCCACCGGCGTTCGTGCAGTTGTCGAAAGTGACACCCGCCGAACAGGTCGCGTCGGCGTTGCAGCAGGCGCCCAGGATGATCGGGCAGCTGACTGTCGAACAGTTGCTGAAGTCACCGTTGTACGTGCCGTGCGACACACAGGAGGCCTCCGACTCGACGGTACACGCGCCCGTGATGCTGTCGCAGCACGCGCCCATGATGTCGCAGTTGCCCGCGGCACACGTCGATCCAAGACCGAGATAGGTTCCGCCCGCCGTCGAGCATTCCTGGACCGTCTGGTCGGGAACACAGGTCGTCGGGTTCAGACAGCAGGCGCCGGTACCACCGTCACACGGGCTTTCACCCGGGCCATCGATGATGACCGACCAGTTGTTCAGCGTTCCCTGGTCCGCGCCGGCGTCGTCGAACACGCTCAGTGTCCACACGCCCGAGCGATCGGAACCGTCGAACGGTGTCAGCGGGTTCAGCGGCTGGAACGTACCGACAGAAGGCTCGGCACAGACGATCGGTCCGACCGCCTCGTCGTCCCACGTGACGCTGAGGTCGTTGTTGCCACCGCACTGATCCTGCATGACGCGAACCGTGATGCCGTTGTGGATCAGGTCGATTTCAAGGTCGGCCTGGAACGTGTGCGTGATATCCATCTGCACGTTGACGTCCGCGACGGCGCCGACTTCAGGAACGCTGATGTCGGAGAGCGTCGCCGTGTTGTCGATGATCGGCAGACCAACGGCGCCGCTGGCGTAGGTGTCAGGGTTGCCCGACGCCTCGCCACAGTTCGTGCCGTCGCCGACGTAGGAGCCGTTGGCGTTCAGACAGCAGTCCTGGCTCGTGATGATGCAGATGCCGCCCGTCAGACAACAGGCGCCAACCACCGGATCACACGAGGTGCTCGGACCCTGCCAGGCGCCGCCGGCGCCCGTGCACTCGCTGAAGGTCAGGTTGTTCGAGCAGGTGCCCGTCGCATTGCAGCAGGCGCCCGGCACTTCGATACAGTTGGTCGTCGCACACAGCGAGAAGTTGCCGTTGAACAGACCGCCAAGCGTCTCGCACTCAATCTGCGAGATCTCGGAGCATCCACCCGTGATCGGGTTGCAGCACGCGCCGGTGATGGCGCACACGCCCGGAGTACAGGTCGAGCCGATGCCGAGGTACAGACCGTTCGCAGCCTCGCAGGCTTCGAACGTCTGGTTGTCCTGACATGTGGTCTCGTTCACACAACAGGCGCCCGTGCCGCCTTCACAGGGATTCACGTCCCCGTCGCTGCGGACGATGAGCTGCCAGTTGTTCAGCGAACCTTCGTCACCCCCTGTGTCGTCAAAGACGCTCAGGTTCCAGTTGCCCTGCTTGTTGAGGCCGTTGAAGCCGGCAAGCGGGTTCGTCGGAGCAACCACGCCGGTCGTCGGCATGGCGCACACGATGGCGCCGCCGTCGTCATCCAGCGTGACCTGGAGATTGTCGAAGTTGCCGCACGGATCCTCGAGGATCGCGATCGTGACACCGTTGTGCTCGAGCGAGATATCGAGGTCACCAATCCACGTGTGCGTGATGTCAATCGCGACATTGACGTCCATCAGGGTGCCGGGATCCGCCACAGTGATCGTCGACATCGTCGTCGCAAGGTCCGTGATCGGCAGGTTGATCGGACCGCTGTCGCTGGCGCCACCGCAGTCGAGCCCCACGCCCTGGAACAGACCGTTCGCCGCTTCGCAGCATTCCTGCGTCGCGATGCGACACTCGGCGCCCGGGAAGCAGCACGCGCCCGTGGCCGTCGAACAGATCGTGCTCGGGCCCTGCCAGTCGCCACCGGCGCCTGTGCAGGCGTCGAACGTGACGTTGTCGTCACACGTGGCGTCCGCGTTGCAGCAGGCGCCAAGAACGATCGGACACATCACTGTCGTGCAGTTGCTGAAGTCACCCTGGTAGGTTCCGTGCGTGCCACAGGCCGTCGCGGATTCGACAGTACAACCCCCCGTGATGTTGTCACAGCAGGCGCCCATGATGTCGCAGGCGCCGGCCGAACAGGTCGAGTTGACACCGAGGAACGTGCCACCGGCGGCGCTGCACTGAGCGACCGTCTGATTCGGCGTACACGTCGTCGTGTTGACACAACAGGCGCCGGTACCGGCGTCACAGGGGCTCTCGCCCACGCCGTCGATGATGACGGACCAGTTGTTCAGCGTTCCCTGGTCGGCGCCGGCGTCGTCGGCGACGTTCAGGGTCCAGAGGCCCGCGCGATCGACACCGTCGAACGCCGTCAGGGCGTTCAGCGGCTGGAACACGCCAACCGTCGGCTCGGCGCACACGATCGGTCCAGGCGCCTCGTCGTCGAACGTGAGGCTGAGATCGTTGTTGCCACCGCACTGGTCTTCCATCACGCGAACCGTGATGCCGTTGTGAACCAGGTCGATGTCCAGGTCCGCCTGGAACGTGTGCGTGATGTCCATCTGGAGATTGACGTCCGCAACGGTTCCCGAATCCGGAACGTTGATGTCAGACGTCGTTGTCGCATTGTCGTTGATGGGCAGGCCGACGGAACCGCTGGCGTACGTGTCGGGAGCGCCCGAAACGTCACCACAGGTCGTGCCATCGCCCACGTAGGCGCCACCGCCGGCAATACAGCATTCCTGGCTTGTCGAGATGCAGGTGTTCGGCAGACAGCACGCGCCGCGGAATCCGCAGTCCGTGTCCGCGCCACCGAACGTGCCGCCCAGCGCCTGGCAGTCGGCGTCCTGATTGACGACGCAGCGATTGTCCGGCAGACAGCAGGAGCCGACCTGACCGCAGAGAATCTCGACAGTCGCCGTGTCACCACCCGCGGCCACGCCCGTATCACCAATCTGAATGTGATACGTCATGCCCGCCGTCAGGATGATTTCGAGCTGCTCGATTTCGCCGAGGACCGTTTCATCCGAACAGGCGATTTCCGTTCCCGGCACGCAGCTGTCGCGGACCACGATGATCGGGTCGAAACCGGCCGCCGGTGTGACAGTCACGCGAAGCTGACAGTTCTGCGTCGGCGTGATTTCCCACCAGAGGTCGTTCTGCATCAGCGCCCCGGCGCCCGGACCGAAGCCGTCGCAGCTGCCGACGGGTCCGTCGGCCATGGCGAAGCCGAAGTCGAGCACCTCGGAGTAGGGAAGATCCGTCGCCGGATCGAGAATGATCTGGTTGTCGCAGGCCTCGTTCGTCGGCCGGATCGGGCAGATCGTGCTGGCGCAGAACGTGGCGACACCTTCGAAGAAGCCGCCCTGAAGGCCACAGTCGCCCGAGCTCAGATCCATGCACGTGCCGTCAGCGAAACAGCAGGCGCCGTCACAGACGTTGGCGCTGCACATGGTGTTGTCACCAAGGTACTCGCCGCCGGTCGCTTCACAGGTCTGAGGCGTGAGGATCGAACAACCCGCGTCCGAACAGCAGGCGCCGCTCGGGCAGGGGCAATCGACCTGAACCGTGATCGCGCCACGATCGGCCTCGCCGAACGACGACGCCTGGATGAAGTACGTGTTGCCGATGATCAGGTTTTCGGCGCACAGCTCGGAGAGCAGTCCGCAGTCGTCTTCGCTGCACGCAATTTCGGCGAGCGCGCCACATGTGCCGTCATAGACGGCGAGCAGCGTGTCATCGGCCGGAGCGACGCTCGAACACGTCTGGATGAACGCGGTCGTGTCTGTCGCCACAAATGAGAACCAGATGGTGCCGACGCCCGGAAGCGGTGTTCCGGCGCGGCAGGAGTAAATCGGATCGGCCGGGTTTTCCGTCGCCGTCGTGTTGTCGACCGTGACGTTCGTTCCGCAGAGGATTTCGATCGCCGAGCTGCACTCGTCGTTCGTCGGCGGAATCGGACAGGCGACCTGGCAGTTGATGCCCAGCGTGAACTGACCGCCGAAGGTGCCGATACAGGCGGCTTCCGTGACGATCGTGCATTCCGTTCCGAGGTTGAAGCAGCAGCGGCCCGTGCCGGGACACGCCGTCGTCGCACACTCGGTTCCGTTGCCGAAGAACTGGCCGCCACCGAGAGCACAGAGGTTTTCCGTCATTTCGGTACACGTGCCGTCGCCCAGACAACAGGCGCCTCGACACGGGCTCGGCGAACAATCGGTAAAGGCGCCCTGCCAGAAGCCACCGCCACCGAAGGCCAGCGAACAATCCGAGGCCGTCAGCACCTGGCAATCGCCCTCTTCAAAGGCGCCGCCGCCATCGGAGAATGTCGCACAGCAGGCGCCGGTCACCTGGCCGCAGGGAGGCGAGACCAGGGCGCACGCCGTATCCGCCGTGAAGCGATTGGACGTGTTGGTGCAGCTGAACATGAACTCGTTTTCGATACACGTGCCCTGATCGTCATCACAGCAGGCGCCCGTCGGAGAGTCCACGTTGCTCGTGGCCATACAGATCGAAAGGTCCCAGTTGACCTGGGCGCCGTTCAGGAGCGACGTGTTGCCGTCGAGGCTGAAGGGATTGTCACCGCTGACCCAGTTGAAGATGCAGGTTCCGCCGTCGGCGATCGCCTGGATTTCAATCCAGCCATCGACGCCGATCGCACACTGCGGAATCGTCGCCGTGAATTCCATCACGGGACGCGTGCCAACTGTCAGCGACGTCATCAACGGCGCGACTGTGACCATGCGCTCGCAGTTCACGCGAGGGCTCGGCGCCGTCGGGCCGCCACCAAATCCGGCGGCGTCATCGTAGAGTCGGATGCGGAAGTCCTGGGAATTCGGCGTACACGGGTTCGAGCCCTGGCTGTAAACACCCCACCAGCGAATTTCCGTGACGTAGGTGAAGCCGGTTCCGGCTCGGAAGTACTCCGTGGCAACGTTGCTGTTGTTTTCATCGCTGGGGCTGAGATCGATCTGCCCCTGGAGTTCGGGAAGGATTGTGACGAAGGATCCGTTGGGTGAGAGGTTGATGCAGTCCAGTGGCTGGACACACGGGTTCGGTGAACAGGGAACACCCGGGCCCTGCCATTCACCGAGGAAGTTCAGACACGTCTGCTCGTCCGGCACAATCGTGCAGGTTCCGGCAAACGGGTTGCAGCATGCGCCGCTGAGGCCGCGCGGCGCCGCGCCGGACGCAGGGTCCATCGCGTCGTTGTCCGACGGCGCGTTCGCGCTCGCTTTCAGCTCAGACGCGAGCGCCTTGGTGGCGGCCGCCGCCGTCATCGCCTTCTTCTCGCCACCGCTCTTGCTGTCGGCGTAACCGACCCGAGCCGACGCGGCGAGACAAATACACAAACACAGCGCGCTTGCACGCGAACCCCAAATTCTCATTCTTAAACCCTGCCTTCCCGTGGATGCGAACGGCGACCTGCCGACGCTCAGATGACTGACGGACTCCGATTTTCGATCGTGTGTTCCCACACCCCCCGATGCGGCCGTCGATGCTCAGCCTGCGGACACGAACACCAACAATGGCTTCGCAGCGGGCGCGACGCGTCGACGATCACTGATTTCAACTGAATCGTTGAGGAGGAGGCGCCGGGAAACGAAAGTGCGCTTTGGAATATCTCCCCATTCTTCCCTGGATGCCTGCGGCGGAAATCCACCGCAACACCTTCCCTAAGTTCCAAGTGCCCAATGATAACTCCGGAAACGGCGGGATTTCAAGACCTTTTGATCCTTTTGCGTCGGCCGGACCGCCCCGGAAGCGGTGGATTATCCCCCCAGATCCTTCAGGGCGCCTGAACACCCCGCTCAGCGCCGGGCCGCCCGCCCCACGCGTCTGATAAAAAAATCTGGCGTCCGCGACCTTTTTCATGGACATCGAGTCACGCTCCCAGATAAACTAAGGCTGGTAGGTGAGTGCAGATCTTCTGCACCAGGTGGCGGTCCAGACTCCTGAATCCCGTCACAACAGTGGGAAGGTATCCTTATTAATCCGCATGGCCCTGTCATTCTGGGACGGGGATCATCAAACAGGTTCAGTATCTCTTTTTCGAATACGGCAATGGGAGGAATAGGTATGCTGCTCGCGCGACGCGTAGCGTGGTGTTGTTCAATCATCGCTGCACTGGCGGTGTCCTCGATCACTAACGCGGACACCGCATGGACGATCATCTCTGGTCAGGCCACATGGGAAGTGAGCGGCCTGTCACTCGAAAACGCCGGTATCGGCGCCTCCACGGGCGCCCAGGCGATCGATGGCCCCCTGGAACAGCACCTGCATCTTGAGTTGTCGCCCGACAGCTCGATGACGTTCGTATCGAGCGACGCCGTTTTCAGCCACATCTCAGGTGGCGATCTTGACGCGGTCGGTTCGATGACGCTGACCACAGAGTCCAGGACCTTCGAGATCTCCAAGATCCGACTGCGCATTCAGTACGATGCCGACAAGGCCCCGACCTTTGTCGTCTCCGGCGTCATCGAGAATGCTGAGATCGACCTGTTCCGACACGAGTTCTTCAAGCCGGGCTTCAACCAGGAAGCCGGCGCGTTTTATCTTGAGGCGTCGGACGCCATCGTGACGGAGGACTTTGCCGTTGCGATCGATCGAACCGACCTGATCGGTAAGGCCTTCGGCTCCTTCAATTTCGCCGCAAACCTCGTGTGGAGCGGTGGCGACGAGCCGCAGTCTCCGGAAATCCTTCCGGTCGGCGGCGCCCCTCGCGCCCCGACGGTCTGCAGCAAGCCGATCGGTCAGGACCTGATCGTCGGCGAACTCTACGGCCCGCTCCAGAATCCCCCGAGTCAGCAGATTGGCGGCGTCTGGTACGACACGTTCTCGGTTGGAACCACGTCCTGCAACCTGGGCGATGAAATTCTCACCTGGGAAGGCAGCAGCGGTTTCGTCCATCCCGCCATTGGCCAGAACGTCTTCCGCCTCAAGGCCGGCCGCTTCGAACAGATCGGCCAGTCATGGCTGAAGCACGGCTTTACCGTCGCCGCCGGCAGCGCCTGCTGCTCCTGCACCGGCCCCGGTGGCCCGACGCTCTATCCCGGATGTTCCGACCCTTACGGCGGTGGCCTCAACAACAGCCAGGGGTCGATCAAGCCCAAGTGGCGCGTCAACCCGACGACGGGCGCCCACGTCCATGGCTCCAACCCCTCGTTTTCGGGTGACGTCGCGCGACGCCTGATGGTTCGCCATTCGGACATCGATCCGGCGCTGAATCCGAGCTCCATCTACTTCATCGAAGGACAGTACGTCCACGAGGAAGACGCCGGCCTCGGCAACGACAACAACAACGCCTCCTATCGACAGCTGTCGATTTCGGCCTCCGGCGCCAATGAGTACACCGCCTCTGTCACGGCAACGACACAGCGTGAAGAGTGTGGTATCCGCGCCTGGCAGGACACCGATCCCGGCGTGGCGGAAACGGACGCCGAAGTCCCCAACGACGGTCTCTACATCGTCGCCGCCAAGGCGACGGACCTGGGTGGCGGTATCTGGCACTACGAATACGCCGTCCAGAACCTCAACGGCAATCGCGGTATCAAGAGCTTCTCCATTCCGATCAGCCCCGCCGCCAACGTCACGAACATCGGCTTCCACGATGTGGACTACCATGACGGCGACGGCGACAACAGCGTCGACCGAGATGGCACGGACTGGCCCGGCGTGTTCGCCAACGGAACCGTCTCGTGGGAGATGGTGGATGTCGGCTCCAACTCCAACGCCCTGCTTTGGGGAACGCTTTACAACTTCCGATTCGACGCCGATGTCGAACCCTCCACGGAGTCCGGCGAGGCGACGATGAATCACTTCCGCGCTCTCGCGGGCAACCCGGATTCATTCACGGCCTTCACTGTCGTTCCGCAGCCCTACGCCGTTGCGATGGAAGTCGTTGGCGCCGCCCCCGACCTGCTGGCGACCTGCCAGTCGACGGACATCGTCCTCAAGATCCAGGATGGCGCCGAGACGTTCGACACGTCTTCGCCGCGACTCTGGCACAGCTATGACGGCGGCTCGTTCGCCTCGTCGGTCCTCACGCCGATGGGTGACGACCTCTACATGGCCACGCTGCCAGCCCCGAGCTGCGGCGATTCCGCCCGCTATTACTTCACGGCCCTCAGCATGTCGGGCACGCCCGTCTCGCTGCCCGTCGAAGCCACGACCACGAACACCTACTTCCTGGCCAACGTCGGCTTTGAGGAAATCAACACCTACCTCGAGACGGACTTCGAAAGCGGTCTGCCCGGTGGCTGGACCGCCGATGGCCTCTGGAATGTCGGCGCCTCGTGCAGCGGCGTTCCGAACGGCAACTGCTCCGGTTCGGATGGCTCCAGCGTCGCCTACTTCGGTCAGCCCGGAACCTGCAACTACGACACAGGTCTCCACGAGGACGCGTCGATCACGACACCGGCCATCGCGCTGCCGGCGCTCAGCGAGCAGATCCTCCTGACCTACTGCTCGGCGCTCGAGCGACACTCCCTGCCCGGTGGTGACTGGCCGGAAGTTCGCGTCACGCCCGAGGGGCAGGCGACGGATGTCGTCGATCAGCCCGCCGTTGGCGCCTTTGTGGGTGGCGCCGCTGTGTGGCAGGAGCGCGTCGTTGACCTGACGGCCTACGCAGGACAGACCGTCACGATCGCGTTCAACTTCGATAACCTCATCCCGTTCGATGACGCCTATCTCGGCTGGATGATCGATAACGTGTCCGTTCGAGCCCTCGAGATCGACTGTATCCCGGGTTGCTCCAGCCCCGACGGTGACATGAACACCGACGGCCAGGCGAACGGCGCCGACCTCCAGTCGTTCACCGCCGCCGTCATGGGCGGATCCACCAACGCTGTGGATCTCGAGCATGGTGACTTCAGCGGCAACGGCGTGATCGACATGGCCGACATCGACCTGATGGTTTCGACCATCCTCGGCAACTAACGTCCGCCGCTGACGCTCGCACGCAGCGCGCAACGCAACGGCCGTCCGGCTTTCCAGCCGGGCGGCCTTTTTTTTTTGCCACGCCAGAGAGCGCCGAGCACGCGTGACTCGATGTGAACGAACTTCACGCCGACGACATCGCCGCGCTGCGCGAGCTGGTGCGCCGACGCGCCACGCGCCATGCGGCGCGGGCGTGGCCGAGCTTTCGCCTGCTCGGAGGTCCCCTGCAGGGACTGTGGGTGAAACTCGAACCCGCGTGCGCAGCGTCCGCGTTCGTTGGCTTCTGCCACCTCACATCCGTCGGTCTCATCCAGGCGATCTACAGAAAAGTCAGCGCCCGGGAACTTCGATTTCACACGATTGTGTGGCCCCGAGGTCGCATGCCCGCGATGCCGAAGAATCCCTTTGAACCGCCGAAGCCGTCGCGATGCGATCCGCCGCCCATGCGAAGAAGGAGAAGAAGCTCCCGGAAATGAATGGCGGGCCATGCCGCCGATTGCGCGAGGTGGGAGTCGAACCCACACACCTTGCGGTACAGGAACCTAAATCCTGCGCGTCTGCCAATTCCGCCACTCGCGCCATTGTCAGATAAGGACTTACAATCGCCGTAGATCCGTGTGCGCTTTTTGTGCGCGTTGCTCGTGCGGCTCTCGTACGTCAACATTCTACCGAGATGGGAAGACGCAGAAAAGCATGGCTGTGGGCAAAGACCGGGAAGCGTCCAGGATGCGAAGGGTTTTGGGTTCGATGGTACGACTACGCTCCGGGTCCAGATGGGGCCAGACGCCGAATCAGCCGGACTCGTAAGTTTGTCACCAAGGCGAATGCATCCAAGTGGCTGAAGCAGTATAACGCCCGCGCAGACCTGGAGGCCCTGAACGAACTTGTCCCCGTCTCGATCGCCGAAGCGACACGCGAGTTCCTCCGCGGCTGCCAATCGCTGTCCATGAATACCCAAATTCACTACGCCGGATCTCTCCGATTCATGCGACACATCATCGGTGACGATACGACCGTCAGTACCGTGAAGCCCATCGACATCGAGAACCTCTTGCAGAGGCTCGCCAGCAAGCGGAAGCCAGTCACTGTCAAGAAACACATGGCGGCCGTCGACCGATTCTTCAACTGGTGCATCGCACGCAACTACGCCGACGACAATCCCGCCAAGCGGGTCACAAGCCGGCCTCGCGGCACATTCGTTCGAGAAAAGTACATACCATCTGACGCCGAGCTTGAGAGGTTCATTGCCTGCCTCGACACCGAAGACCGCCGCATCGCAATCTGGATTGCGATTACCGCCGGCCTGGACCGCGGCGTCATCACACGCCTCGGGTCCGACAACATTGACTTCGAGGGCCGATGCATTCGCGTCACCCGCCAGAAGACAAACAAGATGATCGTGGTTCCGCTTCATCCGAGTCTCATAGCTCCCCTTCGCGAACGGGTCTCTCAAGCAGAGCAAGGGCTACCCTTGTTGCAGGGCTTACATCGCCAGAATCGATCGCGGGATTGGTTTCGGCTCGCCGCAAAGAACGCCGGCCTACCGTCGAACTTCGTGTTCCAGACGCTTCGGGCTGTTGCCGCGACACGCCTGATCCGCTCCGGAGCCCGTGCTGTAGATGTTCAGCAGGCGCTTGGGCATTCGTCGCTTTCAACGACGCTTCGCCATTACTACCAGCCTGATGAGCAAGTTCGACAATCATTCGAGCGGCTTCCGCTTCCGGGACTCCCAGGTAACGCACAATCGAATACAGGGTGACGCGGCAACGTTTTCCGTCTTCAGTTCCAACACGCTCCAGCACGTTGTGCTTGAGTTTGCGGCGAACATCCTCAATTCCGACGCCGAGCATGTCGGCGGTCTGTTGGACGGTTCGCGTGAGTTGGGAATTCGTGCGCGTCACTTTTCCATTCCGCTCGTTAAGGCATCAAGAATCGCCGTTCCGACCCCAGCGTCTTTATCTCCACATCGTTCACTGATTGACTCAAGAACCTTGAACTCGTCGTCAGAGAGCGCGGCAGTCGCAACAAACGCCGACACCTTGTTGATTCGCTCGTGCAGATCACGAGCCATCACCTCGACCCTTTTCAGGCAGTCGGAAGTGTCCGCCCCGGTATCAATCCCAAGCAAATCGATCGCCGTCGCCATCATTCGTATGATGCTCTTAAAGCGATCGATATCTTTCACAAGCCGTGGCGCTGGCTTGCATATGTTGTCCTCCCCATTCGTGTCATCGAACAGCCAGTCGGCACTGACTCCGAGCGACTTCGCAAGCCTGATGCCCGATAGTGCATCCGGACATGAACCCTTGTTTAGCGACGAGGATAGTCTGTTTTTCGCCCAACCAGATTCCCGCTCGATATCGCCGATGGACCTTAGCTGCTTGTAGGCGATCGCGCGAACACGCTGGGCCCAAGTCGGATCAACTGTTTTGACGGGCGTCTTCTTTGTCAATTTCCCACCCCTCCGATTGGCGTTGGCGCAATTCGATAGTGATTGCGAACAGCGGCGGCACACCTACGCAAATGCGACATCTTTGCCTCTTCATCGTTGTACGGATGCCACCCAAGGCAACAAGCGCCACCTGTGCGGCGCGTGCTTTTCGTGCCGCTCCACAATATCTCCCGCAACACGCTCACCACACACGACGCCGATCTAGATGCTCTTGATGCTTCGGAATTTGGACCACATCGCGCACACACGTCGTTGTTCTCGGATATGAATTCGTTGATGTGTCTGATCGCATCCTGCACAGCAGAGACATCATCGTGTGCGAAATCAGACCATTTGATCGCCAACAGAAGTCCGTCAGACACTCGTGGATCAACAGCCTTTATATCGCCAGCCGATATGCGTGCGCAGTCTGCGCAAGCTGCGACGAACTTTCGTCTATCTTTGATTGATTGCTTTCCAACGACAGACTCCACGTACAATAGCATCAAGTCCCCGCGCATTGATTCCTGCCACGCATCACCCGGCGATGCGAATTCGGCGGCGGTTTGTTTGGGACGTTTGTCGCTCATCAGCACACTTCCAATGGGTTTCAAGGATCCAACGGCTTTCGCAAGGTCCGTGCGGGTTTCATTTCATGTATGGCTGTCGCAATGACTCTATGGGTTACACGCGTCGCCGCGGCTTTCGCAACATTTCTTTGGGGTTCACAAGCAACTTGGCTTTCGCATTCATCGCGGGGGCTTCAATCGCATCGTGGCTTTCGCAGCCGTACTCTGGATTTCATGACACCTCTGGCTTTCGCAATGACATTTGGGGCTTCATGTCGACTATGGCTCACGCCGCCTTCTGCTTCAGCAGTTCGATGATCTCGTCGATCTTCGCGTCGTCCGTCATCATCCACGGCGACACGTAGTCCTTGTGGCCCAGGTGCGTGAACACGAACGGGCGCGTCACCGGCAGCCCTTCAATCTCGCGCCACGCCGCCCACAGGTGCGACAAGAACAGCTTCGCCGTCCATCGCTTGGCCATGGCGTCGATGCGCCCGAGCGTCCACTCGGGCTTGTCGGGCGCCTTGGGTAGATTGCCATCATGGAACATCTCCGGCAGGAACGCCGGGACGTTCTTGTTCTTGGCCGGATCGCGCTTCCAGACGATCTCATTGCGCGCCGTCTGGCGTCGAATCAGATAGTCCTTGTGCGTTTCGTAGGCCGATCGGTACGGGCCCTTCGTCTTGACGAACGATCCGGCGGCCTTCCAGAGCGTCGTCTTGAGCTCGCTTGACCAGTTGGCCTTATGGCCTGCGCGACGTCGAGCCGCCGCGTTCTTGATGTTGGCGCTGCCGCATTTCTGGCAAGCAATCATCCAATGGGTTTCATCTGGTCTTTGGCTCGCAAACGTTGGCCGGGATTCACTGAGTCTCTGGCTCGCAGAATCTTGCTGGGTTTCACTCCGATCTTGGCTTGCATTTGCGTTGTGGGGTTCAAGACTGTTATGGCTGGCAGTGCTTCTTTGGGTTGCATCTCTCACTTGGCTCGCAGTAAGACATTGGGTTTCAATCCGATCTTGGCTCACCAGCGCCCCGCAATCCTGGCACGTCGGCAGCGTGTGCATACCGCAGTACGCCCACAGCTTCGCGACGTTGTCGAATCGGCGAGGGTCGGCGATGTTGGCCACGAGGAGGCCGGCGATGCGCGGTCCGATGCCCTTCACGTCCTTCAGCCACTTCGACCAGATGTCGAACTGCTTGAGTTCGCGGGCAACGATCCGCTCGTA
>DAOPJV010000094.1:0-16562 GCA_035399845.1 Phycisphaerae bacterium | reverse complement strand
GCGACTTCTCATGCTTGCCTTTGGGGGCAAGCATGCCACCCGATCCTTGCTGACGTGCGTGGCTCGGAACCTTGCGTCGTCGCGACTTCTCATGCTTGCCTTTGGGGGCAAGCATGCCACCCGATCCTTGCTGACGCGCGTGGTTCGGAACCTTGCGTCATCGCGACTTCTCATGCTTGCCTTTGGGGGCAAGCATGCCACCCGATCCTTGCTGATGCGCGTGGCTCGGAACCTTGCGTCGTCGCGACTTCTCATGCTTGCCTTTTTGGGGCAAGCATGCCACACAACCATGGCGCGTCGTCGTCGTTTATTGATTCAGACCGCGGCGCGTCACCAGGTAGGTCGCGAAGCTCCCCAGCCAGTGGCCGCCTTCGTAATCCTGGTGTTTCAGCGCCTCGATGCCGGCATTTCGATGCAGCGCCGCCGTCTTGCGAATCCCTTCGATGCGCGGATCGCCCGCCGGCAGACCTTCGACGATTCCTTCGAGCATCCACGCGCGAGAGAGATTCAGTCCGTCCAGATGCACGAGATGACCGTCGGTCCGATCCGTGACGACGGCGACGGGCAGCCAGTCGGCCGATCCATCGATCGGCAGTTCCGGCAGGAAGGCGCCGAGCCACGCCGCGAACTCGACGGGTTTGAGAACGCGGCGCATCACGTCGGCTTCCGCCAGAGACGGCGAGAGGAAGTCGTGTCCGCTCGGTTCGAAGGCGAGGTTCGCGCCGCGATCGCGCAGGTAATAGTGTTTGGCGCGTTCATCAACAAGTTTCTTCACATCATCTCGATGGCGCTGAACCGCCCAGTCATGAATGAGCCCCAGCGCGAAGGCGGTCTGATCGTGCGTTCCCGTCCGGACGGGATGAGACAGCTTCGGCAGCCAGCTCGTCAGGCGCTCCACGGCGATGGTTTCCAGGGGCTCAAGGCGTTTCGCCCATTTGCGGGCCTGCGGATCATCCCACTCGTGCAGTTCGGCGGAGAGCTGAAGCAGCCATGCGAGGCCGTAGGGGCGCTCGAAGCTCGTGCGACCCTTCGCGCTGAGGTAGGCGACTTCGGCGGCGACATTCGCGTCGGTAAAGCTCTCGGCGAGCAGGTCGCGTGCGCGGTCAGCGAACGGCGCTTCCGGGTGGAGGCGGATCAGTCGGACGAGCAGCCAGTGACCGTGAACGGCGGAGTGCCAGTCGAAGCAGCCGAAGAAGACCGGCGTCAGTTCGCGCGGTGGTTTTGCGTCGGCGTCGGACGCAAGGACGTGAGCAATCTTGTTGGGATAGGGCCTGTGAACGCAATCCATTGCCATTTGGGCGAACGGCGTCACGAGTGCGAGATCCGTTGTCGCACTCGGCGCGGGCGATGGCGCGTCATCGGCGCAAAGCGTGGCGCAGGGCAGCGTCGTCAACGCGAAGACTGCGAGAAGCGCTGTTCGGCGCCGGGGATGTGTTGCGGATTTCATGCACAGGCTCCGTCTGGATGACCGTCTGATCTCGCATGATAACGATGACAGGTGTGACGTCATACGAGTCCGGCGCCGCGGACCAGAATGATCATGACCGCGATCGCGATCAGTGGCATGGCGCAATCGAGCAGGCGATCGGCCGTTGAGCGATTGCGACCGATCAGCATCATCAGCGAGCGCGCCACAAGGATATTTCGTTTTGGCCGCCCGGCGTCGTAAAGGACAAGGGGCGCCGGCGATTCGGATTCGTCATCCGTCGGATTCACTTCGCCCTTGCTGTTGACGGTTCTCGGCGAAAACAGCTTCGCGGGAAAGACCTTTCCGTCCGCCTCGAACTCGAAGTTCGACAGGGTCATGGAAGGTCGGATGGATTCGTCATAGCTGAGGGGTCGGGGCCGGGCGCGGGCGATGTGGCCCCGCCTGATCAGGCGTTGCAGCCGGTAGTTCCGCCCGTACATGCCGACGATCCCCAGGCCGAGCAGCATCAGCACGCCCAGGGGAATCGCGCTGTGCCACCAGGTCATGCTGGTTGCGCGGGCGCCGGCGAGACCGCCCGCGGCCGGATTCTCCTCGTCGTATTCCACGCGCACTTCATCGCCGACGTCGTACGGCTTACCGCGCAGAAAGCCCTTTGTCGCATAAGTCTGTCCGTCGACGCTGTATTCCACATTGAACTGATTGACGCCGACGAAAAGCTCCTCCTGAGCCGCGTCGCGAACATCCGTCACGTGGCCGATGGTTGTCGCGTTCGGGCGCGAGAGGTTTAGGAGTCGCGCGTAAGACGCGGGTCCATCCATGATGATGAAAACGTAGGCGAAGCCGACGAAAAACAACCAGACGATCTGATCGGTCGAAGGTCCGGCCAACAGCGCCAGTCGGGTGAGGAGCGGGATATTTCGAGGCGGCGCCTGTTCGAGCAGCGCCGTCGCCTCGGCGATCGGATCGCCGGGCGATGGTTGCGTTGCGCCGCCGAGACAGGCGCTGACGCCGAAGACCAGAAAAGCCAGGCCGACGCTGGTGAAGGGAAACGCCAGGAGCCACATTCGCCGGGGCGCATCGGCGCCGTGATCGCGATCGAGGATCGCGTGGCTCGGGTCTGTCGGATCGACGTAGCAGACAGTCCTGGCGCCTTTGGGCACGGCGCGATGGATCATCTCTTCGAATTCGTCATCGTCACCAAAACGACCCGGGACGGCGTCGAGAGTGTCGCCGGTGAAAGTCTCGTCGCCGACGCGATAGGTGTAGGAAACGACGAGGCTGCGATCGCCATCGCCGCTGACCCACTCGTTTTTCGTGATTTCGCAGGGTGTCGCAATCCAGTTTCGTGCGTCGTGGAGTGTCTTCACAGCGCTGTGGCGAAAATAGTGGAGACCCAATCCCACAGACAGGCAAGCCAGCGCGAGCACGGCAATGACGATACCGACACTTCGTGGGGCGCCCGTGACGCCATCCTCGTTTTTCGATGTCCTTGCACGCGCACGCATGGGGGGCTCATCCGAACCGTCGACTCAGTTCGCCGAATTGCGAATGCGGTTGTCGCGCGCAAGGCGGCTGCGCCGAATGGCGCCGCCGGGCCGAGCGTGAGAACAACGGTCAACTTGAAGGCGTTGAGTTAACCCGTGTGACGGAAAGATGGCAACCTTTCATGTCTGTCGATGTGAGACCCCGACGGGGCGCCGCAGACGATGGGATCATCGCAACCTGTTGTGCGGACGCGGGTTGCCACCCTGGACTCGAATCGTCGTCATTGCTCGTCGCGCGGGGGACGTCGACGAGACTGGGCGCGGCGTGTCGCGGGGGGCGCTGTCGATGGGAAGGGGGCGTCGTCCAGGGAGGATGAATCCTCGTGACTTCCGCAAAAAAAAAACGATGCGCGGATCGTCGATCGTCGACCATCCGCGCCTGATCCGGTGAACTTCGTCGCAATGCGGCGGTTATGGCAGGCAGCTGCCGTCGCGCTTTCGGAGTTGATCCTGATCTCCGAGACCGCCGCCGGTTCCACTGCCCGATCCGTTACCGCCGGCGCCGTTCGATCCGCCGGCCTGATTCTGCGAGCCGTCCCCGTCGCAACTGCCATCATGCAGCTGGTCACGATCCCGATCTCGCAACTGGTCCATATCGCCGTAGCCGGGGTTGATCGGCCTGGCGCTCATGTCCGTCTTGAGTCCGAAGTAGCTGGAGACCATCGCCTGCACGTCCGACGGCAGACTGTTCAGCGTCGCCTCATCGCAACCGATCGTAAGCGTCATCAGAGCGACACAGCCCAGGAAGATTGCCAGCCGTTTCATGGCTTTGCTCCTCAAAAAAAACTCCCGAGTTTTGCGTTCAGCCTCGGCACGCCGCCGGGCTTATGATGGTCGTTGGCGCATCCGCGGACGTTTCTGACGGCCACACTTTGAACGCCGGGCCTGCTGGAAACCTTCGGCGCGATTCGAAAAAATGTTCGACGCGAACCAGGCGAAGGAAGAGACACAGACGAGCGATCACGCGTTGCTCCGGCGCATCGCGTCCGGCGATCGTGAGGCGCTCGCCGCGCTCGTGCGGCGACATCAGGAACGCGTGCTGACGCTGGCCTTTCGATTCCTGGGTCGATGGGACGCCGCTGAAGACGTGTGCCAGGATGTCTTTCTCCGCATCTTCCAGAAGGCGGGCGCCTATCGGCCGGACGCACAGTTCACGACGTGGCTTTATCGCATTGTCGCGAATCGATGCTGGGATCATCGACGGAAATCCTCGCGCGAGCCGTTGGCGCAGGCCGATCCCGACGCCGCCGTCAGTCGGAGCGACGGCGCGTCGCGGGTCGATCGGGAGGAGCGTCAGGAGGCGATCCGTCGGGCCGTCGCCGCGTTGCCCGATCGGCAGCGGCTCGCCCTGGTCATGCATCGCTTTGAGGGGCTGAGCCACGCCGCGATTGCGGAGGCGACGGGCTGGAGCGTCGGCGCCGTGGAATCCTGCATCGTCCGGGCCTATGCGTCGCTGCGTGAGCGATTGGCGGAGCTGCAATATGAGAAGTGATTTCAGGAAGCGACCGCCGGAAACGGCGAGGCGGAGCGTTCAAGAGAGTGAGGATGTGCGATGACGCACTTGAGCCAGACGGAACTGATCAGGCTGGCGGCGGGGGACTTATCGTCCGAACAGCGTCACGAAGCCCGGAGTCATCTCGACGCCTGCGCGTCGTGTCGGCGGGCGCTGGAGAACGTGCGCTCTGTGGGCGCGTGGCTGGATGAATGGACGATAGAGCCGTCGGCGCGCGACACGTGGCCGGATATTGAGCGAACGCTGGAGGCGTCCGCCGGTATTCGGCCCGCGTGGGCGTGGATGGAGCGGTTCAGTCGCGTCGCCGCCGTCATCCTGCTGGGCGTCGGGTCGGGCTTCGGCGCGGGCTGGCTGGCCATACCGCATTCGACTGGGGGGGCGGCGGACCTGCCGACGGCCAGCGCCGAGGAAGCGCTGGCCGCGGTCGGGTTCGATGCGATCGAAGCGCCGTCCGCAACAGGTCTGTACTCCCTGATTACCCCCGAAACGTCGGACTCGAATGACGTGGAGGTTGCGCCATGAAAGCGCACGGAAAACTCACGTTGGTGGTTGTCTTCGTCGCGTGTTCATTGGGCGGTTTCATTGCGGCCTACGCATGGCAGCCGGGCGCCGGCCGAAACGTGAGCGCGCTCGTCGACAATGATCCCCTGCGCGTGCTGGGCGGCTGGCTGCGACTGGCGCCCGACCAGGTCGCGGAACTCTCCCGGCTGGACCCGACATTCGCGGCCGAGCGCGACGAGATGGAGGCGGACCTTGCGGCCGAGCGCGAGCGGCTCGCGTCGATGTTTGAGAATGCGACGGCGTCGGACGAGGCGATCATGGCGCAGGTCGAGAAGGTCATCGAGATACACGACGCGCTGGAGCGCCGCGTGGCGGCGTATCTGCTGGCGCTGCGGCCGCGACTGACGAGCGATCAGCGGGCGAAGTTCTTCGAACGCTGCGGCGAAGAGGTTCGTCAGGTCGCGGGATGGCGACGAGGCGGCGGTCGCGGCTACGGCGGACCGCCGGCGGATCGCGGTCCCGCTTCGCCGGGCGCCGGACGAGGTCGTGGCGGGGGACCGCCGTGGTCGGAGTCGGGTCGCGACAGTGGCGCGCGTCGCGGGCCATCGCGCGGGGGGCGATGAATCGCGCAAGAGAAACAAAGTCCGCAAAGGCGTTGCGTTTGCCGCGGCGTTCGCCCGCGTGTGAATCGCAGGGCGGCGCAGTGTTGCGCCGGCTCGTCGCCACATAGAATAATCTCTCAGTCCTTTCAGCCTGCACGCCCGCATTCGTCGCATTGTCGATGGTGACTTTGCATTTGGAGGTGCAGGCAATGATCAGGCAACAGATGAAACGAATGAATGGGGGCCGATGGTCGGTCCTGTCCCTGTCCGTGATCCTCGTCGTGGCGATGGCGGGGGATTGTCCGTCCACCGGCGATCCGATGGGAAACACAAACACCAATGGGAATTCGAACGGAAACACGAACGGGAATGACAACACGGGCGGTTCGACGAGCGCCGCCGTCAAGACGCGGATCACCCTCGGATCAAGCGGCAAGATCGACATCGGCGATGACCTGATCGTGTACGGCGTCGGGTCGGACGAGGCGGCCGTTTCCTCGAACCAGGACGCGGGAGTGCATTACATCACGCCGTCGCAGGCCACGAGCGCCACGGCGGCCGGGACGACGATCCCGAACAGCGCAACGCTCTTTGGAACGCGTGACTTCGCCGTCGTCGGGAAAAAGGTCGCGCTGGTTCGCAGCACGGGCGCCGTGTCGATCTACGATACCGTGTCCGAAACGCTCAGCGATATTCCCGCGACGCAGATCAACGTCGAGCCGATGGTCGAGGCCAATCGGCCCGGTCAGATGCGCGTGGATGGCGCCTACGTCGCGACGATCAACGACGAGAACGTGGTCAGCGACGGCAACGTGATCAAAGTGATCGACACCAGCGGCGCGACGCCCAGCGTCATCAGCTTCCCGAATCCGCCGGATGCGCTCAGCAATCCCGAGACGACGTTCGAACAACTGGACATCGATGCGACGACGATGCGCGTGGCCGCCGTGAGCGACAACGACGTGATCTACGTCTTCGATATTCAGAATCCGAACGACGCGGCGATCCAGCTCGACCTGGGTGTCGCAGCGAATCGCGACTCCTTCGACGGCCGCTCACAGTTTCAGTTCGACAACGGGACTATTCTGTATCACCAGTTCCCGAATGTCGGCGACAAGCTGCCGGGCGCCGGCGACAACCACGCCGCCCTGATCAATGTGGATACTGACACGATCACTGTGTTCACGGAAAACCCGACGACGGCCAATACGCCGCTCGCGATGAAGGGCGACAGTTTCAGCTATTTCCTCTGGCGCGAGGACGCCGACGCCGGCGACGAGAACAACAGCTATCGCAGCGCCATCGGAACGATGGGCGACGCGCCGGGGGCGACGCTGGCGAGCCAGTCGGATCGTTATGACTTTCGGTCGACGACACTCGACACGAGCGCCGGCACGACAGTGATTCCGATCGAGGACTGTCTCGATCCGAAGCTGATCGGATACGGCGCGACCTGCGCCGTGACGCCCGACGGCTCGCGCTGGTTCATCGCGGGCTGGGGCCCCGTCGATCGCAATTTCGATTACGTGCAGATGAGCACGGGCGGCGTGTTCACGGATTTCGCCGATCCCGACGGCAATACGCTGACGGGCTCGCTGATGGGCAGCGATGTCGTGTGTTCCGACGACGCCGCGGCGTTTCGCGCGTTGCGCCAGGACGAGGATTCGGGCTGTTTGACGGACGACGAATGGGTACTGGGCTTTATTGTCTTTGATCGCCTGTAGGCGCGTGACGAATGTGGGTTTGTGATCCGCGGCCGGCGGAGTCGAGACTGCGGATCTTCAAATGAACACGGCGTGGGATTGCTCCGACGCCGTGTTTGTATTTTGCAGTATGTGTCGCAGAGGGAATGCGCTACATGTCTTCTTCCTCGATCGCCGCAGCGATGTCCTCGGCCTCCGTCGTGGCGAGGACTTCCAGGACTTCGTCGATATCCCGGCGGAAGAACCAGAGGAAGGGGACGTTCGGGATTCGGAGGACAACGTTCATCTGTGTGTCGAGGACGATGACGTCGCCGGCGCCGAGACCGATGACGGCTTCGGCCATGTCGCGACACTCCTGCTTAATGCGCTTGGCGGCGCGGGGCAGGGAGTCGCTGGTGCGGCCGACGATGCGATGCGTGATTTCACGCGTCGTGATCTCGTAGCGGCCGTTGAGCCAGGCCATGACGATGACCCCGATTTCAATGATTGCGATGAAGACGCTGATGACCATCGCCGTGCCGGCGTCGAACTTCACATCCTGTCGGGCGAAGAAGTTATAGATGCCAGAAAGGACCTGAATGTCCTTCTTGTCCTGGAGCAGATAGCCGCTGAGCCAGCAGACGGCAATGAACAGAACCAGGACGATCGCCTTGTTGCGGTCAATATCCGCCGCGACAGTGATCAGGACGACGAGGACCGTTGTGATCCAGATCCAGCCGAAGGTCGCGGAGCCGACCTTGACCCATTCGAAGCTCTCCATCGCGCAACCGAGAAAGCCGACGGCCATGATGGGCCAGAGGTAGATCAGCGACGAGAAACTCGTGAAGAAGACCTTCGGATGACCGCGCTCGTGCGTGACGCGGAAGATCAGCGGCTTGAAGACGAGTTTCACGGGGAAGACGATCACGTGAAGGATGGCGCCGAGGACGCGCGTGACGGCGGATTCCTCCTCGTGCGTCTTCGAGACCTTGGGGCCCGCAGGTTTCGGCGTGGCCGGTGTCGGGTTCTTCGGCGTCGGCGCTGGCGCCGCGGGATCCGGGTGCGGCGTCGGCGTTGGCTGCGACGCCGCCGGATCGGGTTTGGCTTCGGGTTGCGGGTTCGGCCCTTCGGACATAACGCGTGCTCCTCTCGTGTCTGAGTCGGCCGGATTATATCGGCAAAGCGCTCTTACTTCGAAGCGCCGAGCCATGCGCGCATTGTATCGTCCTGCGGGGGCCGGACGCAGTGGCGGCCCCTTAGGAACGCCGCTGAAATCTGTAATCGGCGTGAATCACTGCTTCCCGATCATGTCGCGGACGGCCTTCACGACGTCCTCTTCGCACGGGAGCACGAGATTCGCCGCGGGTCCCAGCGGAATGTAGGTGTCGACACCGACAACGCGCCGGATGCGCGGCATGCGCCGGCAGTGCTCGGCGATCGCCGTGATGATCCCCTCGCCCACACCGCCGGTCTTTCGCCCCTCATCAAGAATGACGACATTGTCGCCTGCGGCGGCGTGTTCGGCGATGGCTTCCGCGTTCAGTGGATTGAGCCAGCGGAGATCGACGACGCGCAGGTTCACGCCGTCCTCCTCCTGGAGCTGTTTCGCGGCCCGAAGCGCCATTCGAACGCCATTGCCATAGGTGATGACGACGACATCGCTGGCTTCGGGGTTGTAAACGCGCGGCTCGCCGATCGCGGCGACTTTGTCGGGCGCCGGATAGGTGAACTGCCACTTCTCGTCGCCGTCCTCGTAGAGATCTTTCTGCATGTACAGCGCGATCGGTTCGAGGAACGCCACTACGCGGCCATCGACGTGGGCGAGGGCGGCGCAGGTTCGAAGCATTTCGGCGGCGTCATCCCCTCGAGACGGGCAGGCGATGACGAGGCCCGGGATGTCGCGCAGGGCCGTAATGCTGTTGTCGTTGTGGAAGTGACCTCCGAAACCCTTCTGATAGCCGAGCGAAGCGATGCGTACGACCATCGGGTTGCGGAACTGGTCGTTCGAGAAGAACTGCATGCTGCACGCCTCGCTGCGCAGCTGATCGCACGCGTTGTGGAAGTAGGCGAGGTACTGGATCTCCGGGAAGGGCAGGGCGTTCATATAGCCGAAGCCCTGTGCCAGGCCGAGGATTGTCTGTTCGTCCAGCAGCGTGTTGAAGACGCGCGAGGCGCGGAATCGTTTGAGCAGGCCGGCCGTGACGTAATAGACGCCACCCTTCTGGGCAACGTCCTCGCCGAAGACGAACATGTCGGCGTACTTCGCCATCAGATCGAAGAGTGCGCTGTTGAGGTTCACGGCGAGATGTCGCGGTCCCAGGTTCTCGGGAAGCTTGTCTTCGCCGCCGAAGGTCTGAACGCGCTCGTCGTGCGGGAGGGTTCGTTCGGCCTCGGCGCGGACCTTGTCCGGCGAGCAGGGCGCGAGCGGGGCGACGACTTCCTCGACCGATTCCAGCCTCGGCCGCTTCGTCGCGCGATCGGCGGCGTCCATCGTGCGCCTGCGAAGGGCTTCGTACCTGTCGCGGATTTCGTCGGGCGATAGCAGACCGTGACGGATCGCGAGGCGCGCCGACTGCAGCAGCGGGTCCTTTGTCTCTGTTTCGGCGATGTGTTCGAGGGAGTGGTAGGCGGGCTCGAAGTCCGTGCCGGCGTGGCCGAGCATGCGGACGACCTTCAGGTGCAGGAAGGTCGGTCGACGATGGCTGCGGCAGTAGTCGACGGCCGTGCGGATCGTGTCATGCGCTTCGAGCAGGTCGAGTCCCGTCGTGCGGAAGTACTTGATCGCCCGGGCGAGCTGGAAGTTCTGCTCGACCCAGTTCGGCGGCGTTCGGACGGAGATGCCGAGTCCGTTGTCCTCGCAGACGAAGAGAACCGGGACGGGCACCTGCTGGTAGGCGGCCCAGCGCGCCGCGTTAAAGGCGCCCTGCGCCGTGGAGTGGTTCGTGGAGGCGTCACCGAAGGTACAGATCATGATGCTGTCGCGCGGAACGGGCGGCTCGACATGCGAGAGCTTCTCGCGGCGAAGGGCGATCGCGGCGCCGACGGCCTTGGGCAGATGGCTCGCGATCGTGCTCGTCTGCGGAATGACCCAGAGCGGCTTGCTGCCCCAGACTTTGTGGCGACCGCCGGCGATCGGATCGTCGCTGCTGGCGGCCTGCGAGAGGATCGTGTCGTAGATGACGTCGATGTCCGGGACGGCGCGGGCGCGCTCGGCGAAGAAGGCGCCGCTGCGATAGTGCAGAAACGCCGGATCGGTATGTCGCGTCAGTCGCGCGACGAGGGCGTTGCCTTCGTGTCCGGCGCTGCCGATCGTGTAGAAGGAGGCGTTTCGGGCGCGCAGGTGTCGGGCGATGAGATCGAGATGTCGCGCGACCATCTGAGACTCGAAGACCTCGACGAGGTCCCGACCGGTCATGTGCGTGTCGGCGTGGAGGGGTTCATCGAGATCGCTTCGGCGCGGCGGAACGGGTTCGTCCCAGTTGGCGAGCAGGGCGAGAAAGTTCTTGTCGATCACTTCGGCGCGGTTGAATGTTGCCATGGAGGGACAGATTAATAGCGCGCCGATCGGCTTCCAAGCGGTGTCGGCGAAGGCGCCCTATAATTCGGATCTATGTCAGAATCGAACGAACATTCCCGGCTGCCGGGCGGCGTGAAGATCTTCGACGCGTTCGGGATCGATGTGTTCCTGCACTGGACCTGGCTGCTGGTCGCTTACTACCTGTATCAGAAGCACGTCCCCGAGTATCACAATCCGATGTGGGCGATGGCGGAGGTGCTGGCCCTCTTCGGGATCGTGCTCATGCACGAATTCGGTCACGCCCTGGCGTGCCGGAGCGTCGGCGGCAGGGCCCTGCACATCATGCTCTGGCCGCTGGGCGGCGTGGCCTTTGTCGATCCCCCCTTTCGGCCGGGCGCCATGCTGTGGAGCATCGTCGCCGGTCCCCTGGTCAATGTCGTCCTCGTTCCGATCACCTATTTTGCCTACAAGCTCTACGAACCCCGCGCCTCCGGATACGACGGGGATGTCCTGTACTTTCTCGACCTCCTGTTCAAGATCAATCTCGGCCTGCTGATCTTCAACATGCTGCCGATCTACCCGCTGGACGGCGGCAAGATCCTCTGGTCGCTGCTCTGGTTCATCGTCGGTCCCTCCAGAGCGCTCACGGCCGCAGCCTATCTCGGGTTGGCGGGCGTTGGTCTGGGCGCGTTTTATGCGCTTCAGCAGGGCGACATCTGGCTCATCGCGATCGCGGTCTTCGCGGGTTCGCAGTGTCTTCGCGGTATCCAGGAAGCGAAGGTGATGAAGTATCGCGAGGGGGTTGTGCGGGCGCGCGTCCCCGACATGCTGTCATGCCCGGGTTGCCGGCGACCGCCGCCGATGGGTCCCGCGTGGATGTGTGAATGCGGCCAGGCGTTCGACATGCCGGGCGAGAACGGCCGCTGCCCGCATTGTGGGCGAGTCTATTCCTTCGTCGTATGCCCCTATTGCAACACGCAGGCGTCGCTGCTCGACTGGCGGACACGTCCCGAATGAGTTCGTCGCAATCGACGTCCGGCGCCGGGGAATAGGAAGCGGATGTCGATTCTCAAACGCTACATGAACTGGCTCCACACCCGCTGGCCGGCGGGGCGCGTGGAGAAACTCCCCGAAGTCAACGAAGACGGAACAACGAAGATTCCGGGGTTGCGCATCGTCGGCGATCTCACGGGCGTTCCGCTCCTGAAGTTCGCGGCCGACAGCGGCGCGAGGGCGGTCGCGTCGATCGCCGACGAGACGGATTTCACGGCCGGGGCGGGTGGCGACGGCGTCGTGGATATCGCCATCATCGGCGGCGGTGTGTCGGGGATCGCGGCGGCGATCGAGGCCCGGCGGCGGAATCTGAGCGTCGAGGTCTTTGAGGCGCAGGATTCCTTCGCGACGATCAAGGACTTCCCGAAGGGCAAGCCCATCTATACTTATCCGACGGAGATGCGACCCGCCGGGGAGCTGTCGCTGACGGCGGATGTGAAGGAGGATCTCGTCGAGGAGCTGGAGCGGCAGCGCCAGTCGGCGGGCATCGAGCCGACGCGGCGGCGCATTGAAGGCGTTGAGCGAAAGGGCAAGCTGTTCGAACTGCGTCACGACGGCGGCGATTCCAGGGCGCAGCGCGTGATCGTCGCGATCGGCCGGAGCGGGAACTTTCGCAAACTGGGGGCGCCGGGCGAGGACTCGGGCAAGGTCTTCAAACGGCTGCACGATCCCGCCGAGTTCCGCGGGAAGCGCGTGATGGTCGTGGGCGGCGGCGATTCGGCGCTGGAGGCGTCGATCGCGCTGGCGCAGGCGGGCGCCAACGTGACCCACAGCTATCGAAAGGACGCCTTTTCCAGGCCCAAGCCGGAGAACGCGGAGAAGCTGGCGGCGCTGACGGGGAACGCGGCCGCCGACAGTGGCGCGGGGCGAATCCGGCTGGTCATGAACTCGCAGGTGACTGCGATCCGAGATACCGAAGTCGAACTGAAGACGAACGACGGCGACACGACGACGGTTCCCAATGATGTCGTCTTTGCGATGATCGGTCGCGAGCCGCCGCTCGAGTTCTTCCGGAAAATCGGCGTGCCGATTCGTGGCGAGATGCGGGCGAAACAGTGGGCGAGTCTTGCGATCTTCATGCTCTTCTGCATCTGGCTCTATCACTGGAAGAGCGACTACATCCTCGGCTACATCGGTCTCCAGGGGGCGTTCAACAAAGTCGCCGGACTGAACCCGGGCGCGTTGTGGGATCGGCTGAAGGCGGGGGCGCTGGGCGACGGACTCGGCGCGTATCTCTCAAAAGAAGGAACGCTCGGGCACACGCTGGCCATCTCGGCAAGTGGTCGAAGCTTCTATTACACGCTGGCCTATTGCGTGTGCGTCGTCATCTTCGGCATTCGACGTGTTCGTCGCCGAAAGACGCCTTACGTCAGGCTTCAGACACTGACGCTGGCCGCGATCCAGATCCTGCCGCTGTTTCTGTTGCCGGAGATCATCCTGCCATGGCTCGGGCACAACGGCGTGTTCGATCACGGCGCGGGCGCGCGGATTGCGGACGCGTTCTTTCCCATCGCGAATTACGGGCATGGCCGCGAATACTGGCGGGCGATCGGGGTTGTGCTCGCGTGGCCGCTGGTTGTCGGAAACTGGTTCACGAATCAGCCGATGTGGGGCTGGCTGATCCTCGGCGCGATTCAGACGTTTGTCATCATTCCGCTGCTCGTGTGGCGCTGGGGCAAGGGGGCCTATTGCGGCTGGATCTGTTCCTGTGGCGCCCTCGCCGAGACGATGGGCGACGCCCATCGGCACAAAATGCCGCACGGTCCGATGTGGAATCGCCTGAATATGATCGGTCAGGCGTTCCTTGCGTTCGCCGTCGTGATCATGCTGTTCCGCATCGTGGGATGGATGGGATTCGGCTGGGCGGCGACCGTGTTCGACTGGATGAGCAGGAAGACGCCGATTGTCAGCTACGGCTACATGGTCGATGTCGTGTTCGCCGGCATCCTGGGCGTGGGGCTGTACTTTCACTTTTCCGGGCGCGTCTGGTGTCGGTTCGCCTGTCCGCTCGCGGCGCTCATGCACATCTACGCCCGGTTTTCGCGATTTCGAATCTTCGCCGACAAGAAGAAGTGCATCTCATGCAACGTGTGCACGAGCGTGTGCCATCAGGGCATCGACGTGATGAACTTTGCGAACAAGGGGGCGCCGATGGAGGATCCGGAATGCGTCCGTTGTTCCGCGTGCGTCCAGAGTTGCCCGACGGGCGTCCTGACCTTCGGCCGGTACGACGGGCGCGGAAACATCATTCACGATCGTTTGGCGGCGTCGATGGTCCGAATCGAAGAAGTGGGTCTCCCAAAACGCAATGCCTGATAAGACGGCGCGGCTGATAAAACCCGGCGGGCGACATCGACGCACGCGACATCGTCGGACGCCTCATAATGATTTGCCGACTAGTGTTTCATATCACATTGTACACTCAACGAAATGATGCTCTTTCCGATTTAGAGGGGGGAGGAAAAGATGAGCGCTTTCGACAAACGTGCGGACTGGGCGCTGCCCGGCACAGAATGCTGGGCGGTTGATGACAACGGCGACTGGGTGAAGGCCCGCGTTGTCAGTTTTGCGGGCGGTGGCTACCTCATCCTGTTCGAGGGTGAGAAGAGCTGCACGCGAACACGAAAAGAGTGTCAGATCCGACCGCGCGACATGTACAACTACGGGAAGGACAAGCCCGAGCCTGTTACTGTCGGCGTCGCCGTCGTTGAACGACGGAAGTAGTCTGTAGGCAAGGCGAACAATCTGCACAAAGTTCCTGAGGCGGCGTTCTCTCTGGAGAACGCCGCCTCGCGTCATTTTCACCTGTGCTGATTCGAACTCGAACGCTCGCGATCGGAGGCGAACGGCGGCGGCTAGTCCCCGCCAAAGAGACTGCCGATGCCGAGACCGCCGAGGATCGAGCCTTCGCCCTTACCCGAGGCGGCGCTGAAGGAGCCCGCGATGCGTCCGGCGAGTCGCGAGAAGGGCAGCGACTGCAGCCAGACGCTGCCCGGCCCCGTCAGGCTGGCGAGGAAGAGACCTTCGCCACCGAAGAACATGGTCTTGACGCCACCGGCGCGCGTGATGTCGTAGTTGACGGATGGCTGGAAGGCGACGAGGCAGCCGGTATCAACCCGCAGGTTCTCGCCCGGGGCGAGTTCGCGTTTGACGATCGTGCCGCCGGCGTGGATGAAGGCGAGACCATCGCCGCGGATGCGCTGCAGGATGAACCCTTCGCCGCCGAAGAGGCCCGCCCCGAGTTTCTTCTGAAAGGCGATGTCGATCGTGACGCCTCGCGCGGCGCAGAGGAACGCCTGCTTCTGGCAGAGGACTTCCCCGCCAAGGGCCGCCAGGTGCATCGGAATGATCTTGCCCGGGTAGGGCGCGGCGAACGACACCTGCTCGCGCTTGTCGCCCGTGGCCGCAAAGGTCGTCAGAAAGAGGGATTCGCCCGTGACCATGCGCTTGCCGGCGTCGAGGAGTTTGCCGAGGACGCCCGTCTGTTTCGACGGGTCGCCGAAGACCGTCTCCATCTGAATGCCGCGCGTCATGTAGAGCAGGGCGCCGGCCTCGGCGACGACGACTTCGTTTGGGTCGAGCGTGATTTCCACGAACTGCATGTCATCGCCGAAAATCTCGTAGTCGATCTCATCGGCGACCATCGTCCTGGGGGCGGGGGGCGGACTGGCGGCGCCGCGAAGTCGATCGCGAATGGCGGCGATGTGTTTGGCCTGCGTCCACTCCGGGGTGGTCGGGCCATAGACGAGCGTGTCGGGGCCATCGACGCCGGGGAGGGCCGCGACGAGGTCGTCGAGGCTCATCGGGCCGACGGGTTGTCCGTTTTTGGCGTGGTACCAGCCGGAATCGGCGGTCATAGTTCGAGCTCCTTCAAATAAGTGGGCGATCGTGCCCAGCGGGCGCCTATGGTTCATCGCGACTCTACCGGGATATTGCCCGGAATGGCCATTTCTCGCGTTATAAACGCCGTCTTCGAATCAAATAGGCGCGGGCGACTTTTGGCCGCATCCTATATTCAGGTCGTCCGGAATTCCCGGTTGCGGCACACCTCGGGCCGTGCCGCGACTGGATTCCGGGCGAATTTGCTGGAAATGGCTGTCGATTGTGCAATATTCCAGTCGATTTGAACAACCGATACGTAGGTAGACTGCGAACCCCCGAATCGACGCCAGCAGCGAGGAGCCAAGATGTACCTGCTAAGAGGCCAGAAGAAGCCCCCCGTGATCGCCGAAAAGCGAGCGTTTTCGCCGCCGGCGGGGCCATCGACGCCCAGTCGAGGTCGGGAAACGGACTTCAGCATCGATCGTGACGAGCCGGTCAAGGGGCCCTGGCTGATGGCCGGTCTGCTGCTGACGGCGACGGCCGGCGCTTTCGGCCTGAGTCTGGAGAACGACTACCTCCTGGGCCAGATCGCGGCGCCCGTCGTGGGTCTGCTCTCGTTGCACGGCCTGGTGAAGGGCGGATTCCGCAAGGCGATCATGCTGCCGATCACGATCGCCGTCGTCGGTTTCCTGGCCGCCAACCCGACCTTTTTCGATCCGATCGTTCAGCGCGTGACGGGCGGTCCCAGCGCGCTCGGCAATTACGTCGCATGCGCCGGCGCCGTCACACTGCTGTTGTGGATCGTCGGCATGCCGCTGAAGTCCATTCGTAAGAAAGTGATCATGAAGCGACCTGTCCTGCGAGGGACGGATCGATTCACGGGAACGGGCATCGGTTTC
>DAOPJV010000093.1:0-16984 GCA_035399845.1 Phycisphaerae bacterium | reverse complement strand
CTAGTGCGAGAATCGAGGTATGTCATGTCGATTTCGTCGGCCGGCGCGTTGGCGTCACTTGTCGCCGGAACGCTTGGGTAGACAGTCCGTGACGTGTAAAATACAGGTCCTCGTTGTGGCACGGAGACATCAGATGTATCGCGGAAGCGGATTCGGCGCGATGGTTTTTGCCGCCGTTGCGGTCGTTGTTTCGATGGGGGCGACCTGTGTCGCCACATTCCTGCCGAAACCGGAAGTCGATCTGAGCGATGTGCAGTTCTCGAGATTCGAGTATCAGGTTGTCAGGTTTTCGGACGAAAGTCCGGACAATTGCCTGGCGTCGATCGGTATCGTTCAGCGCGCCATCATCACACGGCTGGAGGACGGACTGCTCCTCGAACTTTGGCTCCTTGACGAAGGTGAATCGACCTTCGGCGGATGTGAGGCGAACTTCTCCAATGACCGCAAGTGCCGTGTCATTCGCGCGGAGCCTCCGCGATTTCTGACGCAGGATGAGCTGCAGGTGGTCGTGGCCGCTGTTGACAGCATGAAGACCCGCGAGGAGGCGGGGGAGTCGACGGCGGGTGGGCTCGTGGAGATTCCCTGCTTCCGCAAACTCTTTACGCGTGACGGCGTGACCTACGATTCTCCCGTCCTCGAAGAAGATGTCTATCCGACGCCGTACCTCAGCTACGCGTCGGTCTCAGCAATCAGTCGAATGCTCGAGACCCTTGGCGGGGCTCCCGAGATCGTCTCAGGAGGCCAATGACACGCAACGCTGCAATGATCTCGGCGTCACGAGTACGTGGACGGGTCGGGAAAGGTCCGTCACCAGAGAATCGGCGCCTGACATTCCGACGCGTCAGGTCGGACAGTCGGCGAACGCTATACTGAATGAGCCTCGTATCGAAACGGAGAATCCGGATGATTTCAGGAAACACGGCGGGTCGGGTGTTGTTCATTGTCCTTCTGGCCTCTTTCTCCCTGGGAATGAGCTGCCCGGCGCTCACGCTCCCTGTCGAGCTCGATGACGTTCGGTTTTCAAGCTTCGAATACCAATCCATCCGGTTTTCGGATTTCAGTTCCGAATCGTGTGAAGGGAGCGTCGGCGCGATACAGCGCGCCGTCATCACAAAGACGGACGCGGGCCTGATGCTGGAGATGTGGATGATTGAAGCGGGGAACGGCGCGACTGACGCGTGTGAGTCCGACTACTCCTCCGACGACGCGTGCCGCGTGATCCAGGCGCAAACACCGCGGATGCTGACGCAGGACGAGATCAATGTCGTCGCCCTGGCCGTGGATTCGCTGCAGTCCCGCGACGAGGCCGGCGACGCCCCCGGCGGAGGTTCCTGCAATGTGCCGTGTTTCCGCAGTGTCTATACGCGCGATGATGTCACCTACGAAACGCTGAACCCGTGCAATGACATCTATCCGGCGCCCTACATCAGCAACGCGTCCGCCGTCGCCATCGATGAAATGTTCCGATTTCTCCTGGGCGTTCAGGCCGTCCCGGGCAATTCATAACCCTTGGCGCGTGCCACTGGGCGTTAGGCGCCCAGTGTTGGAGCGCCTGTCGGTCTTCAAGACAGCAGTAGGCGTGTGCCACTGGGCGCTTGTCACCCAGTGTCTGAGTGACCGTCGGTCTTCTTCAACCATTCAGTGTCACCCATATGGCGCCGGCCAGGATTGTTCCGCGTGACAGGACAAATCCGTCGTATAGTCCGGGACATCGATGGAGACGCCCGAAGGTCATCGAAAGCTGATAAAGCACGACGACGCCCCCGGCGAGGCTCACGCCCTGACCATCTCCTGCCATGGTCGTCGACAGCTGCTGCGAGAAGACGCTCGATGCTGTCTGCTCGCCGAGTCGATCGATCGGGCGATGGATCGACATGGCTATCGTTTGCTCGCCTATGTCTTCATGCCGGAGCATGTGCATTTGATCGTCTGGCCTGAACCTGCGGCGTCAGGCGTGTCGCGACTGTTGTACGCGATCAAGAAGCCCTTCTCCTATCGCGTGAAGCAAATGATGATTGCGGCCGCCGACCCGGCGCTCGCCGAACTGACGATTCGCGAACGCCCCGGGGACCGTTGCTTCAGATTCGGGCAGGAGGGGCCCGGGTATGATCGAAATATCCGGAACACGGACACGCTCTGGCGCGTGATCGATTGCATCCACCGAAATCCGGCGCGCCGTGGGCTTGTCGACGAACCAGCCGGATGGAAATGGTCGAGCTGGTGGGCGTACTCGGAGACCGAAGGTCGATCTGGGCCCCTGCGGCCGAAGGTCAGGGTGTGGCGGTAGGGCGCTTTGTGGAATCGCACTGGGTTGCAGGCGCCCAGTGGCACGCTCCCAACACGGAATCAATCGCTCTATTTTGGGTGAACTGCGTGTGGAGTAACGCAGAAGTGTCGTTTTCCGACGTTTCTCCGTCTCCCCGACGCCTCGCTCGCCAACGCCGATGGGCGCGTTACCATGCGGCGTTTCGGCGTGTCGACACGCGGGCGTGGCCCGCGTTGCAGCCAGGGATTTCGCGCGAAACGCAATACGGAGCGACAGCAAGATGGCCCAACTGATCGAATGCGTTCCCAACTTTTCCGAAGGCCGCGATATGGCCGTCATGAAGCAGATCACTGACGCCATCGAGAGCGTTGAAGGTGTCACGCTCCTCGATGTCGATCCCGGCGCCGCAACGAATCGGACTGTCGTCACCTTTGTCGGCGAACCCGCGCCCGTGATCGAGGCCGCCGTCCGCGCCGGTCGCAAGGCCGCCGAGCTCATCGACATGTCCAGACATCATGGCGAGCACCCGCGCTTCGGCGCCATGGATGTCTGCCCGCTGGTTCCCGTCGCGAATATCACGATGGACGAAACGGCGGAATTCGCACGCCAGCTCGCCCGGCGACTCGGCGAAGAGGTGGGCCTGACCATCTATTGCTACGAAAGCGCCGCGACGAAACCCGAACGCCGCAATCTCGCGACCGTCCGCGCCGGCGAGTACGAGGGCCTCGCCGACAAGCTGAAGAAAACGGAGTGGAAGCCCGACTTCGGTCCCGACAGGTTCAACGCACGAAGCGGCGCCACGGCCGTCGGCGCCCGCGACTTCCTTGTGGCCTACAACGTCAACCTGAACTCAACGAGCACGCGCCGCGCCAACGCCATCGCCTTCGACATTCGCGAAAAGGGCCGCGTCAGGCGGGAGGGCGATCCGCTCACGGGCAGGATCGTCACGGACGCCAACGGCGAACCCGTCTGGGAACCCGGCTCGCTCAAGTGCGTGAAGGGCATCGGCTGGTTCATCGAGGAATACGGCGTTGCCCAGATTTCCATGAACCTCACGAACATCAGCGTCACACCCGTTCACGTCGCTTTCGACGAGTGCTGCGCCAAGGCGCAGGAGCGCGGTATCCGCGTGACGGGCAGCGAAGTCGTGGGGCTGCTCCCGCTGAAGAGCATGCTGGAGGCGGGGGAGTATTTCCTGCGCAAGCAACAGCGTTCGCTCGGCGTCAGCGATAAGGAGCTCATCAAGATTGCGGTCAAGAGCATGGGCATGGACGAGCTCGCGCCGTTCAATCCCGAAGAGAAGATCATCGAGTACGCCATCGCCGCGAAGGCGGGAAACAGGAAGCGACTCGTCGACATGACGCTGACCGACTTTACGCACGAGACCGCGTCGGAGAGCCCGGCGCCGGGTGGTGGCAGCATCGCCGCGGCGTGTGGCGCGTTCGGCGCCGCCCTGGGGACGATGGTCGCGAATCTCTCGAGCCACAAGCGCGGCTGGGACGATCGCTGGGAAGAGTTCAGCGAGTGGGCCGTCCGGGGCAAGAAGCATCATGACGAACTGCTTCGCCTGATCGACGAGGACACGGCCGCCTTCAACAGGATCATGGACGCGTTTGGTCTGCCGAAGGGTACGGAAGAAGAGGCCGCCGCCCGTACGAATGCGATTCAGGAAGCGACGAAGGGCGCCATTGAAACGCCTTTGCGCGTCATGCGGGTTGCGCTGGAGAGCATGGACGTTGCGAGGAAGATGGCCGAAATCGGCATGAGCGCCAGCGCCTCCGACGCCGGCGTCGCGGCCCTGTGCGCGCGAACCGCCGTGAAGGGCGCCTACCTCAACGTGCAGATCAATGCGAAGGATCTGAAAGACGCCGCCGCCCGCGATGACTTCCTGTCGCGCGGCGGACAGATCGAAGAGAAGGCCGAAGCGCTGGAACGAGACATCCTCGCGATCGTGCAAAAGGCGATGACGGTAAAGTCGTAGGCTGGGCCACGCCCGCCACCACCGGGGGGAAGCCTCCACGCAGTTTGCATCGGGCCATGCCAAAGGAAAGCAAAAACTTGTGTCGTCGCCTCCGAAGACGTGTGACGTTCTACTCGGCGGGCGTCGCCTTCTTTGCGATCGTGCTCATCCTTGCGATCAGCGTTCTCGCGCCGTACGCACCGCGAACGACGGCGATGTACTGCCTCGTCGCGGCCGCAATGAGCCTGTATCCGATGATCGCATGCGCCCACCGGGATGGGCGTCGACGTCAGTCGTTGGGCGAAAGGGCGCCAACCGATCGCTGCGGGCACGGCTACGTCTTCGACGCGAGTCCCGGTGACGACTACGACTGGAAGCGCCTGATCGACGTCTGCCTCCTGGCGACACGCGAGCACATTCACAGGGACATCCAGAACTACTATTGCGAGTTGCTCGGGCGCCTGGAGGCGCGCTTCGAGCTTCGCGTCGTGCCGCCCTCCGAAGCCGCGGAAGAACTGGGGACGCGATACGCTTTCGTCATGCTGATGCGATCTGCGATCCGTTCGTATCACGAATCCACAACGCCGACATCGAGCATGCTGGAAGGCGGGCTGCTGTATCAGAAGCTCGACGACGCCGGCGAGGATGGTCGACGTGTTCTGGCGCTGCTGGAACGGATCGGGCAGGGTCACAGCGACATGCGGCGCGCACACGTCGATCTGATTCGAATTCTCTTCACGATGATTCACGGAACGCCCACGACAGTCGTGACGTCAGGCGAATTGCGAGTCAATGGGTTCGACGACTCGAACCCTCCGAAAGTGTCTGACTATTGGGAGCACGCGTAAGTCAGGACGATGCAACCATGGCTGAAGTCGCATGACCATGCAGGAAAAAGGTACAAATCGCTCGCAGACGATTCCGGCTCGAATCCACGTCTTCGTGGCGCGCGAAGCGCCATACGCCGTCATCCTCCGTCGCGGTCCCTCAAAGCAGGTCTGCACGATCGGCTGGGATATGAAGAATGACACGTTCGACCTCGGCCAGTGGCTGAAGGGTCGGATCTATGAGCATTATTGTGATGTGTCGCCCGACGGCGCGCATTTCATTTATTCGGCGACCAAAGGACGACAGATGCCGGAGGTTGACTGGTATTGGACGGCCATCTCCAGATCGCCGTATCTGAAGGCAATCGGGCTCTGGAAGATGACGCTACCTGTGGGTGGGGGTGGTCTCTTTGGCGAAAGAGGCGATTACTCGATCGTGTCATTCGACTGTCATGAATCACTGCGAGAACCCAGCCGATTGCAACGACTCCGGGAGCCACCTTCGGGCGTTCGGCTGCCAGCGAACACGCCAGGTGTCTACTTCGAGCGCCTGATTCGCGACGGATGGCTGTTGAACGAATGCCGCGAAACGCGACTTCGTTACCACAAGAAGGGGAAAGTCCCGATCTTCGACAAGCCGATCGGCGACTTCTGGATACTCAGAAAGATCATTCGTTCCGGAGATTCGGGGCCGGGGCATGGACTGAATTTCGACGAACACCACCTGGTGGACAAATCAACGGAGCGCGAGATCGACGTCGCGGACTGGGAGTGGGCGGATTACGCGCACAGTCGATTGCTGTGGAGCACGGGCGGCGCCCTATACACGGGCCGATTGACGTCAGAAGGCGTCGTCGATCAGCGGATGCTGAAGGATTTCAACGACATGACGTTCGAGAACCGGGATGCGCCGTATTGATGGCCAGGCATTGACGCTCATCCGGTCAGTCCGGACACGAGCCCATCATCGATTGCGATCGACCAAACCTGAATTCGGACGCGAACTTGCGGATGTCCTGCTATTCGTTATTCGTGGCAACGTTGCTTGCAACATAATCGCGAGCATCTTGAAACTTGTGGGCAAGATTAGGCTTGATTCGACTGAATCTTGTTTCCAACTTGTCGTCGGGGCAACGCTGAGCGTGCTGAAGATACGCAATTGTCGAGGCTGCTTCGAGGAACGCTGTGTCTTTCTCGTCCAGCGACGCTGCCATTTGGCGCCACGCAGGCGCCTTGTCGAACGGATCAATCTCGTCGATTCGAAGGCAATCGCCGGTTGCAGTTTGCGTCGGTGAGTAGACGTAGGTCTCTCCTGATCGACGTTCATCGATAATATGGTCTTCCGCAAGATAATCGATCTCTGACGCTAAAGTTCGCGAGAACGGGCCGAAGTAGTGCAATGTAAAGTCGTGCTGAAACTCCGGAAATCGGAATGACAGCAAGTGGACGATTTTCTGTAGTCGCTTTCGGCCCTCTACCTTGTTCAGCGTTGATACGAGATGTGCGATGTGAAGCGCCTTTGTGATGTCCATTTCTCGCACCTCAATACAAACAAAAACCTAACATATACTAGTCGGAACCAGACTGGGTTTCAAACAAATCCGCGTGTTCTTCATCGTAGAAAACTCGTGATACGTTAGTTCCTGCCTGGAAAGCTCTTACAATCTCTCGGTTCTCGTCCTGGAGTTCCGAGAGGATTTTTGTGCTGCCGTCCTTTTCGACGAAGTGGATTTCGCTCAGGAAAGCTTCTTCGATGTCTTTCCCCTTGGCGGTTTCGTATGCCAGGCTCTTGTAGGGTAGGAAATTGCCTTCGTCAAGAAAGCACTCAAAGCGTCGTGGGTCGCCATTCTCCTCAAGGCGGACGATAGTCCGCTTCCATCTCATCAAGTCTGGGGTTCCCGTGGATCGTTTGTGGCGCCACGGGCGTTTTCGACGGACGAGTCGAACAGCATGATGTTGAAGTCTCCTCAGCAGGTTCCCGGATTCACCCGCTGGAAACGTCTTCATCCTCGCCCAAGCTCCGAGTGACGCCCACGCGATATCATCGTTTGTCAAGAGGTAGTCCTTGACGCTGATCTCCGTGGGAGCCTGAAGTACATTACGCATAGACTCGGGCGTATCTGTCGGTAGATGCCCGACGCAGTGTCGTGCCAGTCGCAGCGTTGCGACCAGTTCGGCTTCGTAAGCGCGCGTCGCACGATGACTGTAAACATTGAGCGTCATAAGTCGTCTGGCCGACAAGAGCGCAACGGCGGCTCCAGCTCCCTTGGATTGGTCAAGGCAGATTTTGGGTGGTGAACCTTCGTCGGGGCGAGCGATCATAAGTGAATTGATGATCCACTCTGAGTCGTAGGTCCCCAATTTCGAGCCGGTAAACAGGCTGTCCCGTGCGAGGTAGTCCATTCGGTCGGCGTCCAGCTGGCTGCTGACGATGTCCTTGATGTAGTTTTCAGGAGCTTCGATCGAGTCATCGAGTTTTGCGGCATCGGAGTAAACAAGGGCCGCGACAGTGCGGATGTCAATCACTTCTCCCTGCGCGCAGAGCACTTGGTTGATTTCGGATTCCTCACTCAGGATGATCCGGCAACTCCATTCCTCGTGTTTTGGAGAGGCATCCTCAAACACTCGTTCGAACACGTGTGAAAATGGACCGTGTCCGACGTCGTGTAGCAAGGCGGCGGCCTTGATCTCGTATTCGTGCGTGCGTAGCGCGTTGCCGAACTCGGTGTTCCTGGGATACTTGTATTTCAGCACTTCCAGAATTCGACGAGCATAATTGAATACGCCAAGTGAGTGAACGAATCGGGAATGTTCTGCGCCGGGAAACACGAGATTGGCGAGCCCGAGTTGCTTTATTCTACGAAGCCGTTGAAACTCCTTGGCGTTGATCAGGTCAAGAACAAACCTGTCATCTTCCCGTAGCTCTATCAGATCATGAATGGGATCGCGAAAGACCTTTCGCCAACGTCTCGCAGTGGGGTTGTCGTTTGGCATGAGTGCGGCCCTCGAATTCGGATAGAAGACAGAATTTTACATCTGCCGGAATCCTGTGGGCAAGGACACTCGTGTGGCGGTCTATTGGCTCCCCGCTACCACCCGATACTCTCCATCTCCCCCTCAAAACAGCTGATCGACTCACCGAACGTATTCGTCCGCTTATTGCGCCCGATCTCATACGCGATCGACGGTGGAAAGCGATCGGCGTGTTGGCAGAGGATCTCGTCGTTCGGCGCGAAAACCGGCGGATCGACTTCAGGTCTGACGATGCCGCAGATGTTGTAGCCATTCCTGCGGAACGCGCCATCGCGGATGCGAAAGCCGGCGCGAAGCAGCGTCAGCATGAGTTGGCCGATCGTCCAGCCTGTGAACACGTGTCGGCCGACGACCTCCGTCTTGAACGGCGGAACAATGACGCCGAGTCGGCCGTTCGGTTTCAGCAGCCTGCGCCAGCGTTCGAGTGTCGCCAGCGGGTTCGACAGATGTTCCAGGCAGTGCGACACCCAGAGACCGTCGAGCGACGCTTGTTCGAACGGAAGATCGTCGATATCGGCGACGACGATGCGGCAGTTGTCGGGATGCTCTGCAGCAAGCCGTCGCAGTTCACGCGTCGGCGCCTGGTCGACGGCGTGCACACGGCGGTTGCGCGTGATCATGATCCGCGCGTGAACGCCGAGCCCCGCGCCGAGATCGGCGATCTCATGCGTCGTCAGGCCGAGGAAGCGATCGAGCAGGGGGACCTGGTCGCGCTGGAAGTCGCTGAGGTTGTCCAGACCGATCGTGTTGATCGTTGTCGTCATCGGCGGCGCCTCCCTGCGTGCCAGCGTAAAAATGCAACTGGCTCAAGGTACCTGCAGTCGGCGCCCTGAGCCAGTGAATCTTTGATTGCGTCGCCGGGAGTGGCCGGCGTCGTATCAGTCGTGGTCGTGCCCCGCGTGGTCATCGCCGTCGTGATCCGAGTGATCGTCGTGGCTGTCCGTCGATACGAACGGCTCCAGCCGCAGCCCCTCGATCGGCGGGTCGATCGGTTCGACGGTTTCGCCATTCTCCGTCAGCAGGGCGACGGCCTTGCGAATGGAGTCTTCCTTCAGGCGGACGGCGGGATCCGTCAGGTCGAGACCCGAGTCCAGCATCTCCTTGCGCTCCGCGATGAAATTGTCCATCTGCACACGAACGTGGGCGTAGATCATGTCGCCCGTGGCGTCGCGGCGATTCGTGGGTCGAACACCACTGGGATGTCGCTCGATCCCGATATCGCTGAGCCTGGCCAGGCCATTCTCATCGAGGTCGGCGACCTTCATACCCGCCGCCGACGCGTTGTTCTTCGCATCGCCGTCGTGGGAATCGGACGGATGGTCGCCCGTGTCGCCGTCACTGTGTTTGGCCGTGTTTGAATTCTTGTTGGCGCCTCCGCCGGACTTTGAGGTGTCGCAGCCGAGGCCCATCGCAATGGCGGCGCTCATGCAGGCCATCAGCGTGAGAGAGTTCATGAAGGTCAATCGTCGCATGGTTCGATTCTCCGAGATTTCCTGTGTTGCGGGCGATCGCCATCGACTGTGGATGGCGAGAGGGGCCCTCGTGCGGCCGATCTATTCGCCGGATTCGGTTCCGGCGCCGCTCGCCGGCTTGTCGCTCTTGCCGGTTTCCTGCCAGTCGCTTTCGTTTCGCGTGATTTTCACTTCCGTCGCGATCAACTGCCGGTTCGTGCCGCTGCCTTCCTTGCGACCCACGACTTCGACCTTGTCGCCGACCTTGATGTCCTTGATGGTCATGACGCGACCGTTGATGCGAACGACAGTCTCGTCCGTGTATGTGCCCTCGAGCGAAAACTCCGTGCCGTCGCCCTTGCTGGTTGTCATGACAACTTTTCGGTTGGCCAGGTCGATCGCTTTGACAACGCCTTTGCGCGTCGCCGCGCCGGAGGAGCCGCCCTTGCTCGAGCAGCCCGCCTGCAGAGAAACGAAAACGAACATCGCCGCGAGCGCCGTGCGGATTGGATGACGAATCAGCATGGATTACAGCCTCCCTCTAAGAGTCATGACATCCGGGGCCTTGAATCCTGTACTTTATTGCCGGAGTCCGCCATCGGCAAATCTCGCGCCGGGCGCCAATCGTCGCCGATGGATCGAGGGACACGACCGGATTTCACGGCTTGATCGTCGCCCAGTCGCTTCCTATCGTGGTGAACCGATGACAGAAAGCCCCCAACCTGCGCCGACCGGCGGCGACGCCAATGTAACACCTCCGTATCCAGCGGCCTTCACCTGGGCGCTCGGGGTTGCCGCCGTTGGATTGCTCCTGCTGGACTGCATCCTCGGCGCGCTGATGTGGCTGCCGTTCTTCAGCGGTCTTCTCGGGTTCTTCATCGAAGGACTGATCGCCGGCGGCATCGCATTTCGCGTCGCGCGGGCGGCGCGCCCCGTGCCACGACGACGGCTCTGGTCAGGCATCCTGCTGCTCACGGCGATCAGCATGGTGGGCGTCGTGACGGCGGAGTCCTTCTGGTTCAGTTGGCGCATCGGGCGACCCCCGAATTTCACTACGCTTCGCAACGTCATCCTGAAGGGCGAAGCCGACGAGACCCGCCGCCTCGACGCGCTCACGTCGCTTTCCGACGAGTCGATTGCGAAATTTCAGGCCTACCTCGACGGCGCCTATCCGCCGGGCGGTCCCTATGGATATGCGCGATGGGCGACAGCCCTCGGCGTCGCGAACATCGAGCTGCGTGGCGAAACCCAGCGAATCGAAGCCGGACATCGCGGATGGATCTGGCCGATTCGGACCGGCATCGGCGCCATCCTGCTCGTGATCGGCCTGGCCATGGCCTTTGACGCGCTGAAGTTTGCGACACCCGTGCGGAATGTCCTCCTCCCCGGCGAGGAATACGAAGAGATTGAAGACTAGCGCCCCGGGGCTCGCCGATCGACAGTTTCCTCGCGCCTTCATCGCTTGTCTTACGCCCGCCAGGGTCCTATAGATTGATTGATCCTGCCGCTGAACGGGGCGGCGATCGGGCGCCGGGGCCGCCGTCCGGCGATTCAATGATGCGCATTCGCGCACGATGGGCGGCGATCCGAAGGTCGATGTCGTGTCCGATAGGATGGCCATTGGGGAATGACCGCAAGGCGCCGCGCTGCGGCGCCGATGCGATGATGCCGGCGATACGGATCATGCGGATTATTGCGAATTCGCGGGTCGCGCCGATCGAACCGTCGACCTGACAACTCCAGAAGTCGTGATCCGGGGGGATTTCGATGCGACAACCCAAGGAAGTCCTGACCACGGGTGAAGTGGCGAAGATCTGCAACGTCGCGCCGCGGACAGTCTCCAAGTGGTTCGACAGCGGCAAGCTGCGCGGCTATCGCATTCCAGGCAGCAAGGATCGCCGTATACCGCTCGATCAGCTCGTTCGATTCATGAAGGCGCACAGCATTCCGCTCGACGGTCTCGACACGGGCCAGGTGCGCATCCTGATCGCGGAGCGCGACACGGATCTCGGCGCCGCACTGACCACGGTCCTCGAAAAGAACCCGGGGTTCGAAGTGACGCTGGTTCGCTCGGCGTTCGAAGCGGGCGCGAGGTCCGAGGCCGAGGGACCGCAGGTCATGCTCGTCGATGTCTCGATTCCGGGCTTCAATGGCCGGGAGACGGTTCGGAGCATTCGGAACATTCCGAGCCTTCGCGAATGTTCGCTGATTGCCATGGTCGATCGGTCGGGCGATGTGTCGGCGGAGGGGTTGCGTCAGCAGGGCTTCGACGACGTGCTGGAAAAGCCGTTCGACAGCGCCGCGATGATGACCGCGATCGACGCCCGACTGGGCAGCGCAACGGCCGCGGGGGATTGAGAGGGACCTTCGCCCGAATCGGGCAATTCTCGAAATGGTGCGCTAAAGTTCCCGAAGTTCGATGTCGGCCCGAGTGGGGCGCGTCGGGCCTTTGTCGCGCGCCGGCGTCGGCGCTGCGACTGTGTCATCGACGACGGAGGACCAGGCGAATGGCGAGAATCCACCCGATTGACCCGAGCGATGCGGATCCGAAGGCGCAGGAGCTTCTGGAGGGCGTTCAGAAGAAGCTCGGCCGCAAACCCAACATTTTTCTGACGCTGGCGCATTCGCCGGCCGCGCTGCAGGCCTACCTCGGCTTCAGCGGCGCGATGGCCACGAGCGCGCTGCCCGGCAAGCTCCGCGAGCAGATCGCGCTGACCGTCGGTCAGGCGAATCTGTGCGACTACTGCCTGGCGGCGCACACGGCGATTGGTTCATCGCTTGGGCTAAGCCAGGAAGAGACGATCGCGGCGCGCAAAGGCGAGGTAAGTGACGCCAAGGCCCAGGCGGCGATCAAGTTTTCGCAGAACATGGTGGCGGATCGGGGCAACGTGGGCGACGCCGACGTGCAGGCGCTGCGAGACGCGGGCTACAGCGATCAGCAGATCGTCGAGATCGTCGCCGTTGTCGCGCTGAATCTGTTCACGAACTATTTCAATCACGTGATGGGCACAGAGGTCGACTTCCCGAAGGCGCCGCCTGTGGCGTAATCGGCGGGACGGCCAACGCAATGTGGGTCAGCGACCCGACGCGATTCGGGAGGATGCGCGATATGGCCCGCGACGTTTCGAATTGTCCTAACGACGCGACTTCTCAAGCAACAGCGCGTGCAGCTCCGCCGCCGCGTTGGCGGCCGCGCCGGTCTTGACCAGCGGTTCGATCGTGCGACGCAGATCTTCCCGGATGCGCTGGCGGGCGAGCGGGTTGCTCAGCCAGTCGATCGCCTGCGCTGCGATCGGCGCCGTGGATGTGTAGTAGGGCATGTACTCCGGCACGAGTTCCCGCTGCGCGACGATGTTCGGAATCGACAGCCACGGCGTGCGAATCAGCCAGCGACCGACGAGGTTGTAGGTCCATCGGTTCGAGTTGTACATCACGATCATCGGCGTCGCCCAGTAGGCGACCTCCAGCGTGACGGTTCCCGACGCGACGAGAACAAGATCCGCCGCCTTGATCGCCTCGGCGCGCGCGGCGTCCCCCTGGAGCAGCGTGATCGGCAGATTCGGAGCGAGCTTCTTGCTGATCGCCTCGATCTGCGCTCGGACGTCGTCGTTCGCGGCGACGGCGAGGACGCGCAACTTCGCGAAGCGTCGCGCCAGGGCCGTGGCCACTTCGAGCTGGCCCGGCAGCACTTCGTTGACGACGTGCGGCCGTGAGCCCGGCAGCAGCGTGATGACCTGTTGCGCGCCGAGGCGGTGACCGTCGATGGCCTGCTGGCTGACATCCACGGCGGCCAGCCGATCGAACGACGGATGACCGACGTAGCGCGCGGCGATGCCCGCGTCCTGAAAGTAGGACTCCTCAAAGGGCCAGATGCAGGCGAGTCGATCCACGCGTTTGCGAATGCGGCTGTTGCGCCATTTCGGCGGTCCCCACGCCCACGTCTGCGGCGCGATGAAGAAGAGGACAGGGATGCCAAGGCTGCGGCAGATCTTCGCCATCGGCAGATGCAGCGCCGGCGAATCGACGAGAACCGCGGCGTCGTAATGCCGGGCTTTCAGGTAGCGCCGGACGCGACGCATGAGCCGCAGCGCCCACGGGATCTTCTTGAAAGCGGCGAGGGCCATGGCCGACTGCCGCGTGAGGTCTTCAAAGGACTCGACGCCTTCGGCGCGAAGGGCGGGACCGGCGAGGCCCTCGAATCGGGCGTCCGGGACGGAGTCCATGAAGGCGCGGGTGAGGATCGCGGCGTGCTCGTCGGCGCTCTGCTCGGCGACGCTGACGAAGATGCGCGGGCGCGCATGGGCGCCGTTGTCAGGCGAGGTCGATGCTGGCTCGTCAGCGATCATCGTCATTGGGGGGAGCATGGTAGCAAATTGTCGGAAGAGCAAGACGTCCGATAAACGCCGAATTTTCCGCTGAATCAAGACCTGCGTGTTCGGAAACCGCATTCGATGTCATCCAGCGGCTGTCAATCGGCCCTGGTGGGCCGGCGGCGCACGCTTCAGGAATAACGGTATCGCCTTTTCGGGATTGCGAAGCGATCGGGTTTGGGCGAGCGTCCGATTGTCGCCCTCCGCGGGGCGGTCACACGCCGTTCCACGCGTTGACGGTTCTGTGTTATCCACTTATCCTTACGGGTCTTGGAGTTTTTTGCGGAGAAGGTACGTACTCAGGAACCTTAAGGAGGTGACATTTGTCGTCAGCGTTGGTCCGTGAGCTGATTGATGCCGGCATCCATTTCGGGCATCGCGCGAGTCGATGGAACCCGAAGATGGCGCCGTACATTTTCGGCAAGCGGAATTCGATTCACATCATCGACATCCGCGAAACCGTGAAAGGCCTGCTTCGAGCGAAGAAATTCGTGACGGCGGTCGTTTCGAGCGGGCAGGACGTGCTGTTTGTCGGCACGAAGCGCCAGGCTCGCGACTCCGTGGCAAAGCATGCTGAGCGCGTAGGTATGCACTACGTGAATGAGCGGTGGCTTGGCGGTACCCTCACGAACTTCAAGACGATCCGGTCACGACTGGGCCGTCTGGAGTATCTCGAAAACCTCGAAAAGACGGGCGAAAACAGAAATTTCAGCAAGAAAGAGCAATCGCGCATCGCGCGAGAGCGCGAAAAGATCGCGAGAAACCTGGATGGTATTCGACGCATGTCGAAGGTCCCGGGCGCGATCGTGCTGGTGGACATCAAGCGCGAGCACATTGCCGTCAAGGAAGCCGCCAAGCTGCGGATCCCGACGGTCTGCCTCGTTGACACGGACAGTGATCCCGAAGGCGCGGATATCCTGATCCCGGGCAACGACGACGCCATGCGCGGCATCGAGCTGATCATTTCGCAGTTGGCGGATGCGGCCGATCTCGGCAAGCGCGGGCGACAGGCGGACAGCGGCAAGGATGGTGAGCAGTCGGCCGGCGGCCCCGGCCATCGACGACGATCGCGACGCGCGTCGACGTCGAACATGGCGGAGGGCGAAGACGCCCCTGCTGAGGGCGAAAGTGTGTCGGCCAGCGCGCCGACGGTCGACACGGAGAGTCGACCGGCCGAAGTGTCAGACGGCGTGTCATAAACGACTCGTCTGGCAATCGGCGTCAAGTGAGTGAAGACCTGATCGCCGCGGCTGGCGTCAACCTCGCCGCCGCGGCGATTTCCATATCCGGATTAGCGACTGAGGAGTGATCAAGAGCATGGCAGCGATTTCCGCCAAGCAAGTACAGGAACTGCGAACGAAGACCGGCCTCGCGATGATGGACGTCAAGAACGCGTTGGTCGAAGCCAATGGCGATGAGGCCGCGGCGATGGAGCTGCTGCGAAAGAAGTTCGCCGACAAGATGTCGACCCGCGCCGACAAGGAAGCGGCCAACGGTCGCATCGGCGTCTATGCGGACGAAAATGGCTCGGCGCTGTGCGAGCTGCGCTGCGAGACGGACTTCGTCGCCACGAACTCGGACTTCCGGAACATCGCCGACTCGCTGGCGGAGCATTGCGTCAAGTCGGGCGTCACGGACGTCGAGCAGTTCAAGGCGTCGAAGATGGCCAGCGGCCAGACAGTCAACGAACTCATGACGGACGCCTTCGGTCGCCTGAAAGAGAACATGCAGATCAAGCGCCTCGCCCGCATGGAAGGACCGAGCGCCTGCTACGTGCATCACAACGGCCAGGTCGGCACGGCGATCGCCTGCACGGCGCCGGCGGGTGACGCCGGCAAGGGCATCTGCATGCACATCGCCTCGAACCAGACACTGGCCGGCCGCGTGCGCGAAGACGTGGACGCCGCCGAAGTCAAAGAGGCGAAGGAAAAGGCCACGGCCGAAGTCGCCGGCAAGCCCGAGCAGATCATCGACAAGATCGTCGGCGGCAAGATGGACAAGTGGTTCGCCGAGCGCGTCCTGGTCGAACAGCCGTTCGTCATGGACGACAAGAAGAGCGTCGGCGAGTTCGCCAAAGAGAACGGCTTCGAAATCAAAGGCTATTTGAAATTCGAGGTCGGGGCGTTGGCGTAACGCAGATCAACGAAGCCGCTTTCGAGCGGCTTTTTTTTTGCGCATGCGGCGTGCGGACGCCGCGCGGGTGGAAGACTCGACAATTCGGAAAAGGCGATGGCGAAGAAGAAATCGACACGGACGGCGACGAAGAAACCCCAGTATCAACGCGTGCTCCTGAAGATCTCCGGTGAAGGACTCTGCCGGAAGGGCGAGACAGGCATCGACGGCACGGCCCTCCGCGCCATCGCGAAGGAGATCCTCTCCGTCCGCGAGATCGGTGTGGAAGTCGCCGTCGTTGTCGGCGGCGGGAACTTCCTCCGCGGCGCCACGATCGCCAGCGAGGCGCGCATCCAGGAGGCGACGGCCCACTACATGGGCATGCTGGCGACTGTGATCAACGCCCTGGCGCTCCAGGATGTGCTGGAAGACATGGGCCAGCCCGTCCGCGTGCAGTCGTCGATCGCCATCCACTCCGCCTGCGAGAACTTCATCCGACGCCGCTGCATCCGTCACCTCGAGAAGGGGCGCGTCGTGATTCTGGCCGCTGGAACGGGCCGGCCTTTCGTCACGACCGATACGGCCGCCGCCCTCGGCGCCGTCGAGATCGGCGCGGATGTGCTCTGTAAGGCGACGAAGGTCGATGGTGTCTACACGGCCGATCCCGTCAAGGACAAGAACGCCAAGCTGCTGCCGAGCCTGGACTACAACCAGGTCATCGACAAACGGCTGAAGGTCATGGACGTGTCCGCCATCGACATGTGCCAGCGACATGGCGTGCCGATCCTCGTCTTCAACCTGATGCAGGCCGGCAACATGCGAAAGGCCGTCCTCGGTCAGAAGGTCGGCACCTGGATCGGGGATTGAGGCGCGAGTGGCGAGTTGCGAGTGACTAGTTTCTAGTTACTAGTGACTAGGCTCCGTCTGAAAACCCATCAGGCCAGCGTTCTCAAGTAGCGTTGGAT
>DAOPJV010000092.1:0-18163 GCA_035399845.1 Phycisphaerae bacterium | reverse complement strand
CCTCCGCGATCATCGCGTTTCAACAGGCGGGACAGTTATTGGGATAGGCTCTTAGTATCTCATCGAACCCGCTCCGTTTGTCACGCCATTGGGGGTGACGCGTGGCCTGAGAGATCATTGACGTATTTCGACAAGCCGGAGGGAATGGCGGTCCCGTATATGTCACGAGTCATGCCGATTCCGGCATGCTTCAGCCGTTCTGACGGTTCTCCCTGAAAGTAAGTCCCGGGGAGTCGTTTGAGGCTCATCGCGCTTTCGCTCGTCGACGGATATCGCCGAACGCCGGCGCGCAGTTTTCCAGGATCACCTGAGGCGGCCATTTGCGTTGGTGGTGTTTCCCTGGGGCCCGGACTGTCAGCCGCGACGATCTGCGGCCTGTGGCCGACAGCGTGAACAGAGGAAGAGGCGACAATGGAAGCGACCCTGTCCACTGACGAACTGGCCAGACGACTGGCGGATACCATTGAATCAATCGGCGGTCCCGCGTCGATCGAAGAGTTCGTTGGCTCGACGGAAGACGCCGACTTTATGGAAGGCGTGTCGTCGAGACGGATCACCGAGGCCAGAAACGCCGCCTCAAAACTGCAGCGCGGTCGCAAGCCATCCGCAGCGTCGCTGTATCACCTTGAGGCGATCGTCCATCGAAAACACCGGCCGTCGCATCGCATCCGGAACAATACGTTTGACGCGTTTCCCGGCGAGTTTCGGCGCCTGAGAGACGACCCGGCAATCTACCAGCGAATCAAAGAGACTTTCTCGGCGATCGGTCGGATCGACATCACGGAACTGGCGACGTATGAGGGCACAGGTTTCGTGGTTGGCAGGAACCTCGTCATGACCAATCGCCATGTCGCGGAGGCCTTCACCAAGGGAGTCGGGCGTCTTCGTATCCAACTGCAGCCGTTGGGGCCTGAGATCGATTTTCGCGAAGAACCCAGTTCTGAAAGACCCGACGGTTTTGCGCTCAAAGAACCCGTCATGGTCCACCCATACTGGGACATGGCGCTGTTTGAGGCCGACCTGCCCGACATCGAACCGCTGAAGCTGTCGACGACGACCTACGAGGCGCTTCTCAATCGCAATCAGGTGATCGTCGCGATCGGTTATCCCGCCCGAGACCCGCGCAACGGACTTCAGGCCCAGCGGGAGATCTTCGGCGACGAGTTCGAGGTCAAACGAATCGCCCCGGGACGCATCTCTCGGCGGAAGCGAGCCATCACTTCCCGCTGGCTCTCCGCGCCCGTTGCCGCGCTCGCCCATGACGCGTCAACACTCGGAGGCGCCTCGGGCTCCGCAATCATCAACGTTGACGATGGAACCGTGGCGGGCCTTCATTTTGCGGGGCGATACCTGATCGAAAACTACGGAGTTCCCGGTTATGAGCTCGCGCGTGATCCCCGGATCATCGACGCGGGCGTTCAGTTCGCAGGCGCCAGGCCGGCGCCGAACGACGATCTCGATGCGATCTGGCTGAATACGGAATCTCCCGATTCGACGCCGGGCGACGCAATGCGGCGTTCACAACCGCAGATCGTTATCTCACACGCCAATCACACGCCTCTGGACAGGAGCAACCCGATGAGCGAGCGCACGGACGACCTGATTGTCGAAATCCCTTTGCGAATCCACATCTCTCTGGGGCGTCCGACGAACGCGCCCGCGGCTGGCGTCGGCGCCAACGCGGGAGGCGCGCAGACGGAGCCCGATGATCTGGACGACACGCCGGATTATGAGATGGGTGAAAGCACAGGAAGCGGGTACGACCCGGAGTTCCTGAACGAGGAAACGCCCGTTCCCACACTTCCGAAGAAGCTCGCGAAGGACGCCTTCCATTACAAGGGCTCTCCCCTGATTCACTACACCCATTTTTCCGTCTGCCAGAGCAAGTCACGACGACTTCCTCGATTCGTTGCGTGGAACATTGACGGCGGAGAAATGAAGCAGTTGTCGCGCAAGGGAATCAAGTTCATTCTCGATCGGCGCGTTCCTCAGGAATACCAGGCCGGAAACGAACTCTACGTTGACAACAAGTATGACCGCGGACATGTGGCGCGTCGCGCCGACCTCAACTGGGGGCCCGTGAAGGAAGCGAAACGCGCGAATCGCGATTCATTCTTCTTCACAAACATGACGCCGCAGCACGAGAAGTTCAATCAGTCTTCCAAGGGCGGTCTGTGGGGGAGGCTGGAAAACGCGATCTTTGAAGACGTGGATGTTGAGGACCTGCGAGTCTCCGTGATCGCCGGGCCGATCTTCCGGGACGATGACAAGACTTATCGCAATGTGCAGATCCCGGCGGACTTCTGGAAACTGATCGCCTTTCATGACGCGGAGGACGACGAGTTCAAAGTGGCCGCCTTCATCATCACACAGCGAGACCTCGTCTTTACTGAGCGTCGCCAGATCGACGACTTTCGTCTCTACCAGGTGTCGCTCAGCAAGCTTGCTGACGAGACCGGCCTGAATTTCGACGAGATCTCGGACTTCGACTCCTTTGACAGCCAAAGCGAGTCCGTTCGCGGCGCCGCCGCTCGGGAAATCACGTCGCGTGAGTCGTTGTTTTAGTCCTCTAACCACTAGTTCAATCGTGATACCCGACGCTGACAAACATGAATTGATGGAAAGATCCGGAAACCGAAGAACGCTTGCGCGCGCGCAGGAACTCTTCGACGCGGGCGTTCTTACGCCATTCATTGGCGCCGGTCTAAGCGCGAACTTCGGTTTTCCACTATGGGACGCGATGCTCCTGCGGATTGCGGAGCACGTCTCTCTTGCCAAATCAAAGACCTTCAAACGGCTGTTTCCTGACCATCTTCCTGAGGTGGCCGCTTACCTGCGCGAGACCGCCGATACAAATGTCTTCCAGCGTGCGTTTGAGAGTATCTTCAATCGACCGATACGCTCAAACGAACCGACTCACAAGGCCTTGCTGTCATGCTGGGAATCTCGCGGCCCTATCGTCACGACAAACTACGACCAGGTGATCGAGCATCATGCGTCATCCATGGGGATCCGGTTTGCCAACGGAACGACCAAAGGAATTTCCGGAATCGAGACTCCGGATGTTGTTGCCGCGATCGACTTCAGGGAGTTTGCACTTATCAAACTCCACGGAGACTACCGTCTCGGAAACGGCCGTGTAGATACACGTGAGGCTTACGCAGCCGCATACAACAGACGTGACGGCTACCTGTTGAACGCGTTTAGAAAGCTCCTCTACAGCCGAAGCATACTGTTCCTGGGGTGCGGTCTTCGCGATGAGACTGCCGAGATCATGAAGCGAGAGCTTAACCCAAGGACGCAGTCAGTGTTCGAGCACTTTGCGGTCTTCACACTACGTGAAAACGGGGATGCTCCTGAAAGATGGCGGCGTCAGCTCGAGCGTCGTGGTGTGACACCGATCTGGATCCCCCACGGCCGATACGACCTGATCCCGACCCTGATTTCGATGCTTCGGAATCGAGAGTGCAGCCAGACCGGCGCTTCCATGAGCCTGACCCTGGCGATAGAGCACGGAGACCGGTCCGGAGATCACGATGATGGGGTCTCGCTGGACGATGTCAGAAACAGGCTCACCGCTGAGTTGGAAATCGGAGCTCACGTGCCGGCGCCGATCGTCGAAGGCGCGTTCCGGAACGCGACCTATTTGCGGATCAGGCGGTCGGCGGAGCCTCTGGAGACCTGGCTCGCCCGACTTGAGAGGTTTGCGCGCAATGCCAGAGTTCGCATTTCGGCAACGCTCGGCGATCAGACCTGCAGCAGGGTGCTTCTGAACGAACGAATTCAGATCGCGCGTGATCTCCTCTACCTCAGGCATGAAGATCCCTCGTCTTCCAGAAAGCTGGGATTGCTGATTGCTGTTTGCGAGGGATTCAGTCAGTACGACGAGATAAAGCGTCGGTATCACTGCGAACCGGCCATGGCGATCCCATGCCCAAATGATCGGTTTCGTGAATATACAGGATATTCCGTATTCGGGACGCGTTGCCTGAGGCGTGATGCGTGCGAGATTCAACTGGGCTCTGAAGGTGTGGTCGACTTGTTGAGTCCGCTACGCGTTGCACATCCCGATTTTCGAAGGATTCACCTCGAGAATGCTGTGGAAAGAGACACTACCCCAGAGCGACGTCGTCGGAAGGACAAGGTGAGTTTCGCTGTTTCACGTGAAAGCGGTGATTGGCGCATCCAGTCATGGCCACGAGGGCGCAGTGACGGCGAGCGCATTCGGGACAATTCTTCAAGGTCGCTCAGGTGGAATGGTCTCACGATCGTCGCCCAAGCAACGGCTGGCGAACTCGTATTGACAACTTCGGCCGAGGACCTGGTTAAGACTGACTCAGCATGGAGTGCGTGGTTAGGTCACGGACCGCAATTCAAGATTGTACACAATCCGAGGAAAACCTGATATGGCAAGACTCTGGATCAATGTCGCGAGTTACATAAACGTTGACAGCGACGGCTACGTCTATGACAAGGATTGTCTCGAGGGCGCGCTCGGATGCGTAATAAAGGTCTACGGCGGCGAGGAGATTCCTGAAGGGCGGACTATCAGGGCGTTGAAGATTCCCAGGTATCTTGCCGACACAACTCGTGAGAATGCGTTTATTGACACGCTGCTTGAGAACGAACACCGCGTCGTCCAAAGGGTTTTCGCAAAGGCGCCCGAGAGCGGCTTTCTTGGGCTTCTGCGATCGACATCGAGCGATGGTATCCCCCCAATGCGACAGCTGGCGCCGCGGCATGTGCGCTACTGTGAGGGTTCCGGAAAGGAAAAGGAACTGGGGGGCGGCCTTTTCCTATTCAGCTTCAAGAAGTCAAAGCCGCCTCGCATGGCGTGTCTTCGAGTTTCCAGTGGCGAAGAAGTGGCGGTATTCCCTGAGCTGCCCGAGCTCCGCAAAGTCGTGGAAGGCGATGACGACTTGCAGGCGAAGCTCGCAAACCTCCAGGATGCGGACCCACGCAAGCATGTGACGTATCGGCTTTGTGTGGAAGCAAACTCCCGGATCCCATCGAAATGTGAAGAGCTGAGTTCACACCTGGAGGACGAGGATAGTGACTCTGACGTGTGGTACATCCTGCCTCCATCCATACTCTATGATTGGGGTTTTGGAAATCTCCAGGAGGTCATCAGTACTGGTCGACTGCATGATTGGGGAATCTCCAAGCACCTCAAGTTGAGCCGAACGGTACTGCAGGGTCTGCAAACGCTCCATCAAAAGCAATTTCTTCATGGTGACATCAGGCCGGCCAATGTCATGTACGTGGGTGGGTGGGATGAACCCGAGCAATATGTGTTAATAGACTATGGGAGCTTCAATGATGCGCCTCGAGCTGTGGACTTGGGAACTCCCGGCGGACAGACGCTACTTGGGCCATCGGTCAGGCCGGAAAGGCAGAGCCCGTTCTACTCCAAGGAGCGTCGGATTGCGTCTGAATTCGAGTCTGCCGACACGGCGTTCATCTGGTGTGACCACGCCCTGGGCTTGTCGAACGACAGCGAAGATAAAGGCGGGATTCTCATTCGCCTGGGATGGCGGAACTGTTTTGATAGTGGCGAAGGAAAAGGTCATCGCGTAGCCGAGAATCAGCGGAAGTTGATTCGAGAGGCGCTACAGGCGTCTGCGAAACAGATGATGAAATCGGATGCGGCAGTATCCACCACAGGCCTTGTTCGCGACGACTTGGTAAGACTCCGTGAGTTTGTGTTCAGGATATACGCGACACGCCGGTCGGGGGAATTCCTCGATATTCTCTGCCGGCCTGAGTGCTACAAGGTCTTACACGATCGGATCTCGATTCCGGCCAAGCTTGAGTCTGTAGACGACGGCGTGTTCCTGTCTGTTCCGCGAGTGATCGAGATGCGACAGCTCAGTTGTGCGACAGACGTCTATAGCGTCGGCGTCCTGTTATTGTACACGGTGTTTTGTGGAAAGGCGTTCCAGAGCACGGCTGCACAATCGAATAATGCCGGCCCTGGTGTTGAGGAGTCAAAGGCAAACCTCAATGAGCAATCTGAGACGCTCAGAGTCGAAAAGGAGTTTCGTGAGTTTGTGGCGACTCTGGAGAATACGACTTACTTCCACCAACTCTGGCCCCGCGTCGGAGAAGTATGTCATCATCTCGAAGAGTGCTTCAGGAATAAAGTTGCCGATCTCAGAGAGTTCGAATACTCGAAGGTGGATGGCCGTGATGGCGCCCACGAGGACGCGAACTTGAATGATCGGGTGGTTGTAAAGCTTGATGATGAGTTGGTGAGCCTGGTGGAACGAATTGCATACACAGTGCCGGGTGTGAGCAGGATGTTGCGGGTAATTGACAAAAATATCGCCCACTTTGCGTTCCTTATGCAGTTCGTGTTGTGCTGCATGCATCGTGTATCGGAGATTGAGAGCCGCAGTCACTCCCGTGTACATCAGATGCCATTTTGCGGGGACCGACTTTCGGGCTTTGCGGAGAATGCGGTTGCAGGAGCGATCACGCGTCTGCAGAAGCTGCAGGAAATGGTCTCACGGGAGTATTTCGACGAAGCCTTTGGGAACCGCGATATCAACATTCCGGAGGATATCAATGAGATCAGGCCTCCGGCGGACCTCTATAGCGAGGTGAAGGATTTGCGAAATGAGGTTCAGGCCTACCAGTCGAAGCAACAGAGGCTGGAAGAAGCAATCAGCAATGTTCAGAAGTGCATCAGGGATGCCAAAGCCGACTTGAATCGAGGGACGGTTCGGTGGATGCCGGCAGTGAAAGAGGCACTGCAAAGGCTAGACATTGCTGAGAGAGCATCTGTTGATACAGTTTTGAAAAAGGTTGATGATGCCGAGGATAAGGTCCGAGCCGTTCAGTAGTTCGCATCGTGTGGATCCCCGGTGCCTGTATGTTCAGGGAATCGGTTCGCAGGCGTCGACGGACGGCTGGGAGCTGTTGTGGGACCTCGCGCTGTTTGGTCGGCCGATGGGCGAGCGAACAGAGGGATTCAGCGCGAAGGATCCGCTGCGCTCCCGAGCGGAAGATCAACGACGAAAGCCATCGGCGCCTGAATCGGACGAATCGTCTGTCAAAGCGATACTGAAAGGCGCCGATCTCGATCCGCGCGACGAGGCCGCGGCGGCGTTCGTCACGCGATTGATGGCGAGACTGGGCCTTGGGGGCGCTGTCCCGGTGGAAGCGGCCGGCGGGAAGGCGGCGCCTGCAACCGGATCGTGGCGAGGCCGGATCGCCGAGCGGTTTCTCTGGTGTTTTCTCGAGCGGATCACGCGTTACTGTTTCGATTCCGATGTTCGGCGAAGAATCAGGAATCGGCTGCGTCGGCGGATTACCAGGTCTGAAACTCCGATCGTTCTGGTGGCGCATGGGATCGGCGCGCTCGTCGCGTACGAAGCGCTTTCGGAATTGACGCCTGAACAGGCGCAGCGGGTCCCGCTGTTTGTCACGTTGGGTTCGCCACTCTGCATTCGCGTGATTCAGGAGTGGTTGACGCACAACGGGACGCCGATTGCGACGCCGGCGGGAGTCGCCTGGTGGCACAATTTCGCCACGAGCCAGGACCCGATCACACTGGACAGCCGCCTCGCAGGGGATTTCCCGAACAGGTCGGGCGTCTTCGGTGAACTACAGGACCATCACATCGTCAACCCCAGTCTGGAGGACGCGTCCAACTTCAATCCTCACGACGCGGCGAGTTACCTATCGCACCCTGAAGTTCGCTCCGTCGTTCATCAGGCGATGCGGCTCGACTCAGCGGGGCGGTTCGTCATCGCCCGCGATGTCGCGCACGCTTTCGCGGCGCCGGATGTGCGACAACCGGTGCTGATTGAAGCGCTTGAACTGAATTACCCCGCTGTCGACGAGTCCCATGAGGAGATGACAGAACGCGAGTCACGGCAGCGTAAGCGCAGCAAGCGCTTCACGAGTCTGGAAGGCCGAATCAAGGTTCTCGCAAAACGAGTGAAGGCCGTGGTTGAGGAACAGGCCGACCAAGAAAACTCAGAGGATGAAGTCAGGGCGGCTCGGATCATGAAGCTCCGCAAGTACGTGTCGGCCCACTTGACGCCCTCGGAGATTCAGGCGCTGGCGACGATCCACGCCGACCTCAATATCTATGCGATGTGGCGAAGTTCTTCCAAGAAAAAGCTGATCCATCGATCGCATCGCGCCATCGGCGCTGAAGCGGCGAGAGCGAGTTTCAAGTCAATGGGAGAGGGCGTCACATGGGCGGTATTGGATACCGGATGCCGTTTCGATCATCCGCATTTCCGACGACGGCGGGGCAGGGACGGCGCCGGCATCGACAACTCTCTCGTGATCGATGTGCTGGACTGCACGACGACGTCAGATCTGCCGGAATCGATCACGGACGCGAACCTCAGCGATCCAGATGGCCACGGAACGCATGTGTCCGGCATTATCGCCGGACGGGGGCGGGTCAGGCGGGTCGTCTACGAGGGCGTTGCGCCGAAGACGCGACTGCTCGTCTATAAGGTGCTGAACGATCACGGTGTTGGCGAGGACGCGTGGATCATCAAGGCGATTGATGACATTTTTCGGCGCAACGCTTCCAGCGCCAGCCTCGCGGTTCATGGTGTTAACCTGAGTCTCGGCGGTCCATTCGATGCGACTGTATACGGATGCGGCTTCTCGCCGATCTGCAAGGAGCTGCGTGATCTGTGGCGACAGGGAACGCTGGTCTGTGTCGCTGCGGGCAATGAGGGACAGATTCAGGTATCCACGCAGGAGGGGCCGTTCGATCTGAACACATCCATGTCCATCGGCGATCCGGCAAACCTGGAAGACTGTATTGCCGTCGGTTCCGTCAATACCGACAAGCCTTACCTGTATGGTATTTCGTATTTCTCATCGCGCGGTCCCACAACCGACGGACGCGTCAAGCCTGATGTCGTCGCCCCCGGAGAGCGGATCAGTTCCTGCTGTAACGACATCGGCGGCCGGCTGTATCGTGAGTCCAGCGGCACCAGCATGGCGTGTCCCCACGTGTCCGGTCTGCTCGCGGCGTTCCTTTCCGTCCGAAGGGAATTCATCGGGCGACCCGATGATGTCAAGAAGATCCTCCTCCGAAGCTGCAACGATCTCGGCAGGGACCGGCGGCACCAGGGACACGGTATCCCGAACCTCATGAAGATGCTGACAGAGACCTAGCGAACAGTGCGATAGGTCCTTGGTGGTCGGTGGCCAGTCGTCCGACCTGATGCGCGACGCTCGCTCAGCGGGCGGTCGGTCCCTGGTGTTTGCTCTTCCCGATGATCTTCAGAGCAGGGTAGCGGGGAGAATGGCCTTGCCCGCCAACAGGAAGCGATCCTCCAGGAGCCGGTTATCATGTGGTTCGTTATCGATGCGGATGGACCGCAGCTCAAGAGCCGTAGGCTCAACCATCGGCGCGCCTCTATCTCCGTTTTTTGGCGTCGGCCGGCGGCCCGCCTGACGCGATGTGACGAGCACAGGTGTGCGAGCCGGCGTCGCACGCGCCGGACGGCCAGGGCCTCCACGCGAATGCGGCTTGATTCGCAACGGAGGTTCACTGCTGAATGCGAAGGCGCCGTTCTTGCGTAACCTGAAGCCATAAAATACCCTGAAGATGCGTCAGTAATGTTACGGCGTGCGCCGACGGCGGGGGTTGAACCTTGTCGGAATTTCGACGTCGGAGCGAGTCCTGACGACGCGGCGACATGGCGGCCGGGGCGTCGAGTCGGCCATCTGAACGTTTGCCGTGGCCAGTGAGCCTGATGCGCTCGGCGTCCAGAAACCTGGCGGTACACGCCAAACGGATTGTATGTCGTGAGTACATCACCAGAACAATATGCGATTGGCGTCGACTACGGCACAAATGGTGTTCGCGCCGTGGTGGTCGAAACCGGAAGCGGGTCCGAAGTCGCGGAGGCCACGCACGACTACGCCGGTGGCGACGCCGGCGTGATCTGTGATCGCGTCGATCCCAACCTCGCGCGTCAGCATCCGGGAGACTACATCAGCGGGTTTCGCGATGTCGTTGCCGCCGCGGTGCGTCGCGCCGCAGAGGTCCCCGGCTTCTCTTCAGACAAAGTCGTGGGCCTCGGTGTGGATACCACCGGCTCGACACCCATGCCCGTGGATCGATTCGGCAATGCGCTGGGGATGTCATCTCAATACTCGACCAACCCCGCGGCGCAGGCCTGGTTGTGGAAGGACCACACGTCGTTTGCCGAGGCGGAAGAGATCACGGACAAGGCGCGGCGATCCGGCGCGCCCTATCTTGAGAAGTGCGGCGGAACTTATTCGTCGGAATGGTATTGGTCGAAGCTCCTTCGATTCGTTCGGACGAATCCGGATCTTGCGGAGGCGACGGCCTCATGGGTTGAGCTCGCGGATTTCATCCCGGGCTACCTGACGGGGAACATGTCGCCGGATCGCCTCCCTCGAAGTATCTGCGCGGCGGGACACAAGGCGATGTACCACACCTCATGGGGTGGCCTGCCGTCGCGTGACTTCCTGGAGAGCCTCCATCCAGGGCTTTCGAGGTTTCGTTACGAGACACGGGCGTTGCCATCGAATCGGTCGGCGGGTGGTCTTCTGCCCGAGGTGGCGCAGGCCGTCGGACTTCCGGCGGGAATCCCGGTTGCGATCGGCGCCTTTGACGCGCACATGGGCGCCGTCGGCGCGGGTTGCCGCTCCGGCACGCTGGTCAAGATCATGGGAACCAGCACGTGCGATTGTATTGCGGCGCCGCTCGATCTGGACCTGCCGGACATTCCCGGCGTCTGTGGGATCGTTCCGGAGTCGATCCTCCCGGGGATGTATGGAATCGAAGCCGGCCAGTCGGCCGTTGGTGATCTGTTCAACTGGTTCGTCCAGCGCCTGACGCCGGAGGAGTACACGAGAGACGGCGATGCGCACGCTCGACTGACAGCCGCGGCGTCTCGGCTCTCGCCTGGCGCTTCGGGCCTGCTCGCACTGGACTGGAACAACGGGAACCGAACGATTCTCGTGGACGCGCGGCTGACGGGGCTGCTCATCGGCCAGACGCTCCACACGACGGCCCCGGAAATCTACCGCTGCCTGATTGAGGCGACAGCGTTTGGCGCGTTGACGATCATCCGGCGAATGGAAGAGTACGCTGTCGAGGTTCGGGAGGTCGTCAACTGCGGCGGCATCGCCGCCAGGAATCCGCTGGTGATGCAGATCTATGCGGATGTCTGCAATCGCCCGATGCGAATCAGTCGCTCGGACCAGACTTGCGCACTCGGCGCCGCGATCTTCGGCGCCGTCGTCGGCGGGGCCTACGACAGTGTCGAGGCGGCTCAGGCGAAAATGACCGGGACGAAGCCGGACGCGTTCACGCCGGACCCGCGGAGCGCCGCGATCTATGCGGAGCTCTACAACCTCTATCGCCGGCTGCATGACGCGTTCTCGACAGATGGCGGCGAGGGCGTACAGCGCGTGATGAAGGATCTGCTCGACCTGCGTGATCGTACGCGTCGGAATTCGACCCCGTCGTAAGAGGCGTTGATGCAAAACACAGAAATCAACGAGCAGGATCGTCGCAGGGACGCCGTCCGCGAATTCGCGAAGATCGGCGGCGACGTCGTCATGCGCTTTTTCAGGGGCGCCAATGCGTCGGAGCTGGGTGTCGAAATCAAGGAAGAAGGCAACCTGGTTTCGCAGGCCGATCTTGCTTCCGAGCGCGCCATCCTGGAGCGGATACGCGCCAGTTTTCCTGAGGACGCGGTCCTGGCGGAAGAGACGGCGTCCACGACGCAGGCCGCCGATCGATTGTGGATCATTGATCCACTGGATGGAACGAACAACTTCGCCCACGGTCTGCCGTGGTTTTCCGTCTCCGTCGCATATTACGAGCAAGGTGAACCCAGGCACGGCGCCGTGCTGAATCCGGTTTCCGGCGAGCTGTTTTTCGCCACGCGCGGCGGCGGCGCCGTCTGCAATGATCGGAAGTTGTGCGTGTCATCCGCGGAGTCGATCGCCGACTGCCTCGTCGCGACGGGGTTCTATTATGACCGAGGCGAGTCGATGCGCGCGACACTCAGACACATCGAGGGGCTCTTTACGTCAGGCGTGCATGGTATTCGCCGCTTTGGATGCGCGTCCCTCGATATGTGTGGCGTGGCCGCAGGGTGCTACGGGGCGTACTTTGAGCATTTCCTCTCCCCCTGGGATTTCGCGGCCGGCCGCCTGATCGTCGAGGAAGCGGGGGGACGAGTCACGGACTATCGTGGCGAATCACTCGGAACAAAGCCGTCATCCATCGTCGTGACCAACGGTCCATTGCACGACGAGATGCTGCGCCGACTGGCGTCCTAAGGGAAGCGACGGCGACATCGTACCGCTTTCATCGTCTCGGCGGCTCCTGGCGCATGCGCGCCTGTCGCGACACGCCCAGTATCCGCGTCGGCGGGCGGCGCTTTCGACAAGCGCGTCTTCACATCGATGCCGGATCAGTTCGCTGTCGGGTTTTCGTCAACCATATTAGGATTGCGATCTCCCCGGACGCCGGGGAGATCATGAGGGGCCGGGGACCTCTGTTATTTGCCGGGCTGGCCAGATATCATTCTCAAAGTCCGGGTTGCGCAAGGGGCGGGCCGCACGACTATGACTGACTCGACGATCGTTCCATCGTCCGCCGTGGAGGGTCTGCCCGGTCGCAGGCGGACGCCGGTCGATTCCGGCGTTCGCGGCGCAGCGACACGCGAATGTGCGATCAAACCCAGGGCGAGGCACTGCAATCTCATCGGTCCCTGAAACGCCGGTGAAAAATGGCTGGAGACTCCTGATGTTACTTACGAACCGGAACCGGGGCGTGACCATTGATTCCGACACGAGTTTCGCGTTGCGAGGTTCGATGCTCCGACAGGTCCGCATTCTGTTCAGCGTGTGGGTGGCGACGCTGGTCGGCGCCTCGGGCGCGCGAGCTCAGATCGAACTGACCGGCACAACGCCGTCTGCGGGGCAGGCGGTCAACACAAGTTCGCCCGATCTGCTCCTCGACTTTTCCGGCGCGTTGAACGTCGCGACTGCCACGACGGACACGATCCGCATCTATCGACTCGGGGCGGACGAGGTCACACCTGCGACGGATGACACGCCGGTTCCGATCAGCGCGATATCGCCTGAGAACGGCGGCGCGCGATTGCGCGTCACGACGGTCAATCCGCTACCGGATGGCGATTACGCGTGGGTGGTTTACGGGAGCGCAAGCGATCGTTCGGGGCCTGGCGCTTCGCTGCATTTTGACGGCAATCTTGCGACACTGAATCTCGCCGCCTTCCAGACGCTGGGCATGAACTTCACTTGGGAGGCGTGGATCAACCTGGAATGCTGCACGTCGTACGGTGGTCATGGATTCGGCGCAATCTTCGACGTGGGACAGAATGGTCGCAACGTTCCCGGCGTGGTGCTTCAGCACAATCAGGCGGCCTGGAATTTCCATTGCTATCGCCCGGACGGGACTGAAAGCCAGGCCATTGCAGGCGACTCTGTCGTACTCGGCGCCTGGCAGCACATTGCGTGCTCCGCGTCGGCGACGGGCGTCCGGTTGTATATCGATGGCGAACTCGCCGCTTCCACGCCGGATGTCTGCGATATCAGCGCCATGCAGTCGTTCTTTAACACGGCGATCTCCGGCTACACTCGATGGGCCGGCGCCTATGACTACATCCTCGGCTCCATCGATGAGATGCGAGTCTGGAATGTCGCGCGGACACAGGCGCAGATCCGGGCGGGCATGCATACGCCGCTCGCCGGAAATGAGGCGGGGCTGCTGGTTTATTATCCGCTGGACGAAGGCGCCGGAAATTCTCTGATCGACATGTCGCAGAACAACTACCTCGGCGGGCGAGGGAGCGCTCAGTGGGAAGTGTCCGAGGCGCCCCTGATCCTGATGGCGTCGACTGTGCTGTTGGGCGACGACGAGATCGCCGTCGACACCAATGGTGACGCGCTGCCGGGCGGTGTGCTCGTCAGCCCGTTCCGTGTTGACACAACGTCGCCGAGGGTCGTGGACCTGACGCCCGCGCTGGACGAATGCCCCGTCATTCTCTATCCCGGCTCGATCCTGGTTCAGTTCGATGATGACATGGACCCGAATTCGCTGGTCCCGGCGAACATGGCGCTCACGTCGGCCGGACCTGACGGAGTGATCGGCAACGCGGATGACATCGCCGTGCCGTACAGCTCGCTCTACAGCGAACCGATGCGAGCACTGTCGATCCTGCCGTTGAGTCCGATGACGGATGACGCCTATCGGCTTGCGCTGTCAGACGCCGTCGTCAACACGTCAGGATTTTCTCTGGATGGCGACTATCCCGGGACCATCGGCGGTGGCGATCCACTGCCGACGGGCGACGGACTGCCGGGCGGGGCCTTCGTCCTCACCTTCCGGGTCAACACGATTGATGACTGCAATTTCGACGGCGTTCCCGACGCGTGCGAGCTCGTCAACAACGACTTCAATGTCAACGGTGTTCCCGACGAGTGTGAGGACTGCAACGGGAACGGCATCGCCGACGAGTGTGATATCAGCTGCGAAGCGGGGGATGGTGGCTGCAACATTGCCGGCTGCGGGCTGAGCGCCGACTGCAACACGAATCTGATTCCCGATGAATGCGAGATTCTGGAAGGGCTGGCCGGTCTCAGTCCGGTCGTCCGTTCACCGATCAACGGTCATCATTACTATCTGGCGCCGACGACAACCTGGGCGTCGGCGAAGACGCTTGCCGAGTCACTTGGTGGCCAACTCGTGACGATTCGCAGCGCTGAGGAAAACCAGTGGCTCGTGGATACGTTTGCGCCGCTGACGACGGCGACGCAGGCGCATATCGGTTTCACGGACGCCGCGTCGGAGGGCGTCTGGGTATGGCTCAGCGCTGAACCGGTGACCTTCACGAGCTGGGGCTCCGGGGAACCCAACGACATCGGGACCGAAGACAATGCGATCATTGCGCTTCAGGCGGAGGGTGTTTACGTTCCGGGCGACTGGAACGATGTTCCCGCATCGACGCCTCGGCCGGCGATCATCGAGCTCAGCGGCGACGCCGACTGCAACCAGAACGGCGTCCTTGATGAGTGCGATATCGCCTCGGGAACGAGCGAGGACTGCAACGAAAACGACGTTCCCGACGACTGTGAGCCCGGCGGACTCGGGGACTGTGATGACGACGGCGTGAGCGATCTCTGCGAGTTCTATCTTGGGACAGCGTTGGACTGCAACGACGACAATATTCCCGACGCCTGCCAGCTGGACGGCGCCGACTGCAATGGAAACGGCGTGCCTGACGATTGCGAGCCGGACTGCGACGGCAACAACGTCCCGGACGACTGCGATCTCGATCCGCTCGATCCCGACGGCGACGGTCTGGTCGGCGTCGATTGCGACGGGAACGGACGGCCCGATGAGTGCGACGGCCAATTGGCGAACCGCGCGCTTGCGTTCGACGGGAACGATCTCGTGACGATTCCGCAGGACCTCGTCCATTCACGCACGACGTTGACCTTCGAGGCTTGGTTCCGGACGTCGGCGAGCGGCGTCATCTTCGGCTACCAGAATCAGCCATTCCCGACGGCGCCTTCCAACTACACGCCCGCCGTCTATGTCGGAACGGACGGCTTGTTGCGCGGCGAGTTCTACATGGGCTCCGCCGCCTCCATCATCACGAGCGCTTCAGCGGTGGATGACAACCAGTGGCATCATGTCGCCCTGGCTGCGAATGTGAATACGCAGCGGATGTACCTGGATGGACAGCTTGTTGGCGTGCTGGCGGGCACGATCAATCAGCTCAACATGACGCACAACCAGATCGGCATGGGGCACAGCGCCTCCAACAACTGGGACGGTCTGGGCGCCGGCTGGATGGGCTTCGTCGGCGAGATCGACGACGTTCGCCTGTGGAGCTCCTATCGGAGTCAGCAGCAGATCGTTGACAATATGCTGTCGATCTTCGAACCCAGTCCGTCGGATCTGCTCGGCCGATGGCGATTCAATGAAGGCTATGGCCAGACGGCGTTCGACGCTTCCGGCATGGCGAACGATGGTACCCTGGGCGTCAGCGGTTCGATCGAATTCTCAGATCCCACCTGGCTGCTGTCGGACACGGGCGAGGTCCTCGACGACTGCAACGACAACGGCGTCCTGGACGCCTGCGATATCTCAAGCGGCGTCAGCATCGACTGCAACGAAAATGGCGTTCCCGATGAGTGCGAGCCGGGCGGGCAAAGCGACTGCGACGGCGACGGAACGAGTGATCTCTGCGAATTCCATCTCGGCGCCGGCGTCGATTGCGACAACAACGGCGTGCCGGACGCGTGCGAGTTGTCGGATGGCGACTGCAATCACAACGATGTGCTGGACATCTGCGAAGTGCAGGTTGCGAACTACGCGCTCGATTTTGAGCAGGTGAATGACCTGGTACGGGTTCCCGACAGTCCGGATCTCAGGCCCGTCGACGAATTGACGGTCGAAGCGTGGATTCGCCCGGATTCCGCGGGGTCAACACACAGCCGCATCGTTCGGCATGCGCCCTTCAACGGCGCGGGCTACATACTCTCGTTTCAGCAGAACAGCAACGCCCGAATCCAGTTCCGAATCGGGAATGGATCGCTCGGTTCCGCGTTCCCGACGGATACCGTGCCAACGTCGACCTATTTCGGATCGTGGCATCACGTTGCCGGCGTCTATTCGGCGAGCGGGAATTTCGTCCGGGTTTTTGTCGACGGTGTTCTGAAGGACGAGGTTGCGGCTGTCGGCCCGCTGGGCCTTTCCGTCTCGGACCTCAGTATCGGTAACTACCTGAGCGGTGGTGAGCGGTTCGACGGTCTGATTGACGACGTTCGCATCTGGAATATTGCCCGCAGCCGGGATCAGCTCGTTGACACGATGTTCAGACCATTGATGGGAAATGAGCCGGGGCTCGTCGGCTGTTGGCGCTTCAACGAAGGCGTCGGACAGCAGGTATTCGATGCGTCTCCGTACCACAACAACGGATTTCTGGGGAATGATGATCTGCCCGTCGGCGATGATCGTGATCCGGCATGGTCGACCATCGCGTCGCCGATTCCGGTGACCGATTGTAACGAGAACGGCGTGTTGGACGCGTGCGACTTTGCCAATGGGACCAGCCTCGACTGCAATGAAAATGGAACGCCGGACGATTGCGAACCCGGCGGTCGCGGAGATTGCGACGGCAACGGCGTCAGCGACCTCTGCGAAATCTATCTTGAGAATTCCGGCGATTGCAACGCCAACGCGATTCCTGACCTTTGCGAGCTGGTCGACAACGACTGCAACGCGAACGGGATTCCCGACGACTGCGAAGTCACGAACAACGACTGCAACGCGAACGGTGTTCCCGACGACTGTGATATCGCCGAGGGCGCAGAGGATTGCAACGAGAACGGAATACTCGATGTCTGCGAACTCGTGGCTGACAATCAATCGCTGGAACTCGACGGCGTCAATGATTACATCCAGATGCCGAACGACGTGTGGTTTGACGGGGACTTTACGGTTGAAGCGTGGGTGAATGTTCACCAGGTCGGCTATTGGACGCGGCTTCTGGATTTCTCAAACGGTACGCCGAACAACAACGTCATCATCGCGCTGTCAGACGCGAATTCCGGCAAGCCGACTTTGCAGGTTGTGTCAGGGACCGGTTCGGGGCCACCCAAAGTCACGTCGAGTGTCGCCATTTCGCTGAATCAGTGGACGCACATGGCGTTCGTCGTGCGCGGAACAACGGGGGAAATCTACATGAATGGCGGCCTCGTCGGTTCGGGGTCGCTCTACGCTCCACTGAATGTCGTGCGCACGCGCAACTACATCGGGCGCAGCCCGTGGTCGAGCGACGCCTACGCCAAGATTGCCGTGGATGAGCTTCGCATCTGGAACGTGGCGCGAACGCAGTCGGAAATCAGCTGGAACATGAACCTGTCGCCTTCGGGGCAGTCGCCGGGGCTGGTGGGTTACTGGAAGTTCGACGACGGCGCCGGCCAGTTTGCGGCTGATCAATCCTCGATGATGCGGGCGGGTGTTCTCGGGGGGACGGACGCCGTCGAGAGCGCCGATCCGGTCTGGACGGTCGGTGGCGCCGTTGCTGACAACGACTGTAACGGCACGGGCGGGCTCGATGAGTGCGAAATCTCCGACGAGTCGAGCGCCGACTGCAAT
>DAOPJV010000091.1:0-18451 GCA_035399845.1 Phycisphaerae bacterium | reverse complement strand
GAGCCGCGACCGTCAGGGAGTCGGTCGCGCGGCGCGATCCAGCCGCACGTATCCCGATCGATGCGAAACGCTCAAACGCGCGACCAAACACAACGCGATTGCTCCGGGCGTCGCGCCAATCCCAGACGGCCAGGCCGGCGTCACGAATCAATCATGAGGGAACCGCGAATCCGGCGACGCCCGCCCACTTGCTGACGCGCGTGGCTCGGATCGCCAAGTCGTCACCTGGCCGAATCACGCCCCCGATGGCGCCATGTTCCCTGATTCCCACATCCCCAAATCGCCAAATCACAACTCACCACATCACCAAATGAATTGTTGCCCAACCCGCCCCTCCTTGGCACACTACCCCTCCTGACCGGGTGGATTCGCCTGTCGCACGGACTGCGACACTCACGGGCCCGGCCATCACGCAGGAAGGAACGCGATGAAGCTGATGATCCAGATTCCGTGCCTCAACGAGGAAGGCACGCTCCCAGCCACGCTCAGGGACATTCCGCGGCAGGTCGAAGGCATCGACAAGGTCGAAATCGTCATCATTGACGACGGCTGCACAGACCGGACCGTCGAGATCGCGAAGGAATACGGCGCGGATCACATCATCAGCTTCCCCGGCAATCGCGGTCTCGGCCACGCCTTCGCGGCGGGCATGGACTTCTGCCTGCGCAACGGCGCCGACATCATCATCAACACCGATGGTGACAACCAATACTACGGCGGCGACATCCCGACACTCGTGAAGCCGATCCTCGAGGGCCGCGCCGATCTCGTCATCGGCGACCGCGAGCCGGACAAGGTCGAGCACTTCTCGCCGATGAAGAAGTTCCTTCAGAAGACAGGCAGCCGCGTTGTCAGCAGGCTCGCCAACCTCGAGGTGCCCGACGTGCCGAGCGGGTTCAAGGCCTACACGCGCGAAGCGGCGATGCGCGTCGCCTTCTCAACGGATTTCGACCACACGGTCGACCACGTCATCCAGGCGGGCCGCAAGCGCATCGTGACAGTCAGCGTCCCGATTCGCACGAACGAGAAGCTGCGCGAGAGCCGCCTCTTTTCAAACTTCTGGGTCTTCGTGACGCGCTCGGGCGGCATCATGCTGCGCGTGTACTCTTCCTATCGCGCCATGAAGATCTTCAGCACCGCCGGTCTCATCACGTTCGGCGTCGGATTCATGATCGGATTTCGATTCATCTGGATCTGGCTCGTGGACAACCACGGCAAACTGCCGACGGAACACACGCAGTCACTGATCCTCGCGGCGATCCTGCTGCTTGCCGGCTTCCAGATGTTCCTGACGGGCATCGTGGCGGACCTGATCAACGCCAATCGCGCCATCGCGGAAGACATGAGCTATCGGCTGCGGCGAATGGAGCTGGAGAGCCGCGACAAGGCCTGACGCGGCCCACTCTGCCAACCGACACCTCATTCGAGCCCTGCATGGGCGCTACTGGCGTTTACGAGCGATCATCATCGCGCCCGCCTCGGCTGAAGCCATGGCCCCCGCGGCATCGCATCGGTCCCCGGCCGTTCGATTGCGAAACGCCATGCGAATGATATAACGACACCGCACGTTGTACTGTCATGCCATCCACGGGAGGGCTTGAACATGAAGTGGAGGAAGCGACATACCGCCGGTCTCTTCGTGTGTCTGATCGGAGTTGGGTATTACGTCTGGTTCATCCATCGATCGCACACGATCACGTCGATCAATGGATGGCGACTCGACTTCTCGTATCAGCCCTTCCATTGCCCTGTCTGCCTTGGGCGCGTCGAGTCCCTGACCTTCGAGGGACAGGAGATTCCGATTCCTCAATGGGACTGGAAGTCCGAGTTCGACGAAAGACCGTTCGTACAGATGATCACACCAGTGGGCTGCGTCTGCGCCTTTGAGCACTGGGAAACCTGGAGGCGGTCGCATGTTCTCTGCCAGTGCGTCGACAGTGATGAGGCGATCAGTGAAACGGAGCTGGAGCAGGGATGGTATGACGCCGCATTCACACAGGTGGACAGCGAACGCCTGTATTCCCGCAAGAATCTACGGAAACGAAATACGCCGGAGACCTGGTGTCTCGTCGCGACGGATCACGCAACCCGCTGGATCCGACCGGACCTGATCGATCAGCTTGCGTGGTAACGCGCCGCCGGGACGTCGCGACACGATGGGAAGAATTGACGGGTCCTCCACACTTGTATCGTCGCGCCCCCACGACTGAAGTCGTGGGCCACCCGGTTCTTTCGGCTTTCGGCTTTTCGGTTTTCAGTTTTGGCGTGATCTCCTTCCCTCCCTTGTCGATCCCCCCATCGCATCGCTACATTGGCGAACATGACGACGTACGACACGATCATCATCGGCGCGGGCGGCATGGGCGCCGCCTGCGCCCGCCATCTCGCCCGCCGCGGTCTTCGCGTTCTCGTGCTGGAACAGTTCACGCTCGCACACGATCGCGGCAGCTCACATGGTCGCGCTCGCGTCATTCGCAAGGCGTACTTTGAAGATCCTCGCTACGTCCCGATGCTGCATCGAGCCTACGCGTTGTGGCGCGAACTGGAGGCGGAGTCCGACGAGCAACTCCTGTTCTTCTGCGGCGTCCTCAACATGGGACCGGCTGAACACGCCTGCATTCAGGGCGTGCGCCAATGCGCGATTGAACACGCGCTGCCGCACGAAATCGTCGATGCCGGCGAGATCCGGCGCCGCTGGCCGACATTTGCGCCAGAGGATGCGGATGTGGGCGTCTTTGAAACGGATGGCGGGTTTCACCTGCCGGAGCGGGCGATCGAACTGCACGCGCGTTTCGCCGCGCAACAGGGCGCCGACTTCCGCTGGTCAACGAAAGTCCGTTCGTGGAGCGCAACAGCGAACGACGTCCGAGTCAGGACGGATACGGATGAATTCGTCGCGAAGAACCTCGTCGTGACCGCCGGCGCGTGGCTCGGCGAACTTGAAAGTGAAATCGGCGCGCTGCTGCAGGTTGAACGTCAGGTTCAGCTCTGGTGGAAACCCAAAGACCCGTCGCTCTGTCGCCACGATCGCATGCCGGCCTTCATACACTTCACGGGCGATCAAGCGTACTACGGCATCCCGGCCATGGCGGATGAGGGGCTCAAGCTGGGCCGGCATCACGGCGGCGAGATCTCAACGCCCGACGCCGTGGATCGCTCGCTTCGCCCCGAGGACGAGGCCGACGTGCGAGCGTACATCCGCCGACACGCGCCGAACGCCGATGGTCCCCTGCTCGACCACGCCGTCTGCATGTACACAAACACGCCGGACGATCACTTCATCCTCGATCGCCATCCTCGGCACAGGAATGTCATCATCGCCGGAGGCTTCTCGGGACACGGCTTCAAGTTCGCGCCACTTGTCGGTGAAGTGGTCGCTGACCTGCTCACAACGGGCGAAAGCCGGACGCCGGTCGGACTTTTCTCAGCGACACGTTTCCGTCAGGGGTGCTGAAATGCCCCTTTCAGACGTATGTCACTAGCGGACGCGCCGATGAGAATCTCGAATCTGCCCGGCTCGACGCGCCAGGCATGCGCGGCGCCGTCATAGAACGCGAAGGATCGCGAATCGAGCGTGATCGACACACGCCGCGACGCCCCGGGCGCCAGATCCACTTTGGCGAAGCCCTTCAGCTCCTTCCGCGGCCGCGGCGCCGATGACTCGACATCGCGAACATAGACCTGCGGCGTTTCCTTGCCGGATCGCTCGCCGACATTCCTGACCTCGAAAGACACAATGACCTTTCCGTCCTTCGCCAGCGAAGTCCTGTCGATGGACAGATCGCTGTAGGCGAATGTCGTGTAGCCCAGACCGAACCCGAACGGAAACGCCGGCTCAACCTCCGCCGAATCGAAGTAGCGATAGCCGACGTTCAGGCCCTCCGTGTACTTTCCGTTCGGATAAGTTCTGGCGGCCGGATGGTCGGCCCATTTCCGAACGAACGTCATCGGCAGTCGGCCACTCGGATTCACATCGCCGAACAGCACATCCGCAATGGCGTTACCCGCTTCCTGGCCGCCGTACCAGGCCTGGACCACCGCGGGGATCTCATCGAGCCACGGATCGAATCCAACCTGCGAACCTGCGACGATGACAACGATGGTCTTTGGCTGCGCCGCTCGGACGGCCTTGATCAACGCCAATTCGGATGACGTCAGGTCGATGCTCGCCCGATCGAACCCTTCGCCCTCGCGGCTGGCGTCGAGCCCCACGAAGACCACCGCGACATCAGACGCCTTCGCCGCCCTGACGGCGTCGTTGAAGTCATCCTGATGGCACACGAAGACCGCGTTGGCGTCCACGCCGTTCTCGTAATACTCGATTCGGATATCGACCGGCTCATTCGCCGTCAACTTCCGCCGGATGGACACCATCTTGTTACCGTGATCGTACCACTCATCAATCACGCGCTCGCCATTGATGTAGAGGCGCGAGCCGTCGTCACTTGCCAGGCCGATTTCCCAGTCGCCGCCCGTCGGGACTGTCAGCCTGCCGGTCCATCGCACAGAGAATCGATCGGCGCTGACCTCCGGCGCCGGAGCGGCGTTCCCCCAGTGAAAGTCGACCGTCGCGTCTTTGCGCGTCAGAACCGGTTCGCCTTCCAGTTTCATGTTGTTGAAGTACTCAGCCTTCAGACCACCGCTTTCGCCCGACGGCGTCGACAGCCAGGCCGCGGGCGTCGGCGGATACTGATCCGCGGACAGGACGCCGGCGACGCCGACCACGTTCACGCTCGCCCCGCCGACGTTCCGGATTCCGTCGAGCGGACTGACGCTGTACCTCGAGGCGACGTGCGAACTGCCGCCGCCCCCCATGCGCGCAACGGCGTGATTGGGGCCCAGCACGGCAATCGTCGAAACGGCCTTTCGATCGAGCGGCAGCAGATTGTCATCGTTCTTCAGGAGCACGATGCCCTCGGCCGCGATCTTCCTCGCCAGAGCGCGATGCTCCACGAGGTCGACATCCTCCGCCTCGCCGCGCCGCTCCATCACGCCCGCCGCAATCATCACGCGCAGAATGCGTCGCAGTTTCTCATCGATCGCCGCCTCCGTGACCTTGCCCGACTTCACGGCCTCGAGCAGCTTGCCGTGTCCCCAGAAGACGCCCGTCGGCGTTGCCGTGTCCATTTCGAGGTCGAGTCCGTGGTTCGCCGGTCCGATCGTCTCATGGACCGCGCCCCAGTCGGAAACAACGAATCCCCGGAAGCCCCATTCGTCTTTCAGCACCTGCTGGAGCAACCACGCGCTGTTCGAACACCAGGGTCCGTTGAGCTTGTTGTACGCGCACATCACGGAATAGACGCCGCCCTCCTTCACCGCCGCCTCGAACGCCGGAAGGTAGATCTCGCGAAGCGTGCGCTCGTCGACCTCTGAATTGACATTGAATCGATCGTGCTCCTGGTTGTTGGCCACGTAATGCTTGGCGCACGCAATGACGCCATTCGCCTGCGCGGCGCGTATCACGGACACGGCGAAACGGCTCGCCAGGAACGGGTCCTCGCTGTAATACTCGAAGTTGCGACCGTTCTGAGGCAGGCGAATGATATTGAACGCCGGACCGAGCCACATGTGTCGCCCCTTGTTCGTCCATTCACGGGCCATGGCGGCGCCAAACTGAGACGCGAGATCGAGATCCCAGCTCGCGGCCAGGGCGATGGACGCCGGAAACGCGGTGGCCGGCGAGCCGACAAGCCCCAGCGGACCGTCGGCAAGCTTCAGACTGGGAATCCCCAGTCGCGGAATGGCGCGCAGCGACATGCCGCTCTCGCCGTAGAGGAACGTCGTTTTCTCTTCGAGCGTCATTCGATCGATGAGCGCGTCGATGCGCGACTCCGCGACAGTCGATGCGAGGCCCGCCGCCTCAGGCGCCTCCTGGGCGCGCACAAATGAGACGCACATCATCGGCATGAGAACTCCGAAACCAACGAACCATCGATCCGAACCCGCGCGTCCACGGAACAGCTTCATAGATCTTCCTTTCAACATCGCAATGGCGCGACGCGGCGCATCGCAGGCTTCACCCCCGCCTATTCGGGGGCGCTCGACAGTTTTCGATCGGGTTCGTTGTAGATCCCGACTTCGGACACATGCGGCGTATCGGCGCTTGCGATCAGGCGAATCCGAACGCGCCGAGCCGTCGTCCGCGGTATGGGGATCACACGGACCGGCGACGTATCGTCTGTCGTCGCCAGTTCACGCCAAGCGCCCCCGTCCGACGCGCCTTCAAACACAATTCGCCGGATTCGGCTCGCCCGATAGTCCCCCCAGCGTCCGACGGGCTCGGAAAGAACGAGCGTGTTGAACGACGTGCCCGCCGGCAGCTCAACCTCGATCCAGCCCTCGTCGCGACCCGAGGGCAGGTACCACGAATTCCCGAAGTCGCCATCGTTCACCAGGTCCGGGCCGCGCGTGTCCGGCGATTCGCCTGCGTGAATCGGCCGCCGCGCCGCGAGATTCCGCGTCGTGATCACAGTCGCCGGACTGAGCTTCGACATGGGGCCCTCATGCCGCCAACGCTCGCCGATCTCCTTCAGTCGGGCGACAACGTTGGGCGCCAGGCGCCCCTCGCGATTCGGGGCGGCGTTGCAGATCTGCACGCAGTGTCGTTCGTTCTGCGGACGGAGCCACGCGTCGACCACCTGCTCGGCCGACTTCAGCGGTCGGTTCTCGTCACCCTGCTTCCAGAACCAGCCGTTTGTCAGCGTCACACACGACAATGCGGGCAGTTCGCTTTCCCTCGGCAGTTCCTGGCCCGCGTTCTGCTCGAAGGACTTGATGTCCGTGTAGAACAGCGCCGAGGGCGGATACTGACTGGCGTTCAGCTCCGAAATCAGGCAGTTCGGCTGGAGTTGTTTCACGAGCGCGTAGATTTCATCGAAGGGGACTTCGTCGTAGGAGATCCGGCTCCAGGGCGCATCCCAGCCATCAAAAATCAGGAAGCTGATGTCGCCGTAGTTCGTGAGAAGCTTCGTCAGTTCCGTCTTGATGCGCTCGATCTTCGCCGGTGTCACATTGAAGTGGCGCACGTCACCGCGAAGGTCGAGGATCGAGTAGTACAGCCCGACGCTCAGCCCCGCCTTGCGAAATGAATCGACGTACGCCCGCACAACGTCAGTCTTGTGCGATGTCATCGCAACGCTGTCGCCCCCGGATTTCGTGGGCCAAAGGCAGAAGCCGTCGTGATGCCTGGTCGTCAGGCAGCCGAATCGCATACCAGCCGACCTGGCCGCAGTCGCCCATTGATCCGTGTCGAGGCCCGTGGGACTGAACGCTTCGACGGGCCCCGCCGGATCGCCCCACTCCCGATCCTGAAACGTCGCCATGTTGAAATGGATGAACATGCCGAATCGCATATCGACGAACCGCTGTTGCAGTTCGATGAGCGGCGTCTCAGTGCGATAGGTCCTCACGGACTCGGCCCGAACGGCGGCCGCCGCCAACGCAACGGCGACGCTCCACACACACAGACTCTGGCTGAGATTCATTTGATTTCGCAAGCCACGCCCCCCGACCAGGGAAGGACGCTGCAGCGCAGCGCCGCGACACACGTTGGACGAATGATCCATCACTCGCTTAGTCCAGACGATACAATCCGAATGCCAATCGGCAACCCCGGCAGCGATCGAACACTCGGCTCACGCGGCGCTTGCGATCGAGACAACCAAACGCCGGATACCGCCTGCCGTCGAGAAAACAGGCCTGACATTGGACTCAGGTTGCAGGACTTGGATTTTCGCGGAATCGGTCCGCCCTTCCGCCGGGTTGAAGAATCGTCTGGGTCCCGCGACCTCAGCTGGTTGAGGACCCCAACCAGCGTCGCTATCGTCGAGTCCTCGTGTGGCGAGGCGACACCGACATGGAAGCCCAATGAGCGGATCGAAAAAGGACAGGCCCCAGTCGCTCGACTACGCCGGACCGGCGACTGCGAACCACGACGCCGACGCGCCGATCTGGTTCAAGGTTCTTGTCTCCGTCATCTCGATCGGGTTTGTGGGAATCCTGGCGTCGATGGCCCTGTCCGACTTCTTTCATGCGCTGAATTAACGCTGATACCGAACGCACGGCGAAACCAGGTTTCAACGCCGTCCGGAGTCCCACTGCAAAACATGCGTGCTCGCACAACGCGTCCAATTACATTTCGTTCATCAACGCCCACGCGCCACACCGTCCAATCGAATTGCAAACACCGCGATTGACCCGAGTTATGTCACTCTCTATGTGTTTCTTAGCGAAAACAACATTGATTGTTGCGCTGATCACGCATTGAGATTGCCAAGCACAGCGATATCGTCAACCCTGCATGACTGAAGCCAGCTCAAGCCAACGTTGGAGAGCGCCGGTCGCCATCGTCGCCATCGGCGTCGCCGCCGCCTGCTACTACGCCTTCGGCCTCCAGTCCGGGGGACCGCGAATCCGCGACAACGTCGACGTGCGCATCACGGCCATCGACATCCCGAAGTCGCAGGTCAGGGCCGAGTACATTCATCCCAGGGACGGCAGGACTTATCCCATCGTCGCGCAGGTGGACGACGCCTGCGAGATCACAATTGATGGCGCCCCGGCCAGGTTGTCGGATCTCGTGGTCGGTGATCGCGCCGTCGGAAAAGGCGCGTTGAAGGATGGTGTGATCCAGCCGATGGCGATTCGCGTCACGCGCCGCGTGAAGGACGCCTCGCTCACGCAGCCGGGAGAACGCAGGCATGGCGGCAACACAACCGGCGGCTGAGTCCTCTCTGATCGCTGGCGACACAGAGGTCGCCCAGTCAGAATCGCGCTACAAGCTCGCGTGCATCGCCGTCATCCTCATCGGCGTCGTCATCAATCTCCTCTACGTCCTGGTCCGATGCCCGCTCGACCTGAGCGGTGACGAAGCCCACTACTGGGACTGGTCACGCCATCTCGACATCAGCTATTACAGCAAGGGACCACTGGTCGCCTGTATCATCGCGTCGGGCCGCTGGCTCACGGAACTGCTGGCGCCGAACGCCTCCATCGATCCCGCCGCCGTCGTTCGAATGCCGGCGATCCTGCTCTCGGTTCTCACATCCGTCGGTGTCGTTGCGCTTTCACGCGAGATCGGGCTGTCCTGGCGCGGCGCCCTCGTGGCGCTGCTCGTCTGCGCCTCCACGCCGATGTTCACCGTCGGCGCCGTGTTGATGACAATCGACGCCCCATTCCTGTGCGCCTGGATCTGGGCGCATGTCTTCGTTGTGAAAGCGATCCGCGGCAATCACGACCTCGGCTGGTGGATCGGGACCGCACTGCTCGTCGCCGTCGGCATTCTCGCCAAGTACACGATGGTCCTGCTGTATCTCGTCATCGGCGTCGCCATCCTCAGCCGAGCGGACCTCCGCAGAAGACTACTGACGCGAACCTCCGTCATCGCCGGCGTCATCGGACTTGCGGGCCTGGCGCCGATTGTCCTCTGGAACGCCGCCCATCAATGGGTCAGCTTTCGACACGTCGCCGGGCAGGCGGGCGTGTCCGACGGCGCTGGATTCCAGCTTCGCGGTCCGATCGAATTCCTGGCGGCGCAGTTCGGTGTCAGCAATCCGATCTGGGTCGCCATTCTCGTCACACTGATTGTCTGGGCGCTGATGCGAAAGTCCGGCGCCTGCGCCGGAACCGGCGTGGCGCATTCGTTCGTCACAATCTCCACACTTGTCGTATTCTGCGTGTTCCTCGGATTCAGCTTTGTCACCAAAGTGCAACCCAACTGGCCGGCCCCGGCGATCCTGACCGGCGCCGTGCTGATTGCATACTGGATTGTCGGCGTCCCGCGAAACACCATCGCGCAGCGACGCGTCAGGACCCTCGCAACCGTCGGCGTCGCACTGGGCTTCCTCATTTCGGGCGTGGGTCGGCGAACGGATCTCCTGGCGCCCGTATTTAGTCGCCTCGCCGTGGGAGCGCCGCCCTGGGAACTCACGCCGGCCGCCAAGTACGATCCCGCCGCCCGACTGCGCGGATGGCGCGAGCTCGGCGCAGCCGTCGGCGATGTAATCGGCCTGCTGGAATCCGACGGACGACGACCCATCGTGCTGACAGACGACTACCAGGTCGCCAGCGAGATCGCCTTCTACACGCCGGGGCGGCCCGACGTGTACTGCCTTCAATCCGTTCTCGGTGATCGATTGTGTCAGTACGACTTCTGGGAGAACCCGATCGACAACGCGGATCGCTTCATCGGCCGAGCCTGCCTCTACGTCGGAACGTTCCCCAGTGAAAGCAGCGACAAGGGGGCGATGCTGCGCGAGGCCATGCCGGACCTGCGCGTCATGCGCACGATCGAGTATCGCGTCGGCGATGTCCCCTTCCAGGTATGGACGCTCTTCGTGTCGGACGCATACCAGGGCGTGACGCGCAACACCTCGGCCAGGGAGACGCACTATTAACAACAGGCGCCGACAATCTCGAAAATCATCCACCGCCGATGGCGGATCACAAGACGGCGCCGTCGCGAGTTCAGGGCGGAGTCGTGTTCGAATCCTGATCGCGTTCCTGCTGCTGGCAATCTGTGCAATCGGACTGGCGGGCGCGGATCGCTGGTTCTACGAGACCGTCTCTCTCAAGTTCAACACGTCAACCCCCTTTGACGCGGACGCCTACCATCAGACGATCGGTTTCTGGAATCTGGCCCGCTTCTGGCCGAATATCGCTGGCGGCGTCTGCTGCTACTTCATCATCTTCGCCTTCGCGCGTCGCGGCTTCCGCAAGGCGAACGCCGCCCTGCTGGCCGTCCTCTTTGTCGCGCTCATCGCCCACGGTCTGCAATGCGGCATCGGCCGCGCCCGCCCCAACCAGGCCGACTCGGCGCTGACGTTTCGATCGTTGCACGATGTCGGTTTCACGGCGAAAGGCGTCGGTCTTCCGTCAGGCGAAGTCGCGACAGCGACCGCACTGAGCCTCATCGTCGGATTTGTATTTCCACGCCTTCGCTACGTTGCGTGGGGACCGACGATTCTCGTCGTCCTGGCGCGTGTACTGCCGGGCATGCACTACCTTTCGGACGCCGCCGCCGGCGCCCTGCTGGCGCTGTTGCTGACGCGGCGCCTGTACCTGTGGGCGCTTCTGTCGAAGTCCCGTCGGGTGTGGCTTCGGCTGACGCGTTCCCATCGACGTGACTTCGCCGCCGCAACCATGCACGGCTGATCGTCAGCCGCAGGCTTGCCTCCGCGAAATCACGATCAGCCATCGGCTGCACACCGCGCAGACGCCGCCCCTTTGCGTTGTCGGCTCAACGCCGAATCGTACGATGGCCACATGGCGCCGCCGCCCGGAGACAACGAGCCTCCCGTCATCAAGTACGCCAGGCGTCCTCGCCACGGTATCCCGATCCCCAAATCCTGGATGATTCCGGCCATCGTCTTCGTCCTGACCAGCCTGATACCGATCGCCATCTTCTTCAGCGTCGCCTGGTTCGCCCGCACCTGCTGAGGCCGCAGGCTTGGGCCTCCGGACGACGGCGTCTAGAATGGCCCCCATGCCTTTCGCAGACGAGAAGCTGGAAACGCTGGACGCCGCCGGAACTCGAATCGTGCAACGCGCGAAGCTCCAGGCAATGCTGGATGAGATTCTTCCGGACAACGCCTTCTATCGAGAGAAGTTCGCCGGCATCGATCTCGACGCGGCGGCGAACGACTGGTCGATTCTTCCGCTCACAACGCGCGACGAACTGCAGGTCGACCAACGGACCCATCCGCCCTACGGACGAAACTTCAGCTATCCGCTGAGCGACTTCGTTCGATTCCATCAGACATCGGGGACCGGCGGCGTGCCGATGCGCTGGCTGGATCGCCAGCGGGACTGGGACTGGTGGACGCGACTCTGGCGGACCATCTACTGCGCCGCCGGTGTTCAACGTGATGATCGATTCATCTTCCCGTTCTCCTTCGGTCCGTTCATCGGGTTCTGGGCGGCCTTCGACAGCGCCGTCGCCATGGGGAATCTCTGTCTGCCCGCCGGCGGAATGACAACGACGGCGCGGCTCAGGCTCCTGCTCGACAACAATGTGACACTGGTCGGCTGCACGCCCACGTACGCGCTGCGAATGGCGGAAGTCGCTCGCGAAGAGGGAATCGACCTGGCGTCATCGCCCGTCCGTGGTCTGTTCGTCGCCGGAGAACCCGGCGGCAGCATTCCGGCGACCCGCGCGGCAATCGAACAGGGCTGGGGCGCCCGCGTGTTCGACCACGCGGGAATGACGGAAACCGGCCCCTACGCATTCGAGTGCATCGAGGCGCCCGGCGGGCTGCACGTGAATGAAGCGGAATTCATCGCAGAGGTGCGGGACACGTCGACGGGCGACATCCGTCCCGACGGCGCGGGTGAACTCGTGATCACGAACCTGGGACGCTGGGGCTCGCCGCTGATCCGATACCGCACGGGGGATCAGGTCCGGCTCACGCGGGATCCCTGCGTCTGCGGGCGGCGATCGGCCCGCCTGGTGGGCGGGATCCTCGGGCGAATCGACGATATGGTCGTCGTACGCGGCAACAATGTGTTCCCCTCGGCAATCGAGGCTATACTCCGGGAATTCAACGATATTGCCGAGTTTCGGCTGGAAGTGACGGACGCGCGGGGAATGTCGGAATTGCGGATCCTGATTGAGCCGATATCGACAGCCGAGCCCCCGGCGCTCGTGGCGCGCGTGATGGACTCGATACGCGATCGTTTGAGCTTTCGACCGGTCATCGAAGCCGTCGCACCGGGCTCGCTTCCGCGATTCGAAATGAAGGCCCGTCGCCTGATCCGCCGCAAACCGGATGATCCCGCATAGGCCGGGGCGAATACCCGATTGCGCGTGGTCGTCGGGCGAATGCACGATTGCGTTCGATTCGAGACAGAGTGTTTCAATACCTGGGAAAGGATGCATCCTTCACCATGACTACCCATCGAAAAGTCGGCCTGTATCTCGTAACGATTCTGTCACTGGCGATCGCTCGAACGTCAGGCGCTTCCGCGAGCGACTGGCCCGCCTGGCGAGGTCCCGGACAGAACGGCATGGCCTACGAAAAGGCCGTCGTGACCAGCTGGAAACCGGGTGATGAAAACACCCGATGGATCTCACCCATCGGCGGCCGAACCACACCGGTCCTCCTCGATGGGCGCCTCTTCTTCATCGCCCCGGCGGGTTCGGGCAAGACGCTGGGGGAGCAGGTCGTCTGCCTCAACGCGGAGACCGGCGAGACGATCTGGGAGTATCGCTTCAATGTCTTCCTCACGGACGTCGTCGAGCAGCGACTTGGCTGGACGGCCGTCGTCTCCGATCCTGAGACCAAGTACATCTACGCCCACGGCACGGGTGGCCAGTTCTTCTGCTTCGACTTCGACGGCAACATCGTCTGGGAGAAATCCCTGACGGAGCTGTACAACCGCGTCAGCGGCTATGGCGGTCGCCTGCACACGCCCATCGTCGACGAAGACAAAGTCATCATCAGCTTTGTCTCGACGAACTGGGGCAATCACGGACCGCCCTCCCATCGCTATCTCGCGATGGACAAGCGCACGGGCGAAGTCGTCTGGTGGGCGAAGCCGGGCGGCGCGCCGCTGGATACGACCTACTGCGTGCCCGCGGTCGCCGTCATCAATGGCGAACGCCTGCTGATCGCCGGCGCCGCCGATGGCTATGTCTATGGCATGCGCGTTCGCACGGGCGAAACCGTCTGGTCGTTCAGGCTCTCGAAGCGAGGCCTCAACCCATCGATCGTCGTGGATGAGAATCGCGTCTATGCGATGCACAGCGAAGAGAACTACACGTCGACGGCCATGGGCGCCGTTGTCTGCATCGACGGGAGCAGGACCGGCGATATCACGGACAGCGGAACGATCTGGCGCGTGGAGGACATCACGGCCGGTTACGGCTCGCCGGCGCTGGCGAATGGCCGGCTCTATGTCTACGACAACGCGGCCACGCTTCACTGCTTCGATGCGAAGACGGGCGCGAAGCACTGGAAGCATGAGTGCGGTCGTGTCGGCAAGGGTTCGCCCACAGTCACGGCCGACGGCGTGATCTACGTCGGAGACGTCAACGGTCGCTTCTCGATTCTGAAGGATGAGGGTGACGACTGCCGCGAACTCTCCGTCGTGGAAATGCCCATGAAGGGGAACTTCGTAGACGAAATCTTCGGCAGCCCGATCGTGGCCAACGGGCGTGTCTACCTTCAGACGCGTTACGGCACCTTCTGCATGGGCCCGAAGAAGCCGGACGTCCAGCGCATCCCCGTGCCGAAGATGGCGAAGGAAGCTGCGCCGCAGCCCGACAAGCCGGCGACGATGCTGATCATCCCAGGAGAGACCACGATCGAACCGGACGAGGAAGTCCAGTTCGCGCTTCAGTTCTTTGACGACAAGGGCCAGCGCATCCCCGCGCCCGATCCGCTGAAAGTGACGTCGGCCGTCAAAGGCGTGAAGGGAAAGATGACGTCGGATCTCGACTTCACGGCCGCCGACGCCTCGGAATTCAGCGCCGGCCTCGTCGAGTTGAAAGTCGGCGCCCTCACGGCGGCGTCGCGCGTGCGCGTCTGCCCGCCACCGCCGCTCTCCGTCACGTTCGACGACATGAAGGGCCAGAAGAATCCGCCGGGATGGGTCGGCGCCGGCGCCAAGACGCAGTTGACGGAACTCGACGGTAATGTCGTCTTCGAAAAACTGGCGCCGAAGGAGAAGCCCAGCGCGCCGTTCATGCGAATGGAAGTCTATACGAATCCGCCGCTGCGAACGGGCTATACCGTGCAGTGCGATCTGATGGGCCAGCCCCGCGAGCGGGGCCGGAAAGTCCGCCCCGACATGGGCCTGCTCAACGCGCGATACGCCATGCGGATGATGGGCCAGGAAAACCTGCTCCGCCTGGAAACCTGGGCGCCGATTCCTCGACTGCGTGTCGATATCCCGTGGGAATGGAAGACGGATGTCTGGTACACGGCAAAGATGCGCGTCGAGCTCGTCGGCGACGAAGCGCTCGTGCTCGGCAAAGTCTGGCCGCGCGGCGAGGAGGAACCGAAGGAGTGGCGTATCCAGATGCGCGATCCGTCGCCTCACTTCGAGGGCAGCCCCGGCCTCTACGCCTATTCGAACGGCACGAAGACCTCGAAAGTCGGACCGCCGGTCTATTTCGACAATTACAAAGTGTATCCGAACGAATAGATCGCTCCATTGAATCACGTGACGATCGTCGATCGGCATTGACCGACGAAACGATCTCAATCGACATGTAACTCCGGATCGACCGGGAAGGACGCAGAACGATCATGACGCTCATTCGAACGCTGTCTGTCACATTGGTACTCGGCGCCGCCGTATCGTCGCTTCGCGCCGATGACGTGAAACCCACGGAGAAGAAGACCGGCGACACGACGGTCAGGATCAGCGGTCGCACGGGCGACTGGCATATGTGGGGCGGCGAGCCGGATCGCAACATGGTTTCCGGCGAGAAGAACATCCCCGCCAAATGGGACATCAAGAAGGGAACGAACGTTAAGTGGGTGGCCGGGCTCGGCTCTCAGACCTACGGCAATCCCGTCATCGCCGGCGGAAAGATCTTTGTCGGCACCAACAACAACGGCCATCTCCGCCCCGGGATTGAGGGCGACAAGGGCGTCGTGCTCTGCATCGATGAAAAGACGGGCAAGCTCCTCTGGCAGGCGACGCACGACAAGCTGCCCACGGGCCGCGTCAACGACTGGCCGGAACAGGGCATCTGTTCGACCGCCTGCTACAGCGACGGCAAAGTCTATTACGTCAGCAATCGCGCCGAGGTCATCTGCGCCGATCCGGAAGGCATGCGCAACGGCAACGACGGTCCCTACACGGACGAGACATACAAAGAGGAGATGGACGCCGACTTCATCTGGATCTACGACATGATCGATGAACTGGACGCGTTTCCGCACAACCTCGCGACCTGCTCACCCGTCGTCTGGAAGAATTACATCTTCGTGAGCACGTCCAATGGTGTGGACGAAGGCCATCTCGATCTGCCTGAGCCCGACGCCCCGGACTTCATCTGCCTCGACAAGAACACCGGCAAGCTCCTCTGGGAAAAGAACTACACGAAGGGCAAGGTCCTCCACGGCCAGTGGTCCTCCCCGGCCTGCGGCGTCATCGCCGGTAAGGAGCAGGTCGTCTTCGGCGCGGGGGATGGCTGGGTTTACGGTCTGGACATGAAGACCGGCGACATGATCTGGAAGTTCGACATGAACCCCAAGGACAGCAAATGGGTCCTGGGGGGACGCGGCACGCGCAACGCGATTATCGCCACGCCCGTCATTCACGAGAACAACGTCTTCCTCTGTGTCGGCCAGGACCCGGAGCACGGCGAGGGAATCGGTCATCTCTATCGCATCGACGCGACGAAGACCGGCGACATTTCAGAGAGCGGGAAGATATGGCACCTCGGCGGTGAGGATTTCAAGCGATCGATGTCGACCGTCTGTATCGTGGACGACCTGATGTACGCGTCGGACCTCAGCGGCTTCCTGTACTGCCTGGACGCCAAAACGGGCAGGAAATACTGGACCCACGACACATTCGCCGCCATCTGGGGCTCGCCCTATTACGTGGATGGCAAAGTGATGCTGGGCACGGAAGACGGCGAAGTCCTCGTCTTCGACCACAATAAGACCAAGAAGCTGATCGCCACGAACGACATGAAGAATTCTGTCTATACGTCCCCTGTCGTCGCCAACGGAACGCTGTATATTACGAATCGGAACACGCTTTACGCGATCTCCGCCGGCGCGCAGGCGAAGCCTCAGGCGGCCGCCAGGGCGAACTGATCGCGGGGCGTCAGTTTGCCTGAGAAAATGCGGGCGCCTTCCGGCTACAATCGCCCGCAGGAGGAAAACGTCATGTCTCGATTCGTGAAGATGTTCAGCCTCTCCGTCGTCGTCATCGCCCTGCTCATGCTGGGCCACTCGATGATGAGCCCGCTGCCGATCTCGGCCGCGACAACGGCCCTCGGCGGATTGGCGGCATTGTGGCTGCTGAAGTCGCATCGCGCGTCCGTCATCGGATCGGGCGCCGGTCTGGGCGCCGCCATCGGCGCCGCTGTCCACGCCTTCAGCCATGTGTTTGTCGGCCACACGCATCCGCACGTGCATGACGCCGTCGCGGCCCACGTCGTCGGCGATGTGACGCTCGGCGTCCTGATCGGTCTCGCCGCCCTGGCCCTGCCGATCGTCGCCCTGCGACTCTCCGCGCGTACGGCGAACTGAGCCGCGGCGCCAGACAACTCAGACGCGAAATCGTGTCGCATTATTGGGGGCGCCCGAACAGATGACTGTGACTACGCCTGATTTATCCACGCGCATCAACGCGGCAAAGACGCGACTCGACGAGCACGTCCGCGAGATCGTCGCGTGGCATTTTGATCCGGCGACGGGTTGCCCCTTCTGGCTCGACTACGCCTCAAAGCTCGGCTGGGATCCGCGCAACGAGATTCATGGCTACGACGACCTCGGGAAGCTCGGCGGATTTCAGGACGAGTGGCTCCGCGGCGGTCCCGTCCGGCGATGGGTCCCGAAGGGCCTCGCCCACAAGCCGGTCTACGTGTTTGAGACCGGCGGCAGCACGGGCGTCCCGAAGAGCCGCGTGAATATCGACGACTTCCGCATCGACTACGAGATGTTCAGCGAAACGCTGAACGACGCCTCCTTCCCCAAGGGCGCCGACTGGCTCATGCTCGGCCCCAGCGGTCCGCGTCGCCTGCGACTGGCCGTCGAACACCTGGCCCACACGCGCGGCGGCATCAGCTTCTGCGTCGACATGGACCCGAGATGGGTCGTCAAGCTCCTGAAGAAGGGCCGCGTCAACGAAATGCACGAGTACAAGGACCACGTCGTCGAGCAGGGCCTGACGCTCCTGAGGGCGCATCCGAATATCCAGTGCATGTTCACGACGCCGAAGCTGCTCGAGGCGATCTGCGAAAAAGTCTCCCTCGTGAAGGCCGGCATCAAGGGCGTCTTCTGCGGCGGCACCCAGATGACACCGCAGTTTCATCGCTTCGCCCGCGAGGAACTGCTGGAGGGCAAGGCGGAATTCGTTCCGACGTACGGCAACACGCTGATGGGCCTCGCCTGCCACAAGCCCTTCGATCCCGCCGACAACTACGACATCATCTACCATCCCCCCTGCCCGCGCGCCATGGTCGAGGTCGTGAACTTCGACGATGAGGAAACAGTCGTCGGCTACGGCGAATGGGGCCGCGCCCGACTGACGACGCTCACCAAAGAGTTCTTCATGCCGCGCTTCCTCGAGCGCGATGAATGCAAGCGCACGCCGCCCTGCGAGAAATACCCATGGGATGGCTGCGCCAATGTGCGACCTTTCTCAGGCTTCCAGAGCAAGGTCGTCGAAGGCGTTTACTAACCACGAGCGCCCATCGATTCGGATGGGTGGCCCACCCCTTCAGAAGAATGCGTATGAAGGCTCACGCTGCGGTCTCTTTGGTGGC
>DAOPJV010000090.1:0-18521 GCA_035399845.1 Phycisphaerae bacterium | reverse complement strand
ATGACATCGGACACTCTTGCAAATAAAATCGAGTTTTCAGACGGAGCCTAGTCGTCGCAGGGCGCGGAATCATCCGCAGGCTGCGTTGTCAGTGGGCGCGCCCGCACAGCCGGATGACGGACCGGGGCGGGGCGTGACGTCAGTTCCCTGGGGATGGGCTTTGCCGGGGGGCGAATCTTCGACGGCGTCAATGTCTCAGACGCCGGCTGACTGGTTGCCGGCTGCGTCGTCAGGCCACGCCGTTTCATGGCCTCCTGCCGCCGTTTCTCAAGCCGCTCCAGCGCCTGGCGCCGGCGTTCCGCATAGTCTTTTGCGAGCGCCCGCCGATCCTGAGACTTCGCGGCGTTTCCGGCGCCGTTTGTCGCCGGAGCGCTGGTCGGTGTGCGCGTCGGCGCCCGCACCAGATCAGCCGGATCGTCCTTCGGCGGCTTCGGGCCGCCGACGATGATCGGCATCGCCGGCGCCTCGGTCGACGTTCTGACGCGAAGCGTATGCGCCTCCGAATTCTCCAGCGACATCTCGCCCATTTGCTCAGATTCCATGTCCGCCGAGATCGCGCTTTCACGTCTCAGTGTCATGTCAACAAGCATGCCCTGCGTGATGTTGAAGACGAAGGCGCCATTGATCGTCGCGCTGTCGAGCTCGAATTCGTGCCGCTTGTTCGCGTCGTTGTTCTGAGGGCGACGCGGCTTCTTTCCGTTTCGCGGAGCGGCGTTCTTCTTCGGCTTGATCGGGTTTGCCGGCGGGATCGGATCGGGCCTGAGCTCGACGCCGCCCCGGATGTCGACTTCGGCGAGGAGATCGCCTTCGCCGTTTTCCGTCACGCGATTGAGTGTCAGCCGATAGGTCGTCACGGACTTGCCGAAATTCTTGATGATCCTGTCCCGCGTCCGCGTCCAGGTCTCGCCGACCTTTCGGGGCGTGCGGGGGAGAATCAGGGGACCGATGTCATCGAACAGTCGGTTCAGATGATCGTTGTCGAGCAGGCACTTCTGTGTCGTTTTCGACAGCTTCAGGCGGGTGGCGGGGCCAATGGAACGACCGGGCTGAATTCTCAGCCGGCTGACCACACCGCTCCACGCGTCACGCTCGAAGTTCACGACGGCGCCGTTCGCCGTTCCGAGTCGACGCATCGCGGCCACGGGATAGGCGTCACGAAGCGTATCAAACCGGTGCTCGGTACCGAGGGCGCGATCCCGCGCTTCGTAGCGTTGCACGCGCCAGGAAAGGCTCGACGTGTGTTTGGAATCGTCCGTTTCTTTTCTGTCGGTCCGTCGGGCGGGAGATTTCCCTGCGTCGTCCCACTTCTGTTCGAGCGTGATCCGGCAGCCCGCTTCGGCCGAATAGGTCAGGAGCCCCGGAATGCCGCCGCGATCGCGGAAGTCGTTCTCGATGGTCAGGTAGCGCGTTTCACGCTTCGGGAGTTTGTATCGAAGTCGATAGGCCTTTTCGCCCGTCGGCAGTTCGACGACATCCGTGTCGCCATAGTCGATGGGCTCGCTCGCTTCCGGGTTTTCGGGTTCCGAATTTCTGATCGGGGCGGGACGCGATGTCGGCCGGCCCAGACGCCGATTGCGGTTTCGATTCGTCGACCTCGGCAGGCGGTGCGGATCAGGACCGCTGGTCGGCATGCGATCTGAGGCGCCGGGTTGTTGCGCGTTGGCGGGGCGGCTGGTCGAATAGGCCGGTCTGTGCCGATCGGGTTTCGCGGGTCGCGAGACGCTCGATGCGGACGTCGGCGCGCTCGTCATTGGCGTGACGGGAGGCGCCATCGTCGGAGGGGCGAGCCCCATGCCGGCCATGACAAGCAAACACACGATTCCCAGCATGCTGAGAGATCGTGTGTGAATCAGTTTCTGGATGGGGCTGACTTGCGGAAACAGCATTCGCGATCCTCGAGGCCAGTCGTTCGCGATGGTTTGCGCCAGAACTCGCCGACGGATCGACGAGTCGCCGTCCGCGTCAGGCGGAGATGCTGTCGATCGTCACCTTCAGGTGATTCTGTCGATGGCCCTTCTTGAGATGATAGCCCTTGCGTCGTCGGAATTTGACGATGTCGAGCTTAGGGCCTTTGACGCGCTTAACGAGCGTCGCCGTGACCTTCGCGCCGTCGACCAGGGGGCGTCCGATCTTGCTGTCGGCGCCGCCGACCATCAGAACGCGATCCAGCTCGATCGTCGTGGTGTTCTCGGGGAGATCACGCGTCTCGAGGTAGATCGTGTCACCCTTCTTGACCATGTACTGCTTGCCGCCGTCCTCAACCACCGCGTACATTGCTGGACTCACTCCGTTCGAAGGTCGAAAATCTCAGTTCTGGCCGCGCAATCCGGGCGGCGAAACCCTGTAATATGCCACAGAACGGCTTTTTCGGCAAGGGCGCCCCTCAGAGGGGGGCGCGGCGGTTCAAAAAAGGCGACAGGCGACTAGAATCGCCCGGCGTCGGCCCGGGGCCTCCGATTCACGTGCTTTCGGGGCCCACTGGGCGGGCCGACCCCACTGGAGGCGGCGAGACAGGGTTTGTTCGTATTCGTTCCCATCAAGACTGACGCGCCGGTTCGACGCACGCCATACGTCAACGTCGGGCTCATTGTCCTCAACGCCATGGTGTTTCTCATCACGACGCCGTCACAGGATCGGACCCCGTTGTTCGAGTGGGCGGCCCGGCTGAAGGAATGGGGCGTCCTGGCGCCTCGACACCTGAGCCTGTACCAGTTCTTCAGCTACCAGTTCCTCCACGAGGATTTCTGGCACATCTTCGGAAACATGGTGTTTCTCTGGGTATTCGGAAACGCCGTGAATTCCAAGATGGGGAACGTCGCCTACCTCTTGTTCTACCTCGCGGCGGGCGTCTTTGCCGGGGTGGGATTCGCGATGACATCTTCGAGTCCCTGCCTGGGCGCGAGTGGCGCAATCGCGGGTGTGACGACGGCGTATCTGGTGCTCTATCCTCACAGCGTCGTCAGCGTCTTCTGCTGGCTGTTTCTCTACATCCGCCTCCTGCACGTGCAGGCGTTGCTGTTGATCGTGTTGAAGATCATTGTCTGGGACAATGTCCTCGCCCCAAGCCTGTTTTCAGGGGGATACACGACAGTCGCCTATTCAGCCCATCTGGCCGGATACCTGTTTGGATTTTCGCTCTGTTTTCTGCTGCTGATGGTCCACGCGCTGCCGCGCGATCAGTATGACATCCTGGCGCTGATTCGTCGGTACAACCAGCGCCGGCAGTTCCGGACCATGATGTCGGATCCCCATGCGCAGGCGCAGGCCCAGTTCGGTCGCGTCGCACAGCCCGTGTCCGTTTTCAGCGGACGCCCGATCGCCGTCCCGATCGCCGATGACGCCGTGCTTCGCCTTCGACAGGAGATCGGAGATCGATTGTCGCGCGGCGCCTACGACGAGGCCGTTGAGAAATACGAAGCGCTGATGGTCAGGGATCCGACGCAGGTCCTGTCCAGGCGGAACATGCTCGAGATCGCCGGACAGTTGAAGTCGATGGAGAAATACCCGCAGGCGGTTTCAGCGTACGAGAAATTTCTCGGCGCTTATCCGTCAGATTCTGAAGCGCCGCACGCACAGATGATGCTGGGGATCCTCTACACGAAGTACCTTCAGCAGCACGATCGGGCGGAAATCCTCTTTCGGGAATGCCGTCAGCGACTGACGGACCCGGATCTCAAGGCGCTGACGGATCAGTGGCTTGGGGCCGTCCTTGCCGCGCTGGGCAAACCACCGCTCGAAGACGGCGACGGCGTCGTCGGTTCCTCCGCCTGACGCGGTTCGCCACGATCACGCGTCTTCTTTGCGTCATCCCGACGGCGCTTTATTTGCGGGCGAAATCCGGTTCCCATGGTACAATTCGCCAATTGGGCGGCGGAATCGATGACCGGCGAGTCATCCGTGCGCGAGATCAGGATGCCGCCGGCGAACTCTCGAATTCAGGCGTCACTTGCATGCTGCGTGAAGAACGATTGGAAATGACCTTTGAACGCGCCCACGTGCAGGATCCGTTCATCTGCACGATGGCCAGCCAGCATCCGAACGTGTTGTTCAACGTTCATCATCTGAGCGTCGGACCGCACGAGGCCCGGATGATGATGTCGATCATCGGCGAAGTCCCCGAGCGCCGGGCCGTGCGGGAGTACGTCGAGAGCCTCGGCGTGGACGTGCGTGTCATCGACGAAGTGAAGTTCAAGGGCTCGATCCCGCAGGTGCCGAACCGGATCGCCATGCCGACGGCGACGACCCAGCGCATCGAACAGAAGCTCTGGCTCACAATCGTCGGGGGCCTGCGATCGCAGTATTTCCTCTGGACGATCTCCCGGCGGTTCGACGTCATCTACAGGATCACGCAGTCTGTCACGGGCGATCCCGTCAGCATCGTCTCCATGATCGTCAGTGGAACACAGGCGGAAGTGGATGGCGTCATGTCGTACCTGCGCGATCAGGGCATCAACGTCGACGTCGGTGTCGTTCCGCAGATGGCGATCTTCGGACAGGCGTGACGAATGCCCGCCGGCAGGGGCCTGGCGAACTTCTCGAGTGGGCCGACGAAAGGAAAACGCCATGAATCGATACGCAAAGATGAGTGCGGGCCCGGCGGCATTCGCCGGTCTGCTCATGCTGTTCTATGCGTGGTACACGGGTGGCTGGGTCTATGCCGCCGACGCATCGCAGTTCTTTGTCTTTACGCTGCACCTGTTCGACTGGATGCTGCTGATTGGCGGAATCGCAATGATCGTCGTCGCAGTCGTCTGCTACCTCGGCGCACGAATCGGGCTTCTGCTTGAGGCGATCGTTTCAGGGCTCTGTGGTCTCATCATGATCACCTGCGCCGGAACGTGGGCGATCAACGGTTCGATGGGTCTGAACACGATGCTCATCGGCTTCTTCAGTCTGACGTTTCTGTCAGGGGCCGGGTCCGCATGGCGGATGTACGCCGGTACTTCCTCCAAAGGTGGCCGGTCCGCCGTCAGGGTGAGTACGCCCGTTGCCCCGGCGGCGCCTCCGACGCCACATCCGGCGAGCCGGGCGTCGAGCGTCCTGCCGAAAGATGGAGAACCACCGCCCGAAGAGGGCTACCTCGCGGCGCTCTCAAGAGAGAAGGACTAGCGGATGCGGATCTCCACGCCGCGGCAGTCAGTGAGCGTCTCTCCTGCACAATCACAATGAACCTCCCAGGCAACGACAGTCGATACGCCCGCCAGATCATCTATCCTCGCATCGGCGCGGCGGGGCAGGCGCGGCTTGGCGCCGCGCGCGTCACACTTGTCGGCTGCGGCGCGCTCGGCACGGTCATCGCCAATACCCTTGTCCGCAGCGGCGTCGGCTTTCTACGCGTGATCGACCGTGACTTCGTCGAATGGAACAACCTCCAGCGGCAGGTCCTGTTCGACGAACGCGACGCGAAGGAGGGCCGGCCGAAGGCTGTCGCCGCGGCGGAGCGACTCGCATCGATCAATTCGACGATCGTCGTCGAGCCGATCGTGGCGGACGTCAACTGCGGAAACATCGAATCGTTCGTCGAAGACGCGTCGATCATTCTTGACGGGACGGACAACTTCGAAACGCGCTATCTCATCAACGATGTCGCCGTGAAACACAGCATTCCCTGGGTGTACGGCGCCTGCGTGGCCGCCGACGGCATGGTCATGCCGATCCTTCCGACTCGAACGCCGTGTCTTCGATGTATTTTCGATGCGCCGCCACCGGCCGGCGTGAGTCCGACGTGCGATACGGCCGGCGTCATTGCGCCGATTGTTCAGATCGTGGCCGCCCTCCAGGCGACGGAAGCCATGAAGATCCTGATCGGCGCAGACGAGGATATCCATCCGCGGCTGACGCAGATCTCCGCCTGGGACGGTGAGTTTTCGACGTTCAACGTGTCGGCGGCCCGGGATGGCGGCGGATGCGTCTGCTGCGGCGAGCGTCGCTTCGACTATCTTGACGGACTGGAGACGGGGCGTACGGCGGCGCTATGCGGACGCAACGCCGTACAGGTGAGACCGGCGTCCGATACCAACCTCGATCTGGAGGCGCTCGCGACGCGGGTCGGCGCCGCGGCCAAGGCGCCGCCACAGGTCAACCGATACTTGTTGCGGTTCGATGTGACGAACTACTCAATCACCGTGTTTCGGGACGGTCGCGCGATCATCAAGGGCGCGACGACCCCCGACGAGGGAAAGACGATTTATGCGAAGTACATCGGGAACTAGGCGGACGTCGCGCGTCGCTCTGACGCTGGTGTTGTTCGGCGCCGCGTCACTCGCGTGCACGGAGTTCGTCCACTGGGGTCATATCAGTGACCGAGAGAACAGCTGGGGCATCAACGGCGTCGAGATCGCCCAGAAACAGGACGACGGAAGCTGGAAGGTCATCGGCAGCTCCGACGGTCACGGTCGCTGGGAGGTCTTCAAGGACCGCATCAAGGGCGGCGGCACGATCCGCGTCAGCAAGAAGGGGTACTACTCCGTGGAGATGACGGAGGCTGAGTTCCTGCAGAAGCACGTGATTCTGATGCAGGAGTCGGGCGGCAGTGACTACGGGGAGTCCGTACCCGCTGAATGGATGGAGTAGACGCTGACCGACAGCGGCGTCAGGCGGACGCTCGACGCGTCACAACGCGTGACAATCGCCTGGTTGCGCCGAATCGAATCGAAGTGTGCTTGAATTGCGAATTCGGGGGGATCGCAATGCGGCTGGAAACATGGTGTCTGTTGGGGACCTCGGCGATAACGGCCCTTGCGATCGCTCGCACGCTGGCGACGGGCCGCGAGTCCGTCCTTATGGCGGCGCGTCAGGCGGCGGAGGAGGCCGAGGCCATTCGGATACAGCGAGAGGCCGCGTACGCCGAACTGGAGCGAGCGACGAGTGACGTCGATCCGATGCATCTCTAGATTTCGACGCGGGTCCCATCGCATCAACGGGATAAATCTTCCTTCATAAACCATGCGCATCACGGGATTTGTGCGCAAAAAACGTTGACCCGATTCTCTTGCGCGGCTAGAGTTTTGGTGTGTTGCGCTGCGTGGCGTGATGCGCCAAGCGTAGGTTCGTGGCCAACGTTCGCCCATCTGACGGGGCGCCTTTCACATGTCTGAATCACCCCAACGTCTGGACAACCTTCGATCGCTGGCGAAGATCGCGCGGCTGCTCGCCATCATCGGCGTCGGCGGATTCGCGGTCATCGGCGTTTATCTGCTCGCGGGTGATCCGGACGTGTTCCCGTGGCTCGGGAGCCATTTGCCGGCCTTCATGATCCTTTTCGGGGTCCTCGTGGCGACGGCGCTCTGCGTTTTCCTGTGGCTCGCAATCACGCTGCTCCTGAAGATCGAAGGCAACGGATTCCGCAGTTACGACATCACGCGGGACATGGCGGAGGCCATTGGCAGGCAGACGAGTGAGCTCCGCCTGATCGCGGAGAATTCGCAGATTTCCGATCTCGTTCGTTCCGTGACGCATCGCTCACGGGAACGCACGGCGATCCGACTCGCCATCAACGAAGAGATCATCCGCGGCGACTGGGAGGCCGCCTACGCGCTCGTTGAGCTTCTTGAGGAACGCCACGGCTATCGAAACGAGGCGTCCCGACTCCGGGCGGAACTGGACGAATCCCGAGAGAATGAAGCGAACGTCAAGGTCCACGACACTGTCGAACAGGTACGCTCGCTGATGGCGTCGCACGACTGGGATCGCGCCCGCCGAATGATGGACCGACTCCTTGCGAACAACGGATCCAATCACGAGGTCAGGGAGCTGCCCAACGCCTTCCATCGCGCGTGGAACGAGCACAAGCGTCGCCTGCTCAAGGAATGGGATCAGACGGTTCAGCGGAACGAAGTCGATCGCGGCATCGCGCTGCTGAAGGAACTGGACCATTACCTGACGCCGAGCGAGGCGGCGGCGCTGCAGGAATCGGCGCGGGGTGTTTTCCGCGAGAAGCTTCGCAACATGGGTGTCCAGTTTTCACTGGCCGTCAGCGAAAGTAACTGGAAGGAAGCCCTGAAAGTCGGCCGGCAGATTCAGGAGGAGTTCCCGAATTCCCGCATGGCAAGCGAGGTGCAGGATCGAATCCACGTCCTCGTCAAGCGTGCCCGCGAAATGGAGGAAAACGGCGCGACCGTCTCTTCCAGATCAAACGGAGATTGAGTAATCCACAACGGCCGGATGAGTCGGCTGTATCCAACATCTGATGTGATGCAAAGACACGGAGGTCTTCAGAATGCGATCACGTTCCCACAAGAAACAACTTCAGCCCCTCGTTGCGGCGGGACGGCGTTGTGTCCTTGCCGTCGCCTTGGCGGCCGGCCTCTTCGCCGGATGCGCCCAACAGCGAACCACTGACAACTACGCCGTGATTCGATCCGGTGAACGGGCCGGCGACTCGTCGGATTCCTCGTTCGCTTATCACTATCCGGCAACGGCGCCCGTGCTGGACGCCACAGAGCTCAAGCGGTTCGTCGACGAACATCGAAATCAGGTGGTCGTGCTGGAATTCTGGGCCAGCTGGTCCTCCAGCAGCCGGGATCAGATCGCCCGTCTGGCGAAGCTCCATGACGAGCATCGTCGCGACGGACTTCGGGTCATCGCCTGCACCTTCGATGAGCCCCGCGAATGGACGACGCATACCGTTCCGGTGCTTCACAGCGCTGGCGCGAACTATCCCTGTGTCGTCATTCCGCGAGGCGCCCGGCAGTCGCTCGGCGAGTGGCTCGATCCGGCCTGGCGATTTGACCTTCCCGCCCGATTCGTCGTGAATCGCTCGGGAACAATCGTTGCCCGTGCGCGAGGGGACGAGGCGGTGCTGGCCGCCCTGGATTCCTGGGGATCGTCGCGGACGCGCACGCGTCGGGCCGAGGAAACGCGCCCGGCGTCGCCGGAACCGCGAGCTCGGGAACTCCGTGTCGCCACGGCCAGCGCCACGGACGCGCCTTCGACACGATCGGAACGCGCGGACACAACTCGCAGTGACGCGACGAACACGAGCGCCGCGGCGCCTCGTCGTGAAACGACCACGCGATCCAGCACGACGAGCTCATCGCGCCGGTACGCCGCCTCCCGGAGGTCATCGACGACGACACGACGCCCGGCTTCCTCACGATATCGCTCACGATCGACGTCAGACGCCGCCGAGTCCTCCCCTGTGCGGACCGCGTCGGCCAGCTCCATCGGCCCCGCCTCGACGCGTGTGAAGCTCGTGAACGTCAGGACCGGCGAATCCGACTGGCTGCCCGTTGTGTCGCGCGACGACGGTCTCGGCGCGGCGTCGGATGCTGTTGCCGACGCCATCCGAAGCCGTGTGGGTCGTTCGACCAATCCGCGGATTGCGGTGGCGCCCCTGTCATCGATGCGCAATCGCAATTTCTCGACGCCGCTTGGCGAAGAGGCGGCCCGGCGCATCAGCGACGCCCTGAAGGGCGAGGGCTATTTCGACCTCGTTTCCCCGACACGCACGGAACGGATGCTGAAGGACGCGGGCCTCAGCGTCACGCAGATCGACTTTGACGCCAGCGTGACGCAGGGGCGAATTGACGCGGACTACCTGGTGATCGGCTGGGTCCGCAACGACGTGGATGAGCTCATTCGGGCCCGTAGCGCGACCCCGACGACGCGAATTGCGGGGGATGTCGGCGCCACTGACACCGGCTATGTCTCGCCGCGTCGCGAGGCCGAGGATTTCAGCGACTTCTGATTCCCGTCCCGCCGCGAGACCGAACATTCAGATAAGAAAAACGCCCCGACGTGTCATGTCACACGTCGGGGCGTTCGCTATTTTCGAAGATGAAATTGAGCGTCAGTGGGTTCGAGGCTTACTTGATCTCGAGCAGCTCGACGTCGAAGACGAGTGTCGCCTTCGGCGGAATGCCGCGACCGCCTCGCGGTCCGTAGGCGAGGTCGTACGGAATCACGAGGATTCGGCGACCACCGACCTTCATCGAGCCGACACCTTCCGTCCATCCCTTGATGACGCGATTGAGCGGAAACTCGGCTGGCGTTCCGCGCTCGCGGGAGGAATCAAACTGCTTGCCGTCGACGAGCCAGCCCGTGTAGTGAACCTTGACCGTCGAGGCGGGGCTGGGCGGCGTGGCGCCGTCGCCCACTTTCATGTCTGTGTACCACAGGCCCGATTCCGTCTTCACGCCTTTCTCAGGATCGCCACCCTTCGCCTTGACGAGATCCATCGCCGTCTTCCATTCCTGGGCGCCGGCTTCCGCGGCGGCCTTGCTGGCGGCGTCGGCGTCCGTCACGACGACCTTCTCGATCGTGACCGGCTCGACGGGGACATTCTGGTGCGTATTGCCCGTCGCGTCCTTGGCGTTCCCCGTCTTCACGACGCGAATCTTGTCCACGACATCCATGCCCGCAATGACCTTGCCGAAAACGGCGTAGCCGGGCCCGCCCGCGCCATCGAGGTTCGGGTTATCGACAACGTTGATGAAGAACTGTGACGTCGCCGAATCGGGCGACGGCAGGCGGGCCATCGAAATGGCGCCACGAACGTTCTTCAGACCGTTCTTCCACTCGTTCTTGATCGGGTCCTTGGTTTGCTTCTGCTTCATGTCCTTGTCGAAGCCACCGCCCTGAATCATGAAGTTGCTCATGGTTCGATGGAAGAGCGTGCCGTTGTAGAATCCGTCTTCGACGTAGGAAACGAAGTTCTTCGTGGAAATAGGCGCCTTCTCCTGGTCCAGTTCCAGGTAAATGTCACCCATCGACGTCGTCATCTTGATGTAAACGCGATCGGAAATCTTCGGCTTCTCCTTCTTCTCGTCCGGGCCCGCCAGAGCGACGCCACAGACGCCGATGACCGCCAGGGTCGTTACCATCATGTTTGCTCGGTACATTCAATAACCTCCAAAGTCCTTGGGATTTACGTCGTCTTGGACAGTCGCGTGGACCATTCGTTAGGGGGGATCACGATAGAGTCGTGATTTGCGTGTGTCAATTTGGGTTGTGAATTCGGGCTGGCGACGCTATTTCCGGGGCATGATGCGGGCCAGGTCCTCTGCAAACTCGCGACAGGCGGCGCCGACGGCGCTTTTCCAGTCGTCCCCGAATCGGGATTGCCGGGCGGGTTCGCCGTAGGCGTAAATCACGCTGCGGCCGGCGGCGATCAGCGCCCCGAGCCCGTTGGCGTCGAGGTAGGGCCGAAAGTCCTCGGCGGCGCCGCCCTGGGCGCCGTAGCCCGGCACAAGAAAAATCGTGTTGGGCATGACCTGTCTCAGTCGCGTCGCGTCCGCCCGATCACGCGTCGCCACGACGGCGCCGACATCTCCGTAGGCGCCGCCGCCGGACGTCTCAATGGACCAGGCGTTGACAAGCGAACCGACGGCCTCGTGCACCTTGCGACCGTCGGCGAGCGTGAGGTCCTGGATCGTCGCGGCGGACGCGTTGGATGTCCGAACGAGGACGAAGACACCTCGGCCCTTTGAGCGCATCTGGTCGACGAACGGCTTGACGCCGTCCCAGCCGAAGTATCCGTTGATCGTCACGGCGTCCGCGATTTCGTCATCGGCGCCATTCGAAAAACACGCGCCGGCGTATTGCTCCGCCGTATGGCCGACATCGCCGCGCTTGACGTCGCCGATGACCAGAAGCCGCCGTTGATGAGCATAGGCGATGAGGTGGCGATAGCCGTCGAGCCCGGGCGCTCCATATCGCTCAAAGTAGGCGATGTTGAATTTCACGATGGGCGCGACGCCGGCGACGGCGTCGACGACACCCTCACCGAACTGGATCAGGGCGGGGACGGGATCCGACGACTCCGTTCGCAGGGACTTCGGAAGTCGATCGAAGACAGGATCGATGTTGACGACGCCGCAGCATCCGCTGGCGGCGATGGCGGCGTTCACGCGTTCGGCAAACGACTGGGGCATAGGGGTATCCCGCGACGTCCGCCGTCGTGGGCTGGACGTGGTGCTATGGCTCATCCGGCGACGAGGCGGGCTGTGTCGTTGACGCCGACGTCGCCTCATCTTTCGACATTCGCTGCATGATGGGGACAATCGCCGATCGATGCAATTCGCCGAGCAGCGGGAACTGATTGATCACCTCGAAGGGCGCGACGCGCTCGATGGCGTGGTCGAACTCCTCCTTCGTGCAATGGGAAGGCGGATCGCGATGGCCGGCCTCAATCAGGGCCACGGTATAGACAAATTCACCTGACGCTTCGGCGGGCTCGCGCGTGTGAATCATCGTGGACGCGCCGCCTTTGTCGTCCACAAACGTCTCGTGAATCTCGATTCGATCGTCAATCTCAAGGCGTCTGCCGTCGGACTGGACCGCGACGTCCCAGTCGACCGCCGGCGTGTCCGCGTCCGGTTCGCGAATTCGGATATCAGACGCGCCCATGGCCTGGCGGAGTCGATCCGCCATGCGATCCACTTCTCCGGCGCTGCTGATGCGCTCCAGCAGCGCGGCGTTCTGTCGAACGGACTCCAGCGGGTCAGGTCCTTCCGTTGCGGCGTCTCTGTAGTCCAGGATTCTGGAAGCGACGGAAAGGATGACAGATTCGCCGGGTTCCGACGAGGTCGTCACAACGCCGGCGTTGGCGTCGGGCGCCGGCGTCTCCTGTCTGGCGATCTCGGCCGTCAGACGATCCGCGATCTCCTGGTCGACCAATTCACTCCTGACGAGCGGCTCGACGACGGGCGCCTGCTGAAATCGCCCCAGCAGATAGTTGAGCGTCAGGGCGATGACCACGGCGTGCAGCGTTGCGGCGGCGAGGAAGGAGATGCGCCGGACACGTCGGGGCGGAATGGCAAAGGTCTCTGTGTACATCGTTCGCCGACAGACTTCGGGCGGGCCGCGATGGCGGCGAGCTCCACCCTGATTGTAGCAAAGGGCGCAGCGTAATCACGCCCCGATGGACGCAGGCGCATCGCGTATCCTCAGATTCAGGCGGCGAAAGGGGAGGTCCGATTACTGGGCGGAGGCGGTGGCGTCCTGAGCCGTGGCCTGTGGATTCAGGCGGAACTCGAACTCGTATTCATCGAAGAGCCGCTCGGCGCCGGGGGCCTCGAAACTCGCGCTGAGGAGGTATTTCTGGTTATTCGGAAGGGGATTGCCCTCCCAGGCGAGCTGGAATTCATAGGTGGATGTGACGCGCTCCCAGAAGGTCCGCTGGTCTTCCGGCGTGCGGATTGTCTGTGTCCAGCTCTGCAGACGCTCGCCGCGATGTGTCGCCGTGGCGGGCCGAAACGCATAGAGCTCGAACAGGAACGAGCCGTACGCCTTGACGGGATCGCCCGCGCCGTCCAGTGGGCGCAGAGAGACGGCCAGGCCGTCGGGAACGATATCGTCATCGAAGCTGCGAACCTTCGTGAAGGGCAGGATCTGGATCGTCGCCGGGCTGTAGTACTCGACGAGCTGCTCTTTCGTCGGTCCCTCACCCGTATCGCTGATTTCGCCACGACCACAGGCCGCGTTGGAAGCCAAACCCCAGGCGACGCCCATCAGAAGCGTCAGGCGGAAGAAAGTTCTGGCGGTCATTTGAACACTCCGTTGTTCCGATCCGCAGTGGTTAACCATGAGCGGCGATTATATCGCCTTGCGGCGACTCGCCAACGGAAAATGCGCCGACGCCCCGGGGCGACGACGGCCGTCTAATTGGCCAGCGCCGGTCCGACGATCTGACCTCGCTGCCGCTGACTGGCGTATTGCGATCGCATTGTCGATTCATCGATCCGCACTTTCGCATTCATGAGCAGCTCGCGGCCGAGCGCGTCCATCCGTTCCGCAACGCGACGCTGACGGACCTTGTCTTCGAGGTCCTTCCTGGCGTCGCCGAGGGTACTGGACTCGCCCGACAGGCGTCGCTCCAGCTTGATCAGGTGGTAGCTGCCCTCGGACTCGAACAAGGACGAAATCTCGCCCTCCTCCAGCCCGAAGGCGACTTTGGAGAATGCGCGGGGGACCGTCGGGTCGTCCTTCGCGAAGGGCGGCAGCAATCCGCCACGCGACTTCGTCAGCGAGTTGACGCTGTAGTCGGCGACGAGGTCTTCGAACCGATCGCCGCGATCCAGTCGCGACTTGATGCGGGCGTAAGTGCGTCGCGCCGGCAACTGCAGATGTCGCACTTCCACTTTGTCGCCGAAGGCGCGATCGTATTCCGCCTTCACATCCTCCGACGTGACGCGAATTTCGGCCGCGGCCATCCTGCGCAGCAGGGCCTGCCGCGCCATGGCGATCGCCAGCTCGACGCGCGAAACGCCATTTCGCTTCGTCCACTTGTCGACCAGGACCTCCCGCTGCGACTCCGTCAGTTCGGCGGATGCGCCTCCATCCGCCGCCGCCTCGGCCAGCGCCAGGTCGTATTCCCGCTCCACGTCGCTGTCCGACACGCTGACGCCTCGCTTGTCCGCTTCAGCCCGAACCGCCTCAAGAAAGATCAAATGCTGAAGCAATGTGAGCCCGCGGGCGTCAACGAGCGTCTTGATGAAGGAGCGCGCGTCGATCGGACGACCGTTGACCTCCGCGATGGCGTTCGACTTCCGACCCGACGACCCGCGAACGACAGTGACCGAAGACGCCGCCGCGGATCCGTCGCTGTCGCCTGATTCGTCGATGCCGCGGCCGGCGATCCGGGACGACAGCTGCGTGGGCGTCGGTCCCGACTGCGACGGGGCGACACAGGCGAACGAAAGCAACGCGACAGGGCTGAGCAAGGCGCCGACGGCGCATCGCCGGCGCCACTGTCGTTGGATCTGCAGATTCGGGGAGACATGTGTCATCTTGAGAACTCCACGGCCTGAAGTGGATCCCGGTCTTTCCGACTGATGTCGATCTGAACCCCGGGCAGGCGTTTTCTGAGCATGGCGCCGAGCGGTTTCAGGACGGGGCGCTCGCTCGTCGAGTGACCCAGCGCGATGGCCGCCGCGCCGCATCGCTCATATCGCAAGGCGTCGTGATGCCGGATCTCGCCGGTAATGATGACATCCCCGGCGCCGCACGGCCCCGCGTCTGTCTCAAAGGGAAGGGAACCGGCGGCGCCGACGCAGACAAAGGCGCGGCGGATTGCGGCGCTCGGCCGGCCCACCATCGCGGGGGCGATGGCGCAAACCATGGACGCGAGCCGTTGCGCCAGATCACGGAGTCGCGTCGGTTTTTCAAACAGTCCGACGCGCCCCTGGCCGAGCGTTGAAAGCGGTTCCCCGGCGAGCGGATAGATGTCGAATGCGGGCTCCTCGTAGGGATGGGCGCGGCGCAGGGCCGACGTCACGTCTCCCAGTCGCCGATTCGGAACGATAACTTCGAGCCGGATCTCGGCGACGCTTTCCAGCCGGCCCTTCCGGCCGACAGCGGGATTCGTCGAATCGGCGCCGAAGAAGGTTCCCCGTCCCTCGAGCCGATAGCTGCATTTCTCGTAGTCGCCGATGCGACCGGCGCCGGCCGCGAACATCGCCTCGGCGAGCGTGTCGGCGGCGTTTGCGGGAACAAATGTGACGATCTTGCAGGCGCCCGATGGGGAGACGGCGGCCGAGAAGGGCCTGGCGTCCGCCACGCCGGCAAGCCTCGCCAGTGTCACGTTCGTCCCTTCCTCCGCCGAATCGAGGGCGGTATGCGGCGAATATACGGCAATGCGTCGCGAGAGCATTTCGGCGGCGATTCCCTCCTGATCGACGAGATTCGGCCGCATGGATTTGATCGCCCGAAAGATCGGCGGGTGGTAAGCGATCACGACATCCGTCTTTTTTCGGATCGCTTCCATCGCCACGTCCGGCGTCAGATCGATCGTGAGCAGCAGGCGATTCGCCGGCCAGTCGCCCGACCCGACGAGCAGCCCGACGTTGTCCCAGTCGGCGGCGAGCCACGTCGGCGCAATGGCCTCCATCGCGTCACAGACGTTCCGAACCCTCCTCGAATCAGGCGTTTTTTTCATAGCGGCCACACTCCCTTTCGACGAGTTCGCCGTAGAGTTCTGCGAGCCGAAGCGTCATCTCGCCCGGGACGCCGGCGCCGACCTGGTGTTTCTCGATGGCGGAAACGCCCATGACCTCCAGGACACTGCCTGTCAGGAAGACTTCGTCCGCCGCAAGAAGCGTGTCGATGTCGATCGCCTTCTCTTCGCACGGAATGTCCTTTTCCTTCGCAATGTCGATGACGGCGTGGCGCGTCGCGCCGGGAAGGACCGGCGTATCCAGAGGTGGCGTCGCGATCATTCCGTCCTTGACGATGAAGACGTTGCAGACAGCGCCCTCGGCAAGGAGGTTTTCCGTCGTGAACCAGAGCGACTCGTTGCAGCGACGTTCCGCCGCGTCCTTCATCGACAACAGGCGCGGCAGATAGGCCAGTGTCTTGTGGCCGGCGACCGGATCGAGGCGACTCTGGCGATAGGGCGAGATGCAGACGCGAAAACCCGTCTTGTAGAGATCGGCCGGATACCGATTGGGCGGCGTCGCCGTGATCAGTGTCGTCGGCCCGGCTTCGACCGCCGGATCAACGCCCGGTCGCGGAATGGATCCCGGCGTCGCGACGACTCGGACGCGAGCCTCTTCGAGTTCATTGGCCTCCAGGATGTTCTCAACGCCGCGAGCGACAACGTCCGCGTCCAGCGAGATATGGAGGCCCAGCGTCGCCGCGGATCGATTGAGTCGCTCGACGTGTTCACGCAGTCGCATCACGCGGCCATTGTACGCCCGCATCGTCTCCCAGAGGCCGGCCGCGTGCGTAAAGCCACCGTCGAAGATCGAAATGGTCGCGGCGTCCGCGGGGACAATCGTGCCGTTGAAATAGACGTGTTCCGCCATGTGCAGTGATGGACCTTTGCTCTCTAGGGTCGAATCGGCGTCGTCGGAAGGCTCGCTTCGCCCGCCGATCGATCCCGGGGTGTTGTTTGCGATTGACAGGTCGCGATGGCGCGCATCATTCCCGCCGCCTTCGCATGGAGTTCCTCAAGTTCGGCGCGCGGATCGGAGTCGGCGACGATACCGCTGCCGACGGCGAGCTCGATCGTGTCGTCCATCGTGGTCAGCGTTCGGATGGGCAGGTTCAACCGCATGGCGCCGTTGACCCCGATATAGCCGATCGCGCCGCAGTAAGGGCCTCTCGCCTCGGTCTCGAGCTCGTTGATGATCTGCATCGCGCGAACCTTCGGGGCGCCCGTGATCGATCCGCCGGGAAATGTGGCGCGCAGGAGGTCCAGCGCGTCGCAGTCGCGGCGAAGGCGTCCCCGGATCGTCGCCGTCCGATGAAAGACCGTCGGATGCGATTCGATCTCTCCCGGATGCTCAACGCGGATGGTCCCGAAGTCGCAGACGCGGCCCAGGTCATTTCGCTCAAGATCGATGATCATGTTCAGTTCGGCGCGTTCCTTCTCGCTGGAGTCCAGTTCCGCACGCATCGCCGCATCGCGTTTCGCGTCGCCGGTTCGAGGTCGGGTTCCCTTGATGGGACGCGTCGTCACGAGATCGTTGTCGAGCGACAGCAGCAGCTCCGGCGATGAGGACTGAATCGTTCGCGACGTTCCGCCGCTGTCAAACCGGAGCAACGCCGCGTAGGCCGCCGGGTTTCTGTCACACAGGGCGAGGTACAGGCTCGCGGGCTCGCATGACAGGCGAGATCGGAATCGCCTCGTCAGGTTCACCTGGTAAACGTCACCCGCGTGAATGTAGTCGAGGATGCGCGAGACACGCTGTAAATATTCGTCATCCGAGAGATTCCAGTCGCCAATGGCCGCGCAGTGTGGCGACGTGACGATCGGCGACGTTGTCTGAACATTCTCCAGAACGAACGCCGCCAGATGGCGGGCTCGCTCCGACGGGGCGGCGCGATCGGGGCGAACCTGACGTCCATCGACGGCGATGGCGAACCAGTGATCGTTCAGTCGATCGTGCGCCAGAATCGTGTCGTAGAAGCGCCACTGGGAAAGACCGAAGGACGTGGGGGCGTGTCGCCAGCCCGCCGTCGGCTCAGTCCATCGGCCCGCCTCGTAGCAGAGATGACCGATCCAGCCACCCCGGAAGGGAGGCGCCGTTTCACGCCCCGACTCCGCGGCCGGCCCGTGGAGAGGTTCACGCAGGGCCGCCCAGTGCGAAGTCAGGTCAGACGCGCCGTCCGCAGTGGCGGTCCACGTCGGATCGATGGCGTAGTAGGACCAACGACCGGAAACGGAATCGGGACCGACAGATTCGAGGATCGCGGCGTTCGGATGGCGGGCAAACAGGGCCCGGACAGCGGCCGCGTTACCGGGCGACGGGAGGCGCAAGGAGGCCCAGTAATTCGGTGATTCCTTGTGAGCGGCCGTCATTCCGGGCAATATAGCTCGCGCCGGGGGGGTTGTCACAGGGCGGCGGGGCGGTTGTAGCTCGCTCCGAAGTCTTGAGATGACGAATATTTAGAGTATAATTGGGTGTTACGCTTGCCTTGGGGACGACCCACGAACGACGGGGATTCCGTATGAAAACCACGACTCGAGAACGTGCGATCGCCATTGCGCAGCCAGTCCCGCAGCAGCGTCAGACGGCGCTCTGGATCATCGCCATCCTGCTGGCGATCATTGCGACGGCGCTGGTCGTCCGTCCCGA
>DAOPJV010000089.1:0-18659 GCA_035399845.1 Phycisphaerae bacterium | reverse complement strand
AAGGCAATTACATTAGGCTTCTTTCCCCTCCGGAAAGCACCGGGACGGCCCAAGCGGCGCCCGGTGCTTTCTTTTTTTGACACGCTGTCAAGCGACATATCGATAATTCGGGGGGAATTTAACGATTTTGCGGAATGTATGGGACGTAGGACCCCTTTGGGTGGCGATCGGGGCGTGAGCGGCGCTCCAGGCCCCCTATCGATCCTGCGGGCCGATGGGCTTGCGGCCGAGCAGCATGTCGGGGAAGGAGGCGATGACGCCACCGGCGGGCGCACTCCTGGCGGCCTTCTCAAGGTCATTCATTCCGTCGTAGTGGAAGCCGGAATAGAGCTCGATGTAGCCCAGGAGGAACCGGAGCTCGTATTGCTCACCACGTTCAAGGATCGATTCGAGATCGGCGCGTCGCCGATCGAAGACGTCGGTCTGCCCGGTGAGTGAGGGCAGATCCAACTCGAACGCCGCAATCTCCGGAAAGGCCTGCAGCCCCGATTCCAGGGAGAGCACGGCGGAGACATACTGACCTGTGGCGATCTGGGCGTGCGCGCGCCCCAGCAGCGGAATCGGATTGCCGGGATCGACAGTCGCCGCAAGATCGAACATCCGGACCGCCCGATTGAATTCGCCCTTCTTCAGGGCCTCCTCGCCGGATCGCAGGTATTGACCGACGCGCGTGGCGCCGCCCAGTGAGAAGCTGCGAATCGGCGTACGCATGAACAGGTCCGCCCACTCGGCGCGTGGATCCAGCGCCGGACGCCCTGACATCGGATCGTCCCGCGTCAACTCCGCTTTGTTCGGATTCAGCTCGTCCTGCGGCGTCGCGCCCCCCGCTGGATTCGACTCGACTGCGGGAGACGTCGACTCATCACGCCGCCTCGAACCGATCATCAGTCCCGACATTGGATCACGCGCATTCGGATCTTCCACCTTGCGGCGCGCCATAAAGCCGTCAAGCGATCCGACTTCCTCCGCGCGGCGCACGGCCTCCATCATCCGGCCGTACAGCTCATCCGTGGACGTTGCGTCCGGGTCATCCTGCGGCAGAACAACGCGATCCGTGCGACCCACGCCCTGCACGAGGTCATCGAACGGCGCCGAAAACGCCGCATTGTCAGACATCGGCGACGACGACTCGTCGCGCGCACCAGCGTCAGCGCCGCGGCGATCCATGATCCCGAGCAGCTCATCCCGCGTCAGTTCCGTCGAGATGCGACCGTCGACCGGTCGATTCATCTGCGGCCGCGTGTAGAGCTCCTCAGCAGGAGACGCCAGCTGCGGCGCGCCGAACAATGTCGATCGCATCGCGGACAGGTAGGGATCGCGCGCCAGCGCAGACGCGCCAACCGTTGGCTGCGCGCCGTCGGGTCGGATCGGCCGTTGCGTAATGCGTCCGATCTCCGCGGTGTTCAGGTCGTATGGCGATGCGGAGAAGGTCTGCGGCGATGAATAGTCTCGGATGCCGAGCAGACGATCGCGATCGCCCTGTAGTGAATACGCCGGCAGCCGCGTCTGAGGGGAACTCAGAAACGACGAACCGGGCTGGTTCAGCCCCGCGCGTATGGCGCCGACGTCAGCAATCGACGTTGCCGGATCGTAATAACCCGTCGACCGCTGTGCGGTCCCGTTTCGAACCTGCGAATAGTTCACGCTCCGCGAACGGAACGCCGCCAGGGAATCGGACTGGAGTCCGACGCGAAACTGATTGACGCCTGGAATCGCGGAACCACCCTGGAAGCTACTGAGTCCCGTCACGTTGCCCGTGATCACCTGGTTGGAGTAGACACCATAGGTATAGCTGTAGGGCGACGCGATGCGGGAGGAGTAGTTCAGACCGCCGGAGCCGACGCGATTGTTCGCGTCGAAGGAACGACTGGCGCCGCCCTGATAGTAATCGCCGCGGTAGTCAATCTGGGCGAAGAGGGACGCCGGCGCCACGACCGCCAGAAGCAGGATTCCGACGCATACGACTCGAGTCATGGCGAGCCCCCGATTCAGCTGTGTTTGGATTCTCATCGTCACGCTCGATTCTTATCGACCCCTGGAGACGACGACTTTCCATTCGGAACGTCGCGAACGCGACTCCAGCGTGTCGAACCCGGCTTTGACGAGAAAATTATAGTCGAACGCGCCGCTCGCCGCGGAATTGCGACCTGCGGAATCAGGTTCCGGGGGGCGAGGCGGGACATGCTCGGCAGGAATTGCCGCTGCGAGGCGGCTCACATTCTGACGACTGACGCCCGCCTATGACCTGCAGTCAGCCTCAATGGCTTCGAGTCGAATCCTGAATTCCACGAACAAGGCGTCGAGGTCGGGCTGGATCTCGTTCTGTTCGAGAATCTCAGCGAACTCACGATTGCTGGCGACGCCCTGCAGCTGGGTGAACACCTCGCTGTTCATCGAGATTCGGCGCCAGGCGCGGAGCATGAACTCCTGCCAGAGCGCGGCGATCTGCTCGGGGCGTCGCGTCTGTGATTGCCGGCAGATGTCGGCGGCGGCGGCTCGCCATTCATCGGAACAGGGGAGCGGCGGCAGCGCCTCATTGCGAGCCGAACCACCCGCGTTGTTGTCAGCCTGCGTGTCCGCGTGACGATAGGACCAGACCACTTCGCCGGCGCCAGACTGTGCCGGCAGGCGCACGCCCGCCGGCGCCCATTGGCCTGCCCCGTTGACTGTCGCGATGCACTGCGCTCTGGCGGCGCGGACACGCTTGCCGACCTCAACGAGTCGTTCCGAGTCATCCCGCTTCTTCTGCGACTGGCGCAGGTCTCGCGCGAGGAGCTCCTTGAATCGCACGTGACCGATCGCCGCCACATCCGGCGGAAAATAAGCGTTAACCCAGTCCGCGACCTGATCCGGGTTCATCGGCATGTCCTGATAGACGGCGTCGATCGCCTTCGCCAGATCGAGGCCCTTCAGGTTGGCCGCCGGCCCCTGCAGCAGCTTCTGGCTGGCGTCCTGCATATAGACAAACTGCTGTCGAATACGCCCATCGAGCTCATTGATCAACGCCTGACGCAGTTCGGAATCCATACCGTAGGCGACGGTAATGAACTCGACGTATTTCCCGGCCGTTCTCTGCATGCCGTTGTACCATCGCTTCGGGTACATCGACATTTCGTCCTGGGCGCTGACGAATGACGACATGGCCAGCGCAATCAGGACGGTCAAATGGACAAGGACTCGCGACATTTGTCGATCTCCAGATGCGGTAAACATGCCGCCCCCCCCCGGGGCGCTCAATCCGGCATTCCAGGACGCGGTGTTTCCAATCCGCACGACTCATGGCTCATTGAGTTGCGCGTGATCGCCAACGCCACTCATTCTACCGACTGTAGTCGCCTCACACGAGAAATCCAACGACGCCCGACGCGAACGCGTGGAACGGCGCTTCCCCGCGAGCGGCTGTAAAAAGCAGGACGGCCAACGGATCTTCTCAGATCGTTGGCCGTCCTGGAGATTTCATTTGTCCGACAGGCGGGTCGCACTGAGATTCAGTACGACAAGCTGGCGGGCAAGCCCTGCGACGTAACGCTTAGCGTCGGCGTCGGATCAGGGCCAGGGCGCCGAGGCCGAGCAGGCTCAGCGTCGCCGGCTCAGGGACGGCGATGTGGATAACAGGCAGGCCGCCCGTGCCAGCGCCGATGACAGCGCCATCGACCGCGCCGTTCGGGCCGAACGTGACCTGCGTACCGGTGCTGTTGGCGTTGCCCCATCGCTGGCCACCGATAATGGCCGTGATGTTGATGTCGCCAGCCGCGCCGCCCGTGTTGTCGATGCTGAGGTTGAACGAACCCATGTTGATGTTGTTGCCGAGGTAGCCGTCGCCGAAAATCGCGATACCGCCGAAGTTCGTCGCGATCGGGCCCGGGCCGGGCGTGTTGAGACCGTTCGGAGGCGTCGGCAGACCGTTCGGCGGGCCGTTCAGCGTCGCGCTCGTGGCAACGATCGGACCGTCGGCGATCATCGACGTGTTGGCGCCGAAGACACCAATGCCCGTGACGTTCGCCCACATCGTGACCGTGAAGTCGTAGACCTGAGCCGCGTCACCGCGGACGAGTTCAAGCGTCTGGCCGGCGCCCGACGACGATTCGGTGACATCACCGCTGGCGAGCGTGAACCAAACCTGAGCCGCACCCATCGACAACGCGGGCATCGCGAACATCGCGGCCAACGCAGCCGTAATTGCAAAATTCTTCTTCATTCCGAAATCCTCCAAGTCCTTTCGTAATTAGGTTTCTTTGGGACACCCCCACCCCATCCAGATGCACGGCCCGATACCTCGAACCTTCGGAATGGGGTTGTATCTACTTTTTTGCAGACTGAAACCTGCCCCCAGCACTGAGAGCAGACTTCCTGATAGTAGCGATCCCGGGCGCCCGATTCAAGCTTTCAAGCCCAGAAAATCGTAAGTCTGCGACGATTGTGCGCCGCCCCAGGATGTAGTTTTCGGGCTTAAGAAATTACTCATTATTCCCCCCCGAATCGGCGTCGCCCCGCTGGAGCAATCGCCCGTCCACCGAGGCCCCTGAGTTCACCCGGAGATCCCCCCGCGAGGCCCGGGGTCGCGACCCCTCCCCCCTTTTGGGGGAGATTCCCGGACAGGCGGAACGCACGGCGTCAATGGTCCGGACGCGGGGCACATTCGTCTTTGGGCAGCTTCGCTTGTTTCCTGGCGCAAACAAGAAGGGCTGGCGATCCAGATTGAACCGCCAGCCCTTTATTTCTTATCGCAAGTCCCCGGGATCCGAAGATCCAGGAGTGATGCGCCTAAGACCGCTTAGCGGCGTCGGCGAATCAGAGCGATGGCGCCGAGGCCGAGGAGGCTCAGCGTGGCAGGCTCAGGAACCTGCGTGATCGTGATGACGGGCAGACCGTCGGAGCCAGCGCCGATGACAGCGCCATCGACCGGGCCGTTCGGGCCGAACGAGACCTGCGTACCGGTGCTGTTGGCGTTACCCCATCGCTGGCCACCGATGACGGCGTAGATGTTGATGTCGCCGATCAGGTCCGTCTTGTTGATCTCGAACGTGAACGTACCCATGTTCGAGAGGCCGAGGTAGCCCGTGCCGAAAATGGCGATGCCACCAAAGTTGACGGCGATCGGGCCGGGGCCTTCAACACCCAGACCGTTGGCCGGCGTGGGCAGACCGTTCGGCGGGCCGTTCAGGACAGCGCTCGTCGTCGTGATCGGGCCATCAGCCAGCAGCGTCGTGTTGGCGCCGAAGACACCGATGTCCGTGACGTTCGACCACATCGTGACCGAGAACGTGTACGTGCCGGGGGCGTTGCTCTTCTCGAGAACCAGCGTCTCGTTCGCAGCGCCACCGCCGGTCTGGGCGACATCGCCGCCAGCGTACTCAAACCAAACCGTCGCGGCAGCGTTGCTGACCGACGGCGCAATCAGTGCGCCGACGAGCGCCGCCAACATGAACAGATTCTTCTTCATTCTTTGCTCCTCCTTATGTCTCATCTTCAAGACAGAGCGATTGTAAATAAGGAAACCTCTCTCGTTACCCAATTGCCTTCTTTCCCTCATCCCGCCCCGCCGATTCGATTGAGCCGACAAGACAACATTTCGCGGAGAGAAGGACTTGAAGGGAGGAAGACAACGCGTCTTCCTCCCCAGGATGTCAATCAATCCGCGTCAATTACATGCAGGAGACGCAGTTGGCGTTGACAGCGTTGAAGTACGGCAGGAACAGACCGAGGTCCAGCGCGTCGAACGAGCCATCGCCGTTCATGTCGCCAGCCCACACCTGTCGGTGATTGGCCGTACCAGCGTTGACGAGGTTGAACGTCGGCAGAACCTGACCGAGGTCCAGCGCGTCGTACGAACCGCTGTCATCCATGTCGCCCTTCTGCTTGATGACGACAACGGCGTCCGCCGTGGCGCTTGTGGCGCCGAGCGTGCTGCCATCAGCCGTCGCGGCTTCCGGCGCGGCGCCGGCGTAGCCGAAGTTCAGATCCATCGCCGCCGACGGGCCCGGATTCGAGACCGCCGTGACGAGCAGGTTGTTGACGCTCAGGAAGACGTCCAGGCTGGCCTGGCAGCCGCGACCGGCGACGCCACAGGAGTCAGCTTCGAGGGCGACTGTCGCGAGGCGATAGCCGGCGCCGTTCTGGATGCCGAGGCTGGCGTTGAAGACGGGCGAACCCATGTTGTCTTCGACCGGAATGCGGACGGCCTTGATGCCACCGCCGGCCGTCGTGAACGCCGTGCTCTCCGCCGTGTCATTCCACGGGTCGTTCGTCAGACCACCACCAACGGCCGCGGCCGTGTTGTGGATCGTGACCGAGGCGCCGAGGAGCTGTCGCTCGTTGGCCGCCGAAGCCGCAATCGACATGTCGAGACCGACCGCCGCGAGGACTTCGCTGGCGCCGCCGTTGGCGACGTCGGCGTAAAGCGTCATCGTGGCCGTGCTCGTGTCCGTGACCTGCATTTCGAGGCCGCCGACCTTGGGAGCGATGTAGATCGTCTGACCGGCGCCGCGACCGCCACCGTTGATGACTTCGTTCGCGTAACCGCTGGACGTCGTCGGCGTGTCAATGGCCGCAACGTTGTCTCGGGCGTCGATGAAGAACGTGCCTTCCATCTGAGCCTGAGCGAAGCTGGCCGAAAAAGCGACCGCAAGACCTGCTACTGCACAAAGTGTTTTTCGCATAGTTTCCATTCCCGGAATTCGTTGTTCACATGAATCACTTGGCGTCGACACACGTCGCCGCCAAACAGCGTTGATATCTCTCGTCCTTCAGAAAAGACCGCCGGAAACTCAGTCGATTCCAATCAAGGCGATTGACATCGGCGCTTACACCACACCTTTCATTCGCGTTCGCCGCCAAGACAGCCCGGAGTTCTTAAGAACAGTCCCTTGCAAACCGCTCCAGAATCCCAGCCGACCTTCGCTTACCAGGCATCCCTTGCAAGTATCCTGTGCAACCGATTTGGTCTGACCGCCTTCACTGCGAAGCCACCGATCGGTGTCCGCAAGCCGCTGCGCAAGATTGGCGGCCGGAAATCCGCCTCTTTCGCGCAACCTCAGACAGGGCACACATGGCGCCTGTCAAACTGCTATTGATGCTAACACAGTGGACAGGGCCAAATCAAGGGTTCTTTTGCGGTTTATCCGTTTTTTTACACTGACATAACCTACTGCGCATAAACATTTTACAGCAGCAGCCAAAAACCGGAGCGGGGTGTATTTTCGCAGGATTTTTGTTGCGCATCAGGTCTGATATTCGCGGCCCGGCGGACAAGTTACGTAATGTGCGTCACGCTCGGTGAGACTTTATCGCACCCGCGCCAGACGGCCTTCTGCACGCCGGCGACGGCCCCGAAAACCGTATCGCCCGCGCCGGGATCACGCCGTCATCGTCCGCCCGGAGGATTCGTCAGTCCGCATCTCCCAGGAACTCGCGCCGCCCCCCCAGCGCCTTGCGGATCGCGTCAAAACCCTCGCCGTCGGCCGCCATCGCGGCGCGAAACGTCGCATCCATCGTCATCAGGGCCCCCGCCGCCGATGGCACCCGTCGAGCGATCAGCTCGCGGGCCCCGTGCGATTTCTCAGGCGGAATCACCCCTGGCTCACATTCCGCGTCCCCGCCCGGCGCCGATGCGCCGCCATCCGACCACGCCGCCAGTGACCGCGCGATCATGGCCACGCCGCGACGCCGCGCCTCCAGCGAGTGCCCGGCGATGTGCGGTGTCGCCAGCCGACATCGCCGCATCAGCGTCGTGTCGATGTCCGGCTCGTTTTCCCATGTATCCAGGATGATGTGCGGCGCCCGCCCCGCCTCCATCGCGCGGATGATCGATGATTCGTCACACACACCGCCGCGGGATGTGTTGATCAGCGTCGCGTCACGCTTCATTCGCTCAAGCCAGTCGGTCCCCACGAGCTTCATCGTCGGAAAGGGCCCGCCACGTTCCAGCGGCGTGTGCAGCGAAATCACATCAGACTCCGCAAGAATCGCATCGACAGAAGACCATGGCCCCGGCCGGCCCGCCCGCTCCAGCGGCGGATCGTTGTACAGAACGCGAAGCCCCAGTTGCGCCGCCCATTGGCCGAGGCGGCGACCAATTCGCCCGGCGCCGACAACGCCGAGTGTCAGGCGATCCGTCGCCAGGCCTCGATCCGACGCGATCAGGAACAGGCACGCCAGGACATACTCGGCGACCGGCTTTGCGTTGAATCCGGCGGCGGTGGCAAACGTGATCCCGATCGAGCGCAGATACTCCACGTCCACATGATCGACGCCTGTCGTCACGGACCCGACGAAACGAACCGGCGTGCCGGCCAGGAGATCGGAATCGACGCATGTAACACTTCGGACGATGAGAACGTCGGCGCGCCGAAGGCGCTCGGCGTCGATGGCGCGCCCCGAAAATGGATGAACGTCGCCCCATCGGGCGAATACCGCGCGATCGGCGATCTGTTCATCGATCCAAATCTGAAGGGTCACGGCGAGGCGTCTCCGGAAATCGCGCCGTCGAGACACGACGTATCAGGCCCCGGGGCGCCGCACACGCGCGGAACGGGTCACATCGTGGTTCCGCCCGTAAACAGGCCGATAAAGGCCGAGAAAATCGGTGTCAGAATGCCCGGCAGCAGAACATTGGTCACGATGTTGATGATCAGGTCGAGAAACTGAAACGCCAGATCGAGCGCGGCAAGTTGAAGGACGTTCTCGTCCATCCCGGTGGTCATAGTCGAAGCTCCTTGCGGTCAGGCCCGACGCGCAGCGAGGCGTGGCCGATCGGGCGATCATTCCTCTCCTCATACTATCGGAAACCCGGGGCAGTCGCACATTCCTCGAACCCAAACGGGTGATCACTCGAACCGGGGCGCCGATCCCGCCCGCGTGTCGGACTTTCAGACGGATTGAAAACACTGCAATTCCGCGCCCTCGTAGTCCGTCTCCCGCCGGGTTCGTATAATCCCGCCGAGACTGATCGACCACGCGCCGCCACTGACGTCCGGGCGGCCGTCAGAGAGGACGATTCGGAATTGACCGCCGACGCCAGACACGCTCCCGTTCGAACCAATCCCGGCACGACGTCCCTCGGCGTCGTTTCCTACCTGAACGCCCGGCCGCTCTACGAAACGCTGCTTGATGACGAGCGATACCAGTTTCATCCGGCCGTGCCGTCGGCCCTGGAGGCGATGCTGGAAGCGGGGCGCTGTGCGGCGGCGCTGCTGCCCGTCGTCGACTACTGGCGAAATCGTCATACGCTCCGGCTCGTTTCGGACGGCTGCATCGCGAGCGACGGCGAAACGATGACCGTTCGCGTCTTCGCCCGCCGGCCCGCCGAGAAGATCACGCGCCTGCACGCCGATGGCGACTCACACACGTCCGTCATCCTGTCGCAGCTGATCTGGCGGCGTCTCTACGGCGTGAAGCTCGAGATGGTCCCCTGGAACATCGACGACGCGCCCGGATTCGACGATGTCGAGGCCGTGCTGCTCATCGGCGACAAAGTGGTCACGAGCGAGCCCGCGGGATTCGGATTCGAGGTCGATCTCGGCGCCGCCTGGAAATACCTCACGGGGCTGCCGTTCGTTTTCGCGGCGTGGTACGCCCGCAATGACGCCGGCGACGACGCCCTCGGCGCCGCGCTGAACAGCGCACGGGACGCGGGCGTCGCCCGCGCCGCTGAGATTGCGGCTCGCTTCGCGCCGGTCCACGGCTGGCCCGAGGCCGTCGCACGACGCTATCTCTGCGAGACGCTCCAATTCACGATGACGACCGACGCGCGAGAGGGAATGAACCAGTTCTTCTCGATGGCGACGGAGGAAGGACTGCTGCCGTGACGACGCTGGCGTCGCCCACTTCCCAATCGCGACTCTCGGTCGACGACCTTCGATCGATGTACTTCGACCTGTCACTGCACGAGATAGGTCGCCGCGCCCACGCGCTGACGATGCGGCTGCATCCGGAAGACTATCGCACCTACGTCGTCGATCGGAATATCAACTACGCCAACTGGTGCACGGCCCGATGCATCTTCTGCAACTTCAAGGCGGACGCCCCCGGCATGAAGACGGGCCGGACGGATCTGCCGGAAGGTTACACGCTGACGTTTGATCAGATCGCCGAGAAGATCCGCGAACTCGTGGCCATTGGCGGCACGCAGATCCTCATGCAGGGCGGTCTCGTCCCGAAGGATGGCGCCGCCGGCCTGCGCTTTGACTGGTATCTCGACCTGATGAAGTTCATCAAGCGCGAGTTTCCGCAGGTCCATGTGCACGCCTTCAGCCCGCCGGAGATTTTCGCGTTTCACGAGCTTTTTGACATGTCGATCCGTGAGGTCCTGGAGCGGCTTCAGGACGCGGGCCTGGACAGCGTGCCGGGCGGCGGCGGTGAGATTCTCAGCGATCGCGTTCGCAACAGGATCGGCCAGGGCAAGTGCCTCTCGCAGCCATGGCTGGAGGTCATGCGGCAGTGCCACATTCTCGGCATGAAGACGAGCTGCACGATGATGTTCGGCCACATCGAGACGCTGGACGAACGATTCGAGCACCTGCGGCTGCTGCGCGAACTGCAGGATGAATCCCTGGCCCGCGGCAACGGCGGCGGCTTCAGCGCCTACATCTGCTGGACCTTTCAGCCGGATGACACGCCACTCGGCCGCATGAAGAAGCTGGACGTCTCAAAACCGAAAACTGAAACGCTGAAAACTGAAATGACGGCATCCGACACATTGGCGCCTGCCGATCGCGATCGAGAAGCCGCCGAACGATCACCAGGTCGCCAAATCACCAAGCCATCCAATACATCGAGGCCTGTCAATGATGGTGAGCATCTGTTGCTCGCGAGCGCCAACGAATATCTCACGATGAACGCCCTGTCCCGGCTCTATCTCGACAACATTCCGAATATCCAGTCGAGCTGGGTCACGATGGGCCCCAAGATCGGTCAGCTCGCCCTGTTCTTCGGCGCGAATGACATGGGCAGCGTCATGATGGAAGAAAACGTCGTGAGCAAGGCCGGCGCGACCTATCGGCTGGATGAAGGAATGATCCGTCGGCTCATTGAGGACGCCGGCTGGAAGGCGCAGAAGCGCAATCATTACTATCAGCCGATCGATTAGGAATTCCGCACAACGACGCCCTCGGCCGCCCCCCATGCGTGAGTTCGCGCTTGAATCCCGGCGCGGCTTCCGCGACAATTCTCTTCCAGACTGGGAAGTCTCGGCGCCGGTAAACCCAATCAGAATCTCGAAGGATTCACGACCGGATCCGTCGCATCCGGCGACACGCTTCGACGGCGCCGGCGTCCGACGGTTCGAGCCGACGTCGAATATGCCGCGCATGTTCGACCATCGTCAGGGAAAGGAAGTCTCATGCATCAGGGCGTACGCATCATCAGTGTCATCCTCCCTCTCGCGCTGATTGGCCTGACGCGCCAGGCCTTTGCTCAATGCCAACCCACGTTCTCGCAGAAACTGATCGCCGGCGACGCGTCGGAGGATGATGGCTTCTCCGTCTGCGCTGTGAGCGGCGATACGGCGATCATCGGCGCTCCGCAGGAAGATAACGCCGGCGGCGTCGACGCCGGCGCCGCGTACGTATTCCGTCGCGAGTTCGGCGTATGGCAGGAAGTTGCCAAACTGACGGCGGACGACGCGGCGGAACAGGCCGAATTCGGCAATGCGATCGCGATTGAGGGGGATACCGCTTTCATTGCCGCTCACGACCGGAGTCCTGGGGGCGGCGTTTACGTGTTCCGTGAGACCGACGGCGTCTGGGGGCAGATCGCTTTGCTGACGGCGACGGACACAGTGTCTGTTGACGATTTCGGCAGAAGCGTGGCCCTTGTCGGCGACACGATTTTCGTCGGGGCGCCGCGAACACGAAACCAGGACGGTTTCTTTGAGGGCGCCGCCTATGTGTTTCGCGAGGTCAACGGCGTCTGGACGCAGACCGCCAAAGTCGAGGCGAGTGACGCATCGAGGACGGCTGAATTCGGCTTCAGCATCGCGGCGGACGCCGGCGTGCTGGTCGTGGGCGCTTTCCAGCATCGTGAGAACAACATCACAAGCGGCGCCGCGTGGGTATTTGAGGAGGACCAGGGCGGCTGGTCGCAGATCCAGAAGATTCTGCCGCCGAATCCGGAACAAAACGATCGCTTCGGCGTCAGCGTTGGCGTGCACGCCGGCACGATCGCCATCGGCGCATCCGGCGAGGATTTCAGCGGTCATCTTGAATCAGGCGCCGTCTACCTCTACCAGAAGCCGGGCGGCCTGTGGCATGTCAGCGCGACACTCGCATCGCCCGCCGACCAGTCGAGCGACTTCTTCGGCGGAAGCCTCGCGATCCTCAATGACACAATTGTCGTCAGTATGTCCCCGAACACTGCCCAGTTGCTGAACGGATCATCTGTTATTTTTCAGCGGATCAACAACGGCTGGCGCCAGGTGTCCTGGATCGACGCGTTCGACGGCGCATACAACGACGATTTCGGCTGGCCCGTCGCAATGGATGGGAACGTCCTGGTCGCGGGCGCGCCGGGCGATGACGACGGCGCTCCGGACGCCGGCGCGGCCTACGTCTTCAACCTCAACCCGTCGCCATTCGATTGCAACGCCAACGGTTTTCCCGACGACTGCGAAACGATCGGCGGCGGTACGCCGGACTGCAACGGAAACCTGATCCCCGATGAATGCGACATTGCCAACTTCTTCAGCATCGACTGCGACGCGAATGGCGTCCCCGACGAGTGCGAACTCAATGCGGCGAACGGCCATGACTGCAACGCCAACGGTCTCCCGGACGCATGCGATATCGCCGCCCAGACCAGCTTCGACTGTGACGGCAACGGCGTGCCCGACGAATGCGATCGGCTCGCCCAGGTATTCGCTGACAATCCGTTTGCGAACCAACAGGTCGGCGCCGCCGTCAGCATCCGCCAGGAGGTCGCTGTTGTCGGAGCGTTGAACGACGTCAACGCGAACTCCGGCGCGGCGCACGTCTTCCGACAAACAGACGATGACTGGACGCACGAGGACAAACTCGTCGCTTCCAACGCCGCGTTCAACGATCACTTCGGCGCCGCTGTCGCGATCGACGGGAACGACGCCATCGTCGGCGCCTGGGGAAACAACGCCCTCGGCGCTCGCGCCGGCGCGGCCTACGTGTTCCGGGCGACTGGATCGCAATGGAACCAGACGGAAATCCTCTTCGCGTCCGACGGACAAGGCTTCGCCCAGTTTGGCGAATGTGTGGCAATGGCCGGCAACACGGCGGTCATTGGCGGTCCCTACGCGCTGACATCGCCAACTTCGTACGGCAAGGCCTATGTGTTTCGTCGCATTCTCAACGACTGGGAGGAAGTCACCATCCTGCCCCGGGAGGATCCGGAGAACCCCAATCGATTTGGCACAAGCGTCGCAATCGACGGCGATGCGATTGTCGTTGGAGCGCCGCTGGATGCGTTCAACGGCCCAGACAGCGGCGCCGCCTATGTATTCCGAGAATCCGGCGGCGCCTGGTCGCAGGAGATCAAGCTCTGGGCGAACGACGGCCAGTTTGATGACGCCTTCGGCCAGAGCGTCGCCGTATCGGGGGACACGATCGTTATTGGCGCCCCCGGGGATGATGACAATGGCGTGGACAGCGGATCGGCCTACGTCTTCCGAAAAGTCGGTGGTGTCTGGAGCCAATGGGCGAAACTCAATACGTTCGAAGGACAGGCCGGTGATGAGTTCGGACGATCAGTTGCGATCGAAGGAAACGCCGTCGTCATCGGCGCGCCGCGCGCCATCGTGAACAACACCGATCGTGGCGCGGTCTATGTCTTTCGCGAAAGCGAAGGTATCTGGCAGCAGGCGCTGACATTGGCGCCCGGCGTCCCGGGCGAGGCGGATCAATTCGGGACGAGCGTTGGGCTGGACGGCGGCCGCATTCTTGCCGGCGCCGGCCTGGACAGCGCTTCGGCGTCTTCAGCGGGCAGCGCTTCGATCTTTCAGGCGGAATTCGCGTTCGACGACTGCGACGCGAACCAAATCCCCGACGCCTGCGAACCGCCCCTCGGAACCATCGGCGACTTCGTGAGCGCGCTCGTGGGCGCGTCGAGCGATCCGTTTGATGTCTGCGTTTTTGACGCCAACGATGACGGTCAGCTCGACAGTCGAGACGTTCAGCCGTTTGTTTCGCGTCTGATCGGCGATTGAGCGATCCGCAGGCCGGCCGGACGCCCGGGTTTGCTGTCAACAGACGCCAGTGGGGACGGCGACAACGACGAGGCCACGGCGTCGCCGACTGTGGCGGCGCACGCGTCTCCCGGCGTGGTCAGGAAAATCCACACGCCGCGCCCTTGATTTCACGCCCCCGCCACATCAGGATGGCGATAGCTAGTTTCGGGCCGCCCTACCAATCCCCAGCCATCAATTACGCATACCCTCCTGAGGCGACCCTGACAGTCACGCGACCAGAGAACCGAGGTTTTCCATGGACAGACACCTTCACCCCGTCACGCTTTGCTTCGCCGCCTTCTGCCTCACGCTTCCGATCCGCGCCGCTCGAGCACAATGCACGTTCAATCAGGTCGCGAAAATCACGACGCCTGACGTGGGGACGACGGCGTACTTCGGAAACTGCGACAGTGACGGCGATTTCCTTGTTGTGGGGGCCAAGGGCGCCAGCACGGCCGCAGGGACCTGGGCGGGCGCCGCGTTCATTTTCCAGAAATCGGCGGATGTGTGGAATCAGGTCGCCATCCTGACGCCCGACGACAGTATCGCGTTTGACTGGTTCGGCGCTTCCGTCGCGATCGAAGGCGACACAGTCGTCGTCGGTTCGCCGCAACATGATGCGGGCGCCGGCGCTGACAGCGGCGCGGCGTACGTCTTCAGACTGACGAACGGCGTCTGGTCGCAGACCGCCAGACTTCTCGCAAGCAATTCGCACGCCGGCGCGCAGTTCGGATCAGACGTGCGGCTGAACAACGGCGTCATCGTCATCGGCGCCCCGTTCGCTCAGGGCCCCTTCGGCGATGCGGGCGCCGTTTACGTCTTTGGTGAGGACGCGGGCGTGTGGGGAGAGACCGCCAAACTGGTGTCGAACGACGGCGCCTCCGGCGACGAGTTCGGGAGCCAATCCTGCCTGAGGGCAGACTCACTCATCGTCGGCGCCCCCGCTCACGACGCTGACGGCGCCGAGAGCGGCTCGGCCTACGTTTTTCTGCAGTCGAACGGCGTGTGGAGCCAGGCCGCCAGGCTCACGCCCGACGAACCCCTCGCCGGCGATCACTTTGGAACGAGCGTTTTCATTGAGAATGACTCGATCGTCGTCGGGGCGCCCAACCACCCGGTCGCGCCGTATTCTAACAGGGGCGCCGCCATGCTCTTCGAGAGGATCGGAGGCGACTGGATTCAGAGCGCCGTGCTGACGCAGCCAACGACGATCTGCGGCGCCTTCATGGGGCGCGGCGTGTTCATGCGCGACGGCGCGATCTTCGCCAATGCCCAATGCGGCCCGACCCGGGAATCCACGGGCGCCATCGTCGCCTTCCGTATGATCAACGGCGACTGGCGACAGACGAACGTCTTCGCTTCAACGGACGCGTCCAGCTACGACAAGTTCTCACTCTACGCGATCTCGGGAGACTACCTGTTCTGCGGGTCCATTGAGGATGACGATCTGGGTCAGGAAAGTGGCGCCGCCTACGTCTTTGCGTTCGGGGCGCCTGCTCCCGACTGTAACAGCAACGGCGTCGCCGATGACTGCGAGATCGGAAGCGACCTGATACCCGACTGCAACGAGAATGGCGTCCCGGACGACTGCGACATCGCTGACGCGACGGAGTCCGACTGCAACGGCAATGGCATTCCCGACGCGTGCGAGGTTGCGAACGAGAGTGTGTCCGACTGTAACGAAAACGGCGTCCCGGATACCTGCGATGTCGACAACGGGACAAGCTGCGACAACAACGCCAACGGCGAGCTGGACGAGTGCGAGTACCTGTCGCGCATCACGAGTGAAGTCTCTTACGACTCGGCTGTTTTCGGCATCAGTGTCGGCCTCAGCGGGGATGTGGCCATCGTCGGCGACAGCGGATTTCGTGGCGAGGGTACCAACAACGGCGGGGTCTTTGTCTTCGACCGCATTGACGATCGATGGGCTCGAACCGACATCATCACGCAGCCCGATACCGGCGCTCCCGGAGAACCATACACAAGCTATGGATCCAGTCTTGCGATCCAGGGGAATCGGGCCGTGATCGGAGCGAGAAGACCCCAGACTCCGCGCCGCGTGGCGGCCTTTCTCATCGAATACAGCGACGGCGCCTGGAGTCAGCGTACGCTCTGGGAAGCGCCGAGCGCATCGACGATCACACCGGTACAGAGCCTCGACATGACCGAGGACACGATCGCCATCGGGGCGACAAACTACGGCTTCACCGGAACCGCCGTCGTGTTTCGATACGTCAATGGCGACTGGACGCAGGTGGCGGAGTTGATCGATCCCGAAGGGCTGCAGAATGACGACTTCGCCCGTTCTGTATCGATTTCCGGCGCCCAGATTCTGGTCGGCGCCTCAAAGGACGACGATATGGCGCCGGACGCCGGCACGGTCCATCTCTTTCAGGAAGTCGAAGGCGCCTGGGAACTCGTGGACAAGCTGCACGGCGATACGAACACGACGCCCGACAGAGGCTTCGGGTATTCGGTGGCGTGCGACGGCGACGTTGCGGTCGTCGGGGCGCCAGGGGGCCCCGGCACGACGATCGGCGCCGCCTATGTATTCAGAAAGATCGACGGCGTATGGGTCCAGGAAAGCAGGTTCAGTTCGGCGATCCCATCCGACGGATACGGGCGCAGCGTTGCGATCGATGGGAGGCGAATCGTCGTTGGCGCCCCCCTTGATAACCCGCCTGGAACTCCCGCCGGCGCCGCCTATGTCTATACGTATCGATCGGGCGCGTGGCAGTTCGACGGAAAGCGCATCCCTGCGGAGAATCCCGGAGGGGGAACGATGGGAATGAGCGTCGCAGTCGACAACGGCAATGTGCTGGTCGGCTCGCCGCTTGAAGTCGACGTGCTGACTGTCAGAGGCGCCGTCTACACGTACGACCTGACGAAGATCCCCGTCGATTGCAACGGCAACGACATCCCGGATGACTGCGAACCGCCACTCCGGACCATCGCCGATTTCGCCAGCGCGTTGGTGGACGCGTCAAACGATCCGTTCGATGTCTGCGTTTTCGACGCAGACGACGACGGACTGCTCGACAGTCGGGATATCCAGCCCTTCATTTTGAGGCTGATCGGTGAATAAACACCACGCGTCCGGTCGTCACAGTCAGGGCGCCGCCTGTGTCAATCGGCGATTCGGCGGCGCGGCGCTCGTTGCAGATTCAACGAAGATGACGATGACTTCACCGACAGCATCGCGAACCCTCCGACGGCCGGATCATGACGCTTCTTGCGACACTGGGAATCGACCATGAACATCGTCGTGCGTATGACATCGTGCGGGATCGTCACGTTTGTGACTACTCTCCTCCCGACGCAGGCGTACGGACAATGCAGTCCGGCGCAGGCGGCCAAGCTCTACGCGGACGACGCGACGCCCTCTGACGTATTCGGCTACTGTGACGCCAGCGGAGACACGATCGTCGTCGGTGTTCCGTTTGATGATACGGCCGCAGGGGAGAACGCGGGATCGGTCTACGTTTTCCGACGCATCGACGGCGTCTGGACTCAGATTTCGCACCTCTATGCGAACGACGCGGTGGCCGACGATCGCTTCGGCGGCGGCGTCGCCATCGACGGCGACACAATCGTCATCGGCGCCGAGCAACATGACACCTTCGGCGACGACCGTAGTGGCAAAGCGTACATTTTTCGCGAACTCAACGGCGTCTGGACGCAGGTCGCGACGCTCGTCGCGGGAGATGTCAGCATCAACGCCGAATTCGGCCGTGGCATCGATATCAACAACGGAACCATCGCCATCGGGGCCCGGTACGCCCATTCGGACGACGAGTTCACCGGCGCCGTCTACCTGTTTCGCGAAGTCGCCGGGCAATGGACTCAGATTGCCAAGCTTACCGCTGACGACGGTGTGTACATGGACGAATTCGGCGCCACAGTCGCGATCGACGAGGACATCGCGGTCGTCGGGGCGCGCTTTCATGGTGGCGGTGTCGGAAAGGCGTACGTCTACAGAGAAGGTGACAACGGATGGACACAGGAGGCCAGCCTCGGCGTCACGCCTTCCAATTCCTTTGACTACTTTGGTGGGAACGTGGCTGTACACGACGGAACAATCGTCGTGGGCGCCATCAACTACGACCTTCCGGGACTTATGGACGCAGGCGCAGCGTTTGTCTTCGAGAAAGTGGAGGGCGCCTGGGTTCGGACCGAGATGCTCCTCGATCCCACGCCGTCTTATTCGGAGCGGGCCGGCATCTCGGTTGGCATCGATGACGACGTCATCGCCGTCAGTTCCAGTCGCACTCTTGCGAATGTCAGTTCCGGCGCGCTGAACATCTATCGGCCCTTTGAGGGTGAGTGGTTGTGGACCAACCAACTGGCGCCTGACAATGGGGAGTTACTCGACCGCTTCGGGGGCTTTCCATCGTTTGGCGAGGGATTTGTCGCTACGAGCGCGATCAGCGACGACGACTTCGAAATGTGGGGCAAAGCGTCGGGATAGCTT
>DAOPJV010000088.1:0-19165 GCA_035399845.1 Phycisphaerae bacterium | reverse complement strand
CAGTGTTCTCGTCGTCGCAACTTCCCATGCTTGCCTTTGAGGGCAGGCATGCCACCCGACAGGTCGATGGACGACGCGGAAGAGATGATGGGTGATTCGATGGCGTTTGAGATTCAGTTTGACACAGACGAGATTGAGATGATGGCCCATGTTGTGGAGGCGCCACGACCCGTATTGCGAGGGCATATAAAGATCGGGGTGTTTCAGGAGCTGATTTACTGCACGTTGGACGAATGGCGGCGGTCGGACTACGAGGCGCAGTGGCGCCGGGCGAAAGAGCGACTTGCGCGTGGCATGGACTCCTGTTTTGTTGTCGGAGTCCATCCGCCGGAGATGGCAGGATTCATCGAGTGTTGGATCGTGTGGCGTCTGAAATCTGAGTTTCGGGTGCAGAATCAGCCAATTTTCTATGAGGAGGGCCCCGTCGTGGATCCACATCACCCCTATGCTGCGATCAGGCCATATCGCAACAGAACAGAAGATGGCGATCGGATTACTGACGACTGGGGATTGCCGTTGGATACGTTTACCGAAGAATGATGCGCCGGTGTGATCGGGCGACTGAACGATTCCTATCGGTAACGGCGTGATGCTTGTTTGTCGTATCATCGTGACCCCACCCTCGGAGAGCGTGGCCCACCCGTCGTCGGTCGGCTCGAACGCACCAAGAACCGCGAATTCATCGGAGTGACGGCATTGAAGGAAGATCATCGAGAACTTGAGATCCTGATCAGGGAGCTGGTCTATTGGGACGAAGGTAAGAACGCTCGGCTTGCGAGCATCCGGCAAAGTCCCGATGGGGAAGAACACGAGGACCTGATTTACGATGTCGTGTGCGTCGCCGTATCGCCGACCCCTGAAAAGCGGAGTCAGGCGTCGTGGCCCGTTGTCTTCTCCGAGATTCAGGGAGTTCTGTCCGGCCAACGCGGCGGCGGTCCGAGGTTCAGTGATGCGACGTTTGACTGGCCGGATGCCAGGCGACGTATTGCCGCGATTCTCGATTCGCATGGGATTCCGAGGGAATGTCTGAGACTTCCGTGAATCTTCAGGCGACGTCGCCTGTCGGGTGGCATGCTCCCCCTCCAAGGGGAGCATGAAGAGGCGGTGGCCGACTTCGGATCGCTTTCTCCGATGTTCTCGTCGTCGCGACTTCCCATGCTTGCCTTTTGGGGCAAGCATGCCACCCGGCCGGTGGTGAAGGTCTGACTCCGTGTGCCACTGCTCTCAAGCAGTGCGGTGTATGGGTGAACGCGGATCACCGAGCCGCGACCGTCAGGGAGTCGGTCGCGCGGCGTCGACATGGCGAGCGAACTTCTGCAGCGGGCGACTGAACGCTCCTGCGCGTAACGGCGTGTTGCTCGCTTGTCGTATCGTCGCGCCCCCACCCTCGGAGAGGGTGGGCCACCCGTCGTCGCGGCGGTCGCTGTTGCTACAAACTCCTCGTGGGAGTGAATACGTGAGAATACTCGGCAGCCACAACGTTCAAAGCCGCGACCCCGCATCGCGGGCGACACGGGCCGCTCGGCGTCGTCCACCGAAGTTCATCCTGTTGAGATGTGTCTGCGCCTTGTTGCTGGCCGCCGTTGTTGCGGACGCCGGCTTGCTGGCTGCGTCCTATTTTCGACCCTTTGCGATTCTCAAGTGGCGGTTTTACTCGACGGTGGTCGACGGGTATTTTCGATTTGATTTATGGCCCGTTCGGGCGGATGGGAGCGTTTTTGCCTGGTACTTGGATTTCGATCCCGCACATATCAAGTATCTTAACTACGTGCTTGCAAATGACTCCGGTTCATTCGCAGTTCCACTTTGGCTACCGCTTCTTGCGGGGGCGCCACTTTGTTGGATCCTGATAGCGCGTTCTCGTTCGCTGCGGCGCCGAGCGCGGCTGGGGGCGTGTGTATCCTGCGGCTACCTGCTCACCGGGAACACATCGGGCGTGTGCCCGGAATGCGGGACCCGCGTGTGTCGTGATGCGGCGGCGCCCTGACCACGCGGTCGCCCCCCAGGACGCTCGGAGCCGATGTTCATGCCCGTGTCGACGGCGCCGTACCGAGCCGCGACCGTCAGGGAGTCGGTCGCGCGGCGTCGACATCGCGGGCGAACATCTGCAGCGGGCGACTGAACGCTCCTGCGCGTAACGGCGCGTTGCTCGCTTGTCGTATCGTCGCGCCCCCACCCTCGGAGAGGGTTGGCCACCCACTGGCGGCGTGAGTCATTTGATCGCTAGTAGCCGATTTCCTTCAGCGTTTCCCGGAATTCCGACTTCTTCAGAAACCGCTTGAAGGATGAATCCGCCCGCGGGTCGGGCATGCGTTCTCCGGGGTTCAGGTGGGCTCTTCGTTCGAACGCGGCCTTGAGGTATTTGATGGCGTTCTTCAGATCGTTCATCTCGCCATACGTGCACGCGAGGTTGTAGTAGAACATCGGATAGTCGGGGTCCTCGGCGATGCCGTATTCAAACGTCTCCCTGGCCCGTTCGAGTCTTTCGCGGATTCCGTAGGCCATGCCCAGATTGTCGACCACGACACGCCAGGATTTCGTATCGAGTGTGCGTTTCTCTTTCTCGGCGTCCAGCACGCGCTGGTAGTGCCATGACGCCTTGACGTAATTGCGTTTCAGATAGAATCGACTCCCCAGGACAAGGTCCATCTTCACGTCCGTCGGACACGGGGCGACAATCTTCACGCTGTCAAGCAGTTTGTCGATTCGCGCCAGATCCTTCTCACTCGCGTTCACTTTCGAGATGTGGACATCGATCCACGTCTTTTTGTCGGCGAGGTAGGCTCTTACGTTGGACTGTTCCACGGGCTGGCGAACCATGTAATCGACGATCGCCAGATCGTCTTTCTCCCGCATTCGGACGTCTTCCGGTTTGAACGGGTTATTCTTCTCCTTCTTCCACCATGTCTCTCGGCAGTGTTTGCTGTCGCCTTTCTCTTCGGCCGGCAGGAGCCAGAAGGACACGTTGACGTTGTTCCTGCGCCGGCTGGCTCGGACGTAACGGCCGCGGCCGTCGTCGTAGAGCTTGTCTTCCTCGATCGTGAATCCCTTCAGGTCGATGGCGAGACCGTAGTCTCTGCCGGGGACCGCGAAGTTCTTCACGCCGTCGCTTTTCTTTGATTCCTCAGGCTTTGCCTGTGGGCCCGTCGCCGGCGCCTGAAGAACCATCGCGCAGATGACAGTGATGAGGCTGGTCATGATTCGATTCCTCCCACTTCACGCGTTCCCGCGTGGCGCCCGCAGACAATTTCAGTGGTCATTGTAGCGTCTTCGCCGTCGCAGCGGCAATCGACGCCTCGCGGGTACGCGCATGTCGTCGACATGTACTCGGCATGTCATTGTCAAACTTCGCGGGGCGCCAGTAGCTGAAGGTCTGACTCCGCGTGCCACTGCTCTCAAGCAATGCGGAGTATGCGTGTTCGCGGATCTCCGAGCCGCGACCGCAAGGGAGTCGGTCGCGCGGCGTCGAAATAGCGGGCGAACATCTGCAGCGGGCGACTGAACGCTCCTGCGTCCGCCGGCGTATTGCTCGCCCGTCGCATCGTCGTGACCCCACCCTCGGAGAGGGTAGGCCACCCGTTCGAGGCCGCCGTTTGACGCGGATCGCTGAACTATGTTCGTGAGCGGCGCCGAACAATCGTCGCGATGCCGGCGATCGCCAGGAGCGTCGCCGTGGCTGGTTCAGGGACCGGCGTCAGTGTGAAGTGCAACGAGCCGGCGCCGGTTCCGATGGCGCCGGAACCGCTCCCGCCGGAAATGTCGATGCTGTATGTGATTGCGTAGGTTTCGTTAGCCTCAAGCAGAAGGTGTCGCGTCGTCGTGAACGTCCCGGAGGGAGGATTAAGAAACGCGGCGCCGCCGTGCCGCACCGAACGAAGAATGTAAATCCACTCGGTATCGATCGCGTGAATGACGTTCATGGTACTGGTGAGATCAAGCCCGCCGTTCAGATCAGCAAACGAATAGATGAAACTGTAATCAAGCCACAGATCGACGTCGGATGTGAATCCAATACCACCGTAGGTCGTCGTCCTCGGGTACCCGAGTGAATCTTCTATTACATGATCGAATTGGAAATCGAATGTGCCACCGGCGACGCCCCAAGAAACGTCTAACTCAGTCGTTGCTTCTGTAATCCCAAGTTGCGCATGATGCGTAGCGAGATATGGGTTTGTGGGGGTGGAAACCCAGGCGAAGTCCTGCTCGTCATCTAGATAAACGACGGTTGTCATCCCCATCTCGAATACATCGATGTTCGCCGTGAAAGCGGTCGACGCGATCGCACTGACGAAGATCGAAACGACTGTAAGAAGGCGAACCGTCATCTGAACTCTCCCCGCAATAGGTGACCCGAGATCGATGAATTATACCCGATTGGATCGCGGAGCGTTCATGTAAAATTGAGACGGAAGTCGATGAGGCCGATGTCCGGGCCCCCGTGGCAAAGGGGCCGGCGCTTTGATCCTCTTGCCGCCGTGGCCTTGGCGATTCCGGCGCGTTGCTCGCTTTTCGCATCGTCGCGGCCCCACCCTCGGGAGAGGGTGGGCCACCTGTCAGTCTTCGGATCGCTTTTTCCATTGCCTACGTCATCGCGACTTCCCATGCTTGCCTTTGGGGGCAATCATGCCACCCACCGCGAGTTTTCCCACAACACGATGTTGAAACAAACATCGGAGGACGTGTCTGATAGACGCGCCCTCCGACGATATGGGGAAGTGTCAATGAAATCGCGCGTCGCCTAGCCGGCAAGCAGCGCCGCAATGAATCCCTGGATGTCCAGGCCATCGGCGCGCGTGTCGCCGTTGATATCCGATCGCGACACCTGCTCGCTGTCTGGATTGGTTCCGACCAGCGCGCCGGCGAAGAGGTCCGCGTCTGTCAGGTCGACGTCGCCGTCGGCGTCGATGTCACCCACAAGAACGACGTCCAGCGCAATCGTTGTCTGGGCCATGATCTCCGGCGGGCACTTGCCGTTGTTGTTCCAGAGATCATACATCTGCTGGCCCTTCGTGTTCGTCGTGTTCGCGTCGCGCAGAAACTCGACGAACTCCCTGCTCGTACTCTGGTAGTACAGCGTCACGTCCGCCGACACGGCGCCGGCCGGCGGTGCGTAGAGCGTGTCGTCCCAGTACTGACCGTCGGCGTAGGTCGCCCCGACCGGCGTGCCGCCGAACAGATCGTAGTTGGCGTTCTCGAACCCGCGCGGTGGAATGCGATTGTCCTTGAAGACCTTGTTGTTCAGCACGAAGTGGAAGGACTCGCCGGGCGACACACCCACCAGGGGCGCCGTGACCTCGTCGAGCCCGGGATTCGCCTCGTATACCTTCGCCGCCGCGTCGAGAGTCAGTTCGCCCGTCGTCGTGTTGTAGGCGCCGGATTCGCCGATCAATGCCATCGTCGCGTCATAGAACTTCACATTCAGCCACATGCGCCGGCCCTCCGGATAGCCCGTCGGCAGCTTGTGCCCCGTGTTGTTCGTGACGGTAACCTTCAACTGCGAGCCGACCTGGTCGACCGCCAGCAGCGCCGCGTTCTGAAGCATGTAGCGCGCCCGCACGATGCCCGCCTGCAGGGCCGTCGCGTCCACCTCGCCGGGATAGAGCGTACTCAGCTGCGCCGGCAGCCAGGTGCTACCGCCCGTCATGTCGTGCAGCGGCAGGTCGTTGCGGATCGGCGCGCTCGGCAGGATGCAGCCCCGGCCGGTCACATCGCGCATATGACAATCCTGGCACGTGGCGACGATGTCCTTGTTGCCGCCGAACTCCGGCGCGTACACGCCCTGCGGTGTGTTGTATTCGCTGTAGAACCACTCGCTGTAGGTTCGCTCGATCGGCAGGAGATTGTGCGCCGAGAAGTCCGCCGCCATCTCGTCGAACGTGTTCGGTGTATAGACGCCCGGACTGGCCTTGTGGAACGCCGTGTTGCTGACATCGTGGCAGGTGCCGCAGATGGCGGCCTCGCGATGATAGAGCGACACGAGAATGGGATGGCCGCTCGTGGCGTCGACGAAGGGACCGCGACGGGTTCCCGTCGGGTCGATCGTGAACATGCCGTTGCCGAATTCCGACGCCGGCATGGAGAGGTCCGCGAGAATCCCCGCGTCCTCGGCCGGATTGAGTTCGGCGTCGAAGATCGGGTCGACCATTCGATGGCACAGGTCGCAGGACACGCCGACCTTGTCGCTGGCGAGCATCTGCGAACCGTCGGTCGGCACGGATCGGCCCTGGAGCCAGCCGTTCGGAATGTGGCAGCGCAGGCACAGGTCGCCGGAATCCGGGGCGTCCTGGTTGCCGATCGTCATGCACGCCTCGAACAGCAGGTCGCGTGACGCGTGGGCCATCATGCTTCCCTGCCAGTTGCGATAGGGTTCCACGTTGACGTCGTAGTTGCCGTGGCAGACGGCGCAGGTCGTCGGCTGATTGATGACGCCGCCTTCAAAGGGCTGCGAGCCCGGCATGTCGAAGTCGCGGAGCGTCGTCGGGGCGAGACCGCCCGCGGGGGAGACGATCGTGAAGGCGGCGTCGCTGACGTCGTCGCCGACATTGGCCGCGTTGTCCGTCGCGACGACGCGGATTCGCATCAGAGTGCCTGGGCGATTCGCCGGGTACCAGGTGAAGGCGCCGCTGTTCGTCAGGCTCCTGGCAATCTGTCGATACGTTGCGCCGTCATCGTCCGACAGGAAGATATCGACTGAAGCGACACCGCTGGCGTCCGTCGCCGTCCATTGAACACTCTCGGCGCTGTTGCCTGTCAGTGTGTCGCCGCCGTTGGGCGCCACGACCGTGACACTCGGAGGCGTTGTATCGACGCCGACGACGGGTGTCAGAAAGCTCTGAATGTCGGCAATATCGACGTTGCTCACGGTACCGACGTTACCCGCTGTCAGCCCCGGAAACGTGGGCGTGTTCGAGTAGGTCGATACATCCGTCACTTCAACGAGCGTTGTGAATGAGTCACCGTCGGCGTCCTGCCCTTCAACGGACTGCACGGCCTGGCGTCGGCCGCTCGGGTTGTTACCGAAGTTTGGCAGGGCGGCTTCAACGAGCAGGCCATATGGATTGCGTGTACCACCGCCTGAGAAGTCGAGATGACAGACACCGCAGTGATTCGCGTGGCTGGGGAGCGTATCGAGTGGCGTCCCAACGGCGTTCGGGTACACATTGAAGAACGCGTCGCGAATGTTCGAGCGAGCGCTGACTTCGCCATTGAAGATGAGCAACACGCAGACACAGGCGGTCGGTGTAAATCGTTTGATCGAAGTGCGACAAAGACGTGACATGATTCAGCCTCCCTCTCTTCCCATGGAGCGTAACACGTCGCCAGCTACGATCTTACGAGCCACGGCGGCCAATCACAGCAGAACAGGACATTGTTCTGCTTGCGCGGACTTTGTATTGCTTCGCAATTGGCGCCGGAATGGCGCCGAATGCCATCGGGCGAGAATGTCCTGATGGCGGCGAGGGGGGAGGTGTTGATCCCATACGCGCCACATTAGGTGGCTCGCGCCTTATTCGTTACGATGGTCGGATGGAGTCCCAAGACGCTCGGTCGGAGCTATTGAAGAAGATCGCCAAAGGTGACGAAGGCGCCCTGCAGACGCTCCTCCAGGAGTATCACGCGCCTGTGTTGAATCGCGTGTCGGTCGACATCGAAGCGCGGATGCAACGATACGTGGATCCCGAGGACATTCTTCAGGAGACTTACATCACCGCCTTCAGGTCGTTTCGCGACTACCAATTCAATGCGCCCGGCGCGTTCTACAGGTGGGTCGAGCGGATCGCGCTGGCGCGCCTGCAGGATACGTTGCGCGATTTGCAGCGCAAGAAACGTGACGTTCGGCGAAACCTCCATCCCGGATCCGCCATTCGAGCGCCCTCCGCCGACAAGACGTCTGTCATCGATCTCTTTGGGCGGATTCACGCGGGTCATTCGACACCGAGCGGCCAGGTCGCCCGTCTCGAAATCCAGGGGATCGTTCTGACCGCCGTCGCCCGCCTGAAGGACGACCAGCGGCGGGTCATTCGCATGCGATTCCTTGAAGATCGGGCTGTCGCGGAAATCGCCGCGGCGACAGGCAAGTCCGAGGACGCGGTCTATGCGACCTGTTCCCGCGCGCTGAAGGCCCTGCGCGCATTCACAACCATCACTCCCGTGAACTGAAATTCCTGATTTTTCGCGTCAGATTCGCCGGCATTTGGCAGTTGCCAATCTGGGCGCGTGATTTTCTCGGCTCAGCGCCGGCGCCCGTGAGTTGTGGTGGCGGCGCGCGCGATTCTATCTGGCTCGCGCGCCGCGGTTCCACGCCGAGGGAGTTCCGCGCCGTGTTCCCGACAATCATGGGTAATGAAAACCGATTTGGAATGAGAGGAGCGTGAGATGCAGGTGTTTCAGAATGACTGCGACGATCGACGGATGTCCTGGAGGGTCGCGACACGAAGGGAGAGGCGCGGGCTGCGCCTTAAGATCCGGGGATGTTCTACGGTGTTGTTAGGATTGCTCGTGGCGCAGAGCGCTCTGGCGCAGGTTGCGTACTATCCGTTCGATACCGATACCAATGACTATTCAGGAAACAACTTTAACGGCGTGAAGACGGCCGAAGTCCTTTTCAGCGCCGGTCGATTCAACGGTGGTGTCGAGTTCACGGATTCCGTCGACGCGCGGATCGCGCTGGGTAACCGCAGCGAATTCAACAGCATGGGAAACGCGTTCAGCGTGGCGTTCTGGATCAGGCTCGGCCCCGGCAATGGCGGAATCGTGATCGATCATGACGTCATCGGGTCTGTGAATAATGACTGGCACATCGGCGTCGAAATCGGAGGCGCCGACATCGGAAAGCCGTTCTTCTCATTTGGAAACACGAAGGTCTTCTGCGACGACGTCATCGACGACGGCGCATGGCATCATGTGGCCTTGACGCGAAAGCAGGCCGACGGCGGTGAGTTACAGATCTTCATCGACGCGTGGGACGGACAGGCGGACATGACGGCCACGGGATTCGAGAACGATCTGACGGCGCCGACGACGATGAACCTCGGACCCTGGGAAATCCCGGGTGGCTGGGCCTCGGGATTCGTGGGCGAACTGGATGAGCTCTATTTCTTTGACCGCGTCCTCACGGTCGCCGAGATTCAGGAACTGATGGTCCCGCCGGCGTGCGATCCTGTTGGCGACGACTGCAATTCGAATTTCATTGCGGACAGCTGCGAGCCGGATGCTGACGGCGATGGGATCATCGACGACTGTGACGCGTGCCCGGATTTGCCGTCGCCTCAGGACCTGCCGAGCGTTCCGGGATGCCTCGTTGCAGAGTATGTCACGGGAATTGCGTTTCCTGCGACGCTTTCATTTGATGAGTCGTCCGGGACTCTGTATGTGGGCACGGATGACGTGGGACGCAGGATCCGTAGAGTGCCCGCCGGCGGTGGGTCATTCGCCCCATTCGGCGATGAGTTGACAGATCCGGATATGGTTTACTTTGACGCTGATGGCGTACTGGGGAATCCAGGTGATGTCGTCGTAGGCGGTTGGCTGAATGGTGTTATTGGCCATATCTCGTTAATTCGTCCTGATGAACAAACATCACAGTTGTTTCCACCACCCAATACACCTTTTCGCAATGCAAATGACATGACGAACGACTCGTCTGGACGCCTTCTGTTTTGTGGTGAGAATGCCGGCAGTTCGGCTGGCCCAGACTCAATCTTCTGGACGGATGGTGGCGTGCCCGCCATTCTTGCCGCATTAGCGATTCCCAGTAATTCACTGAATTCTCACAACATTGTCGTTGACGAATACGACAACATCTACGTCTCTCTTGCGGGGACTATCGAGTATTTCGATTCGGCAGGGCAGTCCCAGGGATTCTATGCGACGAATGTGACGTCCGAGTGGTACACACCGATCGCCTGTTCCCGGGGCGTCGGCTGGGTTGATGGATTATATGCGATCAACAACGACACGGACGAACTGCTTCGTTTCGACGGCCCGGACACGTATGAAGTTGTCGGCACAGGGTTCACGGGGCAGCCGACGGACATGGTGTTTGGTCCCGATGGGGCGCTGTATGTATCCGTTTGGGGTGAGGACCGAATTATCCGAATTCAGGTGGATTGCAATCAAAACTGCGTCCCAGACGAATTGGATCCCGATCTCGATCTCGACGGCGTGCCGGATGACTGCGATAACTGCCCGATGCTGCGCAACCCCGGTCAGCTTGATACGGATGGTGACGGCGTCGGCGACCTTTGTGACAACTGCCCGGATACACCAAATCCCGGGCAGGAGGACATGAACGAAGATGGCGTGGGCGATCTGTGCCCGTGCCCGCTGCGCGGCGACATGAACGATGACGGGGTCGTCAACGGTCTTGATCTCGCGCTGTTCGTCGAGCGATTGCTGGCTGGGTAAGTAAGAGAAGGACCTCCGGAAGTCCCTGGGGCGGTCGCTACTCTTCGGATGGCGGCCGCTCTTTTGGGGTGTCTTCTTCGGGTGGGTAGACACGCCATCGCATCGTCAATTCGATGTCGTCAGCGGTATTGGACTTCGGCGTTCCATCAGGCTTCAACACAACATGGAGGCGCATGTTGACGAGTACTGTCCCGTGGAATTCTCCGCATCGGTCCTTTAACGTCGGTTGTGACCTGATCCTCAGCAGGATTGTGTCTCCCTCAGGGGAGCCGCGGCCGGCGGTGCGGACTTCCGCCTCGTGAATCCGTGAAAGCTCCGCCGCAGCAAGCTCGTAGGGATTTTGTGTCGCGTCGTCTGTGTAATTCAATGGTGTTGCGGGAACATCGAGATACGCGTAGGCGATCGTCGAGACGGGCCGCAAGCCTCGGATGCGTTCCGTGAAAGGAGGGCCGAGACCGTTAAAGTCCTCGGACATTGGATCGAGAATCATCGCGATGGGAACGTAGTTGAACTTCGTGACAGGCTTGGCTTCGCCATCCAGTGGGATGTAGTCGTAAGGTGGAGGCTCGCCAAACCCGTCAAGCTTGTTGTTGCACCCAAGGGCAAGCAAGGCGGGGCGGTTCGGCCCGAAATAGTCGTCTAACGTCCTCACAAAGTGAATTTCACCCATGTGCCAGAAGGTTCGACGAATCTTCCATGTGAAGGGTTCTACGATTGTGATTCTCGTCGGGTAGTTTTCATGGTCGCGTGCGACAATGACGACCTCTTCCTCACCATCGTTGTCCAGGTCCGAGCAGAAGAGCACATTGTCATTAAGAATGTACTCGGAAGGTCGATTCAAACGAATAAACTCCAGATGCTCCCCTGGACGTACTTTCATCTGACCTATGTTCGGGCAATCCGGCCACGCATAGGAGTTCTGGAGTGAAATATTGCCTATTGGGCCGCCCGTGCTGTCGTATACGAAGATGTTGGCGCCATCGACGTCCGTGTCGTTCGCGGCGATGACGAAGGTGCCCTTGCTTGTCTGGCACGTCGTTACCGCCAGGAAGTTCAGGTTTGACGATCGATTCTTGATCGGAAGCACGTGACTCTCCGCATCGTCGTCATACCAAACGTAGATATCTGACGGGAAACCCTTCAGAATCCGTGCGTCTCGGATTCTTATGGACGACGGGGCTGACAATTCCGTTTCGACAGCGTCATCTCCGGCGGGTGGCGATTCTCCGGCGGCGCCGGACGAATTCGGCGCCAGGTATAGACCACCTGCGATCAGCAGCCCCAGCAGCGCAAGCGTCAGGGCTGTTCGCCGGATGAGTCGCGTTGCGCCTGATCGCTCACCATTGTCGCCTTCGAGGCGGCGCATCGCGCGGTCCTTCGACATCAGCGACGTTGCGATCTGTGACAGATTCGCGTCGATGCCCGTCAGCAGCTTCCGCGGCTCGATCGGCGTCTCGTTGAGGACGCGATGGAGTGTCCCGCTGATCGTCTCCGACTTGAACGGCCGGATTCCCGTCAGCATCTCGTACAGCACGACGCCCGCCGAGTAATAATCCGTGCGCTCATCAATGTCGCTGTCGCCTCGAGCCTGTTCGGGGCTCATGTACTCGATCGTTCCGATGACGGACTCGGGCAGTGTCAGCTGCGTCGTGGCCTGCGCCGTGCGCGCGAGACCGAAGTCCACGATTCTCGGGATCCGATCCGCGTCGCGATCGATCAGGATGTTTGCGGGCTTGATATCGCGATGGATGACGCCAGCCGCATGAGCGGCGCGAACGCCGCTGATGATTCCGTCGAAAATGCACTGAGCGGTCTCGGCGTGCAGTGGCGCGTGATCGCGAATGAGCGTCGCCAGTGAAGGTCCATCGATGTACTCCATCGCGATAAATTCGAGCTCGTCGATCCGGCCAACGCGATAGACACTGACTATATTCGGATGTCGCAGGCCGCCGACTGTCATCGCTTCGCGTTCGAATCGTTTCGCCCCGATGCGATCTGACGCCAGTTCCGGTCGCAGGATCTTCAGGGCGACAAACCGATTGAGCTTTTCTTCGCGCGCCTTGAAGACGACACTGGATCCGCCGGCGCCGAGCGCCTCCACGAGTTCAAAGTCGCCGAATGCGGCTCCGATCCTGAGCTGGCCGAATGCGGCGTAGGCCCGGATGTCGTCGTCATGGTTCGCACGGTTTGTGAGAATCAGCCCCTGGAGGAGCGACCATTCACGTTTGATGTCTTCGGCGTACTCGGGATGTGCGCGCGCGAGACTGTCGATGTCGACGCGCTCTCCGCGGCGACGACGTTCGTGGCACTCGCTGACGATTCTGCCGATCACCACCGATCGATCAGTGAATTGCGATTTGTCCGACACTGGCGCCCTGTATGCCCGAATAGGGAGCTAACCTGAATACCCGGAGCGTAACCAATGGACGTCCACATCGTCAATTGCGGGGATTGCGAGACGATTCGCGACGGACCCAATGTCAATGGGTCGCAGTCGCTATATACGCGTACCCGCCCAGCCATGGGGTGACCTGGACTGACGCAAAACGCTCGCGCAGCGCCTCCGTGTAGGGCTGGGACACATCGACATGGTTCATTCGCAGCCAGGCGCGGCAGCCGCGGCCGAGGATCGGCCATCCCTCGAACTGGCCGAATTCCAGCACGACGACGCGACCCGCCGGGGCCAGGTGTTCGCGGGCGCGATCGAGGGCGCCGCGCCAATCGGGGATCATGGCCAGGCTGTAGGAGAAGAGAATGCCATCGAATGACTGATCCAGGCGCATTGTCGACGCGTCGGCCTGCACGCAGGTCACGTGCGGCCATCCCCTGCGTTCGACGCGCCGTCGGGCCCGCGCCAGCATGGCCGCCGAGAAGTCCAGACCGACGAGATGTCCGCCGCGATCGGCGTCGAGGTGTTTCGCGACAGGATGGAAATTCAGCCCCGTTCCGCAGCCGACTTCCAGGACTTTGTGGCTCGGCTGAATCGCCATCGCGCGAATGGCGGCGTCGCGTCGAAACAGGAAGGCCCAGCGCGTCCAGTCGTAGATGGGCGCGTGAAAGCGATAGAAGCCCTGTACCGGATCGTGACCGGGGTTCATGCGATCGGCGCAATGTAGGGCGAGGCCCCGTCGTTATTTCTCAATATAGACACAGTTGTCTTTATCCGGCGCGACGCGCATCGGCGCCCGCGGCGCCAGGTCCGCCGCTTCCAGCGCCGCCAGTGGACTGATCTCGCAGCGAATTGTCGGATAGCCGTCGTCGCCGCGCGGAATCGTGGCGCCGGCGCCTTCCAGCCATCGCGCCGCCCGATCCGACATGTCGCGTCGTGACGTGTCCACGGAGTCAACGCCCGTCGCGTTCTTCACGGGGCTGAATTCCTCGCGTCGATCGATCTCCAGCACGACGGGATTGTCTGACAGCGGCAGGGCGTCAAAGATGAACGCCTCCAGTTTGACGGCGTTCGGTTCCGTCGGGTCGACAACCTCGCCGCTTGCGACGTCCACGTACGGGACCTTCTTGTTGGCCCGATGCCAGGGCAGACCGAACTTGGCGCGATCCGCCGTCAGGCGCTCGACGAACGATCGTGAGATCACGTGAATTGCGATGCTGCCGGCGTCGAATCTGCGGGAACCATCTTCGTTCTTCGCCGTCGCCAGCGCCTCGGGGAGATCCGAGTACTCGATAACGCACATCCGGCCATCGACGACGGCGAAGTTGCCGACACGCTCGAAGTCGTCCGCCTTGCTCACGCACTTGCTGGACATCTCGCTGTCCGTCGCGGCGTGGAGCCCGACGAAGGCCGGATCGATGCAGAACACAAGCGGATTGTCCACCTGGAAGTAACTGATGTGATCGATTCCGCGATCGGCCATGTCCTCCAGCATCCCGGTCTCGGACAGCGCCAGCAGTGAGCCGCCGTGACCGTCGGGAGAGAGGGCGACACGGTGCTTTTCCGCGAGCAGGATCTTGCCGTCATTGGAGAACGACGGCATCACGCCCTGCTGGAAGAACACGACGCGTTCGGGATCGAGTCCGAAGTAGCCGAGGTCTTCGAAATAGGAGACGGTCGCGGCGTTGTTGATGGGGCTCGTCATGATGTACCACATCAACTGGCAGCCGTAGCGCGCTTCCGTCGCCCGAATGGACTCGGCGAACATCTGGAAGAGTGGCTTGTTGCGGACCGGCGAGATGCGAAAGGCGCCCTTGGGGCCGTCGTAACCGAGGCGTGTGCCCTGACCGCCGGCGACGGTGAAGGCGGCGACTTTCCCACGCTGAATCAGCGATTCGCCGAGCCGGCGATGTTCCGCCGTGACGGCGCTGCGAGCGATGACGTTGGCGGGCTCGATCGCGCCGCTCGTGGCGTGGGGCGACGTGTCGGCGACGATTCGCAGCAGTTCCGGGAGGGCGTCCAGGCGGATGGCCGAGACGTCGGCGATGAGCTGATCGCGCTGGTCCGAGTTGAGATCGTCCCAGAATGTGAAGAGATGATCCTGGCCTGCGGCCGAAAAGGCGTCTCGTACGGATTCCACGTCGCGTGTCGATGTCATGGGTCAGTCCATCCCCGTTGAGTTGCGTGATCGTCCGACCGATACAGTAGTCGTCAGGGAACCTGTGTCAAAAGGGACGTGCGGAAACAGTGAATCAGCGAGGCGATTCAGAGCGCAGCGATGCGAGGGGAATGTCGGCGCCAAGTCGCCGCGAGTTTCTGGCCGGGGCCGCGGGCGCCGCGACGGTCTGGGCCGTCGGCGGCGCCAAGGTCTCTGCGGCGCCTGCGATCGCCGAGCGTGTCGTTTCGCCCGCTGAAGCCGCGTTGTCGGAGACGTCCTTTTCGACCGTCGTCATGGCGCAGGACAGCCATCTCGTCCCCGCGAGAATCGTGCAGCGTGGGTTGCTGAGGACCTTCCTGGATCGCGTTGTGGCGGAAGTGGCGGGCGAAAAGGAAATCGGCGCCGCCTGGCGAAAGTTCCTCTCGGATGACGATCACATCCTGATCAAATTCAATCGGTCCATGTCGACGCTGATCGGTACGACATCGGCGATGGCGGAAACGATGGTCGCCTCCCTGACGAAGGCGGGCTTTGACCCTGGGAAGATCATCCTGCTGGAGGTGGATCCCGAAGTCCGTGAGAAGACGAAAACGCGGATTCCGGATCATCGATGGCAGGGCAAGGTCGTCGAATTCGGCGCCGCCGGGAAGGACAGCTTCCGGGCCGACGTGGACTGGGCGACGGCCATCATCAATGTACCGTTCCTCAAGACGCACCATCGGGCCGTCATGACGGGCTGCCTCAAGAACCTCTCCCACGGTCTCATCCGTCATCCGGCCCGGTTTCATGGGGACGGATGTGCGCCGGGGATCAGTGAGATCAACGCCTGCGAAGACCTTCGAAGTCGTCTTAAGTTGAATATCGTCAACGGGTTAAGGATGAACTTCGACGGCGGGGCGGATGGTTCGGAGAATGAGATCGCGAACGCGGGACTGCTGCTGGCCGGCGTCGACCCCGTCAGCTGCGACACGATCGGGTTCCGTCGAATCAACCAGGTGCGCTCGGAACGGGGACTGGGGCCGATATTGCCGGGCCCGACGCTGCCCCGACAGCTTGAGTTGGCGGCGTCTCGGGGGGTGGGGATCGCGAATCCGGAGCGAATCGAACTTCAGCCGCTGGAGTAAGCGACCGACGTTATCAGCATCGTGGGTGGCGTAAAATCGCGCCGGACGCGACACGATTTGCCCGGCAAAAACTTGACGGGGCGAATTGGCGATGGCTAAAATATGGGTCGTGGAGTATGTACGCTCTGTGACGCGCGATAGTGCGAAGGAGTGCTACTGGTAACAGGCGACGAACCAGCCTCGATAATTACGCCATTATTTCATCCCTGTTTTTGGCTTCCGGCGTGAAGCCAATCATCCAGATCGTCGCACCGCCAGACGCCTTCCAATCGCTACCGCACAAGTCAGAGTCCATACGCCATCGACCAAGGCGTGGTTCAGCGGAATCGCTGGGCCGCAAAACTGGTTGGGGGGCGGTGTCAATCTGAGAATTGACGCCGGACAGCGTGCGTAAGTCACTGAGAACTCGAACGAAACAAGCCCGCGCCAGTGGTTGGTGCGGAAATCTTGTTGCATCCGGATTCAGTCGATCGATGTTGGTCGGCCCGGAGTCCGTCTTCGCAGCTCGGACGATGTGGGGTCAAGCCTGTTCGCAGTCATAAAGGAATCACTGCAGCGGCGTCTGTCATTATCGTTTGGTTGTTCCGAAGACCCGGCATGCGTGCCGTGTCGCGAAGGCGGAAAGTAGCAAAGCGCCATCATCTAGTTTAAGGAGGCAATGGCGGTGAGAAACAGGAAAGCTTTTACATTGATTGAGTTGCTGGTTGTGATCGCGATCATCGCGTTGTTGATCTCGATCCTTCTCCCGAGCTTGTCACGAGCTCGAGAGTTGTCGAAGCGCACCGTCTGCGCCGCGAACCTTCGCGGTATCGGCCAGGCGATGTACATCTACGCTCAGGATGACCCGCAGGTCTTCCCGGCGATCAACGCCAACAAGTCGGTCGCAGTCATGACGCTGTTCGGTGGCTGGAACAACCAGCCGCAGCCGAACAACCCCTGGCGCCTGAACACGGGCGGCACGCAGATCTACAACGGCCCGTCGCCGACAGTGGATATGTGGACCGTCGTTCGCGCCAACAACACGACGCCGAAGCAGTTCATCTGCCCGTCCACGACGGACACGCCGGATCCCGCCCAGGACACGACGGCTTACTATGACTTCCTCGGCGCCACGAACCTGAGCTACGCTTACCAGTACCAGCACGACCCGGATCGCCGAATCATCGGCACCTCGTCCGAGCCGAGCTTCCCGTTCATGGCCGACGCCAACCCGTACCTCAAGGGTGGCGAGACGACGGTTGCCCTGAACACGGACCGACAGGGACCGTTCCGCGGCAACAGCAAGAACCACACGAACCGCGAAGGCCAGAACGTGCTCTTCCAGGACGGCCACGTGCTGTTCGAGAAGGGTCCGGACGCCGGTCTGTCGGGTAAGACGTTCACGCTGCCGATCTACCGCGGCCGCGACAACATCTACACGACGTTCGTCGATGGCACCAATGCGATCGTCGACCCGGGTATCGCCAAGCCCGCCCCTGCCGGCAACCAGGTCAACCTGGGCAGCCGCTCGGACGCTTGTATGGTCCCCTAAGTCAATTTCGAGAGGTCTCGTGAATTGCGAGGCTGATCGACTTTGAGACTGCGAAACACGCGACGGCCCGTGACTCTTCGGAGCGCGGGCCGTCGCTTTTTTGTTGCGCCTTCCCGTGAGTCGGATACACTGCCCGGCGTACGCCTATGACGGGGCGTTTCGTCGCGAGGACCTATGGACAGAAAGAACCACATCGAGGCGCTGATCGAGGCGCGACGCGCCGGCGTTGACGCGCTGCGGGATCAGGCCGCGACGATCGAGCGGATCCTTGCCACGATCGAGGCGACGCTTCGAGCCGGCGGCAAAGTGATGACCTGCGGGAACGGCGGTTCGGCGGCCGAGGCGCTGCACATGGCGGAGGAGCTCATCGGCCGCTACAGGGTCAATCGCCGATCGCTGGCGGCCCTCTGCCTGGCGGCCGACCCTACGGCGATCACCTGCATCGCCAACGACTATGGCTACGACCAGGTCTTTGCACGGCAGGTCGAAGGTCTGGGACGCGCCGGCGACGCGCTGGTGGTGTTGTCCACGAGCGGAAAGAGCCCAAACCTCATCAGGGCCCTGGAAACGGCGAAGGGGCTCGGCGTGCGAACCATCGGCCTGCTTGGCGGCCCCGGGAGTCCTGCTGAGGCCCTGTGCGACATTGCGATGACGCCGGTTGTTTCGGCGCCGGCGATTGCCCAGGAGCTGCACCTGGCGACGATTCACCTCATTCTCGAGGCGCTCGACGAAGCGTTTGCGTGACACCTCAGGCGGCGCGCCCGTCGACACGGGGCTGCGCCCGCCTAGACCGACTGCAATTGAAACGCCCGCTGCCGATAGAGATGCTCGAACAGGTTTCCTTCGTGCGGCTGATCCCAGCTGAGCTGGAAGGTCGGAATCGGACCGACGTTCAGGCGATCGATGTTCGAGGCGGCCATCAGCGACGCGATGAAGGCCTTGTCGTTCGTGATGGCGGTCGTGACGAGCGTGGGACCGAATGCGCGGGGCATGTCCGCCGTCGGGCATTCGACGACGCTGGCGTAGGGAAAGAGGAATTCCTTGCTCGCCAGCGGATGCTCACGATCCTCGCTCCAGATGATCGTGGGCAGCAGCCAGGCGATTCGATCCCTGCGGACGAGTCGATCGCTCCCGCGGAATGCCCGCGTCAGGTCCTCGGCGCCGGCGCCGAGTTGACCGTCGATGGATTCCGACATCATCTCAGCCATGGCCGGGTTGGCGAAGGCGGCGATGCTAGCATTCGGATCGTCCGCCGGCAGCGCCTGGACTTTGGCCAGTTCCTTCGCGAGGGCCTCGGCGATCTGGCGACCATGCTTCGGTGTCCACACGCTGGAGCAGTTGATGCAGGAGCGTCCGCCGTTGGCGGCGATGGACTGGACCATCAGGTCAATGTGTTTCTCCCAGTCGTCGGCCATGTCATCGCCGAAGGCGATCTTGGTATAGCCCGGACCATGCAGTTCGACGCGTGAGTCGTTGGCGTAGGCCTTCGTCGTCGCGTCGCCACCGAAGAGCATGGAGCGGCCGGTGTTGCGGAGGATCTCTCCGGCGCCGCCGTG
>DAOPJV010000087.1:0-21687 GCA_035399845.1 Phycisphaerae bacterium | reverse complement strand
CTGTTCAGGCTGGATCCGGCGGCGGTCACACCGAGTCGGGAACTGGCCGACGGACATGACTACGTACCGACGAAGAAAGAGATCATCTTCGGCCATCACTTCACGAGCATTGCCGGGACGGGACCCATCGTCGGGCCGGCGCTGGCGGTCATCTGGGGCTGGCTGCCGGCGCTGTTGTGGGTGCTGTTCGGCTGCATCTTCATCGGGGCGGTGCACGACATCGGCTCGCTCGTTGTGTCCATTCGCAATCGCGGGCAGACGATCGGCGAAGTCGCGGGGCGATTGATCAATCCGCGTGTGAAGACGCTCTTTCTGATTGTCCTGTTTCTGGCGCTGACGATCGTGCTCGCTATTTTTGGTCTCGTGATCGCGTCGATCTTTAAGATGTACCCGGCGAGTGTGCTGAGCGTGTGGATCGAGATACCGATCGCGCTGGTTGTGGGCTGGTGGGTCTACAAGCGGGGGGAGGCGGCGCACTGGCCGGCGGCGATCGCCGTGTTCCTGATGATGGGCGCCATCGCTCTGGCGGTCTATGTGCCCGCGTTTCAGTTCGAGATTCCTGATGTGTCGATCGCGGGGCTGACGATCACACCGGTCGTTGTCTGGACGCTCATACTCTTCGTCTATTGCTATATCGCCTCGACGATGCCCGTTTGGAAGTTGTTGCAGCCAAGGGACTACATCAACAGCCATCAGCTCGTGTTGTGCCTGGCGCTTGTTGTGCTGGGGATCGGGGCGGCCACGTTTTTCCACGAGGGCGGGGCGCCGATCGTGGCGCCGGCGGTGCAGGCGCATCCGAAGGGTGCGCCGCCGATCCTGCCATTTCTCTTCGTGACGATCGCATGCGGCGCGATCAGCGGGTTTCATTGTCTCGTCGCCAGCGGCACAACGAGCAAGCAGATCGCCAGCGAGCCGGACGCGCAGTTCGTCGGGTATGGGGCGATGCTGACGGAAGGGTTTCTGGCGGTGCTGGTGATCCTGGCGTGTTGTGCGGGGTTGGGGCTGGGGACGCGAATTCCGATGGTGGCGAGCGCCTGGCCAAACTTCCTTCCGCCTGTTTCAACAAGTCCAGCGCCCGCCATGACAGGTCTCAGGGGAGACCTGAGCGACTACACGGACGGCGGCGTTCGTTCAGTTGGTGGCACGAAGGACGCCAACGGAGAGCTTCACGAGTTGACGTTGCAGCTCGGCGCTTCGAGCGACTGGCTTCGAGAGAACTCAACGCCCGGCGAAACATGGCATTTCAACTTTCCGGTTCGCAAGCTAGCGCGAGGAGAGTCGGAACAACTTGAGAACGGCGCCATCCTCTTTGATTCTAATGGCGACGTCATTGTGTCCGGCGTCGCCGCATGGGCTGGCCGCTACAGCTCCTGGTCCGCCAGCAGCGGTCTCGCTCCCAAAGTTGGCGCGTTCGCCGATGGCGCCGGCAATTTTGTTTCGAGCCTCGGCATACCGCGGCCGGTCGCCGTCGCGATCATGGCGGTGCTCGTCGCCTCCTTCGCCGCGACGACGCTGGATACAGCGACGCGTCTGCAGCGTTACGTCGTGCAGGAACTCGCGACGACGTATCGCGTCAGGCCGCTGATGGGCAAGCATGGGGCGACGGCGTTCGCGCTCGGCGTGGCCGCCATTGTCGCGGCGACGCCACCTCCGGGGCAGACGTGGGCGGCGGGAATGGGCAAGGGCGGTCTGACGCTCTGGCCGCTCTTCGGCGCGACGAATCAGTTGCTCGCGGGCCTGGCGTTCATGGTGATCGCATTCTACCTCGCGCGGCGCAAGCTGCCGACGTGGTTCATCATCCTGCCGGCGATTCTGATGCTGGGCGTGCCGTTGTGGGCGATGCTGTATCAGCTCGGCGTCGGCAACGAGGGCGGCTGGTGGCAGAAGGGGGAATGGCGGCTTGTTGTGTTCGGCGTCGTGATCATTGCGCTGCAGGTTTGGATGGTGGCGGAAGGCCTGAAGCTGTGGCCGCGCGTGAAGGGGGTGCTGGAGGTGGATGCGCCCGCGAGATCGCGCGGGTTTCCGGTGGTGGTGGATGAATGATGCGTGGCGATGATCGCATTGCGCGACGCCGTTGTATTGTTCGTGTATCGTTTGGACGTTCCGGTTTCGTATCGTCGCGCCCCCACCCTTGAAAGAGTGGGCCACCCGTCGTGGGCCGCTCGTCGGATCACCAAATCGCAAATCACCAAATCACCAAATATCAAGCGACTTCGACGTATTTGCGGATGCGGCTCATGAGTTCCTCGGGCGTCTGGGGTTTGCCGAGGTCGAAGGGGAGGAAGGTTCCGTGGTTGTGGCTGCTGTCGATGATGATGAGTCGATCGTGGTAGAGTCCCGAACCGAGTTCCTGCGGCTGATGGCCGGTGATCATGACATCGACATCCAGGGCTTCGGCGAGGCGCTGGATATGGTCGGGCGTATGACGGCGACCCCAGACGAGCAGAAACGCCGAACGGCTGTCGGCGATCTCGGCGGGCGTCATTGGCTTGTCGAAGATCGTCGGGTCGAACTGATCCATGTTGTGGATGTCGGGCAGTGAGTGCGACAGCCAGACGCGGTTCTGTGTTCGAATCGCCAGCGGGAACGACGCGATGAATTCGTTCATGGCGCCCAGGACATCTTCGCCGCGGCGATCGCCGTAGGTCTTTCGAACGGCGGCGTTGTAGTCGTCGATGACGATGCGGCCGTTCTTGGCGATCGTGTAGCCCGTGAACTGGGCGAGTTCGTGGTTGGACTGCAGAAAGTGGACCTGGTCGGGGAACTCGCACTTGTAGGCGGCGGCCATGACGAGCAGCAGATGGCTGTCATCGATATCGCCCGGGACCTGGATGTCCTTGTGGACCATCTCGTGGAGGACGACGTGGCGGGCCGGGGCCCGGTCGAGCATGGCGTACTTCTGGAGCTTTTCGTAGTTGCGGAAGTGACCGTGGAGATCGCCCGTCATCACGATCTGGCCGAAGCCGGGCATCTGGAGCATCGAACCGACGCGATAGGGATCGTTCCAGTTCAGTTCGGCCGCATTTCGCAGGACATCAATGGCGTCCTCGGCTGCGGGTTGCGTCGGGGCGAACAACGTCAACGTAATTCTCCAAGGTCGGGATCGGTCTCTGATTCCGTTTCGTGCGTGAATTCGTCGAAGGCGGAGTAGTCGTAGCGGTCGACGGCCTCCGCGAGGTCATCCATATCGACGGAATCCTGGCCACCGGACAGCTCGGCCTCGTCATGCGGGGCGACGTCGATCGTCAGATCATGGCCCTCGTCCAGGCGCGTATGCACGACGGCCTGGGCGACTTCGAGCCGATGCATGACTTCGATCATGTCCTTGGGGCGGCGATAGGGCTCGTATTCGCAGCACTCCATCACGAGGCGCGACAGAACGCTCGGGATTTCGGGATTGATGCTCGACGGCGTCGGGATCTCCGTCTGGTCGGGCACATCCTGCCGTTTGCCGGATTTTGTGATGACTGTCGGGTAGGTGCGACCGGTCAGGGCCCAGTAGAGCGTGGCGCCGAGGTTGAAGACATCCGTCGGCTTACCGAGGGGCCGTCGATTGACCTGTTCGGGGGCGATGTAGTCGGGGGTTCCCTGGATGCGGGGTTTGCGGAATCCGATCTCGCAGGCCTGGCCGAAGTCGATGATTTTCACGCCGCCCGTGACGCGCAGCAGAATGTTGTTCGGCTTGATGTCCGTGTGCAGGTAGCCGCGATCGTGCATGTGGTGGAGACCGTCGGCGACCTGGAGGAAGATCTCGAGCGTCTTGTCGATGCGATTGGGTCGAGCGCGGTCCATGCCGACGCCATCGACGTATTCCATGATCGTCTGGGTCTCGTTGAGCTTGAGCATCTTCCGGATGCGGCGGAGCTCATGGGAGACGCGGAGGAAAGGGTGGTCGAAGCGGACGGAAATCTCGTGTTCGTTGATCGCCTGATCGAGGAAGCGCGTGTCTTCGTGGGTGTCGCGCGTAACGCGTTTCAGGGCAAAGACTTCACCGGTCTCGGGGTGCACAACCTGAAAGACGTGCGAACGCGCACCGTCCCCGAGTTTCTTGATGATGTTGTATCCGGCAACGAAATCGGCCACGTCGTCGCTTCTCTCTCTTCCAGGCGGCGGCGCTCCGCTCCGGCGGCGCCATGTAACTGTCTGCTATTCAGGATATTACGGCTGCGAACCGCGAGCGTTTCCGAGGGCGGGACGGCCGGATAGCTGATTGTATCCTACTCGGAACGCCGGATCTTAAAAACGGGCCGGGAATGGGTTTTTTGGCGCATTTGGCGGATATCGGGACGCGTGGCGTCGCTCCCGGCGGATTGTCGAGCGTCATCGCGAGCGTCGGCGTCCGAGCGCCGGGGGAGCGTGATCCGGCGTGACGGGCGGGGGACCGCGGAATCGCCAGCGAGCCATGGTGGATTCCGGGAGTCAAGCGTCCCAAAACGCGCGGCGGGCGTGCGTTCGTCGAATCGAGGCCGTGGCGCGGGGCGCGCGGCTGCGGCAGTACTGATACGCCCGGGGCGTCGCCGCTCGGATCCGACCCGCAACCGACTGCCGTGGCAATGTCACTGACCGCGTGATTGTCGGACGTTGATTCGTCGCAACGCCGCGATGCGGGCAATTCCTGCAGCGTGTCCATTCCGGAAATCATAAGTAGACCCCGTGTTGAATCTTGCCGACTTGGACGAACGTGAGGAGCCGGAATGTTCCTTCCTCGCAGCGCCAGGTCGCGCTTTATCCGCAACGCGGTGATGGATCGCCGCAACGCGTGATAACACGACGGGGCGCGGACAACGGTACCGAAGTTCGAGTCGGATCTGTGCACACTCCCGCCAGTCGGGGGAATGGTCCGGCGAGGGCGTCCCAACAAGGGTTTGTCCATGTCGATTCAAAGCGACGCGCGTCTAAATGTTTCCACACATTCTGTCAGGGGGGCCGAAGGCACGATGTTCCGCTCCGCATCCGCATCACGATCGGTATTCGTTCGCGCAACGACTGCGCGTCGATGGTTTGTTCTCGCCGGCGCCACGTTGATGGCGGCGACGCTGCTGCATGCGTCTCGCGCCGAGGCGGCGCCTGTGCACGGCAAGGTGTATGAACTGCGCCAGCCGAACGGCGACACGACGCCGTATCGCGTCTGGGGTGACGAGTTCTACCAGATCGTCGAGACGCTGGATGGGTACACCGTCATCCGCGATCCGGACACGGAAGTGATCTGCTACGCGGACGTGTCAGCGGACGGATGGGAATTCGTGTCGACCGGCGTGCGTGTCGGAACCGCGGATCCGGCGTCGCTTGGGCTGGCGCCCGGGATGCGGATCACGTACGCGTCAGAGCGGGCGAAGCGAATGGCGGGGCGAGCGCGTTTCGCGGCCGGTGTCGCGCAGACACGCTCCGGGCTGAATCTGGCGCCCGGCGAACCGATGCCGGCGCCGCCGACGACCGGCAGCGTCCTCGGTATCACGCTGGTCGTGGATTTCTCGGATGAGGTCGGAACCGTCGCGGTCTCCGAAATCGACAATTTCCTGAACCAGAGCAGCTACTCCGGCAACGGCAACAACGGATCGGTCGCGGACTACTTTTTTGACGTCTCTGACGGCAACCTGGATTACACGAACAACGTCCCGGCCTTTTACATTCGGGTCCCGAATCCGAAGTCGTATTACGACACCAACGCGGCGGCCGGCGCCACGGCTCGAGAACTCGTGGTCGACGCCCTGCAGGTCCTCGACGGCATGGGGCATGACTTCTCGCAGTACGACGCCAACGCCGACGGGGAAATTGACGCAATCAACGTCTTCTACGCGGGTACTCCCTCGTGGGGCTTCGCGAAGGGTCTCTGGCCGCACCAGTGGACACTGCTGGACGCCATGAGCTTTCCGGAATACGGATTCACGGCCGACGGCGTGGACGCGATCGCCTACCAGGTCACGAACATCGGCTCGTCACTGACGATGGGCACGTTCTGCCACGAGAGCGGCCATCTGCTGATGGGCTGGCCGGATCTTTACGACTCGGACCAGACGTCGTCGGGTGTTGGTGATTTTGACCTGATGGGAACGCTGGCTTCGTCCGCGTTCGACACGAATCCGCCGGAGCCCGGCGCCTACCTCAAGGACCTTGCGGGCTGGGCGAACGTGACGGAGCTCTCGTCGCCGGCGACAGGGCTGTCGCTCGTTGCGGGGACGAACACGTTCTACAAGTTCACGAACCCGATGAACTCGAACGAGTTCTTCATCCTCGAGAACCGACAACAGTCGGGTCGAGACGCGAGTCTCCCGGACGCGGGCATCGCCATCTGGCACATCGACCTTGGCGTCAGCGACAACAACGACGAGGATCGAACGTTTGCGATGCACTACCAGGCGTCGCTCGAGCAGGCGGACGGACAGTTCCATCTAGAAGACAGCAGCAATCCCGCGAACCAGTACGGCGACGCGAATGACCTGTACAACGCCGCGGGTGTGACGAGCTTCGACGGGGCGACGACGCCGGACTCGGACTGGTGGGATGGTACCGGCTCGAACCTGGCCATCAGCAATATCAGCGCCAGCGGCGCATCGATGACCTTTGACTTCGACGATGGTTCGGGAACCCCCGTCGAACTCGAAGTTGAGACAATCAGCACCAAGCAGGCCGGCGTCGGCTTCAGCGTCGTGGTCAACGCGCTGGACGTCTTCGGCGATCCGGGAACTGTCTCCTCCGACACGCGCGTCACGCTGACACGCAAGACGGGAACCGGCACGCTCGGCGGTACACTCTTCGCGACGATCGCGTCGGGCTCCAGCAGCGCCACGATCTCCGGCGTCACGTATGACACGGTCGAGACGGGCGTCGTCCTAACGGCGACCGCCTCGGGCGGCGATACGCTCACGGCCGCGGATTCGAACGCCTTCAATGTCTCGCAGGGACCGCCGTCGGTGGTCACTGTCGACACGATTGCGAATCAGACCGCGGATTCGGCGTTCGACGTCACAGTCAACGTCGAAGACAGTCTCGGCAACGCGACAGGTGTCACGGCGATCACGCTGATCACGCTGTCGCGCAACACGGGAACGGGATCGCTGACGGGTACGATCACCGGCGTTCTGAACACCAGTGAAAGCACGGTCACGATCTCCGGCGTTCGATACGACACGGCGGAAACGGGCGTCAAGTTCAACGCGACGCCGTCGGGCCCCGGCGGCGGTTCCCTGTCGGCGGGCGTCTCGAACACGTTTGACGTCGTGGCGGGCAGCGGATCGGAACTGAGTATCGCGACGATCTCGTCGCCGCAGATCGCGAATGGTCCCTTCGACGTCGGCGTTTCCGTCGTCGACTCCGTCGGCAACCCGACGACTGTCGGCGCCGACACGCTCGTGACACTGAGCGTCGCGTCGGGAACTGGGACCGTGGGCGGTGTCATCAGCGGAACGATTTCGAGCGGCATGGGCTCGTTCACGATTTCCGGTGTGACTTACAGCCAGACGGGCAGCAATGTGCGTCTTCGCGCGACGGCGGCGGGGCTGCTGTCGGCGACTTCCAACACCTTCAATGTGGGCGTCGGCACGGCGAGTCGGCTGGTCGTTGGATCGATCGGCGCTCAGCAGTCGGGCGAGACGTTCAGCGTTGGCGTGTCGACCACGGACGCCTACGGCAACACATCGGCGGTATCCGGCGATACGCTCATCACGCTGACGCGATCGGCCGGCACGGGCAGTCTGGGCGGCACGACGACGGGCACGCTCAGCAACGGGTCGAGTTCGTTCACGATCAGCGGCGTCACGTATGACACGGCCGAAAGCGGCGTCATGGTACGGGCTTCGGGTTCGGGTCTGACGAGTGGTGATTCCAGCGCGTTCACTGTCTCCGCAGGTCCCGCCGATCGCCTGGCGATGGCGACACTCGCGACGCAGGGCGTCGATGTGCCGTTCTCCGTGACGATCACATCGCGCGATCAGTTCGGACAGCTTTCACCAGTTACGAGCAACACCACGATTACACTGACGAAGAAGTCGGGCAGCTCCGCGACGGGCACGGTCAGCGGCAGCCTGACGGGCGTGATCGGCTCGGGTTCGAGCAGCGTCACGATCTCCGGCGTTCTCTGGGATACCGCCGAGACGGGAATCGTTCTGACGGCGACAGCCAGCGGCGGCGACACGCTGACGGCGGTTGATTCGAGTTCGTTTGCGGCGGAAGTGCGAAACGCCGCCAAGCTGGGTTTTGCGACGATCGCTGATCACGCCGGCGGTACGCCGTTCGACGTGACTGTCAACATTCTCGACAGCATGGACGCGGCGGCGGCCGTGTCGCAGGACACGTTCATCAGTGTCACGCTGAAAACGGGAACCGGAAGCCTTTACGGCACGCTTTCCGGCACGATTGCGGCGGGCGAGCAGCAGATCGTCTTCTCCGACATCGACTACGACACGGCGGAGAGCGGCGTCGTTCTCCGGGCGACGGCGAGCGGCGGTGATACGCTGACGGCCGTGGACTCCAACGCGTTCGCCATCACGGCGGGCCCCGCGCAGATTCTCTCCCCGGTGGATGGATCGACGCTGACGAGCACGAGCGTCACGTTCCAGTGGAATACGGGCGCCGAGGTCACGCAGTATCGACTGTGGGTGGGAACGGTCCCGCTGAACGCCTCGACGGACGCGAACATCTTCAGGTCAACGGCGATTACGGACACGTCCTACACGGTCTCGGGCATTCCGTCGGACGGCAGCACCATTTACGTCAAGCTTCATTCCTACATCAACAGCGTCTTCCAGGCGACGAGCTTCACGTTTACGGCGCCGTCGGCGGGTGTGGCGACGCATCTGGGCGTCAGCGCGATTTCGACGCAGACGGCCGGCACACCTTTCACGGTCAGCGTCAACACCAGGGACGCGCTGGGTTCCTCCGCCAACGTGACGCAGAACACACGCGTGACGCTCAGCCTGCAGACGGGAACCGGTACGCTGTCGGGCACACTGACGGGAACGATCCCGAGCGGCATGAGCAGCGTCAGCATCAGCGGCGTTTCGTACAACAAGGCGGAAACCGGCGTCAAGCTTCAGGCGACGCGCACGTCGGGTGACACGCTCGTGGCGGCAACGTCGTCGGGCTTCACAGTCAATGGCGGCGCTGCGAACAAGCTGTCGGTTGCAACAGTTGCGGACCAGGGGACGGGCGTCGGGTATGACGTGACAGTCAATATCCTGGATTCGAGCAACAACGCCTCCGTGGCGACGCAGAGCACAACGATCACGCTGACGAAGAAATCCGGAAACAGCGCCTCGGGCACGCTCTCGGGCGTTCGCACGGGCGTGATCGCTCCGGGCGACGGATCTGTCACGATCAGCGGCGTTACCTGGACCATGGATGCGACGGGCGCTCAGATCACGGCGACGCCCACGGCCGGCATGACGGGCCTGACGGTCGCCGACTCGAACACGTTCAACGTTGCGACGCGCACACCGACGAAACTGATCATCACGACGATTCCGAATCAGGGCAGAAGCCTTCCGTTCGACGTGACAGTGACGGCGGCGGACGGTTCGGACAATCCGGCAAACGTCACGAGCGCCACGCAGGTGACGCTGGCGCTGAACACGGGCAATGGAAACCTCGGCGGCGTGCTGACGGGGACGATTGCGAACGGCGAAACGAGCGTCACAATCAGTGGCGTCACATACGACGCTTATGAGAGCGCCATCGCGATCGAGGCCGCTCCGACGACCGGCATGACCGGCCTGACGGATGGCGTGTCCAACACGTTCAACGTCACGACGGCGAAGGCGGAGTTCACATGTCCGGCCGCCGACGGCGATACCCTGACGGGCTCCTCCTACACGTTTGTGTGGAACACGGGCGCCGGCGCCACTCAGTATCGACTGTGGGTGGGCTCGGGTCCCATGACGGTCTCGACAGACGCGGACATCTATCGATCGCTCGCGTTGACGGCGACGTCGCAGGCCGTGTCGGGGCTTCCGACGGACGGTTCGAGCGTCTATGTGCGACTCTGGTCCTACATCAACAGCGCCTGGCAGTCCGCGGACTACACGTTTGTGGCGGCTTCGGCGGGAACGGCGACGCATCTCCAGCTCGGAACGATCGCCACGCAGACGGCGGGGACGAACTTCTCGATCGGCCTGACGTCGGTCGACGCCCTCGGCGATCCGGCGGCGGTGACGCAGGATACGAAGATCGCGCTGAGCGTCCAGACGGGAACGGGTTCGATCGGCGGCACGACCTACGGCACGATTCCGAACGGGTCGAGCACGTTCACGATTTCGGGCGTCACATACGACAAGGCGGAGACAGGCGTTGTGATTCGCGGCACGAGCGTCGCGGGTGACACGCTGATCGCCGACGATTCCAACACGTTCACAGTCAATGGCGGCGTGGCGAGCAAGCTCTCGATCGCGACGCTCAGCAACCAGGGGACCGGCGTCGGCTTCAACGTCACGATCAACATTCTCGACGCGAACGACAACACGGCCGTGGCGACACAGTCCACGACCATCACGCTGACGAAGAAGTCGGGCAGTTCCGCAACGGGTACGGTGACGGGCGTGATGACGGGTGTCGTTGATCCGGGCGGCAGCAGCGTCACGATCAGCGGTGTGAAGTGGTCGCTGGATGCGACGGGCGCCGAGATCACGGCGACGCCGACGGCCGGCATGACGGGCCTGACGCCCGCCGATTCCAACGCGTTCAACGTGGCCACGCGAACACCGACGAAGCTCGCCTTCACAACGATCGCGAGCCAGGGAACGAATCTCGCGTTCGACGTGACAGTGCAGGCGCTGGACAGCTCTGACCAGCCGGCGAACGTCACGTCGGCAACGAAGGTCACGCTGGCGCGCGGCGCCGGCACGGGCACGCTCGGTGGTGTGCTGACCGGCACGATCGCAAACGGCACGAGCGAGATCACGATCTCCGGCGTGACGTACAACAAGACGGAAAACAGTGTCACGCTGACGGCGACGCCGACGACGGGCATGACGGGGCTGACGGTCGGCACGTCGAACGCGTTCAATGTCGGCGCAAAGAAGGCGGAACTCACGAGTCCGGCGGCCGACGGCGACACGCTGACGGGCGCCGCCTACACCTTCGTGTGGAACACGGGCTCGGGTGTGACGCAGTATCGACTGTGGGTCGGTTCGGGACCGATGACTGTCGGAACGGATGCGGACCTCTACAAATCGACGCCGTTGACCACGACGTCGCAGGCCGTGAGCGGTCTGCCGACAGACGGCTCGACGGTTTACGTGCGGCTCTGGTCCTACATCAACAGCGTCTGGCAGTCCTCGGATTACACATTCGTGGCGGCCTCGGCGGGTGTGGCGACGCACATTGAGCTGTCCACGATTGCGACACAGGTCGCGGGAACGTTGTTCTCCATCGGTGTGACGTCGACGGACGCCCTGGGCGATCCGGTTGCGGTCACGCAGGACACGAAAGTCGCGTTGAGTGTTCAGACGGGGACGGGCAGTCTCGGCGGCACGACCTACGGAACGATTACGAACGGAACGAGTTCGTACACGATTACGGGCGTGACCTACAGCAAGGCCGAAAGCGGCGTTGTGATCCGCGGCACGAGTGTCGCGGGTGACGCGCTCGTCGCGGTCAACTCGAACGCCTTTACGGTCAACGGCGGCGCGGCGAACAAGCTCTCGATCGACACGATCAGCGATCAGGGAACGGGCGTCGGGTTCGACGTGACGGTGAACATCCTCGACTCGAGCGACAATCCCGCCGTCGCAACGCAGACGACGACGATCACGCTGACGAAGAAGTCGGGCAATTCGGCGTCGGGTACGGCGTCCGGTGTCCGGACGGGCGTCATCAATCCGGGCGCCGGCTCGGTCACGATCAGCGGTGTCACGTGGACGACGGCTGCGACGGCCGCCGAGATCACGGCGACGCCGACCTCGGGCATGACGGGCCTGACGGTCGCGGATTCCAACACGTTCAACGTCACCACGCGGACGCCGACGAAGCTCTCGATCACGACGATCGCGAGCCAGGGGACCAATCTCCCGTTCGACGTCGTCGTTCAGGTTCTCGACAGTTCGGATCAGCCGGCGAACGTCACGACGGATACCCTCGTGACGCTGGCGCTGAGCTCCGGCACGGGCACGCTGGGCGGTGTTCTGACGGGGACAGTCACGAACGGCACGAGCGAAGTGACGATTTCGGGCGTGACCTACAACAAGACGGAAAACAGCATCGTCCTCGGCTGTACGGCGACGACGGGCATGACGGGGCTTTCGGCGGCGGCGTCCAACGCGTTCAATGTCGGTAACGCCAAGGCGTCGATGACGACGCCCGCGGCCGACGGCGACACGCTGACGGGCACGTCCTACACGTTCGTGTGGAACGCCGGTTCCGGTGTCACGCAGTATCGGCTCTGGGTCGCCTCGGTACCCATCACGGGGCCGGACGACGCCGACATTCTCAAGTCGACGGCGATCACGGGCACGTCCTACAACGTGACGGGGCTCCCGAGTGACGGCAGCAGCGTTTACGTGCGACTGTACTCCTACATCAACAGTGTGTGGCAGTACAACTCTTACACGTACGTCGGCGCCTCGGCGGGCGTCGCCACGCACATGGCGATTCCGACGATCGGTACGCAGACGGCGGGGGCGACCTTCAGCGTCGGCGTGAATGTCGTGGACGCGCTGGGCGATCCGGCAACGGTCTCTCAGGACACAGGTGTCGCGCTGAGCCTGCAGTCGGGTACCGGCACGCTGAGCGGAACGACGACCGGCACGATTTCCAGCGGCGCGTCAAGCTTCACGATCAGCGGTGTCTCCTACGACACGGCGGAGAGCGGTGTCACGCTTCGCGCGACGACGGTCGCCGGCGACTCACTTGTCGCCGTGAACTCCAACGCGTTCACAGTGTCGGGCGGCGCCGCGATGAAGCTCGGAGTTGACACGGTTGCGGACCAGGGCACCAACGTCAGCTTCGATGTTGTCGTGAACGTCCTTGACGCCAATGACAATCCGGCGGTCGCGACACAGACGTCAACCATCACACTGACGAAGAAGAGCGGCAGCTCGGCGTCGGGTACGGCGACGGGCGTGACGACAGGTGTCATTCAGGCCGGTGAAAACACGGTCACGATTTCCGGCGTCAAGTGGAGCGCCGCCGATACGGGCGTCGTTCTGACGGCGACGGTGACGGCCGGCCAGACGACGCTGACGGTCGCGGATTCCAACAGCTTCAACGTGTCGACACGAACGCCGGCGAAACTGGCGATCGACACGATCGGGGCCCAGGGCAAGGATCAGCCGTTCGACGTGACTGTCAACGTGCAGGACAGCGGCAGTCAGGTCGCGAACTGTACGCAGCTGACAACGATCACGCTGAGCGTGAAGACAGGCACGGGCGCCATCAGCGGTGTCGTGACAGGAACCATCGCGACGGGTGCGAATACCGTCACGATCTCCGGTGTCATGTACGACACGCTCGAGTCGGGCGTGGTTCTGACGGCGACGGCGTCCAGCGGCGACAGTCTCACGGCGGCCGATTCCAATGCGTTCAACGTCGCGAAGTCGGCGGCTTCGATGACGAATCCGGCGGCGGACGGCGATACGCTGACGAGTGATACCGTCACGTTCACGTGGTCAACGGGCTATGGCGTCACGCAGTACCGCCTGTGGGTGGGCACGGGCCCGATGTCGGTCCTGGCGGACGCGGACATCCTCGGCACCCTGGCGCTGACGGGCACGAGCCAGACGGTGTCGGGTCTGCCGATGGACGGCAGCGACGTTTATGTGCGGCTCTGGTCGTACATCGACGGCGCCTGGCAGTCGCGCGACTATACCTATGTCGCGGCGGAAGCGGGCCTGGCCACGAAGCTCACGGTCTCAACGATTTCCACGCAGCAGGCCGGCGTGCCGTTCAACGTTGTTGTCAACTCGATCGACGCGTTCGGAAGCGCGGCGAACGTGACCAGCGATACGTCGGTATCGCTGTCGCTCGCCACGGGGACGGGCAGTGTTGCGGGCACAATCACCGCAACGATCGTCAGCGGCTCCAGCAGCGCCACGATTTCGGGCGTCACCTATGACACGCTTGAGACGGGCGTTCAGCTTCGGGCGAACCGCGTATTGGGCGACGTCCTGACGGCCGGCGTGTCGAACGCGTTCAACGTGACGGCGGGATCGCCGGCGGCGCTCGCCTTCCAGACGATTCCGACACAGGGCGCCGGCGATTCGTTCAGCGTGACAGTCGAGGTGCAGGATTCGTATGGCAACATGACCAACGCCACAATGGACACGTTGATCACGATCACGAAGTCCCCGGCCTCATCCGCGTCGGGTACCCTCGCGGGCACGGTCACGGGAACAGTGACGAACGGATCCAGCAGCCTGGCGCTGAGCGGTCTGTCCTGGGACACGATCGAGACGGGTGTTTCGCTGCGGGCCACGGCCTCCGGCGGCAACACGCTGACGATGGCCGACTCGCCGACATTTACCGTCACGGCGGGTGGCCCGGCCAAGCTCTCGATTGCAACCATCACTGACAAGACGACCTCCTCGGTCTTCGCGGTTCGTGTGGATGTGCTGGACTCGCTGGACAACGCGACGTCCGCGACGCAGGACACGACGATCACGCTGACGAAGAAGTCCGGTCTGTCCACGACGGGTACGCTCGGCGGGACACGCATCGGCACGCTTGTCGGCGGTGCGACCGGCCTGACGATCAGCGGCAATACGTGGAATGCGGCGGACACCGGCGTCGTGCTGACGGCGACGGCGTCCAACGGCGACACTGTGACCGCGGGCGATTCGAACTCGTTCACTGTGACGGTCGGTTCGCCGGTCGACTTCACGCTCTCGACAGTGTCGGGCGTGAAGGCGGGTGTCGCGTTCAATGTCGCCGTGACGGCGATCGACCAGTACGGCAATCCCGCCATGGTCTCGGCGGATACGGGCGTGTCGATGACCCTGAAGAACGGCACGGGCACACTGGCCGGCGTCACGACGGGTACGATCCCGATGGGTTCGACGTCGTTCACGATCAGCGGCATGACGTACAACAAGAAGGAAAACAACGTTCGAATGACGGCGACGATCACGGGTGGAGACAACCTGGGCTCGCCGACGGACACGAACTTCTTCAACGTTGCCGCGGGACCCGCCGCGTCGCTCGGATTCCAGACGGTCGCGGCACAACGCGCCGGCGTGAATTTCGACGTCGTCGTGATTCCGAAGGACCAGTACGGCAACACAACATCCGTCACACTGGATACCGGCGTGACGTTGACGAAGAAGTCCGGCTCCAGCGCGTCGGGTACGCTCGGCGGAACCCTCGCCGGAACAATTGTCGGCGGGACCAGCGCCCTGACGATCAGCGGCGTCAACTGGAATTCGCTCGATACGGGCGTCATCCTGACGGCAACGCGTACGGGCGGTGACACGCTCACGGCCGGGAACTCCAACGCGTTCAACGTGACGGCGGGCCCGGCGGCGACGCTCGCCATGACGATTGCGGACCAGGCGGCGGGCGAAGGATTCAGTGTGACTGTCAATGCGACGGACACGCTCGGCAACGCCTCGGCCGTGACACAGGATGCTGTGATCACGCTGTCGAAGACGTCCGGCTCCGGCGCATCGGGAACGCTTGTCGGTGGGGCAGGTGGCCTGTCCGGGACGATTCTGTCGGGCCAGACGAGCGTTGTTCTGCCGAATCTCCAGTGGAACGTGAAGGAGACGGGTGTTCAGCTGACGGCGACGCGCAACAGCGGCGACTCGCTGACGGCCGGCATGTCCAACACCTTTACCGTGACGGAAGGTCCGGCCGCGAAGCTGGCGATCAAGACGCTCGCGGGGCAGACGGCGGGCACAGGCTTCGCAGTCGGCGTCCTCTCCCAGGATCAGTTCGGCAACGCGTCCGCCCTGTTGGTCGACACGCGTGTCACGATCAGTCGCGCCTCGGGTACCGGATCGGTCTTCGGAACTGTGACGACCACGTTTGGGGTTGGCACGACATCCTGCACCGTGTCCGGTGTCGCCTACACGGCGGCCGAGTCGGGCGTGTCGCTGAATGCGATCGCCTCGCTGGGTTTCCCGCTGACCACGGGCGTATCGAATACCTTCACCGTGTCGCCGGGTACCGTTGCGGCGATGACGATGGATACCGTGAGCACGCAGGCGGCGGGCGTTCCGTTTGATGTCGTCGTTCACGCGACGGACCAGTACGGCAACGTGACGAACGCCACAATGGATACCGGCGTCGCGCTGACACTCAACACGGGAACCGGCAGTCTGTCGGGGACCGTGTCGGGGACGATCGCGAACGGCACGGACAGCTTCACGATCTCGGGTGTGAAGTATGACACGGCGGAGAGTGGTATCGTGCTGACAGCGACGGCCTCCGGCGGAAACGCCCTGGGCACAGTCAGTTCGAACGCGTTCACGTGTGGCGGCGGCGCCGCATCGACGCTTGTCGTCGCGACGATCGCGGACCAGGGAATCGATCTCGGATTCGATGTGGTCGTGAGTGTCGAGGACGCCTTTGGCAATCCGACAACGACGACACTGGATACCGGCGTATCGCTGTCGAAGAAGTCGGGCATCTCGGCGACCGGCACGGCCTACGGCACACTGACCGGCACGATTCTCGCGGGGACGAGTTCGACGACAATCTCCGGCGTCTCGTGGGATACGGCCGAAGGCTCGATCCAGCTGACGGCGACGCGAACGGGTGGCGACAGCGTGTCGTCGGCCGATTCGAACACGTTTACCGTGTCGCTGCGACCTCCGGTGAAACTCGGCTTCGCGCCGGTCGGAACGCAGTACATCAACTATCCGTTTGATGTCGTTGTGGACGTTCTGGATACGAATGACAATCCGACAGTCGCAACACTCGACACGAGTGTCACGCTCAGCGTCCAGACGGGATCGGGCGCGTTGTCGGGTACGCTGACGGCGACCATTCCGGCCGGAAGCAACTCCTACACGTTCTCGAACGTGACACTGAACACGATCGAAAGCGGCGTTTCGCTCCGGGCGACGCGCAACAGCGGAAACAGCCTGACGGCGGGGACCTCCGATACGTTCAGTGTCGCGGCGGGTCTGAGGTCGTCGATGACCTTCCCGGTCAACAACGGGGATACGCTGAGCGGGGCGAGTGTCACGTTCCAGTGGACAACGCCGATCAACGGCACACAGCATCGCCTGTGGGTCGGCACGCAGCCGCTCAACTCCGCCTCGGACGCCAACATCTACCTCTCGGGTCCGTTGACGGGCACATCGCAGCTCGTGACGGGGATTCCGACGAACGGAAGCACGGTCTACGTCAAGATCCACACGTACATCAACTCCGTGTGGGAGGCGAACGCGTACACGTACACGGCCTCTGGCGCTGTCTCGGCGCCGCCGCCGCAGTCGGGTCCGCGAACGTCGCCGACGACGACATCGAACACGGGCGATAATCCGTCCGGCGCCGGCAATGACAGTGGCGCCAGTGGTGACGACGCGCCGTCGGGCGACACGACGCCTGACAGCACGCTTCAGTCCATCACGGGCGGCTTCTGTGGCATCGGCGCGTCGATGACCATGACGATGGGCGCTCTGGCGGTCTGCGGGCTCGGCCTGCGACGTCGTCGGCGAATCCATCGGCCTCGTCGCATGCGGACGTAACGCCCGAGCGTTATGGGCCTGATCCGGTTCTTTTCAGCCGCCTTCGCGAGAGCGAGGGCGGCTTTTTTTATTGGCGGCCCGCGCCAGGACCAGGTCGGGGACGCCATTATCGACGCCATCCATCGCCAGGGCGCCAACGGTTCCGGCCGCGGAATCGTAGGCTTGGACGGAGGACTCCGCGCCGGCGGGCGCAACGAGTGGAGTCCGGGGGGCGAGGCGTATGGAACAGGAAATCAACGAGCTGGTCGCGGTGCCGATCGGAACGGCGCGTGCGCTGGCGCGCAGCTCGGCGTCGAACGTTTCAATCTACCTGCCGGGCGACGGTGGCGCTCCGGTTCTCTATCGGGGCGAGAATGTCGGACTGCCGAATGTAAATTACCAGCGACTGCAGTCGAGCGGGCTCGAGCATCTTCTCGTGGACGCCGGCGAGCTGCGCCGCTGCGAACGCGCGCTGGAATCCGAACTGGCGGACATCCTTTTCGATCCGACGATCAACGCCAGCGAGAAAGCCGTGTGCGCCCAGCAGGTCGGGCTGAACGTGGCGCGTGACTTTCTGGCGTCGGGACGACCCGCCGAACAGATGGATCGGGCGACTGGCCTGATTGATTCGCTGATCGACGGCGTCCTGCGCGATCGGCAGGTGAGCGGAACGCTGCTCAACATGAGCGCGCATCATCAGTCGACGGCGAGTCACATGTTCGCCGTCGGCGCCCTGTCCGCGATGCTGGCGTATGAGATTCTCGGCGATCAGCCCGATCGGCTGCGATCGATCGCGCTGGCCGGCATGCTGCACGATCTCGGCAAGATCAGTCTGGGCGCCGAACTGCTCAGCAAGACAACGCCGCTGACGCCCGAGGAGATACTCCTCATCCGGCAGCATCCGATCGAGTCCGTGCGACTCATCGGCGACAGTTCCAGCGCTTCGCAGAGCGTGCGGCTCATGATTCTCCAGCACCACGAGCGTTTTGACGGTCGCGGTTACCCGCTGGGCCTGCGTGGCGACGAGGCCGACATCGGTTCGCGCATCATCGCCGTGACGGACGCGTTTCACGCGATGATCGGCAAACGCGACTATCGACACGAACTGGCGCCGGTCGAGGCCGTCGCCAAGATGCGGTTCCAGGCGGGATCGCAGTTCGACCCGGACGTGTTCGCCGCCTGGGAATCGTTGTTCCGGCGATCGATGGCGACGGGGGACAGCCCGCTCGGCGACACGATTGACACGCATGAGGGCGCGGGGCCCGGGTATCACGTCGATCATCGCGGCGCCCGCAAAGGGACGATTGACAGGAAGACGCCGAGGCACGCCTGCCCGCAGCCCGTCAAAGCCCGCTGCCTGCGCACGGGCCGGCTTCCGGGCGTGTCGGATCAGTGGGGCAAGATCGAATGCCCGATTCGTGATGTTTCGCGCTCCGGGGCGTGCATCGATGTCACGGAGCCGATGTATCGCGGTGAGATTGTCAGCGTGATGCTGGACACGGGGAAGGGCGAGCAATGGCTGCGCGCCGTGGTGCGCTGGTGCCGCCGGAATCCCGGCGCCGATCGCCGTTACCAGGCGGGCGTGCAGTTCATGCATCGCGTGTCCGCGGCGGAGGCGCACAGCGAACAGGCCATGCTCGGCCTCTCGGCGGACGACGACGTGCTTGTCGCCATCTGACGTCGCGCGGCTAGAGCGCCGACGCGAGGCTGCGCACTTCCTGCAGGTCCGCCAGGAAGTGATCCGTGTAGCGCGGATCGACGGCCATGCAGCACTGCGTCGCCTTTTCGCCGATGGCGCGATAGGCCGGATCCTCCGTCAGCGTGGCGAACTCCTCCGAAAGCGTGACAAGCCGCAGCAGCATTCGCAGGAGGATTCCCTCCTGCTTGATGAGGTTGCGCGATCGCACGAAGCGATAGAAGTCGCAGTCGTCGAACAGGTCGGGCGACACGAGTTTCGCCTGGATGTAGATGGGCTCCGGCGCCTTGAGCTGGGCCTCGAACGCGATGCGCAGCATGTCCGGAAGCGTCGGCGGTCGTTCGATGGTCTCGCCGTCCCACCAGGGATCGTCACGCGGATCGTCGTAATCGTTGTCCTGGTCATCCGACGACTCCGCCGCGCCGCCCGCCAGTTTGACGCCCATCTGGATCATCAGCGGTTCCATCACGTGCGTCTGCAGGGGACCGGGTTCGAGGTCGCTCGGACGCAGGTGCATATGGCGCCAGACGCCCGGCGGTGTTTCCAGCAGCGCCTCCAGGACAATCTGCTTTTCGAGATCGTTGGAACGCGACAGCTGCTCGGCGAGGTAGGCGCCGAACAGGGGATCGATGCTGCGGAAGGCGAGGAGCTTGTTGATGCTTGCGTTCAGCGTGACATGCGAGCCGTCTTCCGCCAGTGTCAGGTAGCCGAGGCCCGCCATGTTTTCGAGCATGAAGCCGAGCTGTTCCTGGTAGCTGGCGATGCGATCGGCGTCGTTGAAGCGCTTGGCGACGAAGGCGCGGGCGTCCTCGAGCGAGCCGAACTTTGTCAGCAGGTAGATGAGCACCTGGTAGGAGATCATGGAGCGGCTGTAGAGCCTGGCGGGACCCGCCTCGATGAGCTGCTGCAGCTGGCCCTCCGTCCAGTACTGCTGCGTCTTGCGGCGTGACGGCTTCTTGCGCTCGAGGTCCTTGCGCTTCTGCAGCATGCTCGGATGCTTCGACTGCAGATCGAGCTGCTCGTACTTCACGCGCCACTTGTTGATTTTGACGTCGTCCTCGTGGGCGACGGCGAAGACGAATCCCTCCTTGTCGAACTGCGGCCGACCGGCGCGACCGAAGATCTGATGGGCCGTCGCCGACGGGATGAGCTTCTTGTCGCCTTTCTTGCCCTTGATCAGCGTGCCCAGCACGACGGATCGCGCCGGCAGGTTGATGCCCGCCGCCAGCGTCTCCGTGCAGATGACGAACGGGATCCACTTGCGCTGAAAGAGCGATTCAACGATGTCCTTGTGCTTCGGCAGGACGCCGGCGTGATGCACGGCGACGCCGCGAATGAGCATCTGGCGGAGCTTGGGACCGACACCGTCCGTGAGGTCCTCGCGTCGCTCGTCGAGAAACGCCTCGATCTTCGTGCGCGTGTCGTTGTTGATCAGCGGCAGGCCCTTGAGCTTCTCGGCGACATCCCAGCATTCATCGCGATTGAAGCAGAAGACGAGGGCGGGCGTACGGTTCGTCGCGTCGTTGTCCGTCGCCATCTCCGGCAGCAGTTCCGTGATGAGCCTGTCCTCGACCCATTGGTAGGTCAGCGGGACGCGCCGTTCGTCCGACAGGACGACGCGGAGCCTGCGGCCGTGACTCACGTGAAGCCAGGTGGCGAACTCGTTGGGGTTGCCGACGGTCGCGGACAGCAGCAGGACGCGCACGTGTTTCGGCAGCAGCGTAAGGGAGAGTTCCCAGACGATGCCTCGCGTGCGATCGTTGAAGCTGTGGAATTCGTCCATGACGACGGCGTGAACGCCCGTCATGTTGGCGAGTTCCGGTTCGGGCGACAGCAGGTGGTTCAGGAGGATCTCGGCGACGACAACACGGACGATGGCGTCGGCGTTCTCGCGGCGATTGCCGGTGATCAGACCGACGTCGTCGCGGCTGAATCCCCAGGCCTCGGCCTTGTCCTGCAGTTCGCGGAACTTCTGGTCCGTCAGGGCGATAAGGGGCGTCGTGTAATAGAGGGCCTGTCGCGTCGTGAGGGCCTCGAAGACGGCGGCTTCGGCCAGCAGCGTCTTGCCCATGCCCGTCGGCGCGCAAACGAGCACGCCGCCTTCCTCTTCGAACCAGGAGAGCAGGGCCTCTTCCTGGTAGGCGTAAAGATCGAACTCGAGGGAATCGAGAAACTTCTCGCAGATTTCATCACGCGTCATGCGGGCGTAGCATAATGGGCCGGGCCGATGCGCCCAACTCGGGCGCCGAGGGATCGTATGCGCCGCGTGAGAGCCGCCGCGTTCTCGCGGCGAAGATTGTGCGCGCGACGGGTTTTCGGATCAGCGACCCCGACGCCGCTCCGAGCCGCCGCAGTGATGCGGCGGTCGACATGCAATCGTGAACGTGGCTGGCG
>DAOPJV010000086.1:0-22523 GCA_035399845.1 Phycisphaerae bacterium | reverse complement strand
GCCTCCGCGATCATCGCGTTTCAACAGGCGGGACAGTTATTGGGATAGGCTCTTAAGTATTCGGCGAGATGTGGGGCGAGACCTGCCCAGAAATGCAAGAACCCCAAGGCTACGCTGCCAAGGGGTTCCTGCAAAAGCAAGATATAGTGTCTGGGGGTTGCTTACGCCGCAGATTGCTTCGATTCCTTGCATGTCTTTTTCAGGGCTGTGTAAACATTCGCCCTGGAACATCCGAGTTTGTCGGCTATCTCCGTCGCCTTCATGCCGGAATCAAACATCTTGCGAATCCGATTTAGTTTCTTGTCGTTTCTTGGGCGACCTACGTGCTTGCCGGATTCCTTGGCGGCAGCCATCCCGGCGCGGATGCGTTCTATCGTGGTCTCACGTTCAAACTCAGCGACAGCCAACAGAATGTTCGCTATCAAGCGTCCGGTTGAGTTTCCGAAGTCGATATTCTCACTGATGCTGACGACTCGGATACCCTTGGATGCGAGATCGGCAAGGATGGCGAGACCGTCACGTAAATTTCTGGCGAGACGATCCAGGCGGAACACCACGACCGTATCGACGCGCCCACGATCCACGGCGCGGAGCAATTTTGCCAAGGCTGGACGGTCTGCCGTCGCGCCTGATTTCTTATCCTCATGGAACGAGAGATCGTCGGTCCTGATGTGGTTGGATTTCGTCCATTGTCGGATGGCTTCACGTTGACTCTTCGTGGTTTGCTTGTCTCGGGTTGAAACCCTGAGATAACAGCCGATCTTGGGTTTAGCCATGGAACCACCCCGCGATTTTGGCGAGGGGATAGGGATCGAAGTAATAGCCGAGAACGACGGCAACGACGAACGCCAAGGTGATGCTGGCGACGATTGCGAAGGTGGCTAAACGGAACTCTTTTCTGCGTTTTCTTGTCATGTTGTGACCTTTCAAAATGGGGCGATACCCGAGGACACGGGACGCTGGAAAGGTCATTACGCCAAGTGAAATTCCAGACCTTTTTTTATAAGCGGTGATGCAAAGGAGGCCCGTGTTACGGGGTCAAAGTTGTTACGAAGTGACTATTCTGCGCTGGGCTGGTTTGGCTGCGATTTGGCGGGTTTTGGAAGTGGTTACGAGTGATGCGTCTCAGAATTTAGATGCGACGATCTGGGGGCAAACGTGAGGATCAAAATCCGTCAGGTTCCGGGCTTTGCGATTCAAACAAGATCAGAACAAATGTTAATACAGCATCGGCATCCTTGGTCCCTGTCTTTGGGACAGCAGAACTCCGTCTCAAGCATGGCGCGCATTTCAGAAATCGTGAATTGCTTCCCATCTCGTTCATGGCACTTTGAACAAGTGAACTCGTCATTGGCGGACATCCACTCGACGACTTCAAAGCCCTTGGATTCCCAGTATTCGAGCCTAGCGAGATGTTCTTTCCGCCAATCCGTAATGTCGCCGAAGATTCCAAGTCCTTTGGCTGCCCAATTCTGGCGTTCAATCACTTGACCGACCTTCCAGTCAACCTCTTGACCACAATCATCGCACTTGTATTGAGAAGAACTCTCAGGATCGTAGATTCGATTTAGGTTGCGATGTTGGCACGTTGTGTCTTGCATCTCACCGATTCCTAAATGCGTCGCGGCTTTGCTCGCTTTCAAGCCGTCGGTTGCAGTGCGAGCAAACAACTTTTTTCTTTCTGCCAAGATTCCAAACGTATTTGTTTCGCTTCAAGACGTTTCCGCAAATTTGGCAGTTTGAAGGCTCGGCGAACTTGGCTCCCAAGATCATGAGCACGACAAGTCCGACGACGATGAGAATCCAAGTCGTTGTGGACCATTCGATCCAATACGGACTGGTGAAGAAGAACGTAACAAGGACGATGATAGCAAGACAGCCGCAGCCCGAAGATTCCTTTTTAGCCATACCTTGTTCCTGCGGCGTCAAAAACCGTGTTGCTCGCGAATCTGGTTGTATGCATCTCGGATTCGGCGTGCCATGTCTTGGTCGTGTCTAATCGCTTGATTTGTGGTCCGAGTGACTTTATCAAGGTCCAAAGGCACATCGGGAAACTGCTGTTGCCACTCGGATGCCGATTGGTGCTTCGTGGTCTCACTGTCCGCAATTTGGTCCAGATGAGACCAAATCACGCTCCATATCTTGTGGTCTGGCTTCGTGTTAAGGCTCTCAAATGCCAAGCCTACGCCAAGAAAGAACGCGCTAAGTAGTTTCGTATCGTCCATCGTCGAATCTCCAATATGTTCGCGCCGAACGCATCCATCACGACTATCGGAATGGAATGATCCGACATATTTACCCGAGATAGAGATTCTATCACCCTGGAGATTTCTTTCCCCGCGTTTTCTTAGGGTTGCTCGGGAAAAAGTGCTGTTCGATGGCTTCGCAACAGGCGACTACCGTGGGGTTAATCCCCCGATCCACGTATTTCTTCGATTCATCTTTGATGGTATGTCCGGCGACGAACTTGGCGTAGTAACTATCAACCTGGCATGCAATGGTGTAGGCAGCGTCTCGCAAGCCTTCCATCGTCACGTCTTCATTGAGTCCGGCTTGTCGTCGCAACGTGACGAAAAGTTGGCGGATGTTCTCGCCCGTCATGGCTCGACCTGTCCGAGATACGAATAGCGGAGCGGCTTTGTTGGGGTTCTCAGATTGGTAGGTGCGTATTGCCCGAACCGTCCGATCCCAGAGCCGGGCGACCCGACGTTTGCTTGTCTTTGATCGTTTGGCGTCGAATGTACGGGTGTCCAGGTCCAAGTCGGCTTTCATCGTCTTGCCGATTTCGCCGTTATGCATGGCACAGTTCAGCCCAAGCAGCAACATGGCTTTCATGCGATTGTCGGCGAGATTCAGGAGTTTCAGGAACTCGGTTTTCGTGATGGGGCGGGGGTTAACTTCGACTTCGGGAAGATCGAACACGCTTTCGCAATAGTCAACGGCTTGACGGCAGTCTTCGGTATCGTCTGTTTTCTTGCGTCCCCAGTTCAGAATTGCCTTCACCTTGACCATGCGGTTACGAATCGTTGCCGGAGCGTAATCACGGGCTGCAATGACCTTGGCGTAGTCCGAAAGGTGGGCTTTCGTCAGGTCGCGTGCATAATCGACTTTGACAAGGGCAACAAACTCGTTCCACCAAACTTCGGAGTTTGTGCGATTCTTTTTCGCCAGTGGTTTGCCAGCCTTGTTGCGGGCTTCATCGCAGTATTTCTTGCCGAGTTCTGCCAACGTAAAGAGCGGCTTGACGGGCGTGGCTGGGTAGAACGCAAGGTGGGGGATGTCGAGTTCGACAGCGGCTTTTTTCGGATTGGTCAGGATTAGATTTCTGACGCGTCGGCGTTCAACGTGAAGCCGCCAAGAAATGTCATCCATTGCATCGTCGAGCGGTTCGCCGTATTCGGAACCGGGCGGCTGATAGGTTTTCATCGCCTCCAGTTGTTCGGCATCCTGTCTTGCGATTTCTTCAGCCGTCATCGCCCGAGGACCAACGCCTTGTGCTGATAGCCATCGTCGGAACTTCATCACGGCGCGGGCTTCATCACGCAGACTGAAAGCGGGTTTCGACATACCGATGGGGCGGAGTTTGTTGTCTTTGCCCTTGTAAGCCCCGTCGATTGTTTCCCCCCAGGACGTGACGTAGGTGCCCTTATTGGGGCGACCGGGACCGTTGCGATTTGTCATGGAAAGGACTCCGCGAAAGCCGTTTTTCAGGGCGAAAACAGGGAATAGTTATTTCCCTAATATTTTCCCTTTTTGGCTTTTCGGGGTCAAGAATGGGCGGGAAAGGACTTACTGGCATTCTACCACTGAATTACGCCCGCAGTTCGCCTCGACGCTTCAATCGCTTCGACGCCGCCGCGAATTTCCCGATTCTCCGACAGACTCTTCAACGCCAATCGGGGCACGAGAGACTCTTCATGTTAGCAATTTCCTCCCCGATTGGAAGAACCTCTTTCGCCGAGGCGCCGGGAGCCCAATCGGCTTCCGAGTAGCCGGGAGCCGCCCTTGGGAGGCGCCGGCCAATCGTCATGATCGCCCCGTAACGAGCACCGGTGGTCTCCGCGGTACGCCATCGTGAACCGCGAAATGCGCCGCCGCCAGCCACCGCAGCCCGGTCAAAAGTCCGCCGCATGCGAGAATTGTTCAATACAATTCCCCGCGCGCTTTGTGATATCCTCGATGGCCATCCACGATGTGATTCGCCCGCGAGGACCCGACGCCGATGCGCTCCCCAACTCCCACTGTATTCGCCGGTCTGTCCACACGTGTTTCCATAGGGCGACTGAGTAGTCGGCGCCCGCGCTTTCAGTGGACGCCGGGGCGAAAAATGGCTCTGGCCATGGTCCTAACGTTCGCCCATCCCGCCGCCGCCGCTGACATTCCGGAATCGAAGTCCCCGCCGGCGCCGCGCATCGTCAACATCATCAACTTCATCCGGGGTGTCGAGCCTCGTGCGCAGATCGACCTCGTGGAGCCGGTCCGGCGGCAGATTCAGCTCGCCCATAAACACAAACTCCCGACGACGTTTCTCATCCAGTACGACGCCCTCGTTACGCCGGCATTCGTGGACCTCCTCAAGTCAGAGCTGAACCCGAATGACGAAGTCGGCGCCTGGCTCGAAGTCGTCCAGCCGCAGGTCGAGGCGGCGGGGCTGACGTGGCGCGGTCGATATCCCTGGGACTGGCACACGGACGTCGGATTCACCATCGGCTACTCGCCCGACGAACGCCGCAGGCTCGTTGACGTCTACATGGACAGGTTCCGGGCGACCTTCGGATACACGCCGAAATCCGTCGGCTGTTGGGTACTCGACGCGCCGACACTCAACTACGCCGCGGATCAGTATGGCGTGATCGCCGCCTGCATCTGCAAGGACCAGATGGGCACGGACGGTTACAACCTGTGGGGCGGCTACTGGAACCAGGCCTACTATCCCAGTCGGCGTAACGCCTTCATGCCGGCCCAGACGAAGACGGCGCAGCTGAACGTCCCCGTTTTTCGCATGCTGGGCTCGGATCCGATCAACCAGTACGACACGGGGCTCGGCCATGATCGGCAGGGCGTCATCTCCCTGGAACCCGTCTATCCTCGCGCCGGCGGCAATCCAGACTGGGTGCGATGGTTCTTCGACGTGAACTTCCATTCGCCTTGTCTCGCGTTCGCGTACACGCAGGTCGGCCAGGAGAATTCGTTCGGCTGGCCCGCCATGTCGAAGGGGCTTGAGGATCAATACGCGCTGCTCGCCGAAGAAACGCGCAAGGGTCGTCTGCGCGTTGAGACACTGGAAACATCCGGCAGGTGGTTTCGTCAGAAGTTTGACGTGACGCCGGCGACATCCATCGTCGCCCTGAAGGAATGGAACGACGAGGGCCGCCAAAGCGTTTGGTATGAAAGCCGCTTCTATCGCGCCAATGTTCTCCGGGATCACGAGCGCTGGCGACTCCGGGACATCCATCTCTTCAATGAGAATTACGCCGAGCGCTACCTGAACGACAACGTTACAACGCATCATTGCGTCTACGACACGCTCCCGGTGCTGGACGGCTTCAACTGGAGCCGGCGCGACGGCGTCCTGGCGGGCCTGCGACTTGTCAGCCTCGCCGCAGACGGCGCCGCGAGCGAACTGTCGTGCGGATCGCCGACTGTTGCGGAGACCGGCGCAGACTCGCTGCGCGTCACGATTCCGCTGAAGACGAGTGGCGCCGTCAATCTCGATTGTGACCCCAGGTCCATTCGAATTTCGTTGACCGGCGCGAGCGCCCCAGGCCGCTGGGCGCTCGCCCTGGCCTGGGATGGCGCCAAAGCGACATCAATCGCGGGCGTCGACGGCGAGACGATTCGGTTCCGGCACAATCAGTTCGACTATTCGATTCGATGCGAGGGTGCACTCGTCACGATGAACGCGGAGAATCACGTCGTGCGAATAACGCCGAAGGGCGACAGTGTGACGATCCGGTTTTAGGTGGGCGCCGGCGACGGGTATCTACGACGCGACGCGAATGACAATCTTGCCGAAGTGTTTCGCGCTTCGCATGGCGTCAAAGGCGCTTCGCGCGTCTTCGAACGGAAACACCTGATCCACGACCGGCGCGAGCTTCCCGTGGTCCACGGCGCGAATCATCGCTTCAAACGTCGCCCGTGAACCGACGAAAATCCCCTGTACCGCAACGCGCCGCATGAGAATCGCCGTCAGCTCCGCCGGCGCCTGAACGCCGGAGAGGATTCCGATGACGCTGATTCGCCCGCCGATACGGACCGCCCGAAGTGACCTGCCGAACGTGCCAGCGCCGCCCACTTCAACCACATGATCGACGCCGCGGCCTTCTGTCATGTCGCGAACGACACCGTCCCAGTCCGGCGTCGCCACATAGTTGATCGTCTCGTCCGCCCCGAGTCGCCGGCATCGCTCCAGTTTCTCGTCGCTGCTCGACGTGATGATTGTTCGCGCGCCCGCCAGCTTCGCGAATTGCAGTGCGAAGATCGACACGCCGCCCGTCCCCTGCAGGAGCACTGTGTCGCCGGCGCGCAGGGCGCCGAGTTCGACGAGTGCGCTCCACGCCGTCACACCCGCGCAGGGCAGCGTCGCCGCCTGCTCATCCGTCAGATGCTCCGGAACCATGATGGCGCCCATCTCCGTCAGAACTGCCTTTTCCGCCAGCATTCCGTCGATGGGGCCGCCCAATGTGAAGGACCGGACATCGGCGGGGGGATCGCCCGCGATCCACGTTTGCGCGAAAACGCCCGCGACTCGATCGCCGACCTTCACGCGCGACACGCCCGGCCCGACAGATTCAACGATGCCCACGCCATCCGACAACGGAATCAGCGGCAGCGGCTGCTTCGGGTTGTAATGCCCCTGAACCATCAGCAGGTCACGATAGTTCAGCGACGCGGCCAACACCCGGATCATGACTTCCCCGGGGCCGGGTGCTGGATCCGGCCGTTCGCAAAGCGTGAGAGCGTCGAGGCCAAATGTCTGCTGGATTTCAAATGCGCGCATGATACAGGTCCTGTCAGGCGTGGAATCTTCGCCAGCCTCTGGACGTATTGTGCGCGACAGGATGAGAGTTGAAAACGCGGGGGCTGCTGACGATCTTCGCTACGAAACGCGCCTCGACAATCGCCGTCGACGCCGCCAGCCATACAGGAAGAAAGGCGTCATCATGGGCAGACCGCCGCCGCAGCACGCGTCCGCGGGAATCGGCTCTCCTGTGATGGGATCGACGATCGAACCGCTGTTGCCGCTGCCGATCTGTCCGCCGTTGGCGCCGTCACTGGAATTGTCGTTGGCGTTCGCGTCGCCATCATCTCCCGCATTGCTGTTGTCGTTCGAGTTGTTTGCGCCGTTGTCGCCACCGGAACCCCCCACGTCGGCGTCATCGGGCGCCACGTCCGCACAGTCCACGGTCCCGTCACCATCCGTGTCGTTGTCACGAATGAACACGCGCTGTGTGCAACTGGCGACGTTCCCCGACGAATCGCGCGCCGTCCATGTGCGGCGTACCTCGACGGCGACGGGGCAGGTCCCCGTAAAGACCGCGTCGCTGTAGGAAATGACCGGCGCAAGCCCGAAGTCATCTGTCGCAACGGCCATGCCCGCAATCGCCGGCGTGAATCCGGCATCGGCGTCAAGCGTGATATCGTCCGGGCAGGTGAGGATCGGGGCCTGTGTATCGCGAATCGCGACAGAGATCTCGATTTCGTCCATGTTGTCGCCGTCGCCATCCGCGACCGCAACGCTGAAGACATCGGGTTCAATCTGCCCCGCCGCCGGTCTGTAGCAGACGATCACGTTCTCGCCAACGCCGGCGCCACCCTGAAACGAAGCGGTCCCGAGCGCCGGCGGGACCGAAATCGACCACTGGAGGGTCGACACATCCGTATCGGGATCCACGGCGCTGAGTGAGATCAGATTGGCGCTGTTGGAACAGGTCGAATTCCTGACGATTGTCATTTCGGCCGTCTCGCCATTCACGATAATCGGCGATGGTGGAATCGACTCGATCACAATCCCGCAGATCAGCGGATGATCGATGGATCCGTGTGTGAATTCGATGGTGAGCGTGGGATCCCCATCGAGAATCTGCGTGACGAATTGCTGTGTGTCGGCCACGAACTTGCCGCCCGTCAGGCCGACAATGTCGTAGTCGACAAGGACGATCTCGCCTTCAATCTCAACGCCGAATCGCCGACGCCCCTCGAAGCCCCAGTAGGTCTCCGCGAACAGCAACCGCACACTGTAGAACCCGGGCGCGACGGGGAACGAATAGGTCATCTCCGGGTTTGCCAGCGAACTGTCATATCGATGCGAACGATAGACCGGGGCGAGATCGGTACCGTCGATCTCCACGGAATCATCGACGGCGAACGATTCGCCCACGTTGTAGTAGCCCAATGCCGCGTCGCTGCGCCAGAGCTGGCCGTCCGAATCCAGATAATCCGGACCGCCCGCATTGATGCGATAGACAACCTGGGCGTTCGCGTGACTGAGCGCCACGAACGCCGATGTCAGAATGGCGGTCACAATGGAAATGCGCATAGCTTCATCCCCCGAGGAAGCGTAAATCGGCGTCCGGAGTGCGCCGCAGGGTCATTCGCGCAGAGAATCAGGCGCGTGGAATGACCTTGGTATACCGTGCCGGGCGATTGATTCTATGGACGAGGACCTCGCCAGGTCGACGGACGATAATGAATGCGGCGCCGCCGGACCGTTGAGAAATCAGAGGTCAGCTTTCCGGGAAGGAGGAACGCCTGGCCAGTGGAGGCCCCAGCGACGGGTTTGGACTCAGAAGACGCTCGATGTTTACGGACGGTTGATGTCCGCCGACTCACCCCTGGTGGGATCGCCCGCGACGCTTTCATAGGCCATATCGGCCGGTCGCATGTCCGCCAATTCTCTCTCAATCGACGCGGCTCGGGCAAGAAAGACGGCCCGATTGGCGGCCCAGTCGGCGAGTCGGCGATTCACCTCGGCAAGCGCATCGAGGATCGCCGGCGTACACGGCGATTCGTTGTCTGCGTCCTCAAGAATCTGCTGCGCCGCCTCGAGGTGTCCGGCCTCCATGTAAGCCAGCGCCAGATTGATCTGTGTGACAGTCTCTTCCGGGTTGATCGAGACGGCCGCCTCAAAACAGCGAGCCGCCTCGAGCGGTTCGTTGTAATCCAGGTGCACAACGCCCAGGTTAAACCAGACGCTCACGACGTTGGGTTCGAGGGATGTGAATGAGTCCCACAGTCGGCGGGCGTCGGCAAGGCGACCGTCGTGCTGGGCGATCGCCGCGAGGTTGTAGATCGAGCGAACGTGCTTTGGGTTGATCGACAGCGCCTTGCGATAGGCGTCCGACGCCTCGCCAAGGCGTCCGACGCGCGTCAGCAACACGCCACGGTTGTAATGGGCGTCAACGTCCTTTGGGTACGCACGGCAAAGATCCTGAAGCGCTGTCGTCGCCTGGGCGTATCGGCCCTGTTCCATGTTGGCCTTCGCTCGGCCGCGCAGGGCCGGCGCGTACTCGGGACGCAGCGATGTGGCTCGAACAAACGCGCGATCCGCGCTGTCGATGTCACCGGCGTAGTAGTAGATCCAGGCGATCAGTGTGATCAGCTGCGGGTCCCTCGACAGATTGCTTCGCCAGCGCAGCGAATTGCGATCGAGCTCCATTGCCAGAAAGTCAAGACTGTCGAGTCGGGCGAAGGCGTAACTGATCAGCGCCTCTTTGAGCCCCTTGAGCGCTCCGCGACGAGAGGGGCGCGCCGGCGGGGGGGGCGCCGTCGCAACCCCTGGGACCGCTTTGGCGACATCTGGATTCGGCGATGGCGAGATCGTGGGCTCAGGCGTGGGCGCCGGAGGCGGCGCCGTCACGACCCTTGTCTCTTCCGATCTCGGATTCAAAGCTGCGGGCGGTTTGGTCGATTTCGGCTTCGTCGGCGATGGGGCCTGTGCGATGGGGGGCGTTGTCGAGGTTGGCGCCTTCCCCTTCGACGGCGCGTCCGCGTCGGACCTGAGAAGCGCGGCCAGGTACGAATCGACGCCGTTATCGTTGGGCGTATCCGCCTTGGTGGCTGCTGATGATGACGGAGATGGGCTGAATCGGCGGGCGATCGGCTCAGAGTCCGACGTATCCAGATACAGCCAGAATGCGACGGTACAGGCCGCCGCGCCTGCAATGAGTGCAGGAATGAACCATCCTTTGTTCACCACCGCCCATCCTTGCGAGGCGCCGCGACCTGCTGCCGGCGGCGACCGCGTCGCCACCAGAGGCCCAAGTGTGCAGCCGCATGATCGGGCGAGAGAGAATCTCGAACCGCTGCTGACTGCGATCGTCTTCCCCACCGGCGGTCAGGAGACCGCAGGTTCCACGGGCGTCTTGCCCGCACTTGAAATATTAACGGCACATCAGTGGGTTGGCCACCAATTTCGACACAAGTCGTCATCCGCCCGGTGATCGCCATCCCCGTCAGAGTCCCGACGCCTTCTGTTGTGATATGTACGGAATGCTCCGAACCCGGGGCGGCAGATCAGGTCACGCGTGGTTCGACTCGTCCGCCTCGACAATCGCCGCGACACGTCGGCTGTAGCGAACCGCTTCCAACGGGAATCGGCGTAAACCCTCATCTCGCAATCGCGGCGAGTGGTCCCGCAGATAGATCTCCAGGGCGGCGCGGGACGAGAAGCGGTAGTGGACACTGAGGCGACTGACACCATCGTCACTATCGACGCGGAGCAGTGTTCCGGATTCGGCGCCGGCCGCAACGACATCCGCGATGTGCTCGTCCAGAATCCACGTCTCCCACGACTCTGCGATACGCGGGTCATCGAACTCCGCATTCACTTCATAGAGCATCGACATCGAATCCCTCCCGATCAATTCGTCGGGCATGATAACCGCGTTTTCGTCAGGTTCGCGCGACGTTTGTCCTCATTGGGGGCGGCTCAAACAAAAGAAGAAGCCCCACGACAACGTCGTGGGGCTTCGGAAATTCTGGTACAGCGAGCGGGGAGTCTGATCCCGACGCCTAGTTCCCCAGGATCGACTGTGTGAACGCGTGAATATCGAGACCGTCAATTTCCGTGTCAGCATTGACGTCGGCGTTTCCAATGTCGCAGCAGGGGAACTGAGCGGCGTACGCGTCGGCGTCCAGGAGCGCCAGGACGAACGGCGTTACGTCGGCAAGCGTCACATCGCCATCGCAGTTCATGTCGGCGACCACCGGGATCGCCGCGCCGAGCGATCCGTCGGGATTCACATTCTGGGCCATGATGTCCCTGGTATCGAAACGGGCGTCGCCCCAGGTCAGCAGCGCATCGCCGCAGGTGTTTGAAACCGAGTCGAGACGGAGCTTGTCGCTGGCGGCGGAAGTGACTGTCGTCGAACCCCCCGTCCAGATCATGGCGCCCGTTGCGTCAAAACCGTATCCGATGATCAGGTCACTCGCCGAGCCGTCGAACGTGAACGCCATCGGGATACCGCCGGCCACGAGGCTCTGCACGAACGACTCCTGCTGGCCGTCCAGCGCCGAGACTTCGAGACCGTTGTCCGACCACTGTCGAACGCCCGAGGCGAATCGCTGGCCGTAAAGGCCCCACGCGTTCTGATTTGTGTTGGTCTCCGTCCAGAACAGGTAGATGTCATCGTTTGCCGCATCGTAGGAGACATCCGGCGACAATCCGAGTCGTCCCGCCTGAATGGACCCGGCCACGCCGTTGTGAGCAAACCGAACGGTTCCGTCGACAAGCACATGCTGGGCGTAGCAATTGCGATCGCCGCCTGTCTCATACCATCCGTAAACGGCGCCGCCGCTTTCGTCTGTCACAAAGGACGGAAAGTAGCCGAACTGAACGGAGTTGGCGTCGAAGATGATGACGGGATCGCCGCTGTTCCAGAGCGCGACGCCATCGGCCTCGAATCGCTGCGAGTAGAGATGCTTGGGCGACAGGAAGTTGCCGGTGGGGCGAACCCAGAGCGCGATGAATGAGCCATCGATCGACGGCTGCAGTTCACTCATGATGTAGCTGCCGGCCGCAGGCGTCAGGATCATTCCACCCGCCGTCCATTGTGGCGCGCCGTCGGCGTCCAGCCGCTGCATCCCGATGGATGCGTCCTGCGACCAGCCGACGATGTAGTGGCCGTCCGTCGTTGCCGTGACCTTCGGATTTGCCACGGACGCCGTCGTGTTCGTGACGAGGACGCCGTTAGCGCCCCAGGCCAGCACGCCATTTGGCAGGACCTTGTTGACGCCGATCTGCACGCCCGTTGCGCGATCATCGCGATAGGTGATGATCGCGTTGTCCTCCGGGTCCACGGCGAGACCATAGTCCTGTGTGGAGCTGAAGGATCGATCGGCGATGAGAAGGCCGTTGTGCGACCAGAGAATGTTCCCGTCCCGATCGAGTCGCTGAAGGTGGACGTCGTATCCGCCGCTCGAATTGTCGTACCAACTGACGTAGCAGCCGCCATCGGAGGTCGCCCGGATCTTGGATTGCGTCTGTTCGCCGGTTCGATCGGTCAATCGGAGGTTCGCAGCGGCATTCGAGGGCCATTGAGCGACTGCGAGGCTGGAAACGCCGAGCGACAAACCGGCCATCGCAACGACCGCGATACGTACGTGACGGTACTGCATGTCAAAAGTGTCCTTCTGCAGGGTTCGGTCGAAGGGGCGACCGGACGTGTGTGGAATGACTCGCATGCGCGATCGTACGAAAAGTCACATTCAACCGTCAATAATTGCTGAAGGGGAGGTCGCGGCCACAATTTCGAGAAAATCCGTCCCAAAATCCTTGACCTCGACCGGATTGAGTGCTAACTTTTTAGCAGAGTGCTGAAAAAACCGCACGCGAACCTCCTTCCACGCCGCCACGGATTGCAACAAGGACTTCCTCTTATGCCGCGAAACCGCAAACCCAAGCTGAGCCGACGTGAGAGCGAGATGATGGACATCATCTACGCGATGGGGCGCGCGACGGCGGTGGATGTTCGCGAGCAGATGGCTGAACCGCCCAGCTATTCCGCGGTCCGCGCCACGCTTCGAATCCTGGAAGAGAAGGGCCATCTCTCTCACGAGCAGGACGGGCCTCGTTACGTTTACGTTCCGACGGTCCCGCGCGAGGCGGCGCGCAAGTCGGCGGTCCGCCACTTGATTGATACGTTTTTTGACGGTTCCGCACAGCACGCGGTCGCCGCGCTGATTGATCTGGAAGACGGCAAGCTCTCGAACGACGATCTCGACCGGCTCTCGGCGATGATTGACCGGGCCAAAAAGGAAGGGCGCTAACATGTCGGAAATCATCGAAATGCTCCGACACTTCGATGTGTCGGACGGCGTTTGGCTCGGGCTGCTGGACGCAACGCTGAAGGCGACGTTCATCCTCCTGGTCGCCGTCTTTGCCGTGATCGGTCTTCGCAGGGCGGCGCCACGCTATCGACACGCGGTTCTCGCCATTGCTGTCTTCGGCGTTCTTGTCGTTCCCGTCCTCTCCAACGTGATGCCCCGGTATCGTGTGCCGCTGCTTCCGGAGCCAGGGGGCGCCGCGACTCAGACCGTCGCCTTCCAGTCATTCATGCCGCCGCCGACTGCATCGACGCCCGTCGCGAGCGATGCGCCTGATACGCTGACCCATACGGCCACAGAACAGCTCGCTCGGAGAATATCCGCGACGACGCTGTCGGCGCCTGTCGGGCGTGTGAACGTTCAGGGCGACGCCTCCGGCTCCAATCTCATCGCCGCGCCGACTGTCGTCGCAGCTGCGTCAACGCCGGCCGCCCCGCACGCAAAGGGGATCGCCGCGAACTCGGGTGCTGGCCAGCCACGATGGGGCGCCGTCAACTGGTCGGTGCTGGCCGTCGGTATATGGATCAGCGGGATCGTCGTCGGGCTCTTCTGGCTGCTCCTGGGCACATTCCGAGTGAATCGATGGCTTCGATTTGGCCAGCGGGTTGAGGAAGCGGACGCACAGCGCGTGGTCCGGCAGGTGTCTCAGGGCCTTGGCCTCCGGCGACAGATTCGCCTGATCGAGACGGACGCGATCGATTCCCCGATCACATGGGGAGAGTTGAGACCGATCGTCATGCTGCCGTCGAGCTGGCGGGACTGGCCGATCGATCGACTGCGTATCGTCCTCCTGCATGAGTTGACACACGTTCGGCGACACGACTGGCTCGTGCAGATGTGCGCCCGTCTCGCCTGCGTCGTTCACTGGTTCAACCCGCTCGTCTGGTTTGTCGGCCGCCGGCTGGAAGAGGTGCGCGAACTCGCCTGCGACGACGATGTCGTTCGCATCGGGACTCGACCTTCCACGTACGCCGAAACGCTCCTCGATATCGCGACGCGCATGCGACGACGCCCCATGGTCGCCGCCGTGGCGCTGAACATGGCCGCCAGGACGCGGCTGGAAGGGCGTCTGATTTCGATCCTCGGCGCCAGCGCCGGGCGCCATCGTCGTGGCATGGTATTTCATGGCGTTCTCGTCGTCGTGGCGTCGAGCGTATTGCTGATGTCCGCCATCGAGCCCTGGGACAATCCGTCGGCGAGATCGAGAAAGGCGCCGGCGGACGCACAGACCGTCGTTTCGGCCGGGCGGGGCGTTCAGATCATGACGCCGGTGGCGGACGAGCCCGACGTTTCGCAGTCCCGCGCACAGTCGGCTTCCCGGCTCGCCGATGGTGTCCGATCCTGGTCCACCAGGTTCCGCCCCGCGCCGATACCGGATCGCTCGTCGACAGCATCGGCGGGGCATTCCCTGACCGACGCCGTCACGGCGAACGGCGACGCCGCCTTGCCGACCACGGAATCCGCCGCCTCCGAAACGACGCGCCTTCTGGATCGCGCCGCCGCCGACGCCCAGCTCCTCTGGGATCGCGCCAAGGCGACGTACGCGGACGCCGAGCAGTCGGTACGCAGGTCTGTATTAAAAGGTGAATTCACGCTCGCCTCGGCCGGTGTGGATCAGGCGGCGCAGATCATCGAGTCGGCGCGATCGTTCGCGCCCAACGCCGCTTCAGTGGATGACTATCGAAATCGCGTGGCCGCCCTGAGAACCTATGTGGCTGACGAATCCCGTCGTCATGACGAAGAGTCCATCCGCGCCAAGCTGGAAGAGATACGACACCGGGAATCGACGCGACTGGCCGCGATGGCCGACAGCCGACGCCGCGTCGTCGAGGAGCTGATGACGCGAGCCGAGTCCCTGAACGCCGAGCGTCGCTTCGACGAGGCGCTGCAGGCGCTCGACACGCTGATCGAGACCGATCCAAACCATGAGCGGGCGATCTGGCTCCGACGGGTCATTGAAGACGCAAGCCAGGCCCGACGGTCGCGTGCGGCCGCGGCGACGCGCTACCACGAGGCGAGAACCGCCTACATCGAGCTGGACGAAGACGGAATTCCCTACGGTGACTTGATTCGCTACCCGGCGGACTGGCCGCAGAAGTCGGCCCGCCGCCAGTCGAACGAAGAGATTCGCGAGTCCGAGGAGACGCGGCAGGCGCGATCGCAACTGCGATCGCGGGCGCCGGAAATCCGCTTCGACGGACTGACATTCGAGGGGGTCGTCGATCGCATTCGCGCGATGACGGGACTGAACATCGTCCCGAACTGGGCGGCGATGGAAGCCGTCGCCGTCGAGCGGGACGCCGAAGTCTCGCTGTCGCTGACGGATGTCACATTTGAGAAGACAATCGAACTCGTCCTCAGCGAGGTTGGGGGCGGCGAGGTCGAACTCGGTTACGAGATCGATGACGGGATCGTTCGGATCTCCACCAAGGAGGATCTGAGTCGGCGGACGCGATTTGTCGCCTATGACATCCGCGACCTGATCTTCAGTGTTCCGAACTTCAAAGGGCCGGAGATTGATATCACGCAGGCCGGGCAGAATCAGAACCAGGTCGGCGGCAATGGCGGGGGCCGATTCCTCGGAAACGGCGGCGGGGGCGGTCTCGGCTCCGGCGGCGGAAGCGGCGGCTCCGGCGGGAGCGGCGGCACGTTGTTCGTGGACGGCGGCGATGAGGATGATGAGGCGGACGCCGATGACGCCATCGGACCGCTGATCGACCTCATTCAACAGACGATCGAACCGGACAGCTGGCGGGAGGCCGGCGGAAATGTCGGTTCCATCTCGGCGCTCAACCAGCAGTTGATCGTGACACAGACATCGACCGCACATGCGCAGTTGCGAGATCTCTGACAGTCCACTCCACCCGTCGCGTCGGCCTCGCTCACTCTCATGGGCCGCGCGACGCCTGACAGATTTACCGATCGGCCGGCGCCGATCGGAGCAATACAACCTGACTCGGCGGGTTCGATCGATTGGACCAGTAGCGAGCGTCGGCGACGGTCGGCCCGCCGAGGACTTTTTCCTCACAACCCCAGATAGCGATACCAGAATAATGACGACGCCGCGAAGTGCGACTGTTCGGGACGCGCTTCGACAGGCGTCGTCGGCGTTTGTTCGAGTGACGCCGTGATCGCCTCGATGGCGTATTGGGCGATGAAGGCGTGGCCCATGCGCGTCGGGTGTTGTCGGTCCCAGTAGAGATACGAGTCCGGATCCGGAACGACTTCTCCCTCGCCAAGGTATCCGAACAGATCGCCGGACCACGCGGGATCCGTCGTGTTTGAAATGCCCGCCGGCGGGTTGTCGACGAGATCACGAAGGAGCGGGGCGACATCGAGGCGCGCGATGTGGATGTCACGAAGTCCGTCCAGCAGATCCAGATGGGTCAGCAGCGCGTTGTTGAACGACATCGTCATCTCGCGAGCCACTCCCTTCCGGGAGGAATTTCGATATCGCGGTGTCACGGAAAGATCGGGCGCCGTCATGACGAAGAATCGCCGGGCGCCGGCGTCATAAAGCACGTTGATGGCGATCGCGATGTTGTCCGCGGAGGATTGCGGCGTCAGCCCGTCGACGCCGGCCAGCATATCGAATAGGTCATTGCCGCCCGACCAGATGACGAAGAGCTCGTCACCTCGCGGTGTGTAGAGATCGAGGTACCAGTTGACCTGCTCACGAAGGTTGAATCCGACGGGCACGCCGCGAATGTCGGCGGCGCCGCGATCGGTCCCCGCCGCGCCATGAGCGAAGTTGGTTCCGCCCAGATAGGCGGGCTCTGCGCGAAGATCAAAATGCCGCGCCAGATGATCGACCCAGATGTCGCCGTTGGAATAGCGCCCCGGCGCGTAAGGTGGCGGCGGAACAAGATTCAGTTCGCCCGTCAGATTACCGTTGTCCGAAAGGCTGTCGCCAAAGATGACGAGCGCCGAGTAGGGTCGTGTGGCGACGGGGGCGCCTGGATCGCACGCGCCAGTGACGGTCATCAGACCGCAGAGAATGGTCAGGCGAATCAGCCTTCTGAACCGGCCCCCGTACATTGCTTCTCTCCAGATTGGCGGACGTCGCGCCGCAGGTTCAGGCGACTGGCGCCATCGGGATTGTAGTCCCAATCGGCGATTGTCATCGAGCGTTGGCGATTGGTCCGTTTGCTCAAAGGAATACACAGAATCTTCATCATTGAGCCCGGCGGGCGTCGTGTCCCGGATCCGTCCGCCGGCGCACCGCCGCAATGGCCCCCTGCAAACCGGCGCAAAATGTGCAAAGGTCCTGAGGGGGGACTGGCGCTGCGATGGATGACAACGCTCACCCACTCCGAACGTCCCGCCTGATCCGCGCTCCGGTTTGATCGGCGCCCCTTAATCTGCGACACTCGGTCTGGAGAACGCCGCCGGCCGGGAGCGTCTGTGGCGGAGATTGCTTCTCCAAGGTGACAGGTGACACATGCCCCAAACCCTGACGGCGCCCATCCGCGTTGAAAAGGCGTCCCGCGTGTTCCAGATGGGAGACGTGGAGGTTGCCGCCCTGATGGACGCGGACCTGCAGGTGGAGGATGGCGACTTTGTCGTCGTGCTGGGACCGTCGGGCTCGGGCAAGAGCACGCTGCTCAATCTCATCGGCGGTCTCGATCGTCCCACCTCGGGTCAGCTCTGGTTTCGAGATCGGGACCTGACGTCGCTGAGTGACGAGGCGCTGACGCGCTATCGGCGCGAGAACATCGGTTTCGTGTTCCAGTTCTACAACCTGGTGCCGACGCTGACGGCACTGGAAAACGTTCAGGTTGCGACGGAACTCGTGGAAGATCCGCTCGATCCCGCCGAGGCCCTCGCGACCGTCGGTCTGGCGGATCGGGCGTCGCACTTTCCGGCGCAGCTCTCAGGCGGCGAGCAGCAGCGCGTCTCCATCGCCCGGGCCCTCGCGAAACGCCCCGATCTGCTGCTGGCCGACGAACCGACAGGCGCCCTGGACATTGAGATGGCGCGAAACGTCCTGGAAACGCTGCAGCGCCTCAATCGCGAGCAGGGGCTCACGATCATGCTGATCACGCACAATCCCGCCCTCGCCTCGATCGCCACGCGCGTCGTCCGCCTCGTCAGCGGTCGAATCGCTGAAGTTACGCGCAACGCGGCGCCGGCGCCCGCCGCCGAGATCGCCTGGTAATCGCCCGGAGCTTCCGTGAAGCCGCTCAATCGAAAACTGCTGCGAGAACTCTGGGCGAACGTGGGGGCGCTGTTCGTCGTTGTCGTGATCATCGCCTTCGGCGCCGGATCCTATGTCGGCATGGGCGCGGCGCAACGGGTTCTCGAAACCAGCCAGTCCGCGTATTACAGCGCGTATCGATTTGCTGACTTCTGGGTGGACCTGAAGAAGGCGCCGCTGACGGAGGTCGAACGGCTGGGCGCGATCCCCGGCGTGGAGATCGTCCAGTCGCGCGTCGTGTTTGACGTGATTCTGGATCTGCCCGCTCAGACGCGTCCGATCAACGGCCGCCTCATTTCCGTTCCCGATCGACATGATGGCGCTGCGCTCAACGACATCTACCTGATCCGCGGCGCCGGCTTCTCCGACGATCGCCCCGAGGAAGTCATCGTCAGCGACTCGTTTGCCAGAACGCACCATTTGAATCCGGGCGATCGGATCCACCTGATCCTCAATCGCCGCCGTGAGGCGTTCACGATTGTCGGCACCTGCGTGAGCCCCGAATACGTGTACATGGTGCGCGGCGCCGGTGATCTGATTCCCGATCCGCAGCACTTCGGCGTCCTGTACGTGAAGGAGCGCTACGCGCGCGACGTCCTCGACTTTCAGGACGCGTGCAACAACGTCGTCGGTCGATTCGCGGCGATCTCCGCTTCGCGCAGGGAAGCCACGCTTGATGAGATCGAGCGCTGTCTGGAGCCCTACGGCGTCTTCTCGGCGATTCTCCGGGACCAGCAGGCCTCGCACCGGTTCCTGAGCGACGAGATCAAGGGGCTGCGTGTCAGCGCCGTCGTGACGCCCGTCATCTTTCTGGCGGTCTCGGCGATGGCCCTCAGCGTCCTGCTGCGCCGACTCGTCGAAAGGCAGCGTGTCACAATCGGAACCCTGAAGGCGCTGGGCTATTCCAACGCGTCGCTCTTTCGACACTTCGTCTGGTTTGGCCTGTTCGTGGGGCTCGTCGGCGGCTTGGCGGGCTGCGGCGTCGGTCTGCTCCTTCGACAGTCACTCATCAACGTCTATCAGGAGTTCTACCACTTCCCGAGGTACATCGTCGAAACGCACCCCGATCTGATGCTGCACGGCGTCGCGATCAGCCTGGTCTTCTCCGTGCTGGGAGCGCTGCGCGGCGCCCGACGCGTGCTGCGCCTTCAGCCGGCCGAGTCGATGCGGGCCAAGCCCCCCGAAAAGGGCAGCGCGATTCTGCTGGAGCGATGGCGATGGCTCTGGCGACGACTGGATTTCAAGACGCACCTGGCCCTGCGCGACGTCTTCCGCAACAAGGGACGCACGATCAGCGGCGTCGCGGCGACGGCGATCGCCGGCTCCATCATGATCATGACCTTCAGCATGTTCGACGCGGCGCTGTTCATGGTCGCCTTTCAGTTTGAGTACACGAACCGCGGCAACGTCACGATCGGCATGCGCGACGCCCGCGATGTCGATGCGCTCTATGAGGGGCGCGACCTGCCCGGTGTGATTTACGCGGAGCCGACGTTCGGCGTCGTCTGCGATATTCGCAACGGTCGCTACAGTCGGCGGCAGTCGATCGTCGGGCTGGCGTCCTCGCATATTCTCACGGTCCCTCGTGACGCGGACCTGGCGCCGATTTCGATTCCGGCGGAGGGGCTTGTCCTGTCGGAGAAGCTGGCGTCGATCCTTCACGTGTCCGCCGGCGACTCAATTGAGATGAAGCCGATCCGCGGGCGTCCCGAGCCCCGCCGGGCGTTCGTCGCGGGGATCGTCGACAGCTTCATCGGGCTGGATTGCTACGCGAGCCTGGCGTACCTCAGTGAAGTCGTCGGGGAACCGCCGAGCGTGAACGGCATCCAGGCGATCCTCGACGAGAATGAACGACCGGCCTTTTTCACGGCCGTCAAGGCGACGCCGAACGCCCAGGGGATCAGCCTGAATCGCGACGCCCAGAAGAGCATCGAAGGGACCTTTGTTCGTTCCCTGCGATTCTCGCTTGGCATCATGATTCTCTTTGCGGGCGTCATCGGCTGCGGGAGCCTGATCAACCTGGCGACTGTTGAAATCGGCGATCGCACGCGCGAGATCTCGACTTTTCGCGTGCTGGGCTATCAGCCGCGGGAGATTGCGGGCATCTATCTGCGACAGAACGCCGTGCTGTTCGGGCTGGGATTGCTCCTGGCCGTTCCGCTCGGCTACGCGCTGGATGTTCTGATGGCGCGGGCCTACGACACGGAGCTCTTCCGTATGCCGGTCGTTTTTCGCATGAAGGCGATCGGCTGGTCATTGTTGATATCCGTTTTCTTCATCGTCATCGCCCAGTGGGTCGTCCTTCGAAAGATCCGACGGCTTGACTGGCTGGAAGGCGTCAAGGTCAAGGAGTAGCGGGCGGGATGAATACGAAGCGAATACTGATCGGCGCGGGTCTCATTGTCGTGATCGCGCTGGTCGTCTGGCAGTCGAATCAACCGAGCGCCGTCGTGGAAACGACGGACGTTCGAGAAGGCGCGATCCAGGCGTATGTGGAGGAGCGCGGTATCACGCGGCTGCCCCACACGTACCTGATCTCGACACCGATCGCCGGCTGGCTGAATCGGATCGAACTCCGCGAAGGCGACAAAGTGACGGCCGGCCAGGTTGTGGCGAAGCTGGAGCTGAGCGATCTGGAGGATCGCGTCAAACAGGCGGAACATCGCATCGCCGTGCTGCAGACGCAGTACGAGAAGGAGTCGGATCATCGCCTCGAAGACAACATGCTCGTCGAGATGAACGCGACAGTGAAAGCGATCGACGAGACGGTCCGCGCGGCGGAGGCCAAGATCGAGGCGTCGAAGGCCGTCGCGGAGTTTGCCCAGTCGGAGGCGGATCGCCTGGGAACGCTGCGCGAAAAGGACGCCGCCAGCGCCCGCGAGTATCGACAGGCGGAGACGGAAGCGCGTCGAACCGCCGCGGAGTATCGCGGCGACCTGCTTGAACTGGCGGCGCTCAAGACTGTGGCGGCCGTGAGCTACATCGGTCCGAAGTTCGTGATTGACTACAAGGACCGTAAGTCGTTCGAACAGCATCGCATTCAGCGAGAGCTGGATGAGGCCCGGCTGGAGCTCGACCTCGTGAAGCGCAACCTCGAGCGGGCCGTGATGGAGAGCCCGATCGACGGAGTCGTTCTGTCGCGACAGCAGACACGTCATCAGTACCTCCAGGCCGGAACGCCTTTGCTGACACTTGGACGGCTGGAGGAGATGGAGGTCGTCGCCGACGTGCTGACGGAACGAGCGATGCGGCTGATCGTCGGCAATATCGTCGAGATCACGGGGGAGGGCCTGCGCGACGGCGGTATCAGCGGTCGCGTGACGCGGATCTTCCCCGAGGGGTTTCAGAAGGTCAGCTCGCTCGGCGTCGAGCAGCAGCGCGTGCCGATCGTTATCGCGTTCGACAGTCGCCCCGAAAGTCTCGGAGCGGAGTACCGGGTCGATGTGCGAATCATTCATGAGTCTGTTGACCGGGCGGTCATCGCGCCGCGCTCGGCGCTGTTTCGTGACGCGGAGGGCGTATGGCGGGCCTTTGTTCTGGACGGCGATGTTGTGCGGAACCAGGCGCTGACGCTCGGGATCATGAACGATCACGACGCGGAGGTGCGCAAGGGGCTGGCGAAGGGCGATCGCATCGTCGTCGCGCCGTCGCGCGACCTGAAAGATGGCGTACACGTGAAGGTGGAATGAGCGTAGCCCCTGGCGTGAGCGAGGTAAATCGAATCGCGACCGCAAGGGAGGGGACCAGACTGGCAGGGCGGGTTTCACCCGCCTCTTGAACCGAGCCGGGCCAGTCATGGCTCGGTTGTTCCGCCAGTGTCCGTGATCATTCCTGCTGGCGTAATTGCGATGTTCAGCGCGAGTTCTGGATCGGCGCCTTCAGGCGGATGGGCGTCTGCGCGACTTCTGACCGCCGGATGACGGGCGTGTTGCTCAAATGCAGCAACGGACCATCCAGGTTGAAGGTTTCGGCCTGGGTCAGATGATACTTGACGGAACCG
>DAOPJV010000085.1:0-23554 GCA_035399845.1 Phycisphaerae bacterium | reverse complement strand
TTCCTCGTCCTCGCATCCGCCACCGCCGTCAGTGGCTGGTTCTGGTACAAGGCGCAAAGCGAAGCGGAGCGCGCTCAGTCTGAGACCCTGCGCGCCAAGCAGGAAGCCGAACGCGCACACAAGGTCGGAAACACGACGATTGCGACATTCAATGATCTGCTTGAAGAAATCTACGACATTACGACAGAGATGGACAACCAGCCGGAGAGGATCGAGCGCATCTGCAAGCGGATTGAGACACTCGGCGCCACGATCACAATGGACGAGGACCTGGCGCATATTCGCTGGAACATGCTGGACATGCGAGCGCGTCTCGCCCTGTCGCTTGGCATGCGAAGACGATCGACTGAATTGTATGAGCAACTCATCGCCGAGTGCCCACCGACTTCCGCTTACGCCCTTCGCGCCCACACGGAACTCTGCGGCATAGGAACTGTGTCGGAAGGGCGCGTTCACTACGAGGCCGCGATGAATAACTCGATGACAACATCAGAGCGATGTCACCTGATGCGACAATTCGCATCGGCGCTCATGCGCGAAGACATGCTCGACGAGGCCTTGAACATTCTGAATTCCGTCGAATGCTGGAAGTCGGACGTCGAACGCCGACTCATTTTCGCACAGCTGTATGAACGCCTCCATCGCACCAGCGACGCCCTGCGGGAGTTTGAATCGGCGGAGAATCTTGCTCGCAGGCGCTTCAGGTCGAGCCCACGTCGGTATTTCAACAAGCTGCGACTTGTGCAGGCGGAGCAGGGCCTGGCGGCGATCGAGTTCCAGCTGGGCCGCCACGACGACGCCTTCGATCACGCGACGGACGCCGTGCAGCTCGCGGACCAGTTGCTTCAGATCAAACCGCGACACGCGCCCGTCATGCGCCTGATCTACGCCATACAGAAGATCCGTTGTGACATCAACCTGAATCGCGGGATGTTCAGGGAGGCGATCGAATGCGGAAGCGATATGACAACACAGCTGATGCGTCTCGAAGCCGCGGAGTCCGGCGGCGTCGCGAGCGGGTTCGATCGGGCGGATACGCGCTACCGCCTCGCGCTGGCCTACCACGCCCTTGGCCAGCAGGAACAGGCGGACATCAGAATCCGACTCGCCCTGGACTTCATTCTGGAGGCGAGGCGGACGCCAGGAACGAATCAAGTGGCCTACCATGCGCGTTCGGCGGACTATCTCTCGCTTCTGAGCGACATCGCCGAGGCCCGTCACAGGGAATACGCTGTCGTCATCGCCCGTCAGGGAATTCTGTCGACGCATCTTGAACTGACGCGCCTTGCGCCGGATGACCCGAACACCGAATCCCTGATCATTCAGTCCGCGATCGGCCTATCGAAGGCCAGACGCCAATACTGGCCGGCATACGACGACGACACACTGCACCTCGCCCATGCGGCGCTGGATCGCCTTCGCCAGGCAGGCGCTGATCGTGACCTGATCGAACGTCGGACGGCGGAGTTGCAGGAAGAAGTCAATGCGGTACGGCAATGCCGATTCCCGCAGTCGCCATGGCCTGCCGAAGCAAAGTCGCTCGTCGCGTCCGGTTCGCGGCCCGAGGCATGAGACCTCGCCGGTCCGTCCGCAGGGCGGGTTCAATCAACCATTGTCGATCATTCGCGCCATCCGGCGAGCGTGGCGATCACTATGGAAATCGAATCGAAATGTAATCGGCGACGCCTCATTCGCCGTGTATGTTCATTGATGGAATGAGTATTGCCTCATTCGGGAGGTCTCGATGAACTGTCCCAAATGTCCATCCAATGCGCTCGAATCTCGCACGGTCGACGGTATTACCATCGACGAGTGTCCGACGTGCCATGGGATCTGGCTCGACGCGCTGGAACTCGAAGGACTTCTCGCGGCGGACGCGACAGCCCTGCTGGCGAGCGACAGTCGATTTCACGCGCAGATCGGCGAGGAAGGCGCCCGCCTGAACTGTCCGAAATGCCATGGAACCTACCTCATCAAACTCAACAGCCGAATCCGCCCCGGAACGATTCTCGACAGCTGCACCGTCTGTTTCGGAACCTGGCTCGACGCGGGTGAGTTTGCGCGACTGGCCGAACAGGGCCTATGGGCGTCGATCAAGATACTGTTCCTCAGACGCCGCGCCACGGTAAACCCGTAGCGCCACGCGTCAGGAATATTCGCATTCGGCGCCGCAATTCGCTAATCTGTAAGCGGGGAAGTTCTCGGCGGGAGGTGACGGGCGTCTGGCGGATCCAGTATGACTGCCGACATTCCGCCGCCCTGCAACAGGCGTCAGTCGCGCTCAGAAGAATCTGCTCAACGCGGAGCGACACACATGATCCATCCGGAACGCGCCGTCGTCAGGCCGATGGTCAGAAGCGCTGCAACGGGTCGCACGCGGCCGCTCGACAGCGCCGTCGCCCCGCTGCTTCGCCCGGGTATTCGCGGTCGCGTCGCCATTGTCGGTGGACCAGGCGCCGGCAAGACGACGGCCCTGCGGCACATCGCCTCGCTCGTTCCCGGGGACGCCAGAGTCACGCTCATCGACAATGTCCGGACCGATCGCCGCAGCCAACGCGAACGTTCGTCAACGGCGGATGGCGTCGAGTTCTACGCGAGTAATGCCGACGCATACGTACGCTGCGACACTGATCTGGACGAGTTTGTTCTCCAGCCCTGGGATCGTGACGAATGGATCGAATACCTCCTCGCGAAACATCGTCAGGCGTGTTCCGGCGTCATGCAACGACTGGAAGCGTGTACCGACCTCATCGACCTCGACGGCAGTCCTGTGCTGATCCGTCCCGTTCTCGACGTGTTCGCCGCCGACTCCCTTGTGACAAATGTTCGCACAGCCCTCCGCAGGATGCTCGACCCCTGGCTGTCAGATCAGAAGGCCCGACGACTCGCGTCGACCTACGCGCTGGAGTCGGTCTTCGACGACGGTCCCGACAAGTTCAAAGAACAGCCGCCAACGAGACTGAGGCGAATGGCGCCGTCTCCTGTTCTCATTCAATGGCTGCGCCACACCGGCGTCCGTGAACTGCTGGCCGCCGATCGACTCATGGCGGACCTTCGAAGTTCCGCGGCGCCGGGGTATCTCGATCGCCGACTTCGTCCCTCGATCGTCGAACGACTGAGCGCCGCAATTGCCCTGGATCCCATCGCGATGGAACGACTCGAAGCGATCGTCGCGTCAAGGTCGCACGGGAACCTGCACGCGGCGGCGGTCAGTCTCCTCGTGGCCGCGTCGCCAACGTGGAGGCCGAACATGCGGAGCCCGGCCAATCTTCGACGGGCGCATCTCGTCCACGCCGCCTGGCCGGATACCTACCTCACAAGCGCGTTTCTGCATGAAGCGAATCTGACAGGCGCCGATCTGACGGAGGCCCGTCTCGTCGGCGCGCGGCTTCGCAGGACGGTCCTCCGACGCGCGAAGATGCATCGAGCGACAATGCGCCACGTCCACGCGGAAGACGCCGATTTCAGCGGCGCCGACATGAGCTTCATCGGCGCCGATGGCGGACGCTTTACGGGATGCCGCTTCCGCAACACCAACCTGGAAGGCGCCCTGTTCCATCGCGCCGTTCTTCGTGACGCCGATCTGACGAATGCGCGACTCACCCGGGCCAACCTGCACACCGCCGACCTCATGCTCTCAACCATCGACGGCGCGGACTTCCGCGGCTGCTGCCTGATCGGGGCCGATCTGACGGAACTGGATCTGACCCTCGCAGATTTCGCCGGCGCGACGTTTGAAAGGGCCTGTCTGCTGCGCAGCAAGCTCGACGACATGGAGCTGCTGTCCTCGGACTTCTCGAACGCCAACCTGTTCGGCGCCTCCATGTCGGGGGCGCTCATGTCCCGCGCCAATCTTCGCGGCGCCGACCTTCGACGAACCCGCCTGGCCGATATCAACCTCGAAAACGCCGACCTTCGCGAAGCGGACCTCCGACAGGTCACGTTTCACGCCGGCTCCTCCCGCAGCGGTCTCGTCGGCAGCCCCATCGCCTGCGAAGGCAGCCGAACCGGCTTCTACACGGACGAATACGAGGAACAGGGCTTTCTGGCGCCCGAGGCGATTCGCAAGGCGAACCTGCGCGGCGTCGACCTGCGCGGCGCCATGATCGATGAAACGGACTTCTACCTGGTCGATTTACGCGACGCCATCTATACGGCCGAACAGGAAGTCCATCTGCGGGCGTGCCGGGCGATTCTCGAAACGCCGGTCTAGCGAGCCTGCCCGCTCTCGCCCGCCGCGTCGCGCTTTGTTGACTCAGCCTTCGACCTATCGCCCGCGCCGGTGTTCTCCACCGCGTACCCCTGCACGAGCGCCAGGATCAGAGGCTCCTCTTCACTGTCGCGCGGAAACGCGAACACGGCCGTCGCCTTCTGACGCATCACGAGCGATGTCGACATCCGCCGCGTCCGGATGATCGGCCTGCCCACGTCCAGCGGAACCCCTTCGATCGGCTCGCGCCCCACCATGAATCGATACTGAAACACGAACGGTTCAAACCGGATGGCGCCATCCTCCTGCAGTGTCGCGCACACCTCGAGCGAGGTTCCTTCCGCCATGCCGAAAATCGGATCGCTCTCATCCCGGGCCGTCGTGCGAAGTCGCAGGCAGTCGCCGTCCTTCTCAAGATACGCCCGCTCTCTGCCGCTGCAGAATGACGCGGTCTGTCCCGAGTTCACGAGCAGCCGTGGCGCCGCCAGCGCCTTCAGTGATTCGAGCCCGTCGAGCGGCGACGCCGCATCCGACGCCTCCGTTCCGGCGCGAAGCAGGTTCCAGTCAAACGGCTTCTCATTCACAATCAACTCGGCCGGTCCGGGCAGAACAACGCATTCAAAGCCCGCGTCCTCCGTCGGTGGCCTCGGCGTTCCCATCACGCCGAATGTCGCCGCGGCCGCGCTCGTGTCACGCATCGAGTCCGCCGCTCGCACGTGCATGCGACTCGACGCCGGAATACCAGGCGTCTTGCGCCGGACATCCGGTTCGTAGCCTTCGAACGCAATTGTCAGTCTGGTCGTATCCACCTGAAGGTAGCGCGTCTCGATCATCAGTGTCGGCGGCGCGACATCCGAACTCTCCAATGGCGCACTGACCACCGCATTCGCGCTCATCGAAACCCAATATACGCAGGCCATGCTCAGAATACCGCTCATTCTCACTCTCCTCGTGGGGCGACGCCCGCGCCCCATTGCGTGATATCCACCTTGCTCTCGTCCCTGAGATTTGATCCGTGCGAAAAGAAATCCGTAACCACCACAAACCGGGGTTGCGCGCCTCGCGGTTCACTCGGCGAAATGCCAGGCCCTGAGGTCGGCTCGCGATCCGACTGGCGCGTCCCGTTCATCACGAGCGCCGTACCAACAACGCTCAGCAGCCCGACGACCACACAGGCGGCCGCGGCGAGACCGACGCTGATCGATCGACGCCAGACGGCGGGTCGCGCCGCCCCCCGCGCCCCGGCGATCCGCCGCCGCACACGCTGAATGTCCTCTGCTGGCGCTTTCGCCAATGGCGCCTCGGCCAACAACTTTTCCATGTCGTCATGCGGCGTCATCACTTCGCTCCTCAACCATGCGTCGCATCGCCTCAATCCCTCGTCGATAGTGCGTCGCGATCGTCCCCTGCGGCGTGTCGAGCGCCTCGGCGATCTCCGAAAACGTGAGTCCCGCGTAGATTTTCAGTACGATGACCTCACGCTGATTCGGATGGAGTCGCGCCAGGGAGACCTGCGCGAATTCCGCCGCGTGGCGCTGCGATTCACTTCGTGCGGCGGCGGCGTCAATAATCCCCTCGCACGCCGGTCCGAGCGAAATCAACGTCGGTCGATCACGGTCCCGCCGCAGCCGATCGATCGCCGCATTGCGGATGGACTTCACGCAATACGACATTGGCGACTCGATGTGGACGCCACGTTCGACGATCCGCACGAAGACGTCCTGCACGAGATCGAGGGCGTCGTCCATGCCGCCCAGCCAGGCGACGGCCACCGTACACAGCCGGCGGTGCTCCCGCTCAAACAGGCTCGCCCAGAATTCACCGTCCTGTCGCGTCCGAACACTCAATCGCCGTCAACGCCTCCGCTCCGGATTTCGCCGCTCGACGCACCGCGCGTGCGAACTCCGATTGTACAGACGCCCACGCGGGCCGGATTTATTCAGTCAATCGTGGTTTTTCCTGGTTCATCCCGGAAAAACGGGAACCTCGCGAAATTCGATCGGCCTCGACACTCTATCGCCCCACACAGCAGTCGCTCGCATGCCGCCTGCACGCGCGCCACATGGCAGCCCATGGCAAGTGCGGCCCGCGAAGCGCGGCATACGCGGCCCTGGGTATCGGATCAACCCGGACGTACAGCGTTGATAGTGCGAAACAAAGGCCTTGGCGATACGCAATTCGCAGTCATCCATTTCGCATCGGCGTGAGTTGGCCTCCCGGAATCCCGTGATGAACCTTTTTCCAGGCGGCGCCGCTCAGCGGAACGCCGCATTCGACGCATCGTTCCGGATCGCCGACGAGGATGTACCCGCAGGCCGGACATCGACCTCGAGCGCCAGCGACCACTTTCCGCCGCCACTGGATGAGCGCAATCACAAACGCCACATTCTGTGTCGCCGTAAGGAGATTCGAGGATTCCGTCGTGAGCTGGTACGCGCGCATCGATGGCCATTGCCATTGCAGGATGCTGGCGCCGTAGATCAACAGCCAGATCACGCCCTTCCCGACGCCTCCGACCATCGCAATCACGATCAGCCAGTCGGGGAGCCTCAGCTCGAATCGACGCGACACACGGAGCAGATAGCCGAAAAGGAGAATCGACATGATGATGACGACGATCGCCAGGAATCCGTACCGAAACCAGAAAAGGGCTCCCGGTGACAGAAAACGCGGAACTACGAAATCCAGAACGGCGAGAATGGCTGTGAAGATCATTCCGACGCGCAGCGTCCGTCGCAGCCTGTCGACGGTTCCCACCAGCGGAATCGGGGCTGTCATCATCCACAACCCCGCAATCATGATGACGTAGCCGCAACCGCCGGCGACAGATTCGGCGACGATCAGCCACGACTGCGTCGCGTGGAACAGGCCGACAAGGTAGCGCGTCGTCGAGACGGGAACGAAGATCAACAACCCGACGAGCAAAAGGCCCGCGCCGCGTCGCTGCGCGACGGCCCAACGCTCCATGATCCCGTCCAGCGCCGTCATGACGTCCGCCACATCCGTCCCCGCGTCGCCCCGCCGCTCAGCCTGCCACGACCTTCAATGACCGCGATTTCCGAGCGCTGACAGCGCCCGCTCCAGCCCCTGGCCCGATTCTACCGACCACTGTATACATGCGGCAATCGAATCCCGACCACCAGAACGCGTCTTCATCGCGCCGACACCTTGTCGTTCATGCCGACGATCTGGGGCTCTCAAGGTCCTTCAACGAGGGAATCCGCGTCGCCGCGACCCGCGGTCGTCTCACGAGCACGTGCATCCGCGTCAACGGCGCCGCCTTCGAGGCCGCTGTCAGCGATGTCGCTCCCGCGTGCCCCCATATCGCCGTCGGTCTGCATCTCAACATTGTCGAGGGCCGCAGTACCCGACGATCGATCGGCAGGACCGAGTCGCTCTGCGACGCCGATGGCGCCTATCGCCACGGTTTTGTAAGCCTGCTGCTCCGCTCCGGTAGCAAACGCCTTCTCCGGGAGATCGAGGCGGACTATCGCGATCAGTTTGAGCGCGCCCTGGACGCCCTTGGTGCGCTCGATCACGTGAATTCCCACCAGCACAGCCACGGAATTCCTGCAATCTTCGAAATCGTCTGCCGGCTTGCGAAGGAATACGGCGTCCCCTGCGTCAGGCTTCCGCGAGAAAAGCCCTATCGAGTTCCTTCGGTGTCTTATCACCTGCATCGCTGGTACGCCGCCAATCTCGTCAAGATCGCCCTGCTCAACACGATGGCCCGGCGCAATCGCAGGTCGGCGGCTCGCATCGGCGTGCAGACCAACGACTGGTTCGTGGGTATCGGCTATACGGGATTCATGAACGCCGCGACGATTCGCGCCGGGCTGGCCGCCCTGCCGCGCGACGCCGGCGTCGTCGAACTGCTGCTGCACCCCTGCGTCATCAGTGGCGAGCCCGACGAGGTCTTCCTGGACGCTGATCTGCGCGACTATGTCATCCAGCCCGCGCGACGTGAGGAGCTCCGGACGCTCTGCGACGATGCGCTCTTTGATGACGTGGAAAAAGACGGCTGGCGCCTCTCCTGCTACCGCTGCATCGCCGGGGCGCCGTGCCCGGGGCACAAGCGGGATACCGCCAGAACGCCCACGAACCGGATAGAATCCGTCGGCGATACTCTCGTCGCCCCTGCGGGCCCGATGCGTCCCCCGCTCCGCGCCCTCGTCATGCTCGATGAAACGCCCTTCCATCATCCGACGTTTCTCGCGCGGCTTATTACGGAGTGCGAGCACCTCGACGTCGTCGGGTGCGCGATCGTTCAACTGCCCCACGGCGGGCCCCTCCAGCGTTACATGATTCGCCAATGGCGGCGGATGGGTGTCACGCAGTTTGGGCGCCTGGGCCTCAAGTCCGTCGCAACCCGCGCCATCGGCCGATTGCCGCAGTGGATTCGCGGGGATCGAGAGGGTTCCGTCCGAGGCGTCTGCGAGCGATATGGCGTTCCATACCGCATCGTCAGCAAAGTGAATACGCCCGAGTTCCTGGACTATGCGCAGTCCTTTGATCCGGACGTGATCGTCTCTTCCTGCACGCCGATCTTCAAACGTGAACTCCTGAGCCTGCCGAACGTCGCCTGCATCAATCGGCATTCCTCCCTGTTGCCGACCTTCGGCGGCATTCTGCCGGTCTTTCGCGCGGTTCAGATGGGTGAGAAGTTCACGGGCGCCAGCGTCCATCGCATGACGCCCGAAATTGACGGCGGCGAAGTCTTATCGCGCAAATGGCTGCCGATCTTCCCGCGAGACACGCTCGACCAGCTCTATCGACTCTGCTTCACACTCAGCTTCGAAGCGACGAACGAAGCGGCCGAGAAGCTAAGGAGCGAAGCGACGCCACGATCCGCCCCGAGCGCCGGTCTGGAAAAGAGCTACTTTACCTATCCCACACGCGAAGACTGGACGGCGTTCGCCGCCGCAGGGGGTCGCTTCATCTGATCCAGTCACGCCTTCTCGGCGGCTGTCGACGAGCGCTCCCGCGCGATCGGAGGTGTCGTCGGCTGATACAGGTTCGCAATCTCGTTGTGGAGCGACGCCGCGGCGCCGAGGCGATACTTGATTCCCGATCGCCACTTCGCCTCGAACGCGATGACCGGCAGCGACACGCTCGACTCGCCATCGTCGAATTCGGTATGGATAACGTAATTCCGCGGGCGGCCGTTGGGGCCCGTCAATGTCACAAGGTCCAGCCGACGCAGCGCCGCGATCGGCGCCACGACGCGACGGCGATCTCCCTCGAAGAAAATCGTCCGCCGCGCGACATCGCATTTGAGAAAGCCGAAATCCGTCGCCGTCTCGAGCTTGACCTTGTTCCAGTTCTCTTGCGGGACAATCTCGACGAAGAAGGTGTTTTCGCCTCCAGGCTCCGCGACGGCGTCGGATCGGCGCTGAACGACCTCCGCCGCCTTGCGCCGATAGAAGCGATCGCGATAGGACGTCATGCGCGTCACCGCGAAGTAAAGCGAGTAGACGAACGCCGAAACACCCGCGCCAAGCGTCAGCCACGCCAGCCATACGGGACATGTCGGCCAATGCGACGCGACGACATCCGAGAGCCTCGCCATCCAGGCGGGACCTGTCGGCAAAAGCGTCACGTCACGCCTTTCCCTTGACGAATCGAACATGACCACGCCAAGCAACACCAGCCCGATTCCGCCGAACAAGGAGATCAGTGCGACGGCGCTCAGCAACTGCGCCTTGAGATTGTTCGGGCCCGTCAGGATCGATTCATCAGGAAACTCCGTGATGACAATCCGCTTGTCCCCTGTCTCGATTCTTCTCGCCTCGATACGCTCCCGCGACTCTCGCTCACTGACGCCGCTTATCTCCGCGTAGCGCTCCGCATCGGCGAACGGCCTCAGCCCCGGAAAGACTGGCTGCAGCGCCGCGACCTGCCGCGGCGTCAGGCGGCGATCGCGAATCTGTGCGCCCATCGTCGTTCGATACCGCGCGCCCTGGGGCATGCCACCGTCGCGCGAGCGGCGAACACTCAGAAACACGGAACACGCCCGCGGCTCATCACGAGAAACGTCGCAGTGCCACACGAGGAGCATCGTTGCAGGATGGCCCTGAAGAAGCGACATCTGCGGCATCGACGTGATACGCTCAAAGTCGCCCGCCTTCGCAAGCGACTGAATGGCCGGACCGGCGTCCGGGGAATACCCGACGACCGATTGATCCATCCAGCGACCGCACGATTCGCAGAATGGCCGGCTGGATCGAAGCCAACCGAATACCGCGGGAAACAACGCCATCAATCCCAGTTCGAAACAGAAAGTGAACCAGTTAACAATCGCGTTCGGACTCGCAGGGCTGTGACTCGCGGGGATTCCGGACCCGACGGACTCCGACACATCCGACTGCATCCGGAGGGAAATGAACTCGGGCAACAGGTCCAGCCGCGTCGCCGTCTCCGAGACCGATCCCACCTGCCAGATCATGTCGAGATAGTAATAGCCGAGGTACGCGGTCGTCCCGGCCAGCAATCCGACGAGCGCCGCCGCCCAGGGGTTCCGCCAGTGTCCCCGATCGACGAGCGGAACCATCACAATCAGAAGGACGAACGCCGCAACGATCGGAACAATCACCCGCAGGTACCCGCCGACATGAAACAGGATCGCCAGAAGGCACGACAAAGCAACTGTCACGCCCGCCAGCACAAGCAACCACGGCGCCGATCGAATAAGATCGATCCGGCCGGAGCGACGAAAGCGCTCATGTCCCAGGGCCTCGTTGCTCGTGGACTCCATCAGACTCGACTCCTCCCAAACCGAGGATGCAATCGGCGCCGAACGCCGAGTCAGCAATCACTCGAACGCCGTCCCGCGATCCGATCGACCTCGATCCGCCAGTCCCGTTCGATCCAGTCATCACCAATCGGCGCCACGCGAATCACCGACCAGCCGCCCGCCCGCAGCGTCTCGATCATTCGGCGGCTTCCATCCCGATTGGTCGAGTGAACAATCACCGGGGCGACAGGCGCAAGGGTCGCCAGGTGCTCGGAGACGAGTATCCCGTCGCCCCACTTCTCGGAGCCATCCGGCGGAATCAGATCGCAGTCGAGCGAGATCAAAACGCAGTCATCCAGCGCCGCCGGCGCCTCACGTATCATCGCGTGAGCGTCATGCCAGAATGCGATCGAGGCGCCAAGCGCTTCGGCGCACGCGCCGAACCGGCGGCGTCGTTCGGCGTCGTCCTCCAGGATGATCCATCGACTTGACATCCGTCAGTCCGCCTCGTCGTCATTCCCCTGATGCTCGTCGCAGCAATCGAGGGTGCGCTGAAGAACCCGTCGCACCAGCATGTCTCCCGGATCTCGCCACGATGCGATCGGATCAACGCCGCTGGCGTGGAGCGTCCGCAACGCCGCATACGCCGCCGCGATCTGCGCGCCGAACCGGATCGCCAGACTGGCCCGCGCGCGGGCGTCTGTCCGCCAGGGCGCCTGATTGGGCGACAGCGGCGCCTCCAGTTGCGTTTCGCCATCGTCCGCGCTCAGATCGATCACGGATCGAACGCCGTCCTCGTCCCGACGCAGCACGAAATCCAGTTCGACACGCGTCAAAGCGCGAAGCGGAATCGTCACGCGGCGCCGAACCCCTTCGAAGACAATCACCTCCTTCGAAGTGTCGATGTCCACGAAGCCGAAGTCGACCGCATACTCGCCCGTCTGCCGCTCCCAGTTTTCGCGCGGAATCAGCTCCACATACGTCGCTTGCTTCATCCACGACGCGTCGCACGACGTCACGCGTGCGGCGACAATGGCCTTCGCCTGTCCGTGGTAACTGCGATCCCGCGCCGCGACGACCAGGTACTTCAGGCCGTACCGATGGAGCAGCCAGTAGCCGATCGCAAGAGCGCCGACAACGTTCAGCGAAACGGGCACGATCGTCGGGATATCCTTCCAGCGCGTTCCGAACTCAGTGGGATTCACGCGCGATCCAGTAATCACGATCGCACCAGCCAGGCAGACGATGCCCCCGACGAGCGCCAATGTGACGACTACACCCGATCCCCAGGCGCGCGACCGCGGTCGTTCCAGCGGCGCGGCGTCGGGAAACTCCTCGATCTGAATTCGACGGAATGTATCGGCGGCGGCCCGCCCGGCTGTTTCTGACATTGCTCCGACCTCGCGCAGTCTTCCTTTCATGGCGGTGTTCAGACGACGTCACTCCGACTGTGGCGCGTCGCCGTTCCTGCAAAGAAAATTGCCAACGGCCCGCCTCTCTGACCCCGTGAAGTGACCGGCCCTGACGCAAGGATACATATAGCTAAGTCTTGCATCAATATTCCGACGCGCTACGCTGCCCGGATCGATCCGTCGACGTACGGCGGACCTTACAATGGCGTTTCCGATCTGAATCGCGTTACAAGGGCGCCGGCGAATCAATCGCGCCACTACTGTCACGCATTCCGCTCGGAAACCGAACCTCCCGGGAGCCCTCGCACATGCGTCTCGCCATCGCGACGACGATTCTCACGCCGGTCCTTCTCGCATGTGGCGCCAGCGCGGCGGAAGAACGCTACTTTCCACCCACAGATCCGAAGGTCCAGGCAAAGCTCGAACAATGGCGCGACGCCAAGTTCGGTCTCATGATGCACTGGGGGACCTATTCCCAATGGGGCGTGGTCGAGTCCTGGCCGCTTTGCGGTGAGGATGAGGACTGGTGCCGCCGCACGATCGACAATTACGACGAACATCGTCGAGCTTACGAAAAGCTCGCGACGACCTTCAATCCGACGGACTTCGACCCGCAACGCTGGGTTCGCGCCGCGAAGGCCGCCGGCATGCGCTACGTCGTCTTCACGACGAAGCACCATGACGGCTTCTGCATGTATGACACGAAGCTGACGGACTATCGGATCACGTCGCCCGCCACGCCATTCCACACGAACCCGCGCGCCGATGTCACGAAGGCGATCTTCGACGCATTCCGCGCAGAGGGATTCCTCATCGGCGCCTACTACTCCAAGCCTGACTGGCATTGCGACGACTACTGGTGGCGCCGCTTTCCCACGCCCGATCGACACGTGAATTACGACGTCACGCGCTACCCCGATCGCTGGGAACGCTTCGTCCGATTCACCCACGATCAGATCGATGAACTCATGTCCCGCTACGGTCGCATCGACATCCTCTGGCTCGACGGTGGCTGGGTCGCGAACCGCACGCCCGAGGAATGTGTCGCCGCCAACGCGGATCCGACGAACCTGCGGCGCATCCAGAATGAGGACATCCGTATCGGCGAGATCGCCGCCTCGGCCCGCCGGAAACAGCCCGGACTCCTGGTGGTCGATCGCGCCGTCGAAGGCCCCTTCCAGGATTACCTGACGCCTGAAAATCGCATCCCCGAAAAAATGCTCCCGCATCCCTGGGAATCCAACATCGTTTCGGGCGGCGGCTACGCCTATGTCCCCGGCGCGAAGTACCTCTCCGATCGTGAAGTCGTGCGAATGCTCGCGGACATCGTCTCCAGGGGCGGCAACATGCTGCTGAATGTCGCCCCCTCACCCAAGGGCGATTTCGATCCGGCCGCCTACGAAATGCTCGAAGGTGTCGCGCGCTGGATGCGCGTCAACAGCGACGCCATTTACGACACTCGCCCCCTCGCCCCCTGGCGCGACGGCCGCTTCGCCCTGACGCAGAATCGCCACACGAAGGCCGCCTACGCGATCTACCTGTCCAGCGACGACCAGCCCACGCCGCCGACACGAATGCTGCTCAACGATATTGCCCCCGCCGCGGACGCCGTCATCACAATGCTCGGAGACGACAGGCGACTTGACTGGAAACCCGTCGGCGATGGCTGCCTCGTGGAGATTCCGCAGCGCCTCATCGACGCGCCTCCATCGGCGCACCACTGGGTTCTGAAGATAGCGAAGCTCCGGGACGCAACGCCTGCACCGACGACGGAGTCCATGGTTCCATGACGATTCGCAAGCGGCTCCTTTTCACACTCATGGCATTCCCGCTTTTCACGGGCTGCGCGTCGCAGCGTCTCGCCCTTCGCGACGCGTCGGATGCGCCGGACGCCGAATATTGGGACGTGTCCCTGCCGATCGCCGCGCGCGTCGACGATCTGATTCAGCGAATGACGCTCGACGAGAAGATCTCGCAGCTGATGAACGCCAGCCCCGCAATCGAGCGGCTCGGCGTTCCGCCCTGCAACTGGTGGAACGAGTGCCTCCACGGTGTCGCCCGCGCCGGTCGCGCAACGGTCTTTCCGCAGGCCATCGGCATGGCCGCAACGTTCGACGACGCCCTGATGCGAAAAGTCGGCGAGGCTGTCGGCCGCGAGGCCCGCGCCAAGTACGAAATCGCAAAGCGACGGAATCCCGGCGCCCAGTACGCGGGCCTCACCTTCTGGTCGCCGAACATCAACATCTTCCGCGATCCGCGCTGGGGCCGCGGTCAGGAAACGTATGGCGAGGATCCCTGCCTGACAGGCCGCATCGGCGCCGCTTTCGTCTCAGGCCTGCAGGGCGACAAGCCGCCCTATCTTCGCGTCGCCGCCTGCGCGAAACACTTCGCGGCCCACAGCGGTCCGGAAGCGGGCCGCGACAGCTTCGACAGCGTCGTCAGTGACAAGGATCTGAACGAAACCTATCTGCCCGCGTTCCACACGCTCGTGGACGCCGGCGTCGCGGGCGTCATGTGCGCCTACAACCGCGTCGGCGGTCGCCCCTGCTGCGGCGATTCACCGCTCATCAGCGACGTGTTGCGCGACACCTGGAAGTTCGAGGGCTATGTCGTCAGCGACTGCGGCGCCATCCACGACATTCACGCGAATCACAAAGTCACGGCGTCCCCCGTCGAATCCGCCGCCATGGCGCTCAGGGGCGGCGTCGACCTCAACTGCGGAAGCGTCTACGCGTCGCTCCGCGAAGCGCATGACCAGGGACTGATCGACGACGCCGTCATCGATCGCGCCCTCCGGCGACTGCTCACGATTCGGATGCGACTCGGCGAATTCGACGCGCCCGACGCCCATCCCTTTGCGAAGACGAACGACGACTGCGTGGCCTGCCCCGCGCACATCGCCCTTGCGAAGGAAACAGCGATGAAGTCCGCCGTTCTCCTGAAAAACGCGAACCACACGCTGCCGCTCAGGCCCGACACCAGCACGGTCTATGTCACGGGACCGAACGCCGCCTCGGCCGACGTCCTGCTCGGCAACTATCGCGGCATCAGCGGAAATCTCGTGACGATTCTCGAAGGCGTCGTCAACGCCGCGGGCCCGACCCGTCGCGTTCACTACAACATGGGCGCCCTGCTCAACACACCGAACGCAAACAACTCGAACCTCGTCGCCTATCAGGCGGCGGGCGCCGACGCCGTCATCGCCGTCCTCGGAACCTCGCCGCTCATGGAAGGCGAATCCGGAGACGCCATCGCCTCAGTCGACGGCGGCGATCGCTCGGATCTGAGCCTGCCGGCAAACCAGCTCGATCTCCTTCGACGACTGCGCAGCGCCACGAAGAAACCAATCGTCCTCGTACTGACCGGCGGGAGCCCGATCATCTCCCCCGAAATTCACGATCTGGCCGACGCGATACTGTTCGCGTGGTACCCGGGCGAAGCCGGTGGCGCCGCCATCGGCGATCTCATCTTCGGACGCGCCGCCCCATCGGGCCGCCTGCCGATCTCGTTTCCGATGTCGCTCGACGACCTGCCGCCCTACGAAGACTATCAGATGCGCGGCCGCACCTATCGCTTCGCCACGACAGAGCCGCTTTACCCCTTCGGCTTCGGTCTCTCCTACGCGACATTTCACTACAGCGGCGCAACGCTTGAGTCGTCGGAGATCAGCGACAACGCGCCGCTCGTCGTTCAATTCCAATTGACGAACGTCGGCGGCATGGACGCCGAGGAAGTCGTTCAGTACTACCTCACGCCGATGAACGTCGTCCCCGACGCGCCACAGTACGCGCTCTGCGGATTCCAGCGCGTTCGGCTGAAGCCCGGTGAGAGCCGGATGATCGTCCGCAGCATTCCGACCACGGACCTGACAACGACAGACGCCGAGGGACGCCGAGTCACGCGTCCCGGGCGCTATCGACTGACCATCGGCGGCGCGGCGCCTGGCGCCCGAGCGGAATCGCTCGGAGCGCCGACACCACTGACCACGGAATTCACGATTCTCGCCGATCAGGCGTCGCCCTCGCGCGATGTCACGGCCACCCACAGGAACTGAACCCAACGGAGTCCTCACATGTTCGCCAAGGTCCTTGCAACGCTTCTCACCATTGTCGCTGTCGCTGTTCCCGCGAACGCGGACGACGACACATGTATCTTCTTCAAGGCGGAGAATCTCTCGAAGGGTCCGGGGAACTTCTACCTCTACGTTCAATTCTCCGACAGGGATTACACGATCCAGAAAGGCGATCGGCTCGAATACGACATCTACCTGCCCAGCTCGAATCCCTCGATGAAGGGCGGCTTTGACGTGTACGTCGAGAACCGCAACCTGCCCGATGACCTGAAACCGCTTCCGGCGTTTCGTGAATCGAAACTCAAAGACCAGAACGGCATCCGCTTCCACGGCGACGGCATTCTCGAGCCCGCCAGGGACAAGTGGTACCACCGCGAGTTCGACCTGTCGACCTACGCCGGCGTCAAGATGGTGCGATGGGAACTCGTCTTCGAAGGCGACGAGTACGGTCCCTTCGTGCAGTTTCTCGACAACATCCATATCACGCGTGACGGCGCCAGAGTCTTCGACGTGTACACCAATGGCGACGTCGAAAAAGACGTCCGCCAGCAGGGCAACAACGGCTACACACGCAGATATACCGTCACTTCCGCCAAACGCAGCGATGTCGGCGATCCGGCATTCATGAATCGCATGATCGAAATCGCGGACGCCAAACGCGAAATGCGCGAGACCCGAAGCGCCTTCCGCGCCGAGCTCGAAATGGCGGAGCTTCTCGCGGATGAATCCAAAGACGCCCACATGCAGGGACACGTCAAACAGGCCCGCGAAGCGGAAGACAACGCCGCCTACGAGCGCGGTGACGCCGAAGCGTACCTGAGGTCACTGCACGCCGCCCGCAAACACCTCACCCACGAACACAAGGTCATGCAGGACTATACGGGCCATCTCGTCGGACACGCACACATCGACCTGGCGTGGCTCTGGACCTGGGACGATGTCGTCAACAACGTCATTCCGCAGACCTTCGGCCAGGCCCTGAAGTTCATGGACGAGTTTGAGGACTTCACCTTTTCCCAGAGCAGCGCGACGCTCTACCAGACGACACAGGTTCATCATCCGGAGCTCTTCGAGAAAATCCGCGAGCGCGTTCGCGAGGGTCGTTGGGAACTCGTCGGGGGTCGCTGGTGCGAAGGCGACAACAACATGATCTCGGCCGAGTCCCACGCGCGACAGTTCCTCTACGGACAGCGGTACTTCCAGGAACATTTCGGCCGGATTGCGACCGTAGGCTGGGAACCGGACACGTTCGGCCATTGCTGGACGATGCCGCAGATCCTCCGCAAGGCCGGCCTGAACAGCTATTACTTCTGCCGCGCCGGCAAAAACCACCCACTCTTCTGGTGGGAAGCGCCGGACGGCTCCCGCGTCCTCGCCTTCGAGGAGCCGGCGACCGGCGGCTGGTACAACGACACGGTCGACAACGAGAAGGTCAAGGAACTGATTCGTTTTGCGATCAAGACGGGAACGAAGGACGAACTGATGGTCTACGGCGTCGGCAATCACGGCGGCGGCCCGACGCGCGAATACATCGAGGCGGCCCTCGCCATGAAGGGACGCGACGGATGGCCCGTCGTCAGATTCTCCACGGCGACGGAGTTCTTCAACATCCTCGAGAAAATGGCCGACAAGCTGACGATCCCGACGGTCAAGTCCGACCTCAACCCCGTCTTTGATGGATGCTACACGTCACAGTCACTCATCAAGCGCCTCAATCGAAAGTCGGAGTGTGCGACGGAGTCGGCCGAAGTCTTCGCGACGCTCGCCGGCGTTGTCGACAGGAAGTTCGATTACCCCACGGCGAAGCTCGAGGCCATCTGGCAGGACATCCTCTGGAGCCATCATCACGACACGTTGCCCGGCTCCTGTATCCACGCCGCCGCGCTTTACGCCCACGAACTGCTCGGCCAGGCGCTGGAAGACGCCGAAGCGATCGGCGACCGCGCCATGACGCGGCTCGCGGCGCCGTTCGCCGAAGGTGTCGTCGTCTTCAATCCGACAGGCGCGACGCGATCCGACATCGTCCGCATTCCGACCCCGGCGCGACACGTCGGCTTCGGTCACGAATCCATGGCCGTGCAGAATGATGAACGCGGCGCCTGGTTTGTCGCGACAGACGTCCCGCCCATGGGCTACAAGGTCTACAGCGTCGAGCCGCAGACCGATGAGAACCCTGACGGGGCGACGCCCTATCAGCAGAACGATGTCCCCGGCACAACACACAAGGCGGAACCGACCGGCCGCGCGGCGACCGCTCACGGCAAGCCGATAGCGCCGAAGTTCCAGATGCTCCACGAACGCCCCGGCAGCGGCACCGCCTGGACGATCCAGGGCGTCGACAAGACGGACACGCTGGACAACCCCGTCTTCACGCAGATCCTCGAAGACGGTGATGTCCGCTGCCGCATCCGACGCATCTACCGCTGGAAGGACACGACGATTACCTGCGACGAGATTCGCTACGCCCACACGCCGCGCGTCGACTACGACCTGACCGTCGACTGGATGGAAATCGGTAACAATCGCGAAGGAAGCTCGATGCTCAAATTCGCCGTCCCGACAGGGCTCGCCGATGGCGCGGCGACGGCCGAAATTCCCTTCGCCAGCATCGAGCGCGAAAAGAACGGAAGGGAATACCCGATGCTCCGGTGGATCGACGTCTCGAGCGCCGAACGCGGCGTGAGCGTTCTCAACGACTGCAAGCACGGCTATGACGTTCAGGGCGACGGCACGATCCGCGTCACCCTCATGCGGGCCCCGTACAACCCGGACCCCGTCGCCGATGTGGGTGTCCATCACATGCGCGTCGCGATCCTTCCGCACGAAGGTCCGCTCAGTCAGGCCGCGGCCACACACGAAGGCGACGCCTTCAACAAGCCGCTCATTGCCCGATGGAACGACGCGCCCAAGGGGTCGGCCCTCGCCTGGTCGCAGCAGTCACTGCGAATGTCGGCCTGTGGCGTCGACGCGGAGAACATCATCATCACGTCCGTCAAGCACGCCGAGGATGGTGGCGCCATCATCGTTCGCGCCTACGAATGCAACGGCCAGGAAACCGATGCGAAGTTCGAACTGGGTTTCGACGCCGGGTCCGTGAAGGAAGTCGATCTCATCGAGCGCGACTGGACGCAGGGCGCGCCGATCAGGCGACGCGCCAACACGTTCACAACGATGTTCAAGCCGTTTGAAATCAGAACGTTCCTGATCGCAACCGGGCGCTGAGTCGCGCAATCAACTTCGCACACAATGCCGTCCGTCGGTCATGGCGTGACCGACGGCGACGCGACAACACGCCAGACTGTCGCACGGCGCACAGGACACACCAACGGCGTGCAACAAGTCAGCCTGGGGTCAGCGAAGACGGCGCAGCCGTCGAAGCGCAACCCCGGGTCCGCCACAAACACGTCAGGAGCTCTGAAAGAGCGTTACAACGAACGCCGCAACACACCGCCCCCAGGAGGTCAATCCTTGCAAACCTGGGCTTTCGACAGAAAATGGCGATCTCGGCCGGATCGCTCCACGCGCCCTTTGACAGAGGACCTGTCCCTATGACACGCCGCTCGACATTGCTGATCATCGCGATCCTCCTGACAACCCTCTTTCCTCCGCATCCCAGGCGGCAGGCTCGCGCGGCTCAGCCGTCCGCCACGTCGCAGCCCGCGAGCGCCGGCGTCACGTCCCTCGGCTATCCCAAGGCTGGAGATCTCAAGGCGGAAGTCGCGCGCCTTCGGGCCCGCCTCGAAACCTCGCCCGACGACGATACCGCGCGGCTGCGACTCGGTTTCGTGGAGTTCTTCCGCGGAATCGAAGCGACGGGCCAGTCGCTCCATCACTACGGTCTTCGCACGCCGATCGAGTTTGTGCCAATGCCGTTTGAGCCGAATCTCTCGCCGACAAAGATCACCTATCAGGACTCTCGGCGAATTGTCGAAACCTGGCTGGAAAGTCTCAACCGCGCGGAATCGACACTGTCAGAGATCCGGCGAGACGATGTCGCCATCACACTCGACGTCGCCGACATCACGCTTGACCTGGATTCGGATGGTGTGGCCTCCTCCTGGGAGAACCTCGATGGCTTCATGCGGATGCGCATCCTCGGGGCGAAGGCCACACTGGTCGTTCGCCTCGACATCGCCGACGCGCACTGGCTCCGCGGATACTGCCATGTTCTCGCGGGTGTCTGCGAGTTCGCGCTGGCCCACGAGTGGAAGGACTTCTTCGAACACGCCGGCCAGCTGCTCTTCGAAGAAATCGAAACGCCCTACCCCTTCCTCAGACGACAGACCTACGGGGCGGGCCCCGGCTCGATTCCGCCGCAGCTCATCGACATCATCGCCGGCGTCCACGAAATGCGCTTCGATGTCATCGACCCCGAACGGATGAAGGCGTCTCACGCTCACTTCAAGGCGGCGATCCGCCAGAGCCGTGAGATGTGGTCCTGTGTCATGAAAGAGACGGATAACGCGCTGGAGTGGATTCCGAGTCCGAAACAGACGGGCGTGCTTCCCATTCCCGTGACACAGCCCATGGTCGACAACTGGATGCGCCTGCTGGACGAGGCCGACGCCCTCCTCGATGGTCGCAGGCTGCTTCCCTTCTGGCGCGACGGCGAGTCGCGCGGTGTGAATCTCAAACGCGTCTTCACGGAGCCGCGACAATTCGACTTCGTGCTCTGGGCCCAGGGAACGGCCGCGGCCCCCTACCTGGAACAGGGCGAGATCACGTCCGACAAATTCTGGAACGACATCCAGAGCGCCTTCGGAAACCAGCTCTCTCTTTACGCCCTGTGGATCAACTAGTCGATGGAGGCCGCGTGTCGGACCGCGATCAGCGATTCTCACGCCGCGATCGCCCGTAATCGCGGTTGAATCCTCCCAGGCGAGTCGCGGATTCCCGTTCCCGTCCCGAACGACGATAATTCCCGCGAATTTCCGCGTGGGGCCGGCCCGCCTCGCGCCATTCAATCTCCGACAGGCGGCGGCAAAGTCGCCGGGAGCTTCCGGAAATGACCGTGTCGAGTATCGGTATCAATCCGATGGATTCGATCGCTTGCGAGACCGACAGTCGGGACGCGCTCAGCGCGGCGTTCGATCGCTGCGCCGTGGGTATCTATCGATTCGTCGTGTATCGCGTCGGCGATCCGCATCTGGCGGACGACATGATGCAGCAGGCCTGGCTGGCGGCCATTCAGGCGGAAGATCGCGTGCCGCCCGCGGAGCTGGAACCCTGGCTCCGGGGCGTCGCTCGGAACCTCATCCGCAACCACTGGCGAACCCAGTCTCGCCGGCCGGATCACCTGCCGATACCTGACGCTGACTTTGCGGCGGAGTTGTCACGCCGCCTGGTCGAGGAAGACATTCCCGATGACGCGCTGTCTCGAAGAGAGACGCGATCGCAGCTCATGCTCGCGATCACGTCCCTCGACGCCGAAGCGCAGGAGATCGTCATCGCCCGGTACTTCGAAGGCGTCACCCATGCGGCGCTCGCCTCGAGGCTGAATGTCAGCGAACGGGCGATCGAAGGTCGATTGTATCGAGCGAGGCTGGCTCTGAGAGAGAATCTCGCCCACCTCGATGACGAAGGGTTGTGTGAACGATGAACGACATCGAACGACACGATGAACGAGACGATCGTCTGGATCGCAATCTGCTCGCGGCCGCGCATCATCTGGAGCTTCCCGTTGAACCGAGTCCATTGCAGCGGGCCCGCTGGAAACGGGCCCCCGAGAAAGGAATCCTTGGCATGAAGCGTGAGAAATTCTGGAAAGTACTCGGCGCCGGCGGCGCCATGGCGGCGTGTGTCACGCTCGCTGTCATTCTGGGCCTGGGCGGGACAAAGTCCGTCAATGCGGCAGCCATCTTTGACAGCCTGCGGGACGCCATTCGGAAGTCCCTGTGGATCGAAATCGATAACCTGCAGGCCGAAGGCGTCACGGCGAATGGCCGAGTTCTGCTGGTCTTCACCGATCGAGACGAAAACAGCGCCCCGACGGACGCCAACGACGCCCTGGCCGCCAGCTTCGTCGAACTCCGAATGACCGCCGCGCCCGATCAGGAGGACTTCCCGGGTCTCGACCTGGAAACCGCCGTCGGTGTGACGCCGGACGACAGCTGGTGTTACCTGAAGACCCACTACATTCCGGCGACGATTTACGCCGACGCCCCCTTCCTGGCGTTCTTCGCCCCCATGCTCAACAACGGCGTCGTCCTCGACATTGACGCGCTCGATACGGCCGGAAACGGAAATGTCGCCATCGGCGCGGGCGCCGGGCATGGTCCCGTGGCGAAAATCACCTTTTCCACGACGACATCGAACCCCTCGGGGGATGGCGCCAATGATCCCGACGATGGCGAAGACGATGACGGTTTCGAGTTTTCCTTCAGCACGACGAACAGCGCCGATGCGGGCGAAGGGACCGTCGATCATGTCAACGAGCATCTGCACGAAATGATGTTCGGCTCCGATTTCCGCGCGACGGCCAACACGCCGGAGGCCCAGGCCGCCATCGAGTCGCACATGGAACTGGTCAGAGATTTCCTCACGGGGCGCTTCACGCCCGAACAGATGACCCGATTCATCGACATGATCGAATCCTCCGCCAGCGAAGTGAATGTCGCGCCGATCGGCGACGGCGCCTTCCTGCTGCGGGCGTCGGGATTTGAATTCCATGGCGCCATAAGCGCCGACGAAGACATGGCCCTGGAAGTCCAGTACCACGAGGGCGGTCGCATCGATAATGTCAAACTGCTGAATCTCGGCGACGGCGCCGGCGAACTTCGATTCATCTTCTCCGATGACGACGCCACGTCAGAGGTCTTCGACCGATCGCGCTACGAATCACGCGACGGCGTCCGAACCATCAACAACATCGGCGAACTCTTCAGCGGCTTCGGCCAATAACCGCGGAACGACGATCGATTCCCCAACAAACAGGAGAGGCGGGCTCACGAGCCCGCCTCTTTTCTTTGGCCTGTCACGGAGGGCCAGAGACCTCGCGATTCTCGGAGAGCCTCGCAGATCGATCGCCCGAAGGAGCCGTCGCTCAAATGCCGCGTGAACGCTGAAGGCGTGCAACAGGTTAATTCGATGAAAGGCTGTCTCCTCGCCAGATGTTACGATCTGGTTTC
>DAOPJV010000084.1:0-24204 GCA_035399845.1 Phycisphaerae bacterium | reverse complement strand
TCATCCAACGCTACTTGAGAACGCTGGCCTGATGGGTTCTCAGACGGAGCCTAGAATGTGTCGATGCGAGTCGTCTATCTGACAGCCGGCGCGGGTGGGATGTACTGCGGCAGTTGTCTGCGCGACAACGCGCTGGCGGCGGCGCTGATTCGCCAGGGGCGCGATGTCCTGCTCTGGCCCGTCTATTCGCCGATCCGGACCGACGATCAGGATGTCAGCGCGTCACGCGTCGTCTTCGGCGGGATCAACGTCTATCTGCAGCATCGCTGGCGTTTCGCGCGAAGGCTTCCGAAGGCCCTGACCCGATGGCTCGATCATCCCGCGCTGCTGAGATGGGCGATGCGTGGCGCCGGGTCGACGGATCCAAAGCTCGCGGCCGACCTGATGACGACGCTGCTTATGGCTGAGGAGGGACCCCACGCGCGGGAGATGGACGCCCTGATTGATCACCTGCGCGACGCGTCGCCGGCAATCGTGCATCTGCCGAACGCGTTCTTCGTGGGCCTGGCGCGGCGGATCAGGTCGGCCCTGAATGTCCCCGTCGTCTGCACGCTGACGGGGGAGGACATTCTGCTCGACAAGCTGGACGCCGGGGCGCGGGATCGCGTGCTGACGCTGCTCCGCGAGCGGGCGGTCGATGTCGATGGCTTTCTGTCTGTCTCGAACCACTACACGGCGTACGCTCTTGCGAACTTCGGCGTCGCGCCCGATCGCGTCCGGCACGTACCCTTGGGCGTCGCGTGGGACGATGGCGCCGCGGCGGAGGCGCCGCCGCGTGAAGGAACTTTCACGATCGGATACCTGGCTCGGATCTGTCCCGAGAAGGGGCTTCACAATCTGATCGAGGCCTTCGAACATCTGGTCGAGGAAGGACGCGATTGTCGATTGCTGGTCGCGGGCTACCTGGGCGAGGGAGACAAGGCGTATTTTCAGACGCTCGAACGCCGCGTCGCGAAGTCCGCGGCGCGCGAACGCGTGTCGTTCCTGGGCGAACTGGATCGCAGTCAGAAGTTCGCGTTCCTGCGTCGGCTGGATGTGCTCAGCGTGCCGACGGAATATGAAGAGGCGAAGGGGCTGTACGTGCTGGAGGCGATGTCGCAGGGCGTTCCCGTCGTTCAGCCGTCGCATGGCTCCTTTCCCGAACTGATCGAATCGACCGGCGGCGGGATCCTGCACGAGCCGAACAATCCCGTGGCCCTGGCGGACGGACTGCGCCGGATGATGGACGATCACGATCTGCGGGCGCGGCTGGGGACGAGCGCCAGGAAGTCGATTCGCGAGAAGCACACCGACGAACGGATGGCGGCGGCGGCATGGGCGGCGTTCGAAGCGGTCGTCGCCGAACGCGCCGGCGGCGCATGACGCCAGGATTTGCGCGTCGACAAATGACGCTGTCGACGGTAGTGAAGTGTTGTCAGGTTGTGCACGGGATCAATGGACTGAGGGAGCCGCATGACAACTGCGACGATTGAACTTTTTGCGGAGAACGTTTCCAAGCGATACGACGGCGCCAATCAGGTGAATGTCCTGAGGGGCGTGTCGCTGTCGATGCGCTCGGGAGAATCCGCGGCGATCATGGGGCCGTCGGGCTGTGGCAAGAGCACGCTGCTGAACATTCTTGGCGGTCTCGAGGCGCCGGACAGCGGCGTCGTGCGGCTCGGGGATGAGGAACCCTACAAGCTCGACGAACGGAGTCTATCGCGGTTTCGCAACCAGAGCGTCGGGTTCATTTTCCAGGAGCATCATCTGCTGCCGCAGTGCAGCGTGATTGAGAATGTGCTCGTTCCGACGCTGGTTCGGGCGGATGGCGGCGCGGGTGAAGCACGGGCTGGTTCGCTGCTGGAGCGCGTCGGGCTGAAGGATCGCATGTCGCATCGCCCGAGTGAACTCTCGGGAGGAGAACGACAGCGCGTGGCGATCGCCCGCGCGCTGATCAATGAGCCCGCGCTGCTGCTGGCGGACGAGCCGACGGGCAACCTGGACGAAAGGGCGGCGCATCAGGTGGCGGATCTCCTGCGGGAGATTCAGCGGGACACGAACACGATCCTGATCGTAGTGACGCACAGCGCGGAGATCGCCCATCGGTTCGAACGACAGCTCAGTCTCGCGAACGGTATGCTCAACGCGACATGACGGCGGACGCCGACACGCGCCGTCGAACGGCATGATGACCTGAACAAGGGGGCGCCTTGAAGACGAAGCGACTCATCCGAGCGGGCGCGGCGCACGCGTGGCGATCCTATGTCGCCGTCGGCGCGAGTGTGCTCGTGGGGACGGCGGCGCTCACTGGGGCGCTGCTGGTCGGCGATTCGATGCGCGGCAGTCTGCGCGATCGCGCCCTGGCGCGCGTCGGGCCGGTCGATCTGGCGCTGCGCAGCCCCAGGTTCGTTCGCGGCGATCTCGCCGACAAACTGGAAACCGCGGTGAAGTCGATCCCCGCGCGAGAGGAGCGTGGTGGCGCCTGCGGCCTGATTGAACTTCTCGGGGGCGTCGAGCACGCCGACACGCGGCGTCGGGCGAACGATGTTCGGCTGTTTGGCGTGGATTCGTCACTCCATCGAGTGTTTGATGACGCTGACGCCGTGACCGGTATTTCCCGGGACGAGGTTGTGCTGAACCGCGTCACGGCGGAGGCCATCGGCGCCAACGTCGGCGACGACGTTCTTATTCGCGTGGCGGGTGCGGGCCCCATCCCGTCGGAGTCGCTTCTCGGGCGTCCCGATGAGCAGACGATATCGTTGCGATTGCGCGTCAGGGGGATCGTCGATGCGACGGGCGTCGGCGGATTCTCGCTGGATGTCTCGCAGATGGCGCCGATGGACGCCTTTGTGTCTCGCGAACGTCTGGCGAATGCGATTGGCGTCGCCGGGAGAATCAATACCGTTCTCATGGGGGGCGCCGAGCTGAGCGATTTCACGCGCGCCGGCGAACTCCAGAAACAGCTTCAGCGCGATCTCAATACGCTCGTGGGATTCGACGACTACGGACTCCGATTGCGCGAGGACGCGGATCGCGGGATGCTGGCGATTTCGTCGGATCGGCTGCTGCTGGAACCCGCCGTCGAGACGGCGATTGACTCGGCCGCAAAGAAGCTCGGCGCGACGGCGTCCGGCGCACTGACTTACCTGGCGAACTCGATTGACCTCCTGGACGAGCGCGGCAAGCCGACGGCGGGCGGGCGCGTGCCGTACTCCATCGTCTGCGGACTGGACGTCGAGAAGCACGCCGGACTTGTTGGCGGGCCCGACGTCGGCGCGATCGGCGACGACGATGTCGTCCTGAATGAATGGACCGCGACGGACCTGGGGGCCCGGATCGGCGATCGAATCTCCATGGAATACTACGTGTCGGGACGATTCGGCGCCCTGGAAACTCGGCGGCATGCGTTCCGCGTGGCCGCGATCGTTCCGATGGAGGGCTGGGTCGTCGATCGGGATCTGATGCCACCGTATCCCGGGATTGCCGAGGCGGACACGCTGGCGTCCTGGGATCCGCCACCCTCGTACAAGATCGATCTGAGCCGCATTCGCAACAAGGATGAGGACTACTGGCGCGACTGGCGTGGCGCCCCCAAGGCCTTTGTGTCGCTGGCGACGGCGCAGCGACTGTGGGCCGGCGACGAGGCCCGGTTCGGCGACGTGACCTCCATCTACGTTCGCAGGACGAACGAGGCGCCGAGTGAACTCGCAACGGCGCTTCAGGATGCGACGCTTGCCCTGTTGTCGCCGGACAGGATGGGGCTCCGAGTGTCGACCGTGAAGGCGGACGCCCTGAAGGCGGGCGCCGGCAGCACGGACTTCAGCGGTCTGTTCATCGCCTTCAGCTTCTTTGTGATCTTTGCCGCGGCGATCCTCGTGGCGCTGAGTTTTCGACTGGCGACGGAACGGCGCGCCGGACAGGTCGGTCTGCTGATGGCGGTCGGCTTCGGGCGGCGGGATGTGCGTCGCGTGTTCACGGGAGAAGGGGCGATCGTTGCGGGGACCGGGGCGATCGTGGGCGCGCCCGTCGGAATGGGTTACGCGTGGCTGATGCTGGCGGGTCTGCGCACCTGGTGGCGCGACGCGGTCAACGCGCCCTTCCTGACGCTTCATGTGACAACGCTCAGCGTGGCGATCGGCGTCGTTGGCGGATTCCTTGTGGCAATGCTGAGCATTCGCCTGGCGCTTCGCGGGCTGATGCGGAAGTCGCCAAGGGCGCTGCTGGCGGGGGCCATCCAGTCAGAGATTGCGAGTGAACCAGGACGTCGACGCTGGGCGGGCGCCATCTTCGTCGTGTCGTTGCTGTGGGGATTGGGCGCGACGATCGCGGCGTTGTCGAGCGAGCGTGTGCCGCGCGTGCCCGCATTCTTCGGCGTGGGCGGCGGGCTGCTGATCGCGGGACTGGCGGCGATGGCGATGTGGCTCGGCGGATCCTCCGCTGGGCGTGTGATCCGTCCCGGCGGCGGCGCGATGTGGCGCCTGGGCCTGCGAAACGCGCGACGCGAGCGCAGCCGCAGCGTGCTGACGACATCGCTGATTGCGTGCGCGACCTTCGTTGTCGTCGCGGTCGGCGCCAATCGGCATCGCGCCGGCGAGGACGCGTACGCAAAGGACGCGGGGACGGGCGGCTATCGACTGATCGCAACCTCGTCGACGCCTGTCGCATTCGATCTGAACTCGCCCGAAGGACGCGAGCGACTGAGCCTGTCGGATGAAACGTCGGCGCTGCTGGACGGATGCGAGGCGATGTCCCTCCGTCGCATGCGCGGTGATGACTCAAGCTGTCTGAATCTGTACCAGGTGCGCCGGCCGGAGATTCTCGGCGCTCCCACGGCGTGGATCGAACGCGGCGGATTCGCCTTTGCGCAGTCCGCGGCGGCGACGACGGCGGAACGCGAAAACCCGTGGACGCTGCTCGACAGGGACGATGGCGACGGCGTCATCCCCGCCATGGGTGACATGAACACGCTGATGTGGCTGCTGAAGCTGGGAATCGGCGACGACCTGTCCATCGTTGACGAACGCGGTCACGACGTGAAGCTGCGCATCGTCGGGATGCTGTCGGGGAGTATCCTGCAGAGTCAGTTGATCATCAGCGAGGAACATTTCGTCGAGATGTTTCCGGAGACTTCCGGCTACGGGATGTTCCTGTTTGCCCCGAAGGATCTGGACGCCGCGGGGGCGACAGGCGATCGCTTCGACGCGTTGTCGGAGAAACTTGAATACGATCTGTCGTCTTACGCGTTCGACGCGGAATCGTCGCTGGATGTCCTGAACCGATTCCGCGCGATCGAGAACACCTACATGTCGGCGTTCCAGGCCCTGGGCGGACTCGGTCTGGCCATCGGCACGATCGGACTCGCCGTCGTGATGCTCCGCAATGTTGTGGAGCGACGTCGTGAGCTGGCGCTGCTGCGAGCGCTTGGTTATTCCCGTCGCATGCTGGGGACGATGGTGCTGGCGGAGAACGCGGCCCTGCTCGTCATCGGTCTTGCAGTCGGAACGATTGCGGCCTTGATTGCGGCGGGACCGAACATTGTGTCGACCGGCGCCCTCGTGGACTGGCGAGGCCTCACGGCGACGTTGAGCGTTGTCGCGATCGTCGGGCTGGCGTCGGGCATTTGGGCGGTCCGCGCCGCCGTGCGCGCTCCGCTCATTACTGCTCTGCGGAGCGAATAGCGCGCGAAATCTGGAAACGTCAAAAAGTCAAAATCAAAAAAGGCGGCAGGCGCTCTCGTACTGTGTGCGGTCAAAGGGAACGTTTGGGCGTCGTGGGGGTACGTGGGTCCAATGATTCGTTGTATTGCCGCATGGTTTCGGGGGCGCAATTCGGTTCGGCGGCCGGTAGGCTGGGCGCGGTTCATGACGTTGACCATCGATCCTTGAGAGTGAAGCGAGGGAGAGAGCAATGATCTCGGCCACGAAAAGAATCCTGACGCTCGTCGTCGCGGGTGGGCTGCTGGCGTCGGCCGCCACAGTCCGCGCAGGCGTGGACTGGGGCAACTGGCGCGGTCCGGCGATGAATGGATCGAGCGACGCGCACAATCTCCCCGTCGAGTGGAGTGAGTCGAAGAACGTTCTCTGGAAAACGGCGGCGCCGCATTGGTCGGGCTCGTCGCCGGTGATTGCAAACAACCGATTGTTTGTGCTGTCGGCGTCAAAGGGCGCGGCGGACGCCGAGGGCAATCAGGGGAAGGACGCGGGAGGGAACGAGATCCTCCTGCTTTGCTTTGACGCGACGACGGGCGAACACAAGTGGTCGAAGACCATCTCCGAAGGCAACCAGTTCTATAACAAGCACAACATGGCGTCGATTTCGCCGGTGACGGATGGCGAACATGTCTGGGCCGTCTCCGGAACGGGCGTCATTGCGGCCTTCGATTTCGATGGCAAACGGATCTGGGACTACGACCTGCAGAAGACGCACGGCAAGTTCGGCCTGTACTGGGGCTACGCGTCGAGCCCGCTGTTGCTGGATGATCTACTGATCGTTCAGGTGCTGCACGGCGCGAAGACCGACGATCCATCCTATCTGCTCGCACTCGACAAGAGGACGGGCAAGAAGCGATGGTACGTTGAACGCGTGACGGACGCGCAAAAGGAGTGCCCCGACGCCTACACGACGCCCGTTGTTTACGAGCATGACGGTAAGAAGCGATTCGTCATTTCAGGCGCAGACTGGGTGACGGCGCACGATCCGGCGACGGGCAAGGAGATCTGGCGCGCCACGGGACTGAATCCGCGCAGGGAGGGGAACTATCGCATCTGCGGGTCGCCGATCGCGATGAATGATCTCGTCGTCGCAACGAGCCGGAATCGGCCAATCGTGGCCGTGCGAGCGGGAGGAACGGGCGACGTGACGGCTTCGCATACGGCGTGGACGTACGACGACAGGAAAGGCCCCGATGTGCCGTCGGCGGCCTGCGATGGAACGTACCTCTATCTGATACACGACCGCGGATTCGCGACGTGTCTCGATTTCAGAACGGGCGCTGTCGTGTGGGGCCCCGAGCGGATCGAGGGGGGCGCCTACAGCGCGTCGCCGCTGGTGGCGGATGGTCGCGTCTATGTGACGAATGAAGACTGCGTGACGACAGTGCTGAAGGCCGGCCCGAAATTCGAAGTGATGGCGACGAACCGCCTCGATGGCGGCTACACGCTGTCGAGCTGGGCGGTCGCCGGGAACCGCATGTATCTTCGAGCGGGCACGCATCTGTATTGCATTGGGAAAGCTGAAACGCCGAAAGCCGAAGACTGAAAGCCGATGACCGGGCGTCATGCTCGCCCTTCAAGGCAAGCATGAGAAGTCGCGCGGGCGCGTCCCAATCGGCCGAAGTCAGACCGCGGTCAACATGCAAGTGGCGCCAGGCGATCACAAACCGCTGGCGCGACCTGCAAACAGGCCCACGCTGTGAAACACGTCGGCGCGTCATGTCCGGATACGCCGGCCTGGCTCCCTTGCGGTCGCAGTTCGGGTGGCCGGGTGGCATGCTTGCCCTTCAAGGCAAGCATGGGAAGTCGCGTTATCGCAGATGCGGCGCGATCGCGTCGGGTCGATGACCCGACCTACATTACTCATATTGCATTGGGAAAGCTGAAACGCCGAAAGCCGAAAACTGAAAGCCGATGACCGGGCGTCATGCTCGCCCTTCAAGGCAAGCATGAGAAGTCGCGCGGGCGCGTCCCAATCGGCCGAAGTCAGACCGCGGTCAACATGCAAGTGGCGCCAGGCGATCACAAACCGCTGGCGCGACCTGCAAACAGGCCCACGCTGTGAAACACGTCGGCGCGTCATGTCCGGATACGCCGGCCTGGCTCCCTTGCGGTCGCAGTTCGGGTGGCATGCTTGCCCTCAAAGGCAAGCATGTGAAGTCGCGCAATCGTGAATGCGGCGCGAGCCCGTCGGGTCGATGACCTAACCTACGATGTACAGATTTGGCGAACGGGCTGATCGTCAGCGGACGACGACGATCGTTCCGGGGGCGGCGCGCAGATGACTGGCGGCGTTGCCCTGGTTGACGGCGATCTCCAGCATGCCAGTCGAACCGATCACGGCCACGATTTCGCCGGGCTTCACGTCGGAATAGGTCGTGTGCAGATTCCCGATCCGCAAAGGTCCGACGTGAACGTTCAGTCGCTCAAGCGGCGAGCGGACGTTCTTGAGGTCCGTGGCGCTGATATTGCTGATGACGTTGCCGAAGTGATCGACGTAGAGGACCTGGCCTTCGAGACCGCCGCGTTCGAGCGACTTGGGCCGATCGATGTTGAGCAGTTCGAGCTGTCGGGAAATCGGTCCGACCTTCTCCATCAGCATGCCCTGCCACAGGTGGCCGGCGACGGGCGCGAATATGTCGCGGCCATGGAAGGTGTTGCTGACTTCATTCTGGTAAAGGCGGGAGTTCTCAATGGCGCGCAGCTCATCCAGGACGAAGTCCCGATGGATGAAGGTCATGAGACCGTTGTCCGGGGCGAGAATCGTCTGATTGCCGTAGCGCGCCGCGAGGATACGGCGGGTGGTCCCGACGCCGGGATCCACCACGGCGATGTGGATGGTTCCGGGCGGGAAGTACTCGAAGGCCTGTCGCAGCACGAACGCGGCGTGGACGACGTCCTGCGGCTGGATCGTGTGCGTAATGTCCACAATCTGGGCGGTCGGCGCGCGTTGAAGGATGACACCCTTCATGCAGGCGACGTAGTGGTCGGCGGCGCCGAAGTCGGAAAGTAACGTGATAACGCTCATCTGTACGTAGTATCGGCGTCCTGTGGTGTCCCGGCGGCCCAGTTTGGGGCGATTCCGTCATCTGAGTGTATGAACGGCCGCGCCGAAGCGTCAACGACCGGAAAAGGCGGGTCCGAAAGCCGCCGCCACGCCCGCCGAGGAAGGCCCCCGATAATGGAAAATCCAGGATTTCCGCGGGTTGCCGCCGTCGCGCCGCCAGCGATCGGACGTGTTCGTAAGTATTTGTGGATGAATTGTTTAGGGATTCATGTCCGATATGGGAATTCGGTCCGTGGCGTTCGGCGGCGGATGGACCGATTCGGATGTGGGGCCTCTCGGCGTGGATTGCGATACTATTCCGAGAGGTTTGAACCCCGCGCCGGGTACGAGTACCTTGCGCATCCCCATCGCCGTTTCCGCTGGAACACGGGTTTGCGACGGGGCACGAGGGCAGAGGCTCGCTGCGAAGGTGGCGGGATTCTACATGTTCGATTTCTCCTGGCTCCGGCCAAGCCGTTCGACAGATCCGCGCCGCAAGGGTGGTCCTCAGAACGCGTCATGGCGCGAACGCATGCGCAGGGCGATCGGCTGGCCGATGGTGGTCGCCGCTGGATTCTGGGCCTGCGCGTCCCTGATCGTCAGCTCGGGCGATGAGCCGCTCGGGTACGTCCCCGGCAAGGAGCTGTTCCAGCCCGTCATCTCCCGCGTCAGTTTCGAGCGCGTGAATCTGCTGCGAACAAACGATCTGCTTCGCAAGGAACAGCAGCAGGTTCCGAACTACTTCCGTTACAACTCGGCGCTCGCGAATCAGATCAAGGGCGAGATTCGATCGCTGTATCTCGATGTCAAGGCCTCGGTGTCCTATGAGGCGTTTGTCACGGAACACGGCGCGCAATGGAAACTGGACCAGCCCCTCTTCGATGTTCTCAAGGCCTGGACGGAGAAGCCGGGCAGCACGCTGGAAGCCGAACTGGCTTCACTTGAAAAGAACCTGAAGCAGGAGCCGATGACGGCGCGCCCGGGGATTGAACGGACAGTCAATTACACCGGGGAATACGTCGAACTTGAGACCGGCGAAGGCCGCGACGGCCTGAAGCGATATCGGCAGGTTCCCAGCGCCGAAGTGACCTATGCGGCGAACACGAAGCACGTGACGGAGCTTGCGAAAGTCGTCGTTCCGTCGGGGCTGCCCGCTGAAGCGAGGCCGTTGTTCGAGTCGATTGTGTCGAACGCGATCACGCCGGAAGGCGCTTCACCCAACCCCGTCTATATCTACGACGAGGAAAAGACAAAATCGGAGCTGGACCTGAAGGCCGCGTCCGTTGAGCCGGTGAAGGACACTTACAACAAGGGCGATCGACTCGTCGCCGCCGGAAAGATCACCCAGGAGACGTACGCGCTGCTGGAGGCGGAACACGCCGAGTACCTGAAACAGCGCGAAACGGACAAGGAACTGGCCGCCGAATGGAACAAGCGGCGCCTGGGACTGATGGGCGTGACCTTCCTCCTGACCATCGGTCTGTCCGTGTTCACGTTCAAGTGCCAGCCGAGAATCGCCCAGAAGGCGCCGCGGGCGCTGGGCGTCGCCACACTGCTGATCGGCATGGCCGCCTTCGATCGTTTCGTCCTGCTGGAGATCGGCAACTCGCCGATGTGGGCCGTCACGACAGTGACGATGACCGCGGCGATCCTGACAGTCGCCTACAGCCAGCTGTTCGCGTTCGGCGCCACGGCGGCGCTGGCGCTGCTGACGGCGCTGATCCTCGGGGCGCCGTACGGCCTGATGGTCATGCTTGTGACGGTCGCGGCCGTGACGACGCTGATGCTTCGGGAAATCCGAACGCGCATGAAGATGGTGAAAGTCGGTGTGGCGACGGCGATTGCGGCCGGCGTCAGCGCCGCGTTTACGCTGGCCGCGGACGGTCAGCCGATCTCGACGGACGTGGTCGTCGCGTCGATCGCGGCCTTCGTCGGCGTGGGCATCGTGCTCGTGCTGCTGCCCGTGATCGAACGCGCTTTCCGCATCACGACAAGCCAGACGCTGCTCGAGTGGGCCGACACGAGCAAGCCGATTCTTCGCGAACTCATTGAAAAGGCGCCGGGCACATGGCAGCACAGCCACCTGCTGGGCAGCATGGCCGAGACGGCGGCGGAAGAGGTCGGCGCGAACGGTCTGCTCGTTCGCGTTGGCGCCTACTACCACGACATCGGAAAGACGTGCAAGCCGCACTACTTCATTGAGAATCAGGACGCCAACATCAGCGCCCATCGCGGGCTCGCGCCGAGCATGAGCCTGCTCGTCATTCTGTCGCATGTGAAGGACGGACTGGCGCTGGCGAAGGAACACGGCGTCCCGCCGGTACTGCACCAGTTCATTGCCGAGCATCATGGAACCACTGTCGTTCGCTACTTCCACCATCTCGCCAGCGAGGAAGCGAAGGCGAGCGGCTATTCGTCGCGTGAAGTCAGCGATACGGATTTCCGTTATCCGGGTCCCAAGCCTCGGACGAAGGAGACGGCGATCCTGATGGTGTGTGACGGCGTCGAAGGCGCCGTGCGATCGCTGCACGAACCGACGCCGGGGCGGATCGAGGCCGTCGTGCATGACGTCCTGATGGCGCGCCTGATGGACGGCCAGTTCGATGACTGCGACATCACGCTCCGAGAGCTCGCGCTGGTCGAGCGCAGCCTCGTGAAGAGCCTGCGAGCGATCCACCACGGACGCATCGCCTACCCGAAGGCGAACGAGTCGTCGCGTGCAAGAGCGAAGACGGCATGAGCGCGTCCGAGGAGTCCATTCCCTCCGCCGCCGACGAGCCCGAGCCTGAATCGGGGATCGAGATCGCCGTCTCGGGCTGTCCCTCGCCGCTTGCCGAGGTTCTGCGGCGGGCGGCGGAACTGTCCCTGACGACTCATGGCGTGCAGCGCGGCAGCTTGGAGATCGCAGTCGTCGACGACGCCGAGATGAGCGCGCAGCACGCCCGCTGGATGGACGACGATTCCACAACGGATTCCCTGGCGTTTGACCTGAGAGACGAACCCGACGAAGACCTCGTCGATGGTCAGCTGATCGCGTGCGAGTCCGTCGCTCGACGGCGCGCCGAAGCGGCCGGTCACGACTGGCGCGACGAACTGACGTTGTACGTCGTCCATGGCTGCCTGCATCTCTGTGGTTTTGACGATCACGATCCAGAGGAATCCGCCGAGATGCATCGGGAAGAGGATCGGATTCTGGTGGCGCTGGGACTGCCCCCTGTATTCGCCAGGGGAGAAGCGCGTGACGAAGGAGCGTCGGAATGAGAGTTGCGGCCATACAGCTGGCGATACACCCGTCTTCCCGCACCACGACGATGCAGCGGGCAATCCACGAGATCGATCGCGCGGCGGAGATGGATCCGGCGCCGGATCTCGTCGTTCTGCCGGCGTTCGTCGACACGTGCGTCGATTCGCCGGACGACGTCCTGGAGAAGGGCGTGGGACCCACGGCGGCGACGTGCGGGTTTCGTGCGCGAAGCTGGGGCGTCTTCGTCGCGATGGGGATGGCGGAACGCGCGCGGCCGAGGCCGCGACTCAACGGTCTGTTGTTCGATCATGACGGCGACGATCTGCTGATCCAGTCCCTGACGCGGCCGGGGACCGCGCTCGCCGAGCGCTTCGACGCCTCGACGGAACGGCTGGAAGCGGCGGAAACGCTTCTGGGGCGCATCGCCGTGCTTGTCGACGACGACATCGTGGACGAGGCGTCATGGAATGATGTGGTTGCGGGGGGCGCCCAGTTGATTGTCGGCGTCGTTGGCGCCGGCGCGACGAGTGAGAAGTCGTTCGCCTCGGCGTTGTCCGATCTGGCGAAGCGATTCCATCGGCCGGTCGTTGTGGCGGACGTCACGACGTGCGGTAAGAAGGGCGCCGTGCGCCGGCGCGGCGTGAGTCGCATAGTCGCGGCCGATGGCGAAGTCGTGGCCGAGGCCGAGGCGGATACGGCGACGATTCTTGTCGCGGATCTGACGCTTCCGGCCGCCGCCGTGGTGGACGAATCCGTGGCCACATCCGGTTCGGGAGATTGACGAGAGGCGTCGTGCTCATCGGTTTCATGATTCTCTGGACGATTCTCGCCGTCTTCTTCGGAACGGCCGTCATCGCTGCGCGCTTCGCATCGCCGACACGACTGTCGACGCTGATGGGACCTGAAAAGGCGGCGCTGCGGCTCGATCCCTTCTTCGAAAACCAGGATGAATTCGCGCGATGCGCCCTGGGGTATCGACAACTGGCGATCGTCGCGTTTGTGCTGACACTGAATTCGTATGTGGCGAACCTCGACGCCGGCGCCCTGCGCTGGCTGTGGTTCTGGCTGATCTGCATTCCATGGCTGGTGATCGTCGGTGTTGCCGTTCCGACGGCGTGGGCGCGACACGCCGGTGACAGTTTTCTGTCCCGGACGATCGGTCTGCTCGATTCGATTCGAATTGCCAGTCGGCCTTTTCTCGTGGTGCAGGACTTCATCGGTGAAATTGTTCGTCGCCTCGCCGGGGCGCCGCGAGAGGACGATCCGGAGTCCGACGAGGTCGAGCGGGAGATTCTGGACGCCGTGCGGCATGGCGAGACGCGCGGCGCCGTGGATGCGACGGAGACGGAGATGATCCGTTCCGTCATGGTGCTCGACGAGACGAGCGTCGGCGAAATCATGACGCCGCGGACGGACATCGTGGGCATCGCCGCCGACGCGCCGCTGGATCATGTGCTGCACGTCGTGCGCGAGGAGGGGCATTCGCGCATTCCCGTCTATGAAGGCACGATCGATCATGTCATCGGCATCCTGTATGCGCGCGACCTGCTGATCGCTGACGACGGGGATTTCTCGATCCGCGAGAAAATGCGAGATGTGACGTTCGTGCCCGAAACGAAGGACCTCGCCTCGCTGCTGCGGGAATTCCAGGCGAACCGCGTCCACATCGCGATTGTGCTGGACGAATACGGCGGCACGGCGGGGCTCGTGACGATCGAGGACATCCTTGAGGAGCTTGTCGGCGAGATTGCGGACGAACACGACGAGCCGCCGATTCCTCCCATCCAGCGCATCGACGACAAGACGGCGGAGGTCGACGCGCGGCTGCGCGTCGACGAGATCAACGACGAACTCGATCTTTCGCTGCCCGAGGACGACGCCTACGACACGATCGGCGGATTTGTGCTGAGCAAGATGGGCCGGATTCCGCGGACGAGCGAGTCCTTTGTCGAAGGCGACATCCGGATCGAAGTCGTTGAGGCGGCCGATCGCGTCGTGAATCGTCTGCGGATTCAGCGGCTGGAACCCGTGGCGGAGGATTGAGTCGTGGCGCTCGTGAAGGACTCGGCGATCGTCCTGCGCCGACTCGATTTCAGCGAGACTTCCCAGGTCCTCGCCGTCTTCACTCGCGAACACGGCCAGCAGCGTGTCATCGCCAGGGGCGTGAAGCGCAGCACGAAATCGCGAGCCGGTATCGGCATCGATCTCCTCGAAAAAGGCGACATCGTATTCTCGGCGCGACCGGGCAAGGAAGATCGACTCGCCACGCTGACCGAGTGGCGGCAACGCGATGGTTATCGTCATGTTCGCGAAGACCTTGGCAGGCTGTACGCCGCCGAATACGCCGCCGACGTGACGACGCAACTGACGGAAACGCACGACCCGCACGCCGGATTGTTCGACGCCCTGGATGCGTTTCTTCAGTCACTTGCCGACAGCGCCGCGGAGGATGCGCTGTCCACGTACCTGTGGCGCATGCTGCGCGAAATCGGATTGCAGCCTCAGCTGGACGCCTGCGTGAGCTGTGGTCGCGACACGACGGGCGCCGGCGCGCTGTATTTCAGTTCGCACCAGGGCGGCGCGATCTGCTGTGACTGCGAGTCATCGGCGCTGGAAAAAAGACTGTTGTCGAAGGAAACGGCGCAGCTGTTGGCGCTCGGTCGCGACACGATTTCGGGGCGAGCCTTCCCGCTTCTGGATTACCACCTGCGCGAAACGATGGGCCGTCCGTCGAGGCTGTCGGCGCTGGTGCGCCGGACGTTTGGTGTCCGCCATCGGGCGTGAAATCCGGGTGGGGGGCGGTTTTACCTTAGTAAAACGATTTTCTTCGGCGTTTTTTCTTGACTTGACGCCGCGTCAAATCCCCTGTTGCGGATGGACATGGGATTTTTGCGAGTTTATCATACTCAGATCGGTACCGATGTCGGAGGTCAGTCGAACACGTTGGCTCTTTCGGCCACGCAACTCTGCGACTCTGAACGACGATGCCATGGCAGGGTCCGCCTGTGGGACCATTTCTTAGCGACCCGGAAAGTTGATAGGAGGTCGCACTGGCCCAATTTGTTAGGAAGAAACAATGGCCAAGAAGTTGTACGTTGGGAACCTGAGCTATTCCGTCACGGCGTCGGAACTCCAGGAAATGTTCGGTCAGTATGGCCAAGTCGTCAGCGCCGAAGTGATTGAAGATCGACACACCGGTCAGAGCAAGGGCTTCGGTTTCGTCGAAATGAGCTCGGATGACGAAGCTCAGCAGGCGATCGATGCGCTCGACAACACGGAAAGCAACGGCCGCACGCTGAAGGTCAATGAAGCGCGACCTCGCGAAGATCGCGGACCGCGCGGCGGCGGCGGTGGCGGCGGCTATCGCAGCGGTGGCGGCGGCGGCGGCGGCGGTGGCTACCGCGGCGGTCGCGGCGGCGATCGCGGCGGACGCGATCGCTACTAAGCGGCGCCTACGCAGCAACGCAGTTAAAAGAGAGAGGAGCGTTTCGACGCTCCTCTCTTTTTTCATGCGCAGTGGCCGGGTTCATGAGGCGCTCCGAAGGCACGCGCGATGGGAACCCCGGATTCCGGAAGGTCACACACTCGGCGTTGCCAACGGCGCGCATACACTGGCGGGCGTTGCGACAACGCGTTTCGGAAGGCGTCCCGACGGGACGCGCTACGGGAGCCCCGGGCAAGTGCAGGTCGCGAAGCGACCGGAACGCAGCCCGGGGTTAGAGACATTGTATCGTATTAAGTCCTGCAGGGACGTTCTGATTTCAATCCCACACGTATCGTTCATCGAACTTGATCTTGTTTCGTTTGAGGAACAACCGAAACTCATCCTGAAATGATCGCGTTCGATGATGCTCCTCCTGCCTCTCGATGTAGGCGACAACGCTTGCAACGTTGGATTCCGACACGGCGAACGCGCCGTAGCCGGCCTGCCATGCGAATGCGCGGAATTCGTCGCCCTTCGCCTTGATCCACCTGGATGACGAGGCTTTCACATCCTTGATGACGTCGCTCAACGCGTGTGTGCGTGACAGGTCGAACAGCGCGTGCACGTGATCGTCGACGGAGTTGATCAATAGCGGTGCGCAAGTTAGCCCCTTGAGCACAGTTGCCATGTAGGCGTGCATTTCATCGCGGATGGCGTTTGCAATGAGGGGTTCGCGATGTTTGGTTGAGAAAATCATATGGACGTGAAGGTTGGAGAGCGATTGCGACATGGATTCACCTCGACTCGTGATTGGCGTGAATGTGGAATTGCCGAGTTGGCATCGTAGTGATGGGTTGTCAATTGAGAAATCGAATGATGATCTCGGGAGTGCCAACAAGGTGGCGTAGAACGCCCTTACAGGGCTTGATTTCGTGTGGGGCGGTCAACCCGGGGCTGCACTCCGACCGCATTCGCGGTCTTCGTTTGCCCCGGGCTCCCGTAGGTCACGCTTTCAGCGTCGGGGGAATGATGGCAACTATTCGCTTGCCCCGGGTTTCCGTGGAGCACGCCTTTTGAAGTGGATCTTTCTGAGGGGGCGAGTCGTCGCGCGTCAGCAACGGCAATCACGCTCTGTTGGGGAAGTACGAATACGCGATTCGAAAGGCGTCCCGAAGGGACGCGCTACGGGTGCCCCGGGCAGGTGCAGGTCGCAACGCGACCGGAACGCAGCCCGGGGTCCGCATCGTTTCGCGTTTCACTGATTCCTGAAGGGACGACCTACGTTCAGGCCTGGTCGAGACGACACAGCGATTTGTTTCGGCAAGACGACGCGTTTGCAGATTCCTGGAATCGCGCACGGATCCACGTAATCGCAAATGGCGATCGCGCTGATACGGATGGAAATGGACAGGGAGTGGGTCGCGGCAATCAGCCCGCCAGCAGTTCGATCGCCTTGTCGCCCAGATGGTCGCGAAGCTTCGCGAGGGCGCGACGTTCGATCTGGCGGATGCGTTCCTTGCTGATACCGATGTCGCGACTGATGGCGTCGAGCGTGTCGGGGCCACTCGAGGATGCGAGACCGAAGTGTCGCTCAACGATCTTGCGTTCGCGGCTGGTGAGGGCGGCGAGGCCCGCGGCCACCGTCTTCTGGACGGCGGATCTGGAGGATTCCTCGATCGAGAGCGTCGGAGCGCGATAGTCCCGCGCGGCGGCCAGGAATTCGTCGTGACCCGTGCGGAAGCGATCGCGTCGCGAATACTCCTCGGGGATCGAACGTGCGAAGGCGCGCTTGACGGCCCACGTCGCATAGGTGCTGAACTTGAAGCCCTTGGCGTAGTCGAACTTCTCGACAGCCCGCATCAGGGCGACATTGCCGTCGCTGATCAGTTCGAAGAGCGACGCGTCGAACTGGGCGCCGAGATGCCGCTTGGCGATGTTCACGACGAGCCGCAGGTTGGCCTGCGTGATCTTCTTCTTGATCACGATGGCCATGTCAATCTCGGCGTCCACCGCGGCGATATCCGACGTTGTGGCTTGTTCGGGCGAGGCGGCGACATGCTGTCGCAGGCGCTCGGCCCGATGCATACGGTAGTTCATCTGCTGGAACAGAAGCCGCTCCTGATCCGCCGTGAGCAGCGGCGTGCGATAGAGGGCCTGCAGATAGGCCGGCAGCCCGGCCGGAACACGGGCGGCCATCTCATCGGCCGATTCCGATTTGAGCGGAGAGGCCGGCTCGGCGTACAGGATCGAGTCTTCGGCGTCGGGCAGATCAAATGACTCGTTGAAGATGTAGTCCAGCGGACCGGCGCAGAGTTCGGACAGTCGGCAGTCCGTGATCGCCCGGCCAATCTCCGAGACGCTGCGATGGAAGCGCGACGCCAGGGCGTCCAGCGCCTCGCCCTCCATGAAGGCGTTGTAGATAACCTCTTTTTCGTCCAGCTTGCGGGCGTTTTCCGCCTTGTCGAACAAGGCGTGCTTCGGGTTGTCGAAGTCGAAGTTTCGCAGCGTGTAGCGAATCGTCTCAACGGCGCGACCCGTCTCCTCGGCCAGCTTGAGCGTGACGGCGTGCAGCGTGGCTTCGCCGGTCGCCACGAGCTCGCGGGCTCGCGAGATAATCGCTTCGCGCTCGTCGTCGCCCATCAGCTGGAAGGCGCCGCCGCGCTGAATCAGATCCTTGTTTCGAGCCACAAACACGCGAACGCTTCGCGCCGTGTAGCCGATGCGAGGCCGTTCCCCGGCGCGGGCGAACCAGCAGCCGAGCAGACCGCGCTTGCGCCAGCGGGAAATCGTCTTTGTAGATACGTTGAATCGACTGGCGAGCATGTCGGCGTCGTAAACGCGGCCGAACGCCGTGTCATATGGAAGGGGCTGTTCCGCCGTGAGGTCCTCGGCGAGGCTGACGAGGTCGTCGATCAGCGTCTTGCCGCGCATCGGGACTTCCGTTGTCGTCGAGGGGCGCCTGGAAGTGTAGCCCGTTACATGGAACGCCACGAACGAGAATGGATACTCCCGGGCGGGATCGATCAGCTGGATCGCACGGTCCACACCGGCAATCTGGCGAAGGCGCAATCGTGCGGGGGACATCTTGAGCTCATGGCTGAGCTGCGACATCTCCTGACACTTGTATCGCTTCATCGAAACTGCCTCCGCGCCGGCGGGTTTGCACGTCGGGACCCAGAGACGGGGCCGGGTAGGTCGGATGCGTGGCCCGTCGCCTCCTGAGCGAGCTTGTGGTTCGTTAAATCGTATCGGCGAGGCTGATGTAAAGTCAATAAAAATCATGATTAAGGGGCGTCTGGACAGGATTGCCCCGTTGGGGCAGGATAGGAACCGCGTTGCGGGTGTGGTTTATGCAACGCCCCATAAAACAAGAGGTTACAACATGGCGCGCATCGAGCCCTTCACGGCGATTCGATTCAATTCCGCGGATGTCTCCCATCTGATCGCCCCCCCATACGACATTTTGGACGAGTCTGACAAGGCAACGCTTCAGGGGAAGGATGATCACAATATCGTCGGCATCGATCTGCCTCACATGCCACCGAAGACCGCCGGGCCGGATGAGGTCTATCTGAAGGCGGCGGGGGACCTGACCTGCTGGCTCGACATCCGAGCGCTTGTTCGGGACGGTCGACCGGGGCTCTACGTCTATCACCAGACGTACAAGCTCGGCGGCAAAACGCTGACCCGGAAGAAGTTCTTCGCCCGGCTTCGGCTGGAGGAACTGGGCAAGGGGCAGATCTTCGCCCATGAGCAGACGTTCGGCGGTCCCAAGGAGGACCGGCTCAAACTGACGACGGCGACGCGATGCAACGTCAGCCCCATCTTCGGTCTCTACCCGGACGCGACCAATGAGATCTCGGAGCTGATTGGCGAGGCGATCGAGGGGGAGCCGTCGCAGCAGGGCATGCTGGACGGCGTCGAGAACAAGCTCTGGGTGATCGACGATCTGCCCACGATCAAGAGCATCCAGGTCCGCATGGCGGACAAGCCGATCTTCATCGCCGACGGACATCATCGCTACGGGACGGCCCTGATGTATCGCGACCAGTATATTGCGGAATATGGGCAGGTCGCTGAGGACGATCCAGTGAACTTCGTTCTGGCGGTACTGGGCGGCATGGAAGATCCGGGGGCGACGATCCAGCCCTATTTCCGATCGATGACGAATCTGCCGGGCGTGACGTCGAATGAACTGAAGGAAACACTCGCCGACGCGTTCGAGTGGAAGGCGACGGCCATGCCGAAGGACGACGCGGCGCTGGCCAAGGTCCTTGCCAAGGCCAGTGCTCAGGCGATTGCGCTGTATGTGGCGAAGGATGACGCGTGCGCAATCGTCACACCGAAGCATCCGGATCCGCTCGCGGGGCTGGAGAAAGGCCACAGCGAGGCGTGGCGAACGTTGTCCTACACGATCCTCCACAAGCTGATCATCGATCGACTCGTGTCGCCGAAGCTGAACGGCGGCGAACCCGTCGCCATGCACTATCAGAAGTCGATGGCCGAATCGATCGCGGACGCCAAGGCGAACTCGGGTGTCGCCTGCCTGATGCAGGCGACAACGATGACGCAGCTCCGTGACATCTGCACGGCGGGGGACCTGATGCCGCAGAAGTCGACCTACTTCTATCCGAAGCTCGCGACGGGAATGGTGATCAATCCGTTATATTGATTGACTCCAGGCGCGCCGGATCTGGGTAAACCGTTTCGTGTCTATCTGGGCATCGCGAATCAAATCGTGCTGCATCGACTGTGTGCGATTCGAAGCTGAAATCTTGATTCCAGCTCGTGCACGTACTCGTATTCGCGGAATCGCCATCCGATCCAGGAAAGGACGCAAGAATGGCTGGCGCGGACATCACACACGCGGAGAGGTATATACGCGGAACACAGAAGGAACGCTGGAAGATCGCCCAGGATGTCTTCAAGCGAGTCACTCGTCGATTCGGAGCGTCGGCCACAGGCGGCTACTCAAATCATCTTCCGATGTGTATGGATGGCGAGACGGGTTTGTATTTTCGGTACATCCCCGGCGGCACATTTCGAATGGGCCTGAGTGAGGACGAGGAAAAGGCTGCGAATGCAATCAGTCCGATTTACCGGGAGCATTTCACGAGGATGCGCCCGTTTCGCGAAGTCACTGTTCGCGGATTCCTGCTGATGGTCACGACGCTTATCAATCGTGACTATTGGCGATTGACCAACCAGCCTGTCGCGCCATTCAAGGGCATCGATTTCCCCGCGACGATGACGCATGAGGATGCCGTCGCACTGGGCTCGCGATTCGGCTACAGGTTGGCAACTGAGGCGGAATGGGAATACGCCTGTCGAGCCATGACGACATCACTCTTTGTGTGGGGCGATTCGCTCCTCGACGACGACGGCCTGCACCGCTGGCTCATTAACGATTTCTGCGGGTTTCAGGATCTCGAATCCAACGCATTCGGGCTGTTCGGATTGTATCATGGCGAATGGTGCGGCGATGTGTGGCGAGTGGACTATAACGAGTCCACGTCGCCGAGCGAAAGCGACTTCGTGGTTCGCGGCGGCGGATCGCAGTTCTGGCCTTGGCAAGGGGAGCAATGGCTATGGTGCGTTTCGGCAATGCGTGCTCCGACACACGAGATTGATGAAGACAAATGTGCAGCGGTTCGATTTGTTGTCGATATTCCGAAGCTGCGGAAAGGATGGTGACGCAATCCCACTGTGTCTCGCATCAGATCCGTACGATTCTCGCGATTAATCGCTGACGGCTCGAATTCAAGAAGGACTCCTATGGATCGCCCGAGTTTCTTCAAGACGCCCGCCGCCTTTCGCGCGTGGCTGAAGAAGCGCCACAAGACGAAGGACGAACTCCTCGTCGGCTACTACAAGAAACACACGGGCAAGCCGTCGATGACCTGGCCCGAGAGCGTGGCCGAGGCGCTGTGTTTCGGATGGATCGACGGCATCCGCCGCAGTATCGATGACACGTCCTACATGATTCGGTTCACGCCGCGGCGAAAGACCAGCCGCTGGAGCGCGGTGAACGTCCGGATGATGGCGGAGCTGGAGGCGGCCGGAAAGATGACCGCCGCGGGGCGCGCCATCTTCGAGGCCCGCAAGGACCCGGCGGACGCCGGCTACGCGACAAGACACCACGACGCCGAACTCGACACGCTGCGGCTCGCCGCGTTCCGAAAGAACAAGGCGGCGTGGAAGTCCTTCCACGCGCAGCCACCGGGCTATCAGCGCCGCATTCGCCACTGGATCATGAGCGCCAAGCGCGACGAGACGCGCGACAAGCGCCTCGCCACGCTGATCGAAAAGTCGGCGGCGGGGGAGCGGCTCTTCTGATCCGCGTCAGGGGCCGAGCAGCGCCGTGATAAACGCGTCGATGTCCAGGCCATTCTCCTGTCCGTCACTATTCAGATCGGATCGCGCCACATGCCCGGGCGCCAGCGGGGCGTCGAGCAGGACGGCGACGAGGGCGTTGGCGTCGTCGAGATCAACGTCGCCGTCCGCATCGATATCGCCCGGGAGATCCTGCGGCTCGCATCGCCTGAACAGGTAGACCGCGTCGCGGTCCGCCGACGCTACGGCGAGATAACTGCCCTTGAGGGCGACGGCCCTTCCGAAATCGCTGAAGCCGGACGCTTCAGGCTCGTCGATGATCGCATCCGTCGTCCAGGCGTCGCCCGTCCATCGCCGAACATCGACAAAGCCCGAGTGGGGAAATGGCATAGGGGGTGACAGGGTGAAACTGAAAGAGGATGACGTGGCCGCGATACCGCTCGAGATCGACACGCTTGCGCCGTAGTCACGAATCAGGTCTGGCGCCGGATCCAGCGTCGGGAAATCAAAGGCCGTTTCTTCCCCCCAGTTGGCGCCGTCATAGTGAAAGACGTGAGGGATCGTAGCGCTCCCGACAGGAACCAACGTGACAGTCGGCGGCGTGCCCACGATAATTCGATCGCGATCGATGGACACGCGTTCGCCGAATGGACCACCGTCAGCCGTGCTGTCGGCCGTGATCACGGTCTCCTCCAGCCACGTCTCGCCAACGAGCCGGAACACATAGAGGGCGCCGCCGCCGGAATGTCTCGGCGCCGTGATCGCGAGCGTATTTCCCTCGATCGCAAGCCCTGCGCCGAAACGAGCGTCGGCGGACGCGTCGGATGCGCTCAGCCGCTGGTGTTGGACGTAGTCATAGTCATACAAGGGGGGACCGTTGGGCTCAGGCCGGAAGAGGTAGACGGCGCCGGCATCTGTTGCTTCATTGTCGTCCCCGGGCGCCCCGACAGCATACTGATCGTAGCTGGAAGCGCCGTGGACGCGAGAAAATCCGACGGCGTAGCCGAATTCACCGGACGGACCCTGTGGGGAGAATCCGGTGATGAACACCTCGTCGGAATGCGCGCAGTCATAGTAGTTGAGGGTCGCGGGTCCGCCCGTTTCGCCGACGTTTTGGGGAGCGCCGACGAGCAGACGTTCCTGGCGCCCCGCGACGGCGTATCCGAACCTCAGACTGGCGCTGCCGCTGAATGTGTGAAACGCCTCCCCCTGCGGGTTCGCCCACTCGCACACGTTCTCCCAGACATGGACTTGCCCATGCTCAGGATCGCCAACCAGGAATTTACCGGGGGAAACGATGGCCAGTGAGATCGACGCCCCGAAATCCACACCTACGGGCGCATCCACGCGTTGCTGGAATGTCCACGCCAGGGATTCGCAGGAATCGAGAACATCATTGTTGTTGCAATCGTTGGAGTCGTCGATTTCGCAGATATCGGGGACGCCGTTCTGGTCGCAGTCCGCCAGGGCTTCACACTCATCCGGCACGCCGTTGTGATTGCAGTCTGTCTCGCAATCGTCGGGGATCCCATTGTTATTGCAATCGTTGTCCGTGAGTTCGCAATCGTCCGGAATCCGGTTGAGGTTGCAATCAATGTAGGATTCGCAGTCGTCCGTCACGCCGTTTCCGTTGCAGTCGTTCTGGCAATCGTCAGGAATCCCGTTTCCGTCGCAGTCGTTGTCAATCAGTTCACAGCCGTCGGGGATCAGATTGTTGTTGCAGTCATAGGACGCCAGGAGATCGAACACGTACACGCCGCCCGATCGCTGGCCGTGGACATTCAGATCCGGATCGGCGGCGAGAAGCTGATTTCCGCTGATCGCTATGTCGTCGAGAAACTGACCCGACGGAATGTTCTCACCGTACACGATTTTGTCATACTCGAATCCCTGGGCGGTCCTCCGAAACACGCGGACGCCGCTGCGAGTGTAGCCCGAGTATGCGAAGCCGCCGTAGCCCGCGGCCGCATAGTCGTCGGTCACGGCGACGGACAGCGATGTCGCCGAAGGAAAATCGCCGGACGGCGTTAACTGACGGATCCATGCGCCGCTGTCATACCGAAAGAACGTATAACCGGGATGTGCGTCGAAGATCGTGGCGCTGCCGACGATGATGTCATTGCCACGGATGGCGACGTCGTATCCGAAATCCTGAACGATGATGCCCGCTGTGAGCGTCGCTTCCTTTTGCCATTCGCCCGCGGCAAATCGGTACACAAACGCCCGTCCGTCCGGGATGTTGGTGAGATCATCAGTCCCCCGGGCGCCGACAACAGCGACGTCGCCAGCCAGCGACAGCGAGCTGCAGTAGCTGATGGAGCTGTTCAACGGTTCCTCCAGGACATCCATCTGCAACCAGCTCGAGCCGTCGTATTGATATGCGATGAGCAAGCCGGTGTAGTTGGAGGCCGGCCCTTGGGAACACATAAGGCGATCAGATTGCCTGAGATCGCGACCCGATGACCGC
>DAOPJV010000083.1:0-24683 GCA_035399845.1 Phycisphaerae bacterium | reverse complement strand
ATAGAACCCAAAGGCTTACAGGCTTGATCGCACTCCTCAGCCGGACAGTACTGATCTCAAATCCGAAATCTCCTCGATTGCATGGCCCCCCATCCCGCCCGATGGCGCTTCCCTATTGAAGCCCGCCCATGGCGACGACGCCGGTCCCGGGCGTTCCTCACTCGCACCGCCTGGCCCGGATCGGAGAGAATCATGCGTTCAACCTGGCTGCTGATCATGCTGGCGCCGCTTTCTGTCGGAATGGACTGCCAATCGTCCATGACCGGCGTGGGAAACGGCGACATGTTCCCCTCGAACAACAATGACAACGGATCGACGTCGGGCGACAGCGTCACACTGACGCTGCGCATCACGGGTCCCGTCGACGGCGGATTCGCCCGCGTCTACGGCGTCAAGAATGACGGACCACAGACCCACGCCGACCTCGATGGCCGCGTCCCGCAGTCCGACTTCCACCTGTCACTCGGAAAGGCCATCGGGACCGGAGTGATTGAACAGTCCTATCAGTTCGAGAAGGGAACGCAGATCGCCCTCGTGGCCGTCGAGGGAGACGGATTCCTGGCCCCGGGTGGTCCCCCGGATCCGATCGACAGCGTTCCGATGCAGTTCGTCAGCTGGGAAGGCGACAACGTCACGGCTGACATTGGCCCCAACCCGGCGACGCTCTATTTCACGCTCGATTCCGATCGCACGATCGAAGCCGCGTTTGCCCCCATGCATCCGGTCCTGATCACCTGCGAAGGCGGCGGCGCCCACAGCGGCGTGCTCATCGATGTTGCCGTCGACCGCTATATCGTTCCGCCGCGCCCCGTCGAATCGTCAGGGGCAAGCGTCAACAGCCTGGCGGATGAAAATGTCCTCTGGGGGTACTTTCGCGATGGCGCCGTGCTGACATTGACCGTCAGGGATTATCACGACAACGCCCCCGCCCCCTGTGACGACCCGAGCCTCGGCCCCTGCTATGTCTTCGTGACCTGGAACGGCGACTGTCTCGGCACCGGGAAGGTCTGCAACCTGATCTTCGGCCAGGCGAGCGACGCAAAGGTCATTCTGCAGGATCAAAATTAGAGGAACCAATTCCGAGCCGAGCCAGTCATGGACCGATCCCTCCGTCAGTCGCGATGACGATTGCATGTCTACCGCCGCATCACTGCGACGGCTCGGATGGACCGCTGGTACGAGATTCTCATCTCGTACCCACTGACGGCGGGAATCCCTTCCCGCCCGAACGTGACACGCATCGCGGGTTGTGACGAGCCAATTCCGAGCCGGGCCAGTCATGGCCCGATCCCTCCGTCAGTCGCGATGACGATTGCATGTCGACCGCCGCATCACGGCGGCGGCTCGGAGACGAAAGGGGGGCGGGCCAGCCCACGACCAATCTCGACTCATCGATCCGCCATCTGTCGATGGCGCATTCGAAGCGACGCCGCGTGCTCCGGCGTCAGCCGATCGACGCAATGAAGGCAGGAAACGCCCTCTTCGTAGTCATCGCGCTGTCGATCCTCGGCGCAGAGCGGCTCGCGGCAGCCGAAGCACATCGACCACTCGGCTTCTCGAAGCGCCGGTCCCACGGCGACGCGCTTGTCGAACACGAAGCAGTCGCCCCGCCATCTGGACTCGTCCTCGGGAACCTCTTCCAGGTACCTCAGGATGCCGCCCTGCAAATGGAAGACCCGCTCGAAGCCGCGCGCCAGCATGTAGGCGCTCGCCTTTTCGCAGCGGATACCGCCCGTGCAGTACATCGCGATCTTCCTGTGCCGTTGCGGATCGAGATTCGCCTCGACGTAATCCGCGAACTCCGTGAAGACGCCGATCTTCGGATCGATCGCGCCCTCGAAGACGCCGACACGCGTCTCGTAGTCATTCCGCGTGTCGAGCACGACCACATCCGGATCGTCGATCAGGGCGTTCCATTCCGACGGCGATACATACTCCCCGACCCGCCGCGTCGGATCGGCGTCGTCGCGCCGCATCGTGATGATTTCCCTCTTGGGCCGGACCTTGAAGCGATTGAATGGCTTCTCCTCACTCGTCGAGTACTTCACGCCGTTCTCGCGAATACCGAATCGTTCGTCGAGATACGCGATCATCTGATCGAGCGCGTCGGGCGCCGCGGCGATCGTCCCGTTCACCCCCTCGGGCGCGAGCAGAATCGTGCCGCACAGCCCCGTCAGCGCCGATCCGGCGTCGCGAATCTCGCGTCGCAGCGCCGGGATATCGTCGAGCCGGAGGAATCGATAGAAGGCGGCGATTTTGTACATATCTCGATATATATCGTTGCGCCACGGGGTTTTCAATTGACCGCAAAGACCAAGGGACAGCCTTCGGGCGGCGCCCTAGAATTCCGAATTCGGAGACTTCGACACGTTGGCCAGCGCATCCTCCATCCTCGTTGTCCATGAATCAGATGACGAGCGAACGGCGAAGCGGTTCGTAGCCATCCTCTGCTTCATGGATTTTTACGCCCTGTTTGTCTCATTCGGCGTGACCCTCTGGAATACAAACGGGGATTTCTGGGACGGTCCCTTCAGCGTCAATCTCTACGCCGAGTGGACGCGCATCACACTCTTCGCCTGCACAACGCTCCTCTACCTCTGCGGTCGAAGTCTCTGGCTCGGCGGCCGTCGACAGAGTCTCTGGCACATCATGGGCATCCTCGGCGTCAGCGCCATCCTGCTGATCGACGGTATCGCGGCGACGCTTCTGACCATGAACACTGGAAGCTGGAACACCCAACTCACCGGCGCATCGCCGACCTCAATGGCGACCGCCGTCGGGGCGGGTCTCCAGGCGGCCTCATTCCACCTGCCGCTTCTTTCGGCGCTCATCGTCCTGCGACTTGCCACGAGCGGGCGATGGCGTCGACATGACAGGGCGCTCTGGGTGTATTGCGCCGCAGCGTACTGCGTCGCATGGATCGTCATGGAGTGTTTCGAGCAAACGCCCATCCAGATGGCGTTCGGTCCGGCCGTCGCAGACGTGCTGTCAATCTCCGGCGCTCAGCACGCCGCGCTCATCGTGACCTCGGCCCTGCTTCTTGCGACCGCCGTCCTTCTGCTCCGCGCCTCAGTGGTTGCGCGATCGACCGCCCTGATGATGGCCACGCTCAGCGCCTGCGCCGTGGTCGCCAACTGGTTTGTCCTCGCATGGCTCATCAACATCGCCACGAATGCGCTGCTGTACCGCGTCCCGTTTTCCACGCCTGTCGAGAGGCCCTACTCATGGACCAAGCATGATTTCATCTGGCTCCTGGTCCTGTCCGCACATTACGTTCCGCCCTGGCTGCTGATCGCCGTGTACGCCTGGCGCCGTCCCATGCGCAGACCGCTCGACGACGGGACATCGTTTCCCCGCCGCTACTGCGCCAACTGCCAATACAACCTGTACGGAAACAAGACGGACCGCTGCCCGGAATGCGGCCAGACGCTGAACGCGCCGAATCCGTGAGCTGATCGCGAGCCGACGACGTTGCGACGACTTCAATCATCCATGGCGGGCATACCTCCGGCCGCACGCCTGAGTGTGCCGGATTTGAGATTTGAGATTCCGAATTCCAGATTTCGGCTTTCAGCTTTCGCCTTTCAGCTTCCTCAAGCCGCCAGTTCCGCCTTCGTCGGCGTCTTGTCGAGAACATCGCCGAGCACGGAATCCGGATCGATGCCTTCGGCCTGCGCCTCGAAGTTCAGCAGCAGGCGATGGCGGATCGCAGGCTTGTAGACCTTGACGATGTCCTCGAAGGCGACGTTGTAGCGGCCGTCGAGCAGCGCCATCACCTTGGCGGCGAGAATCAGCGCCTGGGCGCCGCGCGGCGACGAGCCCCAGCGCACATAGCGATTCGTCTGGTCCGTTGCGAACTCGCCCTGCGGATGCGTCGCCAGGATCAGGCGAATCGCGTAATCCTGCACGTGCGGCGCGACAACGACGCGGCGGACGAGCCGCTGGGCGCCGATGATCTGCTCACCCGTCATGATCGGCTGAATCTCGGCCTTGTGACCGCTCGTCGTGCGCTCGACGATCGTGTTCAGCTCCTGGCGATTCGAATAGTTCACGACGAGCTTGAAGAAGAAGCGATCGAGCTGGGCTTCGGGCAGCGGGTACGTGCCCTCCTGCTCAATCGGATTCTGCGTCGCCATGACGAAGAACGGCGGCTTCAGCTCGAAGTGCTGACCGCCCGCCGTGATGTGCTTCTCCTGCATCGCCTCCAGCAGGGCCGACTGCGTCTTCGGCGTGGCGCGGTTGATTTCGTCCGCCAGCACCAGCTGCGCAAAGATCGGTCCCTTCTGGAATTCAAAGCCGCGCCGCCCCGTGTCGGGATCCTCGACGATGATGTTCGTGCCGAGGATGTCGGCGGGCATCAGGTCGGGCGTGAACTGGACGCGCGAGAACTCGAGGCTCAGCGCGTCGGCCATCGTCCGGATCAGATAGGTCTTGCCCAGGCCCGGCACGCCTTCGAGCAGCGCGTGCCCCCCCGTGAAGAGACAGATCAGAACGCCCTGAACGATTTCGTCGTGGCCGACGATCGCCTTGCCGATCTCCGCCTTCACGGCGTTGAACTTGTGCCGAAATTCTTCCGTCGCCTTCTGAATGGCGGGATCGATCTGATCAGTCATTCGCCTCTCCGAAAAATCTCTCGTGCGACGCCCACGGCGCGCCCGCGTTCAAACCACGTGTCTCGCTGTCATCCCTGTCGCGCCGAACCGCCGAACCATCGGCGACGCGCGAACCTTCGGACGCCAGGCGCCCCCTACTTGTTCTCATCGCCCTCATCCCGGGCGCGGCGCTTCGCCTTCAGCAGGCGCGCCGTCATGCTTTCCTGCGGTCCCGCGTCCGCCGGCTTCGGTGTGTCAGGCTTCGGCGGCGGCGCATCCGTCTTCGCGCCGGCGCCACCCATCGCCTCCGTCAGGTCCCTGGCGGGCTGTTTGGTCGCCCCCGCGTCGAACTTGGCGCTCGTGTCGAGCGTCGGTCCTTCCATGGGTGGCGGCGTGGCTCGCCCGACGGTCGTCGTTTCGCCGGACGCCGTGCGCTGTTCGCGGATGCGCTCGCGCACACCGCGCAGATCCTTGAGCGTCTGCTCAGACTTTCGACCGCGACCGACGCGGGCCAGACTCGCAACGTAGCTGCTCGCCGTCGCCAGCCATTTGAGCGGATCGATGGCGATTCGCCGCACGGCGATGTCCAGCAGGAAGGCGACGATGGCCAGCTTCAGCAGCGTGTCCCAGATCGGTCGCCGCGACACGGTATCCGGCAGGTTGTGGGCGAAGACGGCTTTTCGATTCTCCTCGCCATCCGGCGAAAGAACGCGGCCCTCCGTGAGATCCGCCACTTCCCGCAGCAGCGCTTCGTTCAGCTTGAGATCGCGATACTCGGGCGAATACGCGACAGTCACGCCGGTTCGAATCCGCGCCGCCTTCTGCGAGCGCGTCCCCGGCGCCGCCACGTTGACGATGTAGGCGCCACGCTGATCGACCGTGAAGAACGCCTCGAACCGGCCGGGCCCCGTCTGCTTGATCTCCATCGGAAGGCTCGTGGCGTCCGGTCGAACCAGGGTTCCTGCGAACTGCCGGAAGTTGGCGACACTCGCCCCCTCTTCCATGCTCTCGATGATGAGATGCCCTCGATCGCCGTCAACGACTGTCGTCACATCGTAATTCGCGGCCGAGCCCTGCTGCATGCACCAGCGGATCGTCTGCGCCCACAACTTGCTGAAGGCGGGCCACTCCGGCCACTTGGCGCCCCAGCGATTCCACCAGCCGCTTGTGAACGCCACGGCGCGACCCGAGCCGCACAGCCAGTGCGCCAGCAGCGGATCACCCTTCTTCGTCAGCAGTGGGATCTCGACGTCGGGCACGTCCTTTCGCGGCGTCGTGACGACATAGCCGTTGAGCTCAGGGAACGGTCCGTCGATGCCCGCCATCAGATCTGACAGCTGATTCGGATTCAGACGGGGCTCGAACGTCTCTTCGCGGAGCAGCGGTCGGCGAACGACCTTCGCCTCCTTGATGAAGATCTTCGGAAGTCGTTTTTCGTCGCCGGGTTTGCTCAGGTTGTAATACTTGCCCTTCGTGATCTTGGCGATGCGCTTGAGGGTGCCGATCTCCTGCGAGCCGTGCGGAAAAATCGACACTGTCGAACAGGTCACTTTGTTGGCGACCATTTTCTGAAGCAATCCCGATGACGGCGGCTGCGCGTCGCCATCGGAAATGATGATCATGTGGCGCTGCGCCGCGTCGGACTTCGACATGAGGGCTTTGTACGCCTGACTCATCGGCGTGTCGTAGTCCATCATGTCGCCATTCATCATCTTGCGAATCTTGCCCTTGATCGCATCCTTGTCCTTGGCCTGCTGGAGCGGCACTTCCCAGGCGAACCCCGAAAAGCCCCATCCCATGACACCGTAGTAGTCGAGGCTGCTGACGGTATCCAGCGCCGCAACGGCGGTCTCAATCCCCCACTTATTGCCGTTGGGCATCTCACAGGAGTGCATCACGATCGCCAGCGCACCCTTCGGGATCTGGCGTACGTTGTCCACGTCGAACTTCACGGGCATGACGTCTTCGACGGGCGATCCCTGCCAGCCACCTGCGCCGAAGCTGTCGTCGCCGCCGATCATGACGAGACCGCCGCCAAGGTCGCGGACGTAGGTCGCCAGCATACGCTGCTGGTCGGCGCTGAAATTGTCGGCGCCGGCGTTGGCAATGATGATCGCGGAATAGTCCTGAAGCACGGACGTCGACAGGTGCAGATTCTCGGCGTCGGCCCAGCGGACTTCGATGTTCTCGCGCGCCAACGCCTCGATCAGCAGCGTGTCTTCCTCCTGAGACGCCCGCTTGCCGACGAACAACACCTTCGGCGGTCCTTCAACCGTCGTGTAGGCGACGGTCTTGTTGTTCTCGCTGATGACATCCGCGCGGGGATCGTCCGGGATGAACTCGGCCGTGAATTCGTGCGACTGGCGCGTCGTGATCGGCAGACGCACGACGAACGGATTGCGGCCGGGTTTCAGCCGAATGCGCTGGCCGAACGCATCGCTCTCCGGATCGAGATCGATCAGCTTTGAGTCTTCGCCGACGCGTTGGTAGATCCGAATCTCGCCCGTCGTCTCCTTGTCGCTTCGGATAATCGGCCGAAGCGTGACCTGCTCATGCAGGTTCGCGTAGGGCGGCGCCTTGAGCTGCTCGAACACGACTTCGGCGCCGTGCTCGTATCGAAGCGGAATCACGTCGACGGAGAGATTGTTCGCCTTCGCCGCCTTCGCTTCCTCGACGGCGTCGCCGACGTTCTGGTTGCCGTCGGACAGGATGACGAGACGGTTGTTCATGCCCGGCGCCATGCAGGCGATCGACATGCGCAGGGCCTGGGCGATATTCGTCTGATCGGGACGCTGACCATCGGGGAATGGCGGATCGGTTCGAATGCCGTCGCCGTCGGGCGCCTTGCCCATCGGAAGCTGCTCGATGTTCGTCCGGCCGTCGAAGGTCAGCAGCGTCGCCTTGTCCTTGTCCTCCATGAACCGGGTGGAATCAACGACAAAGCTCTCGGCCGTGCGCCGCACATCCAGCGGGACGGAGCGCGACAGGTCGAGCAGGTACATGACGTTCAGGTCGTCGTTCCGCAGAATCTTGTGCGTGCCCGCCAGGGCCAGCACCAGCAGCGCCAGGACGACAAAGCGCATCGCCATGGAGACTCTGCCGCGGACCGGTCCCAGCCCCGCCATCGAACGGCGCGACATCCACCAGAACAGCACGATGGCGAGCAGGATCAGCAGCGCCCAGGGCCGATCGAATCGACTCAATGTGAATAGATCACTGATCGTCTTCATGATCGTCGCATCAAACACATGACCCCGTGGACACACGCCCCGGCCCCAGGATTCTCACCAGTCTATCACCTCGACGCGATTGTTCCACGAATCAAGGCAGTAAATCAGTCCATTCGCGCCCATGGCGACGGCCCACGGCTGCGCCAGCCGACCGACTTCCCGGCCGACAGCGCCCCAGCTCCCGAGCATCCGCCCGTCCTTCGCCATTCGAACGATGCGACTGTGACCGCGATCGGCGATCAGCAGATTCCCGTCCCCGTCGAAGGCCAGACCGAAGGGATAGTTGAGCTCATCGATCGTTCCATCCCGCGTGGGCCGAAGCTCGCCCAGGAATCGTCCCTCCAGATCGTACCTGCAGATTCGATGACCGCAGGAGTCCGCGACCCAGATCACGCCATCGCCGTCAATCACCATCGACTGCGGTCGATCCGTCCAGCCTTCGCCTGACGCGCGATTGGCGAAGCTCTTGATGTACTTCAGGTCCGGCGTGAACTTGCTGATCCGATCGTTCCCGCCGTATTCCGACACGAAGACGTTGCCATCGGCGTCCCGCGCAATGGCCGTCGGAAAGATGAACTGCCCGGGCCCTTCGCCACGCTCGCCGAATCGGAACTGCTCTGCGCCGTCGCGATCGTACACGATGATCCGCGCGTAGTGCGTGTCGGCGACCCAGATGCGGCCCTCGGAATCCGCGTACACGCCTGTGGGCTTGCCATTGTCCCACGCCGGCATCCGCCAGGTCTTTTCATGTTTCCCCTTGGGGCTGAAGCGCTGCACGCGAGCCGTCTTGTCGATGACAAACACACGACCGTCAACGGGGCTGATCGCCATCGCGCGCGGGTAGGAGAATTCCCCGTCGCGCAGGCCCACCTTGCCGAAGACGAACTCGACAGCCGCCAGGTCGCCGCGCGGCGCCGTGACAGTTCCCGCGACGAGGTAGCACACGCCGACGGCGCCAAGACACGCGCCGATCTGAATGGTCTGCCGAAGGCCCATGTTCATGATTCTAAGCGAACCGCATCGAGCGGACGAGGCGCCTGCGCTCCGGCCGCTCCGCCCCTCGATTCCCAACGAATTCTGTCATCGAGATTCACGCGACGCGCGCCCGCCAGCGGCTTCGAATCGCGAGGACAACGCAGACGACAGTGACAGGGATGTACATCAACAGCGCCAGCGCCAGCGTCTGCCCGTGTCGACCGTAGTGCATCTGCGAATCAAGGTACACGGCCAGGCTGTCGTCCCCCCATCGCGGCGCCTTCGCCAGAAGCGACGCCTGCACCTCTGAAAACGCCAGAACAGCGGCGATCAACGCGCCGACAATCGCCGCGCCGCGAACAAACGGCCATCGGGCGGCGCGCCAGGCGACGACACCCGTCGCGCCATCCACATCCGCCTGATCCTGAACCACGCTCGGCGCCGCCCAGCCCGCCGCAATGGCGAGGCAGACAGGAATGAACGCGTAGCGCGCCAGCATCGCCGCAATCCAGACGATCGGCGTATCGTCGTACACATTCCAACCCGACGCGGCGCCCATGGCGCGACTGGCGTAAAACGAAATCAGGCTCGTCGACACCAGCGACGCCGGCAGCGCCGCCGCCACGATCGTCATCACAACGATCAGGCGCCTTGAGAAGTTCGCGCTGCTGTCACGACGATGTCCCAGCTCGCACGCGATCGCAATCGCCAGCGCAAGGACGAACGTCGCCATCGCCACGATCGCAGTCGCCTCGGCGGGCCCCTTCGCCGAGCGCCACACACTCGACATCGCGCCGCCGATGGAATACCGGCTGTCCGTCGCCAGCATCCCGAGGAACACAGCGATCGGTGTCATCGCCGCAAACGCCGCCAGGATCACGGCGGCAACGGAAAGGGATCGACCACCCAATCTCCGCGTCTCACGCGACATCGACTCGACGACATGCCATGACCTGATTCGCCGAATACCCGGCGTCGCCACCAGCGCCAGGAGCGCAATCGCCCCAAGCATCGGCCACGCCTCCCAGATGAGCCGCCCCGCGGGCCGCGGCGTCGCCATCGCCAGTTCCGCCTCGCGCACCATGTCGACTGCCCACACATCCGACGCCAGCGTCAGCGGCGCGACGACGGCGTCCAGCGCCGCCGCGACAAAAACGGCGACACACGCCGCAAGGACAGGTCCCCGAATCGCCGGCGCCGCCCCCCGCCACAACGCCGTGGCCGGCGCGGCGTCCAGCAGCGCCAGTTCCATCAGCTCGCCCCCGCCGCGACGCAGACCGTCAACGATGACCGCGGCCGGAATGGGCCACAGCCACATCGCGAGCACGATCGAGGCCATACCGCGAGCGCCCCAGGGACCGGCGGCCACAAGCGTCGCATTGAGCCATCGCGCAACAGACACATCGCACGTCAACTGTAGCTGCCACGCGTAGGCGTGAATGCTCGGCATCGTGAGAATCGAGATGAGCATCAGGCCCGTCAGCCCCCATCGCACGAAACGCCGGCGACTCTGGGCGATCACGCAGGCGACAGGGATCGCGATCACGAGCGCCACGATCGTCGCCCCGCAGGCGATGCCAAGGGAATTCCGCAGCGACAGCATGGCGCCGGCGCCGGGGACCGCGTCGACACCTGGCCCCGGTCCGCCCATCGCCTGCGACATCGCCGTGCCGAGGACGACGCCGTGCGCCGCCAGCAGCGCAACCCAGCCGGCGCATTGCGCGCTTCGATAGAAGGCGGTCGAAATCATGCGGCGTCGTTCAACATAAGCGGCGGATTCTCCGGACGCGAACGATGAGGTTTCGCGATCGACATTGCGCCGGCCGGGACCATTGGCGTCATTCTTTGCGGAACGGATCGACGTCGTCGATCATTTCCCCCGACTGTTTCATGGCGGCGGCCGCCTTCGCGTAGTCCACCTCGGCGGCCCGGATGTCCGTTACGCCGAGCCGCGTCCGCAGCGCTGTCCGCACGGGGATGTTGCGGGACTCGCTTGAATACAGCGCTTCTTCCATCTTCGCCGAGGCGATGTAGTCGATCAGTCGTCGGGCCGCCGCCTCATTGCGGGCGCCCCTGACGAGACCGACGGAACACGGGATCCACAACGTGCCGTGGAGCCGATCGTCGCCGTTGGGGACCGTCATGTCCGGATAGATGGCTTCGATCGAATCACCGCGGGCCCTGGCGACAACGACGTCGTCCGTGTCCGTGGCCGCGAAGTCGACGCGCCCCTGGGCGAGCAGCAGCGTGGCGTGGCTGTTACCGTCGGCGCGGATGAACGCGTTGGACTTGATCAGCCTCAGGTACATGTCGAAGACGTCTTCCCCCCACGCCGACAACATGCACGCAAAATGCCCGCGCGTCGTGCCGAATCTCGGATCCGCCATGGCGACGCGCCCGTGGTATCGCGCGTCTGAAAGCGACAGCCACGTGGGCGGCGCGTCTTCGCGTTTCGTGCGTTTCGGATCGAAAGCGATGACGCGACCGCGCAGGCCGAACGCCGTCCAACGGCCCTCGGGATCGACAAACATGTCGGGAATATCCGTTGCTGTCGCAGGTCGATACGGCGCCAGCGCGCCGGCGTTGGCGAGATCGATCGTCCCGAAGACTTCGCTCGACCACCACACATCGGCCCGGGGCTGCGATTTCTCGGCGAGCAGCTTGTTGACCAGCCCCGTCGTCTTGCCGGCCTCCGTGTCGTAGCGCGCGCTGACGTCGATCCCCGTCTCTTTCGAAAACGCGTCCAGCAGGGGTTCCGCGAACATGCGGTCGACCGAACAGTAGATGACGACGCTCTGAGCGGGCGCCGTTGAGGTCGAACGGCCGGACGTCGACTCGCAGCCCAAGGGGACCACGATGAGTGCGCAGATCGTCGCTATTTCGTAAAACCGGCGGCGCCGGCGATGCGTGGCGTGCAAATTCTTCCCTCGGAATCTCGGTCCCGACGCGTTGCGTCGAGTCCGTTCGCAGTGACGCGTGTTGATTCACTCGCGCAGTTCACGACGCGGCGGGCGCCCGTGCGGAGCTCAGGAATCCCCCGCGGCGTCCGAATCGCCATCGCCTCCGGAGGACGCGCTTCCCTCGTCCGGCGCCTCGCCACCTTCCGTCGGAGCGGCGCCGGAGTCGAGATCCTCACGAATCCGATCGAAGTAGTGACGGACGCCGCTCTTGTACTTTCGAGGGATGTGGCCGCGATTGATCGAGTCCGTCGCGTCGATCTCGCCCGCCTGAAACGCCTCGGAGAATTCAACCGCCGATTCGCCCTTCTCCTGCGAGCCTTTGACGAACTGCTGACCAATCACGGAACCGCCCCGACCGTTCCGCGTCTTGGCGCGGACGTTACGCGTATCCGTATCGACGTTGTCATTTCGATCGCGCTGGCCGAAGGCCCGGCCACGCCCCTGGCCCTGACCATTCCCGTTGCCCTGCCCCTGCCCCTGCCCCTGGCCCTGACCCTGACCCTGGCCCTGGCCATTTCCCTGACACTTCGGACAGGGAGCGCCATCCGGCAGAAATCCGGAGCCGTTGCACTGATCGCATTTGCCTTCCTGGTCTTTCGGGTCGAAGTCCTCAAGCGATTCCTCGGCGTCCTGCAGATCATCCATCTGCGACTCAAGGTCGTTCAGGGACTGCTCCATCTGCTCCATGTCGCTGAGCTGCTCACCGGCGTCTTCAAGATCTTTCTTCGCCTGCTCGCACTTGCCCTCTTCCATCGACTTGGAGGCCTTCTCCATCGAGTCGCCCATCTTGTTGCACTGCTGATTCGCCTTCTGCTGGGCCTTCTGTTCCTTCTGGAGCTTGTCGAGCAGCTTCTCCATCTGCTCCTTCGTCACGCCCTTGTCCTGCATTCGCTTGGCCAGGTCCTCGGCCATCTTCTTGAGTTGCTCGGGATCCTTCTTGGCCAGATCGCTCAGGGCGCGCTGCGCCTCCTCTTTTGTCATCCCTGTGTTCTGAAGCTGCTGCTGCGCCGCCTTGTCCTGGGCCGCCTGCTGTTTCTCGGCGGCCTCCTTCAGCTTCTTGGAGAGATCGTTGAGCTGGCTCTTGAGTTTCCTGGCCGCCTCCGGATCCATCTTCCCGTCGCGCGCATTCTTGGCGAGCTTCTCCTGAAGCTTCTTCACCTCTTCCTGCGCCTCGGCGAAGTCACCCGCCGACATGTGATTCATCAGCTGACGGAGTTCGCTCTTCGGATCCTCCGGCTGGCCGATCTGTCGAAGTCGCTTGTTGACCTCACGCTGCGCGCGGAACTTGTCGGCGTTCGCCTTGTTCTTCAACGCGTCCTTGAGTGTGTTGAGCTGCTTCTTCGCCTCGCGCCGGATGAACCCCGGGTCGGACTTCATCCGACTGAGATCCTTCGCATCCATCTTGCGAGCGTTTTCGAGGTCGACGTCGGGATTCTGCTCGGCGATTTTCTCGATGATGCTGACAGGTCGCTTCAGCGCTTCGGTCTTCGCCCGCATTTCGGCCGCGCTCACCACGGCGCCCGGCTTCTCGTCGTCCCGCCCCAGCAGATCCAGCTCCGGAATCAGCAGGCTCAGGGCGGCGATGACCAGCATCATCGCGCTGAGTGACAGCGAACCGCTCCAACGCACAGGCGCAAGTCGCCGGCCATTGATCCCCGTGACCGATCGTTCGGCGTCGTAGTGGACCGCCGCCGTGAATTCATCTGCGCCGCCGCCATTCAGGGCGACGGACGTCGACGTCCGCTCGCGCAGTCCCGCCGCCTCGTCCAGCGCGGCGGCCGCCGCCAGCTTGTCTTCCCGACGCGCCATCAGCCAGATGATCGAAGCGACGACGACACCGCCCAGCATGCCGAGCGCAACAGTCTCCATCGGCCACTTCATGCTGAAGAGCCGATGCGGGACCCACAGGGCAATCCAAAGTCCGATACCGATGACCAGGCACCAGCCGAACGAATTCAACCATCGATTGAGCCAAAGCCGCCGCTGCAAACGTCGCACTTCGCGATCGAGATGGGACATCGTTGGAAACCTCCAGAACTGCGGATTGGCCATCCGGCCCAACCCAATACCGCACAGAGAGTTATAACGTATTCTAGGACTCGCCCTTTTGACGAGCAAACCAAATTCGCCCTGCAGACCCGTCGACGTGTCCGTCTGCGATCGGCGACGGCGGCGCAGCGTCCGTCTCTTCAACGGCCGAGCCACCATTGTTTAAACGTTCGAGGCCCCCCAACGGTTCCAGCGTCCTCTCTCGAGTTTGGGCATAAATCGAAGCCGCGACCGATCTTGTGACGATGACACGATATACTCCACCCGCATCCCGCGGCGAGCCAGCGCGGTAGGAAGACGATATGACGTCCGGATTACCCGACAACGCGGACACCGCTCAGACTCGGCCGAAGCCCGTGGCGCCAACATCCCTGCGCGGTCGCCTCGTGGCCGGTGTCCTGCTGATCATCCCCCTGGCCGTCACGGCCATCCTGATCCGCTACGTCTATTCCGCCGCCCTGATCTTCGGCACGCAGGTCGTCAACTGGATTCATCTCGGGATCACCTGGATCAACACCGGGAATGTCCAGAATGTCACGCCCTTCATCGATCCGAAAGCCCCTGGCTGGTACTACAAGGTCATGGCGGTCGCCCTGACCATCTGCCTCCTCTATATGCTGGGCTGGCTGGGTACGAATGTCGTCGGACGCCGCATCATCGAGGCCTTCGAGTTCCTGCTCGAAAAAATCCCCCTCGTGGACACGGTCTACGGCGCCATGAAGCGGATGGTCCACGCCCTCAGCGGCGTCGGCAAGGATGAGAAGGACCAGCGCGTGGTGCTGGTCGATTTCCCGCACGAGCACATGAAAGCCATCGCATTCATGACCAACACGCTCGAAGATCTCAACAGCGGCCAGAAGATGGCCACCGTTTATGTGCCCACAACTCCCAATCCCACCAGCGGTTACATGGAAATCGTCCCCGTGGATCGGATTACCCTGACGGACTGGACGATGGAAGAGGCGCTCTCGATGATCCTCTCCGGCGGCGCCACGGCCCCCCCCAGCGTTCGCCTGGAGCCGCATGGGAAGTCCACCCCCACCGCGCCGACGCCTGTGAAAAACACGCCAAAATCGAAGCGCAACGGGTAACCCCCACTGGAACGCGCGGTTTGCCGGACCGATAGAATTGCTGTATATTTCGAGGTTTCGAGCCGCGATGTAGCGGTTCTGACGTCGACCCGTCATCTCTGACGCGGGTCGACGACACTGGCAGGGATCGCGTGCGACGGCGCGATCCGCTTCTCGGCGAATTCGCAGATTCGCGCCGCTCGGGAAGAAACCCCTCCATCGCATGCCTTCGGCGCCCTCACGATACTCTTTTCGCATCTACCGGCTTCCGAACGCAATCAGGTATCCACACGCATGCTTAAACTCGACAATGCAACTCTGGACCTAATCGATGTTTCCGATGACGAGTTGAAGAAAGAACTCGCGGCCGTGTTTGGTGATACGATCACGGACGAGTCCATCGATCAGAACATCGAAACGTCCGTCGGCGACTTCAAGGCCGACAGCATCCTCAAGGGCAAGATCATCGGCATCAGCGGCAACGAAGTCGTCGTCGATGTCGGTCTGAAGAGCGAAGGCTACGTGCCCGTGACGGAATGGGACGATCCTTCGGAAATCGACGCGGGCGATGAAATCGAGGTCCTCCTCGAAGCGCTCGAGACGGACTCCGGCGGCCTCATGCTCTCGAAGCGCAAGGCCGATCGCATCCGCGGCTGGGAGCGCCTCCTCAGCGAATGCAAGGAAGGCGACAAGGTCGAAGGCAAAGTCATGCGGAAGATCAAGGGCGGCCTGCTCGTCGACATCGGCGTGCCCGTCTTCCTGCCGGCCAGCCAGGTGGACACGCGCCGCCCCGGCGATGTCGGCCACTTCATCGGCAAGACGATCGAGGCCGTCGTCCTCAAGATCGACGAGGCCCGACGCAACATCGTCATCTCGCGACGCAAGCTCATCGAGACCGAGCGCGCCGCGGCGAAGAGCAAGCTGATGGCCGAGATCGAAGTCGGCCAGATCCGCGAGGGTATCGTCAAGAACATCGCCGACTTCGGCGCGTTCATCGACCTCGGCGGCATCGACGGTCTGCTCCACATCACGGACATGAGCTGGGACCGCATCGGTCATCCGAGCGAAATGCTCAAGATCGACCAGAAGGTCAACATCAAGGTCCTCAACATCGACAAGGAAAAGGAGAAGATCGCCCTCGGCCTCAAGCAGACGACGGAAAATCCGTGGGAGAAGGTCGGCGAGAAGTACCCCGTCGGATCGAAGATCACGGGCACTGTCGTCAACATCACGCCCTACGGCGCGTTCGTGCGGCTTGAGAGCGGCATCGAAGGTCTTGTCCACATTTCCGAAATGTCCTGGACGCGACGCATCAACCATCCGTCGGAGATCCTCCAGCCGGATCAGGACATTGAAGTTGTCGTCCTGGAAATCGACAAGGACAAGCAGGAGATCTCGCTCGGCATCAAGCAGACGGAAACCAATCCGTGGACGCTCGTCGCCGAGAAGTACCCGCCGAACACCGTCGTCACGGGCACGGTCCGCAACCTGACGAACTACGGCGCGTTCATCGAGATCGAGGAAGGCATCGACGGTCTGCTTCACGTCTCCGACATGAGCTGGACCAAGAAGATCAGCCATCCGTCCGAACTGCTGAAGAAGGGCGAGGAGATCAAGTGTGTCGTCCTCTCGGTCGACCAGGAGAAGGCGCGAATCGCCCTCGGCCTCAAGCAGCTCACGGAAGACCCGTGGCTCCACGCGGTGCCCGAGCGCTACATCCCGGGCATGATCGTCAAGGGCAAGGTCACGAAGATCACCAACTTCGGTGTCTTCGTCGAACTGGAAGAAGACCTCGAAGGTCTGCTCCACGTTTCCGAGCTCTCCGACGAGCACATCGACGATCCGCATCAGGCCGTCGAGATTGGCCAGGAGCTCGAGGTCAAGATCCTTCGTGTCGATACGCAGGATCGCAAGATCGGTCTCTCCAAGAAGCGCGCCGACTGGGCGACGCAGGGCGACGAAGGCGAAGGCGGCGGTGGCGGCAAGTCCGGCGGCGCCTTCAAGCCTCGACGCGGCGGTCTCCACGGCAGCAGCGGCGAAGACACGACCGACATGATCTCGGCGACCGTTCTCTTCAGCGACAAGTCGCAGATCCCCGGCGCCGCCGGCGAATCCGCGGCGAAGGAAGAAGAGGACGAGTCGGAAAAGAGCGAGTAAGGCTCGTTCCGGACGCCGGCTCGCCTGACGCCTGATACCCAGGCGACGACGCCCCCGAAACTGGATCCTCAGCGGGCCCGGAACACGCGTTCCGGGCCCTTTTATTGACCGAGATTCGTTGCGCGACCTCCCGGCGCGCAGTCCTGTTACGGGGTGGCGACGGTTGTGCTGCGCCGAGCGCTGAGCAGAATTGGACGATAAAGCGGCATATTCTGCGTATCCGGCCCCAGGGGAAGGCCCTATAAGGGCGCCGTCGGTGTGTGTCGCCGCGCATCGGAATCCGCTATGGATTTCGTCAGAATACGGCGGCCGCCATGGCCGATGTAGGAGGGTGAACCCTGCGCAAGACCAGGATCCAGGCGCAGGCACCTGCAGGAGGATACAGCCATCGCTGTCGAACCCGGATTACAACAGTACCTCAAGCAGATCAATGAATGCGATCTGCTGACAGCGCAGCAGGAAAAAGACCTGGCGCGCGCCATTCATCGCGGCACCGCCGCGGCGGGTCAGTTCGCGCGCGGCGAGATCAACCTTGCCGACAAGGAAACGCTGGAGCGCAAGGGCAACGAAGCTCGCGAGCGCATGATTCGATCCAACCTGCGTCTCGTCGTCAGCATCGCCAAGGCCTACTCCAACCGGGGCATGCCGCTGAGCGACCTGATCGAGGAAGGCAATCTCGGACTTCTCCGCGCCGTCGAGGGTTTCGACCCGGACATGGGCTCGCGATTCAGCACCTATTCGAGCTGGTGGATCAAGCAGGCGATCAAGCGATCGCTCATCAACTCCGTGCAGCCGGTTCACATTCCCGCGTACATGGTCGAAATGATCACGCGATGGAAACAGGTGCATCGCAAGCTCGAGGAAAGACTGGGCCGATCCCCTTCCATTCCGGAAGTCGCCAAGGCGATGGAATTGCCGGAAAAGAAGGTCCGCATCATCAAGCTGGCCGTTCGCGCCTTCAGCGCACCGACGCAGACGGAATCACCCGACGGCAGCCTCTCACTCTCGGAGATCCTTCCGGATGAGCGAATGAAGACGCCGGAAGAGGCCGTCTTCAGCGCCGCCGAATCCGACATGATCGGCAAGCTCCTCGACGCGCTGGATGAGCGCGAGGCCACGATTCTCCGGCTGCGGTACGGCCTCTCCGACGAGGACCCGCTGACCCTCAAGGAGATCGGTCAGCGCATCAACCTGACGCGCGAACGCGTCCGCCAGCTCGAGGCCGAAGCGCTTCGCAAGCTCGAACGCATTCTCTCGCCGGATCGCTGATCGACCGCCGACTCCCCGCAACCGCACAGGCCCATCACCCCGCGCCCGCGGTGATCGCGCGCAACGACGCAACCGTCCGCGCCTCGCTGACCATCGGACGACGACCTGTCGCAGGATCCACGCGTCCTTCAGTTCCGTCATCCACCAGAACGAAAAAAGGCCCGGCCGAGCGAGAATGCTCAACCGGGCCCGATTCAGTCTTCGCGTCAGACAACGAAGAGACTACTGATCCTCATAGGCCCCCATGTCGACAGTGGTGTTCACGATTCGGGAATTGCCGTCCAGGTCAACCGTCCCATCAGTCGGTATGACCGAGTTGTCGCCGGTGTCGATGCACGGCGACGGAACGGAATCGTCGAGTCGATAGTCGCCACTGCCGGCGTTCACGAACTCGGGATCATCGTCGATGTTGCTCGTCACGCCGCCCGTGTTGAACGGTATCGACGCGTCGCTGTCATCGTCGTCCTGGATGCAGCTGTAGGTCACGACGGCGCCACCGCCGTCGAAGAACTGGGCGTCGGCGTCCGCCGAGACACCATTCGCCGTATTGCCCCAGAAGATGCAGTTCGTGACGCTGTGGGTTCCGAACAGGTAGGACAGCGGCAACGCGACGCCGCCACCCATGGAGTAGGTCGCCGTGTTCGCCGTGAACGTGCAGTTGACGAGTTCCGTGGACGTTCCGGAACCACCAATCGCCCCGCCCGTTTCATAGATGTTGTCGCCTGTGGCGTTGTTACCCGTGAAGAGGCAGTTCACGGCCGAGAAGCCGCCCGCCGCGATGAACACACCGGCGCCGCCATCCGCCTCGTTGTCGGCGATCACACAGTTCACCAGTCGCAGAAGACCGCTCTCCGTGTACGCGCCCGCGCCGTTGCTGTATCCGGACGGGTGATACGCGAGGTTGTCGACGATCCGGCAGTTCACGAAGACCGGCGTCGCCGCCCCTTGATTGAGCACGCCGCCGCCGTAGCCGAAGTTCACGCTGGTGATCTCCTCGGCGTAGCCCTTTGTGATCGTCACACCCTCCACGACCGATGTCTCGCTGACGCCGGTCGCATGGACGACTGTGTACGAATTGTCCGTGATCACACTCGAGGTATTGATGTCACCGCTGAGGATCGTCTCGAACGTAGACAGATCCCGGTCATCCGCCGTACCTGTGCCGAGTCCGTCGACGCCCTTGTAGCCGCCTTCGATCTTCACATCGTCGAGAAGTTCGAACGAGTCGCCCCGGGCGCCGCCGCCCGACGCGGAACCCGTGTCACCGAGATAGCCGCCATCGGGGAAGTAAGTCCCCTTCGCAACGCGGATCTTCACGCCAGCGGCGCCACCCGACAGCGCCGTGGACGCCGCGGAGAGACCGTCCTGGAGATCCTGGAAGGCCAGCGACCATGCGCTGCCGTCCGGGGATACCGCCGTCGAATCCGCATCGACGTAGATCGCCGTGTACTGCGTCTCGTAGGCGCCGATGTCCGTCTCGACGACTGTCCGCGGATCGCCATCGACATCCTCCGACAGAAACGCGACATAGAGCTGGTTGCCCGCGTCAATGCAAGGTGACCACAATTCGAGACTCACGTCGTCGTCCGCCGTCCCGGCCGTGTTGTCGGCGCCGTCGGGATCCACGAACCGCGGATCCAGATCAATATTGCCGGTCCCGCCGAGACTTCCGGACAGCCCCTGGATGCAGCAGTAATCCACATCCGGCGCAGTCGGGTTGACGCGAATCTGCTCGTCTTCCACCGAACTTGCGTATGTCGCCGTATTGCCCCACAGGATCGAGTTTCGAACGTCGACATCAGGCGCTGTACCGAACAAACCGCCGCTCGTGAAGAAGGCCGCGTTGTTCGCAATCGTACAGTTCGTGACGTTCAGGCTGCCCAGAACCTGAACCAGGGCGCCGACCGCCCACACGCTGTTTCCGGCGCTGGTGTTGTTGGCGAAGACGCAGCTGAAGTAGATCTGCGAACCATCCTGCGCCCAGACGGCCGAGCCGCCGAACGCCGTATTGCCGAAGAACTTGCACTGCTTGAAGACCGGCGAACCGAGGTTCAGATAGACCGCGCCGCCAAGGCCGATGCCGCCCGTGAGGCCGGCCTTGTTGCCGACAAACGTGCAATCGTCCACGGCCGGACTGCCGCTGAGGATCAGCATGCCGCCGCCATCGTCCGTCGATCCGCCCTGGGCGTTCGCCTTGGTGATCGTGAATCCGTCAATCTTCGCCGAGTTGGTCACGCTCGACGCCGTCAGGATGTGATGGCTGTTGTCCGTATCGTCCGACACGGTTCCGACGTCACCGCTCAGGATCGTCAGATACATGTCCGGATCGCGATCGTCGGGATTCGTCTCGCCATAGCCGGCGTAGCCACCTTCCAGCGTTACATCGTCGAGCATGCCGAAGGTCGCCGTGCGCGAACCCGAACCCGCCGTCAGTCCGGCGTCACCGATGTAGCCGCCGTCCGGCAGGTAGGTTCCCTGCGCCACGTAGATCGTCACGGCCGAGGTGCGCGTCGCCGCCTCGGTCAGTCCGTCCTGCAGGTTGCGATAAGCGAGCGCCCATGAATCACCGTTGGGCATCAACGCCGGAGAATCGGCGTCCACGTAAATGGGCCCGGGAGGCGTTTCATCTTCAGGATACTCGTAGGCGCCCATGTCCACGATATCGGTATTGTCGCCATCGCCATCCTGGATGCGATCGTCGTGGTCAAGATCGACCACAACCGAACTGATGATATGCGCGCAGCCCGAGTCGATCACGCGATTGTTGTCGCCGACGTCGATACAGGGCGACGTCGAGGCGAGTCGGTAATTGCTTCCGGGAACGATGAACAGCGGGTCGCTGTCGATATTCGTGCCGTTGTAGGGAATGGAACCACCGGGCGTTCCGTCATCCACGCACGAATAATACACTTCCGTGATTGAATCGATGGGATTCACCAACTGTGCGGTGAGATCGTGCACATCGGCGGGCGGAGAACCACTGGGACGCGTGTTGTTCCAGAGAATGGAATTCTCCACAACGAGTTCGTCACCATCGCCGACATGATAGATACCGCCACCGCCGAGTTCATAGGCCGCATGGTTGTCCGCAATCGTGCTGTTGACGATATCGCCATGGATGACGCGGTGGACTTCACCGAACGTGTCCGCCATGTAGATGGCCGCGCCGAACTCGCTCTCATTCTGCGAGAACAGCGAGTTGTTGACAGTAAACGCGACGCCGCCCTCGACCGCGAGCGCCCCACCGTCGCCATCAATGAACAGATCATCACCGAAATGCGCGAAAATGTAGTTCCCGACAAACATGCAATCCGTGTAGCAGCCGCCGATGAGATCGTATACGGCGCCTCCCTTCAGGTTTGTGTTGCAGACATCACACTCGGCATAGTTCTGATAGAATGTGCAGTCCTCGAAACGGGCGCTGGCGGAGAGCCCCGAAAGCAGAACGGCGCCACCATTCGATTCGAGACTCATGTTCTCCGTGAAACCGCAATTGTTCACGGTCAGATCGCAGTCAGCGATCCACATGGCCCCGCCACCGCCGACTGTCGCGTTGCCCGTGAACTGACAACCCTCGATCGTCACAGTGGAATATTCAGCGAAGATCGCTCCCGCACCGCCGACCGACGTATCGCCGTTGTAGTTGAATTCGCAGTCCTCAATGAGGTACACGCCGCCGCTCGGACCAATGATCACAATGGCCGAACTGACGACACCGGAGAAGCCCTGGTTCGTTTCGAACTTGAGATTGCGCAACGTCGCCGATGCCGGCGTCATGACCGTCGGTGTCGCCAGCGCAACGTACTTCGCATTGCGGATCGTGAATCCGTCCAGCAATCGTGTCGTCCCGCTTGCCAGCGAAACCAGCGTCTCGACATTGTCACTGTAACCCGCGGAGCCGATTTCTCCTTCCAGGATCGTCAGCTGATCGCGTGTCCCCGTGTCCGGATCGAAGGACGCCGGGTTCTCGGTTCCGGCAAACCCGCCGTAAAGGCTGACGCCTCCATTCAACGCGTACCCGGACGTCGTATTGCCTGGCGAATACGAACCGCCCTTCACCCAGATCTCGTCACCCGACCCCGCGGCGCCGATCGCGGAATCAATGTTGTTGAACGCCGTCGCCCAACTGGTCCCCCCCGGCCCATCCGTCAGCCGGCTCCCGTCCACGAGATAGACCGTCGCCATGGCGGGACGGACACTCAATGTTCCGACGATCGCCAGTGCGATACTCCAGCGCCACGCTCCGCCGTCACTGCGGCGAGTGGCATTTTTCCCTGAGATTCCGTTCATGTTTTCCTCCAGCTTCTGATTGACGGTCCCGACAACAAATCGGACTCCGTCACGCCATCAGCGCCCGGCCGTCCACTCGGCCTGATCGACGCCTTGATTCCCATCCGCACGCCCCGCGGTCTCCGTCATTCCTGCGGAGGCCGCGCGAGGCGCGCAATCACAGATCGCGCGACAGCCGAGACGCTGTCGCTCACAACACCCACTCACCCGGACTCAACCACGTCGCCGGCCCGACCCATGCGCGCACCGATCAATCTGACGATGGCGGCGATTCATCGCTCCAGCCTCGTCTGATCCGGCGGCCCGGGAAGGCGAGCTTCTCGCCGCCCTCAGGCCCCGCTCGATGTGCAGGCGCACACTCTCCCGCCGCGCCGCCGACCCTGCAGTCCGGCGGCGCACCCGTTTTTCCCTTCACCCCGTCGCTCGGTTAATTCAAGCCTGAATCAACACGATGCGGATCACTTGAGAAATCCTCGAGTGCGCCACGTGAGTGACACATTGAGACAGTGACAATTCTGATGAACTCTCCTCCGCACCTTCCCGTGGAATAAACATATACGCGCATATTGAGCCGGACAAGCGACAATCGGCATTAATCCCGAAGCGCATTACGTACAACACGAATCGTGATTGCCTATTGTCCGCAGCGACATTTGCTTGCGCGCCTCGATTTATACATTTGTCATTCAACATTTTTTTTGACATTGGACGCAATCGAGGACGCTCGCGCAGAAGTCACGCGAATTCCCGCCGCCTGAACTCCTGACATCATGAATCAAACCGCCACCCGTATGGCACTCACAACGTCACGCGCGGGCGCCGCGCACCGCGGCGCCTGGCGCGACCGATCACGATGCGCCGAGCAGGCGTTGACGTTGACGCCCGCCTTTGTCCATCTTGGATCATGTGAACGCGACAGACGTCGCGCACACGTGAACTCGGAAGACGGGCCGGGCGCCAGCGCGATGACGTGTGGCGACCGCCATTGCATCCGCGCACGGGATTGAAATGTGTCGACGTTGCGCACCGATGTGCGTCACCATCGCCTCGTCCATCGATGGTGAGTCTCACGCTGAATGTGGACGGAGCGTCGTCGAGGAACCCTGTGCGTCGACGCGCCCAACTCGCGCCGCCCCCTGCGCGGAGCGATTGCCTGGCGCCATCCCCCGGGCGCCCGATGAATCCGTCGGCGCGCGTTGCGCTTCCGGTGCGCATCAGGACTATACAATCAGCGCGATCGGGGCTCGCAGGGCATGAAAACTCGAGATTCGCAGGAATGGCCGCCCGCCCGGCGTGCATTCGCCGCGGTCCGCCGGTAAGTTAACGGAGACTGGGGCCTCAGACACAACAGTCTTCTGTTGGGAGGGTATACGATGCGTTCAAGGCCGGCCCATCAAATCACCTCAATCCGATTCACGATGTCCCTCGCGACACTTCTGGCGGCGACGTCCGCCCTCCCTGTTATCGCCGACGGCCCCGCGACGGGCCCCCGCGGCCTCTCTGACTGCAACAACAACGGCGTCGACGACGCCCTGGACATCGACCCGGCCGATCCCGACGGCAACGGCGAAGTCAGCCCCGACTGCGACGGCAATCTCCGCCCGGACGAGTGCGACATCGGCGTTGAAAAGGGCCTCCTCGCGCCGGCCGACGGCGAGGCGAACGACGAGTTCGGTACGACGCTCGCCGCATCAGGACAGTTCGCCATTTTTGGCGCAACGGGCGATGACGACGGCGGTCTCAACGCCGGCGCCGCGTACATCTATCGCTTCGATGGCGCAACGTGGATCCAAGAGCAGAAACTTGTCGCCTCGGATGCGGCGCAGCAAACGTTTTTCGGGAAGTCGGTGGCCATCGAGGGGGACGTCGCCGTCGTTTCGTCCTTCCTAACCAATGGCGCCAGCAGCGCCGGCGCCTATGTCTTCCGATTCAACGGCGCAACGTGGATCGAAGAGCAGAAACTCGTCCCGACGGGCGACCTCCTTCAGGGCGGTCATCGGGTCGCGATCTCAGGCAATCTGATCGCCTTATGTGTTCCCCAAGGGCCGGCCTCCAACTACACCGGCTTGCTCATCGCATATCAATACGACG
>DAOPJV010000082.1:0-25155 GCA_035399845.1 Phycisphaerae bacterium | reverse complement strand
CTAGTCTTTCCTAAAGCATGAGCCCATTGTGCGAAGCGCACAATGGGTTCTGCTTTTCCTCTTTGCGACTGCGATTCCGGGGAGGCCCTGCCAATCGAAAAGTCGAATAGTACGAAGATTGTCATCGCCTCCGCCTGCCTGGTCGCAGCGCTGGGTATCTGGTATTGGACTGGCGGTGAAGCGCGTCGCGCCGAGGCGGAGCGAATTGAGAGCGCGAGAGGCATGGCCTATCGCGTTGAGTGTATTTCCTGCGGATACACCGGCGAAATCGATGGTGTCGATTGGGCGAGAGGGCAGGACAGCGCCGGGATGTCGACCTGTCCGAAGTGCGGCAAGCAGGCGTTGCGTCAGCTGGGGCCGGCGGGCAGCGATCCGGCGCAGTTTCAGGCGGAAGTCGATGCGATGACATCCGTCTCCGAAGTTGAAGAGGCGTTTTACAGCTCGCAGGAAGCGCTCGACAAGCTGGTCGCTGAGATGGACACCGAGCCGCAGGATCCTGAGCGTCTCAAGACGCTGCGACGTGATCGTGCACGGCTCGAGGCAAAGATCCAGGCGCTCAGTTTTCGATGGAGCATGCTCCTCGATCCCTCGAAAATGCCCGATCAGTAATGTCATCGGCCCCGTGTCGAAATCGCTGATCGCCGCGACGGTCTCGACGTCGTTCTCCTCTGCTGTCGCTGTGATCCCGCAACTCCGGACGATTGATTGCCCCGCGCCACGACTGACAACTCAAAGACACTGCTCGGTATTCAGGAAGCGCTGGGCGCTCGTCTCTCGAAGCTGAAATTCGATCGACCCGTCACGCACGTGTACAACCCCTGTGAGTACGCCGCGGCGATGATGCGCGCCTATATCGAACGATACGGTCGCGGTCGCAAACGCGTTCTGCTTCTCGGAATGAACCCCGGTCCCTGGGGCATGGCGCAGACGGGCGTTCCGTTCGGCGAAGTCTCGGCGGTGCGCGACTGGCTGAAGCTGTCGGCGCCGATTGAGAAGCCGGCGATCGAACATGCGAAGCGGCCCGTGCTGGGATTGTCGTGTGCGCGCAGTGAAGTCAGCGGCGCCCGACTGTGGGGCTGGGCCCGAGAGCGGTTCGGCGGGGCGAGCGCCTTCTTTCGAACCTTTTTCGTGGTCAACTACTGCCCACTGTGTTTTCTCGAAGCTTCGGGGCGGAACCGGACGCCGGATCAACTGCCCGCGTCGGAGGTTCGACCCCTGTACGAAGCGTGCGACGACGCCTTGCGCGCAATCGTCGCGAACCTGCGGCCGGAGTACGCCGTTGGGGTCGGTGTCTTCGCCGAGAAGCGTCTGCGGCTTGCGCTTGGAGACGGCGGACCACGCATCGGTCGGATCCTGCACCCGAGCCCCGCGAGCCCCGCGGCGAACCGTGGATGGGCCGACGCCGCGACATCCGAATTGCGCGCCATGGGAATTGCGATACCCGGGAAATAGGCGGATCACGTTCCGCCGTCCACGTCGGTTGCCGCGATCGAGTGGGTCCGTAGACTGTCACATCGTGTCCAACAAGGCGTCTCATCCTGCTGATCCCGCGAGTGTTCGCGCGAGTGAAGCGTCCCGCCCGTTGGCGCCCGTCAACCGGAATGGACTGGCGATCTTCACCTGTTTTGTTCTGGCCGCCGTCCTGTTTGACCAGGTCGCCGTCTCGCTCGCCATCGGGCTGATCGCCTTTCTTTTCTATCAGTGCCTGTACCTGCGGAACGCCCGCGTGATCGCCGCGCTGATCAGCGCAACGCTGTCGTTGTCCGCCTTTCAATGGGTCGGCGGACGAATCATCCGTTCCACGATCGCCAGGACGCACGCCGTCGACATCGATCATCGGATGCGCCCCAACCTGTCGTACCTGGGAACCAATGAAGACGGTGTACGCTGCGACGTGAATTCCGACGCGTACGCCGAGCGGGACTTCAATATCATTTTCAGCGGCGATTCCTTCGTCTATGGATTCGGAATCGAAGATTCTGCGAGTGTCGCGCCCTATGTGCTGGAGCGACTCTGCAATGCGCGCGGGATGCGGCCGCGTGTTCACTGCGTCGATTTCGGCTGGACGTCGTCGTCACCCCTCCTGTCGCTGCGCCTGTTGAAGGACGTCGGCGCGAAATACAAGCCGGATCTCGTCGTGTACATGCTGGACATGACCGACTTCCATGACGACCTGCGGTACGAACATGGCAAGGGCGCCGTCGGACTGAGCCCGACGCAATACCTGGCGTATCGTCTGAACCTGGCGGACGCGTATCTGAGCGTTCATCAGCGGTTTCGCGCAGGTCGGCTGCTTGAGGCGCTGACACTGGCGGACGCCGTCATTCCGGGGGACCGGTTCTTTGTCACGAACAGACCGCTGGGGGCGTCGGCGCCGTACATGCAGGCGACGGAGCGAAATCTCAGGGCCATGGCGGACGTCTGCCGGGAAACGCTCGGGTGCGAGTTTGCCGTGATCATGTTTCCGCGCGCGTTTCAGTTTGCGCCGCGGGAGGCGCCGAAGAACTGGGAGGCGGCGCTGTACGATCCGGATGGACCCCACAATCTCGAGCCGTTCAAGTGGCTGAGACGACTGGATGGAGAGACGGATTTTCCGTGCCGGTCCATTCTCGGGGATTTTCGATCGAGCGGGGAGTTTCCGCTCTTCTTCGAGGATGATCCTCACTGGAACGAGGCGGGACATCGGGTTGCCGCACAAGCCGTTATGGACGCGCTCGTGGAAGAAGGGCTGTTGCCCTGAGAATCGATCCCGGATCGCAGGTCCGGCGCGGCGTCGATCGACATGATTCGTATGAACCACTCGACTCATCTTGCAGTTCCGGTCTTCTCTGACACTGTGGAAGGGCTCCGCGCGGCGCTGCTGACGGCGATCGACGCCGGGGCGACGCTTGTTGAAGTTCGCCTCGACCTCTGCGGGGAGATCACGGACGACGACGTACGGACAGCGATGACGAATGCGCCGCCATCAGCGCAGTTGCTGCTGACGTATCGCTCCGTGGCCCAGGGCGGCGAGTGCGAGGAGGAGGACGAGGCGCGGCTGTGCCGTATCGATCGCCTGGCGCCGTGGTTCGACCTGATCGACGTGGAACTGGACACGTGGCGTTCGTCGGAGCGTCATCGGGAGTTGGTCCGCCAGGCCCTCGTCGAGCCGGGGGAGCGACCGCTGCAGAGCGAGGCGCCGTCGCGACGGCGCCTGATCCTGTCGGTCCACGATTTCCGGGGCCGACCGAAATCAATGCAGAATGACCTGCTCGAGTGCGTCGAGACGCCCGCCTGCGACATCGTCAAAATTGCCTGGAGCGCTCGCAGTGTGCGGGACTGCCTGGAGGCGTTTGAGATTCTTCGATCCTGCCCGAAGCCGGCGATTGCGATCTGCATGGGGGCGCCGGGTGTTGTTTCGCGGCTCCTTGCGCCGCGGTACGGCGCCTTCGCGACATTTGCGAGTCTGGATCGACAACAGATCACGGCGCCCGGCCAGCTCACAATCAGCGAACTGAAGACGACGTATCGATGGGACGCCCTGAATGAGGCGACGTCCATCTTCGGCGTCATCGGCCATCCGGTCTCGCATTCCCTGAGTCCCGCGACGCACAACCGCGTGTTCTCGGCGCGCGGTGTCAACGCCGTGTACACGCCGCTGGATGTGGCGCCGGGATATGAACCGCTGAAGGCGTTCCTGCTGGAATCTGAGTCCCGGCCCTCTGCGGGCTTTCGCGGATTCAGCGTCACGATTCCGCACAAGCTGCACGCCATGCGATTTCTTCAGGAACAGGGCGGACACATTGACGCAATCGCCGGGCGTGTCGGCGCAATCAATACACTGGCGTTCGATCCGGATGGCGGCTGGCGGGGAACCAACACGGATTACGCGGGGGCGCTCGCGGCGATCACGACGGGATTGGGCATGTCGCCGCAGCGGCTGGCCGGGATTCGGGCGACGGTCCTCGGCGCGGGCGGCGTGAGCCGAGCCGTCATCGCCGCGCTGGTGGACCACGGCGCCATCGTGACGTTGTCCAATCGAACCGAGGAACGAATGGCGCCGATGCGGGACGAATTCGGCATTCAGACGGCGCCCTGGGAGCGGCGGGATGCGTCGGAGGCGGACCTGATCGTGAACTGCACCAGTGTCGGAATGGCGCCTGACACGGAGGCGACACCCTGGACGGGGAACGCGTTTGCCGGAGGTTCCGTCGTATTCGATACGGTCTACACACCGGAGGAGACGCGCCTGACGCGGGACGCGATGGGGGCGGGGGCGACGGTGATCCGGGGGACGGCAATGTTCGCCGGCCAGGCGGCCGCACAATGGGCGTTCTGGTTCGGCGCAGCGACTGGCGACGACGCCTACGAACGGGCGACACGCGACGCCATCGACGCCTGCGCGACTGACGCCAACGCGCCTACGGATTTTTGAAAGCGTGTCAAGGGGGCGCCATCGGAGGCGTTCGGACGCTTTTCAGGCGGGTCGGATTTGACCCGGTCGATGCTTGGTGGCAAACTTGGGACGTGCTACAAGGATGACAGGCCGGGCGGTCAATGCGACACGCGACCGGCAGGCCTCAGTGGACGCGCATGAAGCTGCTTTTTACGTCGGATTTGCACGGTAACTCGTCGCACTACGAGCGCTTGCGCGCCGTGGTCGAACAGGAGAAGCCGAACGTCATTGTGCTCGGCGGGGATCTTCTGCCCGATGATTCCGCGCTCGACGCCAAGCGTCTGGGCAAAGGGCAGCCTGAGTTTATCCGTAATCAGTTCAAGACCATCGTGACGGATCTGCGTCAGCTTTCGGGTTGCGACGAGGTCCTGGTCATTTTCGGAAATCATGACTGGGGAAGTTCCGTCGCGGCGATGGGCGAGCTTGCGGGCGAGGGGCTGCTCAGGGTCCTGACGCCCTCGGATCCTGTCAACGTGGGCGGCGTGAATTTCCTGGGCTACTCATGCACGCCACCGACGCCGTGGTTCGTGAAGGACTTCGAGCGCCTCGATCGGCCCGGCGACGAGCCGCCGCTCATGGGTGGCGCGCGATGGCGCATCTCGCGCATCACGCAGCTGGGCGCCGAGACGCTGTTCGAGAACATTCCGACGATCCAGGAGGAGCTGGCCGACGTATCGGCGCCGTCATCGCCGTGGGTCTTCGTCGTTCACGCGCCGCCATTTGGTTCCAAACTCGATCAATCCTACCAGGGCGAGTCGTGGGGATCGCGATCGGTACGCAGCGCGCTCGAACGCCTGCAGCCGATGCTGTCACTGCATGGCCACATCCACGAATCGCCTGAAGTCTCGGGCGACTTCAAAGACACGCTGGGCGCAACGACGGCCGTGAATCCGGGACAATCTGGCAAATTCTTGTGCTACGCCGTCGTCGAGATCGATGTTGCCAACGCACGAGTCAGCAATCTTCGACACGGACGCCAACCTTGAACATATTTCTGATCGGATGCCGTGGGAGCGGAAAGTCGACCGTCGGGCGCACGCTTGCGAAGCGACTGAAGTGGGGGTTCATCGACATCGACCAGATGGTCGTGGAGGCGACGGGCTGCTCCATCCGCGAGACGTTTGCCAAAGAGGGCGAGCAGGGATTCAGACAGCGAGAGCGTGAGGCGTGTCTGCGCGTCAAGAAGCTGGATGAGCATGTCGTCGCCCTCGGCGGCGGCACGGTCTGCGTTCCGGAGAACTACACGTCACTGAAACGATCGGGGCGCTTTGTATGGTTGCGCACGCCGGCGGCCATCGCCTGGTCCCGTATTCAGCAGGACCCGCAGGGCAAGGTGAATCGCCCGGACCTGACGCCGACCGGCGGGTTGTCCGAGCTTGAGTCACTGCTCGTCGACCGAGAGCCGAAATACGAATCGGCGGCCCATCACATCGTGGATACCGTGTCGAATACGCCCGAGCAGATCGCCGAAGCGATCGAGCTCTGGTTCGTCGCCAGCGACACCGGCCGCTAGTCGTCCGTTCGCGCAGGAACGTCCGCTTCGAGGAAGGGACTCAATGACGGTAGAAGCCTTCGGCGTCATTGTGGCGGGCGCGTTCGGCGCCGCGATCGGCAGTTTCCTGAACGTCGTGATATTTCGTCTTCCTCGCGGACTCTCCATTCGTGAGCCGCGCTGGTCTTTCTGTCCGCGCTGCCGGACGCAGATCCGTCCCCGGCACAATCTGCCGATCATCGGCTGGTTTATCCTGCGGGGGAAATGCGCCGCCTGCGGACAGCCGATCTCCGCGATCTATCCGACGATCGAGGCCCTGACGGCGCTGCTGTTCATGGTGGTCTGGGACGCCCTGTTTGTGATGCGGCAGTTGCCGGCCGTCGACAGTCCCCTGTCGGACTGGGGGCTCCTTCTCGCCTGGCTTTCGCTGTTCGCGTGTCTGCTGGCGATTTCGGCCATGGACATCGAATCGTACATGATCGACGTCCGTGCGCTGAACCTGGCGATGGTGATCGGCGTCGTCGGACACACGCTGTGGTGGATGTCGCGCGGCGCGGAGTTTGCGGGTCCGTTTCTGTTCGGAAAGGACGGAAGCGCAGGTTTCATTCCCTCTGTCGTCCCCAGGGACGTTCCGCGTAACCTGATCGATACGCCGCCGCCGGCCATCGCGCTGGCCGCGTGCGCTGCGGGTGTCGCCTGGGCCCTGACGGCGCTCGTCCTGCGTTGGTTTGGGGTCAAACCCCTGACCGAGGAAGCGGCCGCGTCTGAGGAATCGCCGGGCGCCGAGGCGGACGACCATCGGGAGTCCGATCAGACGGCGTACCTGACGGGCGGGGCGGGCGGATTTCGACCGGCGCCGGTCATCCTGTTGTGCCTCGTCATTCTTGTGTTGGGCGGATGGCAGTTCGCCGAGGCCCAGGGCTGGCTGGGCGCGTCTCTCGATCGATGGCGCGGCGTGCTCGGCGCCGTGTCGCTGATGGCGGCGGTCGTCGCGTCGTCGCTGGATGTTCGCGAGGCGGACGAACAGATCATCGAGGAGATTGAGTCGGAACGTCCCCAGGCGCGTCGCGTTGCGATGATCGAGTTTGCGCACTTCCTGCCGGCGCTGGGCGTCGGATTCGGATTGCTCTTTTATTATGGAAGTCAGCATCTGCTGGATACGCCGCTGGACGCGCTGCTTGGGGCTCCCGCCGGGGCGGCGTGGGCGCCGGCGCTGGGCGGGGCGCTGTACGCCGGATCGGGCATGGTCCTTGGCGCGGCGATCGGGTGGTTCGTCCGGATCGGCGGAACCCTCGCGTTCGGCAAGGAGGCGTTCGGTTCGGGGGACATTTTCATTCTCGGGGCGATCGGCGCCTGCCTCGGCTTCTGGGGCGCATTCTTCTCGTTCTTCCTGTCCGTGTTTCTCGCGCTGGCCGGCGTCCTGACGACGTCGTTCGCAAAGAAGTCGCGCGCACTTCCCTTTGGCCCCTGGCTGACGCTCGGCGCCATTGTCTATCTCTGGGTGGGGCCCTTCATTGCGGCGTATTTCTCTTCCGCCGCAAACGCCATCTGGGATCTGTTCTACGCCAGCGGCCCGGCGGCGAGTTAACACCCGGCCTGACAGCGTTCTGGCGCCGTTCGGCGTGGGATCCGACGCGTTCCGCGCGACATGCGCATGGCGGCGAACGGCGATTTTTCATTTCAAGCGAAAGTTGCGCCGTCTGATAAGAGCCTTGGCGCCGACCCCGCTGAGCGGGGATGTGGCGTCCGAGAGTAAGCAATGTTTGCGGGCGCGAGCGGCGCCAGCCCACTCGACGTCGAACGTGGAATTGTTTTTGTGGACTAATGAAAGTCCCATTCCGGACGGCCCGATACGAACGGCAGGTCGTAAAGTGCATTTGCGGCCGAGACCCGTTGAGCGATTCGGCGTGACCGAACGTTAAGCGGTCAGCAAAGATCCCGTTGGTCCGAGGCAAACGGATTGACACGGACGATGGGATCGAACGCGAGACGGGTCGAATCGGATTGCGAAGGCGATTCGAAGAATGACGACACACAAGGCAGGTGTGTCATGCCACGTAACGCGAAACGGTAAACGCGGCGTTGGCGTTCAGGGAGGAACCGATGACTCGTATTAACACGAACGTTCCGGCACTCACGGCGATCCACCAGTTGACCGCCAATAACAAATCGTTGACGACGAGCCTGGAACGCTTGAGCTCGGGCCTTCGCATCAATCGCGGTGCGGACGATCCGGCTGGCTTGATCGCCTCCGAATCGCTTCGATCCGAGATTCGAGGTATTTCGACCGCTATCGACAACTCCGAGCGAGCGATCAACGTCATCTCGACGGCGGACGCGGCGCTGGGTGAAGTGTCGAAGCTGCTGCTCGAACTCAAGGAGTTGACGGTTCAGACAGCCAACGACGGCGGTCTGTCCGACGACGAAATCGAGGCGAATCAGCAGCAGGTCGACTCGCTCCTCGTGGCCATCGATCGAATTGCGAACTCGACGCAGTTCAACGGCAAGAAGCTGTTGAACGGTCAGCTCCGCTACACGATCAACGGTCAGGACCAGACGAATCTGCCGCGTCTTCAGGTCTTCGGCGCCCGCGTTCCGGACAACGGAACATTGAATGTCGACATTGCGGTCACGCAGTCGGCCCAGACGGCGCAGCTCAACATTGACTTTGGCGGCGCCGCCGGCTTCCAGGCCGGCGGCACGCTCTCCTCGGGCAACGGTGTCACGCTCGAAATCCGCGGTTCGCTGGGCACGACGCTGCTCAGCTTCGCCAGCGGGACGGCGGCGTCGGACATCGCCCAGGCGGTTCAGAACACGGCGCAGCTCACCGGCGTATCGGCGACGGCGAGTGCGACAGGCCTTGCGTTCAACAGCACGCGATTCGGCAGCAGCGAATTCGTCAGCGTCCGCGCCATCAACGGAACGTTCTCCGTGAACTCCGGCGACCAGGGCGACAACGAAGATCGCGGCCGCGACGCCCAGGTGTTCGTCAACGGACAGGCCGCGAGCGTCAAGGGCCTCACGGCGAGCATCCGAACCGCGGGACTCGATCTCGTTGCGGAACTCAGCCAGAACTTCGGCACCACGACGGGTTCGGACAGCTTTGCGATCACCGGCGGGGGCGCCAACTTCCAGATCGGTCCCAACGTCAACGCGGACGGCCGCGTAAGCGTCGGCATCGAATCGATCACGACGGCAAACCTGGGGACGGTCCAGGATGGCTTCCTCTCTTCGCTCGGGACAGGCGGCTCGGCGGAGCTGGTTTCACCGGAGAATCTGCCGGCGGCGGAACGCATCGTGACGGCGGCCATCTCCCAGATCTCTACACTGAGCGGACGACTGGGTGGATTCCAGGCGAACCAGGTGGAAACCAACCTGAACAGCCTCAGAGTCGCGTTGGAAAACGTCACGGCGTCGGAATCGGCGATTCGCGACACGGACTACTCGGCGGAAGTTGCCAACCTGACAAGAGCGCAGATTCTGCTCCAGTCCACAACGCAGACGCTGGGAATCGCGAACCAGATCCCGCAGTCAGTACTGTCATTGCTCGGCTAGTCGCGAGGCGTGACCCCGTAAGGTCATACGCGGCTTGAACTTTGAATTACAAATCGAGGCGTGTGGCTTGGAGGAGGATCGTCCGGCCCACGCCTTGTTCCATTCCGCGGCCAGGTTACTCCGATATGTATGGAGGACGGCGCGGCGCAAGGGGCGGACAGAACGCATCGGCGGGATGCGCCGATCCTGCGAATCGCATACCGGATCGACATGGACGTCTGACGGTTCTCACGAATCTTCGCCGATTCAGGAGCCACACGAGATGGCGGCACAACCTTCGCAACGACCATCCTGCACGAAGCGCGGTCATATTCTGACGTGTTACGTCGACGGTAAGAAGCGATTTCGCGCAATGTTCGTCGATTCGGAGCGGGCGCCGACGCCGCCGACGGTCGACGCGGGTTCGGCGCGCGGCGCGGAAGTCACGCGCGCGTCGCTGACGGCGCGCTTGTGGGACATCGGATGCTGACGCCGGCGTTGCGCGTCCGACGTCGGGAATCCTGATCGATGTCCGCCGCCGATTCCTCGCGAAGAACGAGTCGTTGATGACGCGGGAGCCGCACACCCGCCCTGGAGATCGTTTTCTATGTCTGCCATTTCAAGCGGCGTCGGCCTCGTTTCGGGGCTTCCGATCAATGAACTTGTCGAGTCGCTGATCGCGGCGCAACGCGGCCCCATCACGCAGCTGACGAATCGCGTCAATACCGTGTCGGCAAGCCGTGCGGCGCTGTTGCAGGTCTCGGCGCAGCTGCTGTCGCTGCGTAATTCCGTGTCACGTCTGACGGCGCCGGCGACATTTCGAGCCACGGCCGCGACGTCGACGAATGAGTCGTCCATCCTCGCGACGGCCGGGGCGGGCACACCGCCCGGGCAGTACACGTTCAGCGTTCGCAATCTCGCCTCGACGCATCAGTTGATTTCCACGGGCTTTGCGACCAGCGATCGTTCACCTGTCGGGACCGGTGTGCTGACCATCGAATCGGCCGCGGGAAAGGTCAATCAATCCACGTCGCTTTCGCTGCTCAACGGCGGCGAGGGTGTGCGCGCGGGGCGCATCCGGATCACGGACAAATCGGGCGCTCAGACAACCGTGGATCTCGTTTCGGCGCGCAGCGTCAACGACGTCATCAGCGCCATCAATTCCGCCTCGGGCGTGCAGGTGCGGGCGAGTGTCGACGGCCGTCGGCTGCGAATCGACGACATCTCCGGCGGCGCCGGTTCGCTGACGATCGAGGAAGTCGGCGCAGGAAAGACGGCGTCCGACCTCGGCGTCGTCGGCGTGACATCGTCGAACGCGATTGTCGGGCGAGATGTCGCGTTTCTCGGCGACAGCACGCTGCTCCGCCAGTTGAACGACGGCAATGGTGTTCGCACGCAGCGCAGCTCCCCTGACTTCAAAGTGACGCTGGGCGATGGGACGGCGCTTCAGTTCGATCTGTCGCAGAATCTGACAGAAGCGACGCCGCTCTCGCTGTTGAACTCGGGTGGCGGTGTGCCGGATGGCGTGATCCGCATTACCGATCGGTCCGGCGCGAGCGCCGAAATCGACCTGAGTGGCGCCGAGACGGTGGGCGACATTCTGACGCTGATCAATGACAACACGGAGATCGACGTCGAGGCCAACGTCACACAGGGGTTCGGAAATATCACGATCAGGGACACATCGCTTCAGGACGGCGAGGAGGCCGCCGGCGACCTGTTGATCGAGGATGTCAGCGGCGGGGCGGCCGAAGCGCTGGGGATCGCCGGCGCCGTCGATGCAAACGAACTGAAGGGCGAGGATGTCTATTTTGTCGATACCGTCGGCGACGTCCTGCGGCTCATCAACAACGCGCCGGGAAACGACGGACGGCTCATCGCCTCCGTGTCGGAAGATGGTCTTGGCATCGAACTGACGGACACATCGGGCGGACCATTACAGGTGGCGTCGATTGGCGGATCGCGAACGGCGCAGGATCTCGGCCTGATCATCGGAACCTACGACGGCTCGACCGCCACGTCACGCCGATTGATCTCGGAGCTGGATACCGTCCTGCTGCGTTCGCTGAATGGCGGTCAGGGCGTGGATCTCGGCGGCCTGAACATCACGGATCGCGCCGGTAACGGGGCGGCTGTGAATCTCAGCGGCGTCACGACGCTGTCGGATCTCGTCGATGCGATCAACGCCGCGGGAACCAACGTGCGGGCGAACATCTCGTCGTCGGGGCTGGGGCTGTCGCTGACGGATCTCACGCAGGCGCAGGACGTGACCGGCAATCTGAACGTGTCCGGGATCACGGCGATCTCCCTCGGTATCGATGCGAATGTGGATGGCGCCGACGTCGGCGGAAAGAACCTGCAGCGTCAGTACATCAGCGAGGCCACGCGACTGGAGGACTTCAACGGCGGCGTGCCGCGCGGGAAGTTCAGGATCACAACATCGACGGGCGCCACGACGACGGTTGACCTGACGCAGGGCGATGAGCGGACCATCGGCGATGTGCTCCGCGAGATCAGCACGCGACTCGGGGACGGTCTGACGGCGCGCATCAATGACACGGGCGATGGCATCGTCGTCATCGATTCCTTTGGTGGCGCCAGCCGTCTCAGGATTGAGGAATCCGGCGGAACCACGGCGAAGGCGCTGAACATCCTCGGCGAAGCGGCGGAAGGACAGGAGTACATCGACGGTTCGTTTGAAGAGCGAATCACGATCGGCGCGTCGGACAGCCTTGACGACGTTGCGAACAAGATCCGAGAAAGCGGCGCGAATGTCAGTGTCGCCGTCATCAACGACGGTTCGGGCAATCGGCCCTATCGGCTCAGTATCGCCTCGGAGAAGTCGGGTGTCGCCGGCGCGCTGGCGCTGGACGGCGGCGCGTCGGGGCTCAGCTTCGATACCGTCTCCGCGGCGCGCGACGCGATTGTGACCTTCGGGCCCGCCGACGCCGACAGCCCGCTGGTCTTCAGCACGAGTGGTAACACGCTGAACAACGCCGTGGCCGGTCTGCGGCTGAACCTGATCGGCGTGTCGAGCGAGCCGGTCACTGTGACAGTGACGCGTGACCAGGAGTCGGTCATCAGCGATGTGAAGGCGTTCGTGACGGAGTTCAACGACGCGATTTCGCTCCTGGATCGATTGACGAGCTTCGACAGTGAGACATTCGAACGCGGCATCCTGCAGGGGGACGCGACGACGCGGCGGGTGCGACAGAGCCTGACGAGCCTGATCAATACGATTGTTCCGGGGACGGAGTCCTCCTTCAACAGGTTCAGCAGCGTCGGCATTCGATTCGACACAGGTGGCCAGATTTCGCTGGACGAGGACAAGCTGCGCAGCGCCATCGAGTCGGACCTGGACGGCGTCGTCGAGCTCTTTACGACGCAGGAGACGAACAAGGACGGCGAAGTGACCCGCCGCGGTCTCGCCTACCAGATCCAGGCGGAAATCGATCGACTGACGGACACGGATGGCGGAACGATTCCGTTGCGGGATCTGTCGCTGCAGACAAGCGAGGATCAGCTGAACAGTCGAATCGCCCAGCTCGAAACGCTGCTCGACGGCAAGCGGGAGCGGCTCTTCGCGCAGTTCCAGAACATGGAGAGCGTGATCGCCCAGCTGCAGAGCCAGCAGAACGCGCTGGGGAGCCTGGCGTCACTGGCTTCGCTCTCGGCGTCGGCCTAGGTTCACGGCCGAAGCGGCGTCACGTCGCGAGCGCGGGGCGGATCGATTCATCACTGACGGCGTCGTCGCTGCGCGCTGCGGTCATTTCGGCGCGGGTTCTTCGATTTTTCCGGTAACCGCATGAGTCCTGCTTATCCGGCCTGGCGCAACGACCGATGAACGTTGCGCGTGGTCTGTGAGCGCCGCGCTCAACGAAAACAGCGACTCAGGGGTTCGCTCGCGAATGTACGAGAACAACTCGAACGAGTATCTGAAGAACGCGGTCATGTCGGCGTCACAGGAGCAGTTGACGCTGATGCTGTATGACGGCGCGATTCGATTCGCCACGCAGGGGCGCGATGCGTTGGCGAAGGGAGACTTCGAGGCGTCGTGTGAGAAGCTGATTCGAGCGCAGAAAATCGTTCTCGAGCTGCGCAATGGTCTGCGATACGAAGTGAATCCGGCGCTGTGCGAGCAGATGGCGGGGCTGTACGGTTTCATCTACAACCGCCTCGTGGACGCCAATGTCAGGCGAAGTCTGACGCTGATCGACGAGGCCCTGAAGATCCTGCGGCACCAGCGGGAGACGTGGCAGCTGCTCATGGACAAGGTTCGCACGGAGCAGATCAATCGTCACGCGGCGGACGACGCCGACGATATCCGCATGTCGCTCAGCATTCAGGGCTGAGCCCGCGCCACACGCGCCGATCGACAGATCGTTCCACGCCTCAATCCGCGGATAACTGGCGACGCCGCTTTCGCTGGCCGATAATGGTCGGGCGATGTGCCGACCGAACGTTTGTGGCGTCGGTGGCGTAGACCCATCGGCGAATATTGCATGAGCTCGCGACGATCCTCAGAGGTGTTAATCATGACTTCCCACGGCAAGATTCGACGGATCGCTTTCGGATGGCTCGCCATGGCGATGTTCTGTGGCGGCGCAGGCGCCCAGACGCAGCCGGGATCACCCCCCGCGCCGCCGCTGGATCCCGTTCAGGCGATCGACGCCGCGATTCACGCAATCGACACGGGAGATCTCCAGACCGCGGATCGGCTGATTCGCGAAGTCAATGCCATCAACCCGAAGATGAGCCGGCTTCAGCTGGCCAGCGGTCTCTATGCAAAGGAACTGCGACGATTTCCAGAGGCCATCGAGGCCCTCGGTATCTACAACGAAACCGATGAGGGACGTCGTGACTATCGCGGATGGGCCGCCCTCGGATCGGTCTTTCTCGACTCGTACATGTACTCGTCGGCGATCGGCGCCCTGGAGAAGGCGCTGGAACTGGCGCCGCTGGATGAGAAGGAAGGCACGACTCGCGCGAAAATCGCCCTGGACCTGGCCCGCACGCGCATCGGGCTGAATAACCCCAAGGATGCGAAGGAGTCGATTCGGGACGCGCAGTCGAGCGCGTCGCAGGACGCCGAGATTCAGTCGGATGTGTGCGAACTCGCGTCCAGAGTCGGGGATGAGGACACGGCGCGAGCCGCCGGCGGCGCCGCGATCCGCGCCTATCGTTCGGAGCTGAGTGTCAATCCGCTCAGCATCTCGGCGCATCGCGGTCTGGCAAGGTGCTACGAAGTGCTTCTCCAGCTGCAGAGTCGAAAGCTGGCCGGCAATCCGAACGACGGCGAGGCCTTCATTGAGGGTGCGCGCCTGCTGAGCGATCTTGCGGAGATCGAACGGCGCACGCGATTGCTGGACGCGCGCGGACTCGTTCTGCAGGCGCTGGAATCAAACGCGTCGTCTGTCGAGTGGCGCCTGCTCGCGGCCACTTATGAGATCGAGCTTGGCGCGATGGGGGAAGCCCAGGCGCACATCGACGACGTTCTGAAGACGGATCCGAACAACGCCAACGCGTTGGCGCTGAGGAATCGTCTGGCGCCCGCAAATCGGTAATTCACTTCGACGGTACGACGAAACGCTCAATATTCTCATTCACGGCGCGCCGAATCGCTGCGCCGTTTTCGCCGTTTCCGGATCTCAAAACCGTGACTCGCGGACAGGGATCAGGGGCCCTGGATTTTCCTGCGCCTCGACGCGCGATTCCGGCGCGTCTTACGGACGTGCGCGGGTGCGTAACGTGTTGAAAAATCGGGTCTTACGGACTACAGGTTGCGTCGAGTTTCTCAAGGGCGCTACCGCCGGGAGACGATAGAACTGGGCGGGCTTATCGGACAATTGCGAAAGCCCCGACTTGTTTCTAATTCGATGTCCGGGCGCGGCCGATAACGTCACTGACGCGCCGCTGAAAGGGCGACTTCCTTGTCGCAAATTGACAAATTTAGAAATAAGAATCGTAACGCGAATCGAGCCTGGCGTCGCCTGGCGAAGCCGGCGTTCGCGTTGTCCCTGTCCACGCTCGCCGGTTGCAGTGGCGGACTGTTCCGCCAGGAATCGGCGCCGCCGATCGTCGCCAATGAGGCGCCGGTGGCTCCGTCAGACACGCGGCGTGTGGATTCGCCTCGGCGATTTCCCGCGGAAGATCTGATGGGGCGAACGCCGGGGCGGCCGGATGTGTCGCTCATCGGCATGGCGGCCAGCGACCTTCGTCAGCATACGACGCTTGTCGACGGCGCCGACTTCGATCCGACGATCGATCCGTCCGGCGACTCACTTGCGTTCGCGTCGACGCGCTACTCGCGCAACAGTCACCTGTACATCAAGTCCGTCAGGGGCGCGACGATCACGCAGATCACGGATGGTCCCGCGAATGACGCGCAGCCGTGCTTCGATCAGACCGGGACTCGCCTCGCCTTTGCCAGCGATCGCGCCGGCAACTGGGACATCTGGCTGGTTGACGTCAGTGGTCGCAATCCGATTCAGATCAGCAACGATCCCGCCCAGGAGATGCATCCGACGTTTTCGCCGGATGGCCGCCACATCGCCTATTGCCGAATGGACTCGGGACGCGGCGTGAGCACGATCTGGGTGGCGGATGTGGAGAATCCGGGCGTCAAGCGACTGATCGGCGAGGGCATGTTCCCGACGTGGTCGCCCAAGGGCGATCGCATCGCCTATCAGCGCGCCCGTGCGCGCGGTTCGCGCTGGTTCAGCATCTGGACGGTGCAGCTGAACGAAAACGAAGCGCTGTACCCGACGGAAGTCGCAAATCGCCCCGATTCGGCGTTGATCACGCCCGCGTGGTCGCCGGAGGGAACGCAGCTGGCGTTCTCAATGGTTCGACAGGAGGGGATCGAGGGCGAGACGACGGCGGACATCGGCATCGTTGACGCGGATGGACGGGGTTTTCAGCGTGTGACGACGGGGGAGAGCGCGAACCACGGACCGGCCTGGGGCGCCGACGGACGCATATACTTCAGCAGCAGGACCGCGGAAGCGGAGACGATCTGGAGCGTCAAGCCTTTCCGGCCGCCCGTCTTTGAGAACGCGCCATCGGCGACGACCTCGAACACGCGACGCGCGGCGCTCGCGGAGGAGACCGAGGAATAACGCCGCCAAACGCCCCGGCCCGTGGCCGAGGGGACCGCATTGCCGTGTCGACAGGGTTTCGACAGGCCCGACACGATCTCGAACATGCGAAATCTGATCGATCTGAGTAACGCATCCATGCCATTTGTTCGCCGCCCATTGTCTGACGCCCGCAAGCTCCTCGTGGCCGCATTGCTGCCGGCGATGGCGAGCGGCTGTTCCTTCGGTGAACGACGCACGAATATCTCGCCGGCGTTTCTGCGACCCATGACCGTCGCCGTGGCGCCCGTGCTGAACTTCAGCGGTGAACTGCAGTTTGATGCGAGCAAGGCCGCGGATCTGCTTGCCTCGGAACTGACCTTTGTCGACGGCGTGACCGTCCTTCCCGTCAATCGCGTGATTGCGACGCTGGCGGCGCAGGGCAGGACGCAGATCGAATCGCCCGAGCACGCGCTGGAGACGGCCGAGATGGTCGGCGCCGACGCGATCATTGTGGCGGGCATCACGGAGTACGACGCGTACACGCCGAGCGTGGGGCTCGTGCTGCAGATGTACACGCTCAACGGCGCTGCGCCGGCGGGATTCGACGCCGTGGAGGCGTCGCGCATGCCGAGCCCGGTGGCGAGCGCGCGATATCACGATCCGCACGTACCGACAAGCCAGACGCAGATGGTGCTCAACGGCAATCACAAGGATGTGCGGGAGCGCGTCATGGAGTACGCCAAACCGAGAGAAAATGCGGATATTCATCTCGGTTGGGAGCAGTATCTGAAAGTGCAGACGCTTTATCTCCGATTCTGCTGGCATGAGGCGATTGATCGTCTCATGAATCAGGAACGCGCCCGTCGGCTTCGACTGGCGTCAGAGGCGGAACCCATGGAGGTCCCCGCATGAATGAGTCTCAACGACAGTTATCGCTGGTAAAGGGCGGACATCGGTATTTGTTCCGATACACGCCCGGTAACGAGGCCGACGTGATCGGCGCGTTTGCGAGCCTGGCGTGTGACGCGGATACGGAATTTGACTGGTTCGACGCCGCCGTGTTGAGCTATCAGATGGGCCGCCGACTTGAAGTGGAACTGGACGAACTGGACGAGCTGGACGAACTTCGCAGTTCGTGAGTTATTTATAAACCCCGGTCGGGATTGGCCCGATACGGGAGCAGAGCCTGCGGACGGAGCATCCGCAGCAAGCAGTGTGTTAGACCCACACGACGCTTGAAGACCTGGGCTCGGGTGGGACGGCCGTGGAGCGGGCCTTGGCCAGGTTGCAGTCAACTGTGTCAGCATTCGCCGAGAAGAGTGTCGCGATCATGAGTCACGAACATCCTCTGGTCTCCGAGTTTCTTAACTACCTCCGCTACGAGCGGCACTTTTCACCCCATACGGGTAAATGCTACGCGGCGGACCTGCATCAGTTCAGCCAGTTTCTGCTGGGCGGACCCGAGGCGGCCATCAATGCCGCCGCGCCGGTCTCCCGGATGCAGATGCCGCAGAACATGCAGCAGCAACAGCAGGCGTCGGGAGCGCCCGGCAGTGTCGCGGTTGCGACGCAGACGTCGGCGCAGACGGACACGCTTCGACAGAAGCTGCTCGCCGCGGACGCCAACCAGATTCGGTCCTTTCTCGCGTTCCTGACGGAGCGTGAGTACAGCAAGGCGACGGCGGCGCGAAAGCTCGCCACGCTTCGCAGCTTCTACAAGTTCTGCCTCCGCCGCGGATACATCCAGACGAATCCCGTCGCGACGATCCGCACGCCGAAGCAGGAGAAGCGCCTTCCGAAGTTCCTCGACATCTCGCAGATTCAGAAGCTGCTGTGCACGCCGGACGACACGACGCTGCTCGGCGCCCGCGATCGCGCGATGCTCGAGACGCTCTATTCGACGGGCGTTCGCGTCAGCGAACTCGTCGCGCTGAACGTCGATGACCTCGATCCGGTCAACGGTCAGCTCCGCATCCGCGGAAAGGGCCGCAAGGAACGCATCACGCCGATCGGTCCGACGGCCGTCACGGCCATTCGACGCTACCTCGACATGCGTCAGAAGGATCCGCGAAATACGTCGTTCGATCGAGCCGCCATGTTCGTCAACAAGCACGGACAGCGACTCAGCACGCGAAGCGTTCGCCGAAAGCTCGACAAGTACCTGTCGGAAGCCGGCCTCGATCCGTCGATCAGCCCGCACACGCTGCGACACACGTTTGCGACGCACATGCTGAACAATGGCGCCGACCTTCGAAGCGTCCAGGAACTGTTGGGCCATCAGTCGCTGAGCACGACGCAGGTGTACACCCACGTGACGACGTCGCAGCTTAAGAAGGATTACGACGAGAGCCATCCGCGAGCGTAGGACACGCACGATTGGGTGGAGGGTCGAGAGAATACGCACAAGTAACTTCAAGGGGCATGGGTTGAATCTCTTCAATCCAGCTCCTCTTCCTTTTTTTAGGCCATGGGCCTCGAACACACCTCCAATCTGGGTGCAATTGAAGTTCGAGTAGGAAAGCGCCGATAAGAGAGCTGGAGTCGGCAGTTTTTGCCTACACAATGGCAAGTTTCGTAACCGGGAAAGGTGCCGAGCGCCGATAGGTTGCAATAGATGAGCGGCGACCCTTCAATTCGTCCTGAGAAGATTGCGATTGCTCGAGCACGGCTTGCTGCCGGCTACTACGAGACGCCCGGCGCGATTAGTCGCACCGTCGACCAAATGCTGGTCGAGTTCGATCGTTGTCCGGTAGGGGAAGGCGATCCCTATCGCGACCTTGCTGCTAATCTGATTGCCGGCAATTTACCTGACATCGCCGATGTGCAAGATCTGGACTTCGAATCCAGGGTAACTGGCGGCAGAGTCGACGCAATTCTGCCACTTAGATTGGAATCGCTTCCTGGAAGCGGACTTTGGGGATGCTGGCAACGAGAGTATAAAATTGATAGTATTCTGGTCGAGTCAAAAAACTACTCGAAGTGTGTCGGCAATTCTGCGGTCGATCAAACGCTCAGGTATATCATGATTACGAAACGTGGGAATTTCGCATTTCTGGTGAGTCGCAGCGGATTCTCCACTGGAGCACGGAGAACTGTGTCCGATTTAGCCAGACATTGCAACATCCTGATTCTTCCATTTAGTCACAATGAATTGAAGTCGTGGTGCGATAGTTCATTGAGCCAGATCGAGAAAGATCGAATACTCCGAGTCAAGCGAAACGACATCTATCGAATGGCGGGATAGTTGTGCATGCTGACTTGTAGCGACTTCTGCTGAATCGATCGCTGGCTGGGCGGTTTCTTCATCGCTGCCAGCACGTTTGACACGATGATCTTCTCGCTCCGATATGTAGCGATTCCGCAGGAATCCCTTCCTGCGCTCCCCAGCCGGCGCCGCGTCGGCCTCGCAGGACGCGCGGTTCGTTCCAATCCGAACCGCGATCGCAATCGAGTCGCGACACCGAGCCGCGACCCTCAGGGAGTCGGGCGCGCGCAGCCGGGCGAACGCGGCGTATCCGAATCGACACGCAGGGCTCGATGGCGTATTCGGTGTCGGGCATTGATCGAAAACGACACGGAATGTTAAAAGTCGCCAGGCCACTTGCTGACGCGCGTGGCTCGGAGTTCACACCGAGCCGCGACCGTCAGGGAGTCGGGCGCGCGTAGTCGGGCGAACACGGCGACTCCGAATCGACACGCGGGGCTCGATGGCGTATTCGGCGTCGGGCATTGATTGAAGATGTCACGGCATGTTGAAAGTCGCCAGGCCGCTTGCTGACTCGCGTGGTTCGGATGTCACACCGAGCCGCGACCGTGAGGGAGTCGGGCACGCGTAGTCGGGCGAACACGGCGTATCCGAATCGACACGTGGGGCTCGATGGCGTACTCAGCGTCGGGCGTTGATTGAAGATGTCACGGCATGTGGAAAGTCGCGATGTCCGATCGCAACTACCGTCCACAAGCCAGCAGCGCCCCGAGTTTTCGAGCGATGATCAGCCGTTGCATGGATTGGATTGTCAGTGCGCCGACGCCCAGCCACAGAATTCCATACAGAATCCCCAACAGGCCTTCACCCGCAAACCGCAGGAGGCTGTCCGGCTTCTCGGAAGAGGCAAGAAACTGAAAGGCGATCGGTGGCGCCATCAGGACGACGACCACGAGCGAAATCGGCAGACACGTGAGACCGCGGCGAAGAAACTCGCGGCGACGCCGGGTGATCGCCGCGCGGAACGTTGTACTGGATCGCGCGAGCGTCTCAATCAGACTCATCAGTTTTGCGCGTTCGCGCCGCGATTGGTAAAACACGTACGGTCCCGATGGTGTGTGGATACTGACTTCGTCGTCCAGAAAAAACGCGTCGGTATCGATCACGTCGAGCGCGTCTTCAAGGGCGACATCCACAACGCAATTGCCTGTGGAGTCCAGCAGCGCGAATCGATTGTTCCGCCAGGACAATTCGCGGATCTGACCCTTGTAGCAGCCGAGCGCCGTCGCGTTGTCATCCTCCCGCGGCCGGTCGCGGCGCCAGTCAACAATCGCCCGCCATGTCAGGAGGAACATGATCCCGAAAAAGACGGCCAATGATGCGATTCCCAGTGTCATCGCAATTCCGCCGACCCAGCCGCTCAGCATTCTGGCGGTTGGCAGCGTAATACTGGCAATGAAACTCACGATCACGATCACGATCACGAAGAACGAAGGTGACGGAATCGCGCAGGCCCTGCACATGATGATCGACTTCCGATTCGGTTTGCGCCCGCCGATTCTATGCCGGCTTGTTGCGTGGATTCGACCGGTCGGATCAAAAAATCGTTCGTCGGGCGCTCAGGCAGGCGCCCGGCAAGTGCGCGATGTGATTCAATCGCGCCATGCGCCTGATGATCAGCGCCGTCGGCTCAGCGGGCTGGGCCCGACGGCGTATTCGGCGTCGGGCATTGATTGAATATGACTCGGAATGTTGAGAGTCGCCAGGCCACTTGCTGACGCATATGGCTCTGGCCACGCGCGCGAGCCGCGCCGTATTCAGAGCCGCCCTGTCCTCAGGGCGGAGTGAGGCTTAGTCACGCTGGATCATTCGCCACGCTGAGGACAGCGAGGCTCTGAATGGGGGCTAGTCAGCCGCGTCGCCCAGCGCATCCTTCAGCGCCGCCAGCGCGTTCAGCGCCTCGATCGGCGTGAGGGAATTGATGTCGATGGCGCCGAGTCGTTCGACGACTTCCTTCCACTCCGGCGGCGTCGGTTCCTGCGCGCCGAAGAGCAGCATCTGGTTGGCGTCTTCCTGTTTCTTCGTCGCCTTGCCGCCCGGCCCGGCCTTTTCGAACCGCGATTCCAGGTCCGCGAGGATCTTCTCGCTGCGACGCGTCACGCTCTTCGGCAGGCCGGCCATCTCGGCGACGTGCACGCCGTAGCTGCGATCGGCGGCGCCGGGGATGATCTTGTGCAGAAAGGCGACATCGCGCCCCGTGCCGTCCGGACGCAACTGCTCGCTCACGGCCACGTTGTAATTCCGAACATGATCCAGCCGCTCGGCGAGTTCCGTCAGTTCGTGGTAGTGCGTCGCGAAGAGCGTTCGACAGCCAATCTTCGCCGCAATGTGCTCCGTGATTGCCCACGCGAGCGACAGACCGTCGTAGGTGCTCGTGCCGCGGCCGACTTCATCCAGAATCACCAGCGAGTGCGCCGTTGCATTGTTGAGAATGCGGCTCGTTTCGACCATCTCGACCATGAATGTCGAGTGTCCTCTCGCAAGCTCGTCGCTGGCGCCGACGCGGGCGAATATGCGATCCGTCGGACTCAGCCGCATTGACTTCGCCGGAACATAGCTCCCCGTCTGAGCGAGCAGGGTGAGCAGCGCGATCTGGCGGATGTAGGTCGACTTACCCGCCATGTTGGGGCCCGTCAGGATCAGCAGGCGATCCGCCGCCGCGTCGAGTCGGCAGTCGTTCGGGACGAATCGCTCGGCGAGCGTCACATCGAGCACAGGATGGCGACCTTCCACGATTTCCAGAACGAACGCGGCGTCGTCGCCATCCGTCGTCTCCGCGTCGACAATCTCCGGCAGGCAGTAACCTCGCGAACGTGCGAGCTCGGCGAATCCGGCCAGCACATCAAGTGACGCCATCGCCTCCGCCGCCGCCTGCAGGGCCGGAAGACGCGCCGCCACTTCGTCGCGCAGCCGTTGAAACAGCTCCAGCTCCAGCGCCTTCGCCTTGTCGGCCGCTGTCAGGACCTCGTTCTCATGCGCCTTCAGTTCGCTCGTGATATAGCGCTCGGCGTTGCGGACCGTCTGCTTACGCGTGTAATCGTCGGGAATCTTGTCGTGATGCTGATTCGTGACCTCGATGTAGTAGCCGAAGACGGAGTTGTAGCCGATCTTCAGCGTGGGAATGCCCGTCCGCTGCGACTGCTCCGCCTGGTATTTCGCGAGCCACTCGGCGCCCGTCGTCTCGATGTTGCGCAGGCGATCGAGCTCGCTGTCGACGCCGTCGGCGATGTAGTTCCCATCGCGAAAGACAGGCGCGGCGTCCTCCATCAGATAGCCCGTGATGCGGCGACCGACCTCGTCAAGCCCGGCAAGCGACGCGCGAATCTGCTCCAGCGCGTCCGCCTGATCGCCGCCGCCTATTGCCGGTCCGATCGCGTCGCGCATCGGCTCCAGGGATTCCAGCGTTCGGCCGAGCGCCGCCATGTCCCGCGGCGTGACGCGGCCCACGCCGAGCCGGCCCAGGATGCGCTCGACGTCGCCGGCGTCATGCAGGTAGCCGCGAATCGCGCGCAGTCGATCGGACTGATCTCGCAGCGCCGTCACGGCGCGCTGGCGAAGGCGAATGGCCTCGGCGTCGCGCAGGGGAAAGCAAACCCATTCTCGCAATCGTCGGCCACCCATCGGATTCACGGTTTCATCGATCGCGCCAAGAAGGGCGCCGTCGCGATGACCATCACGAATCGTCGATTCGATTTCCAGTGATCGCAGCGTGACCTGATCGAGCATCAGGTGTTCGCCGGAATGTCGCTGGGCGATGCTCGCGATGTGGTCGAGCGAGGTGCGCTGCGTCTCGGCGAGGTAGTCGAGCAGGGCGGCGGCCGCCGAGAGCGAGGCGTCAAAGGTGTCGAAGCCAAACCCGTTGAGAGACGCCACGTTGAACTGCTTCAGCAGTCGCTTTTCCGCAAGATGCCTGTCAAAGACATGCGGCGCCCGCGGCGAAATCGCCGCGCCGACAACGGAACGCAGCTCGTCGAAAAGCTGCGGGGCCGCGTCGATGGCCTGCTCCGGCACGATGATCTCCGCGGGGCCGAGTCGCGCGACCTCATCCACGACGCGCGAGGCCGGCAGCATCTCGGCAAAGAAGCGACCGCTGGAGACTTCGACGCTGGCGAGACCGATCCGGCCCTGGGCCCAGTCTTTCCCGGTCGGGCACAGACCGACGAGCAGATTCGCCGCCGAACCGTCGAGCAGGTTTTCGTCCGTGAGGGTGCCGGGCGTGATGATGCGCTGGACGGCGCGTTTGACGACGCCCTTGGCCTGCTTCGGGTCCTCCATCTGTTCGCTGATGGCGACTTTGTAGCCGGCGCGCACGAGGCGGGCGAGGTAAGTGTCAGCCGCGTGATAGGGAACGCCCGCCATCGGGATCGGGGCGTCCGTCGTCTTGTTCCGCGCCGTCAGCGTCAGACCCAGCACGCGCGCGACAGTCTTCGCGTCGTCGTAGAATGTCTCGTAGAAGTCGCCCATGCGGAAGAGCAGCACGGCGTCGCCGACTTCTTCCTTCTGGTCCAGGTACTGGCGCATGGCGGGCGTTGGACCGCCGCCTGCGCTCTGCCTGCTGGACTTCCGAGCGGTCTTCTTCTCCGCGGATTGCCGGGTTTGTACGTCTGACGCCGCCAATGCTGACTCCGAATTGCGATGAATCCCTCAATGTAGATGGGGCGGCGCCTCCCGGCAAGGAAAGACGTCGGCGCGGCCTGTGAGTTGTGGTGTTGGCCGGTCATGAAGTGACAGGCCTCGCGCCAGGTTCCGACTTTGACATCTTATGCGTGGGCCGTGAATATCCTGCGTCAATCGACCATGAAGATCTGCATCATCGGAACTGGCGGAACGATCGAAAAGACGTACGACGAGACGGACGGCTCCCTGCGGAACGTCCACTCGGTCCTGGACAGCATTCTGCTGCGCCTTCGGCTGCATGATCTGGACATCCGGCACGTTGAACTGATGAACAAGGACTCGCTCGATCTGACAAACGCGGATCGAGAGACAATCGTCAAGGCCGTGCAGCGCGAACTGGCGGAGGCCGACGCGATCATCGTTGTTCACGGGACGGATACGCTGAGCGTCACGGGCGAGCTGTTGTGCGACAGGCTGCAGGGGCTGCGGATTCCCGTCGTGCTGACGGGCGCCATGCGTCCCTATGAGTTCCGGGATACCGACGCGATCCAGAATGTGACGGAATCGCTGCTCGCCTGCCGACTGCTGACGCCGGGCGTCTACGCCGTGATCCACAACAAGGCGCTGCAGTTTCCCGGCGTCGTGAAGGACCGCGAGCGAATGACGTTCGTCCGGAAGGATTAGGCTCCGTCTGAAAACCCATCAGGCCAGCGTTCTCAAGTAGCGTTGGATG
>DAOPJV010000081.1:0-25726 GCA_035399845.1 Phycisphaerae bacterium | reverse complement strand
GAACCCAAAGGCTTACAGGCTTGATCGCACTCCTCAGCCGGACAGTACTGATTTCAGATCTGAACTTGCAGACTCGAATTCAATTTCAAACGCCCATTTCCGCCATCCATCCACGCGCCGCCGCGTGCGTCCGGTGAACCCCGCCCCTCAGTGGCGCAGGCGGATTACGCCGTGGCGATCGATTGCTCGGCCTCGTGGGTCGACGCCGGTCGGATCCCGTTCCCGCTGACGATCCGCCGCCGTCTTGTCGGCGTCGGCAATGGTCTTTGCCTGCGCGCGAAGCGATCGGAGCGGATCGTCGCCGATGGCCGGAAGCGTGTCATCGAGATGGGAAAAGACGTCGTACGCAATGGCAATCTCGCCGGTCGTCGCATTGCGGTAGATTTCAACGATACGGCCTTCCTGCGGCGGATCGAGTGTCGAACAGGTTTCGATTTCGATGTAGTTGTCGCGCTGCGACACGCGATGTCGATGCGTGTGCCCTGCGAGATGCAGCGCAACGCTCGGATGCGCGTTCAGCAAATCACGAAAGCTGTCCGGCAGAAGCGATGAACCATAGACATCCCGCAGGTAGTTGCTGGGATGATGCGAGCAGACAATGACAATCTCATCATTCTGATCCGCCCGTGTCAGTTCGGCCTCCAGCCAGTCGCGCTGGCGCTGCGTGATCGATCCATCCACGTACAAGAATCCCGGGATGCGATGGGCGGGATCGCACGTGTCCAGTCCGATCAGCCGAACACCCTCCACGGGCGACTGGCTCCACCAGCTGTCGCCGAAGACGGGATCACTGAAGCCGTGCCCCGTCGGTCCCGTCTTCGCCGTGAACATCGCGGCGATGAACTCGCGCTTGTCGAAGTACTCGCGATCAGGATTGGGAAAGACGAATCGCGGAATCTCAAACAGGTTCGGCGGTCCCGGCGCCGCCGGCGTCACATTTCCGTTCGCCAGCGCCGCCGTCGGCTTCAGGTCCGTCGGCAACAGCGGCGCCCCCAGTCCACGCCCTGGCAGTGGCGCGCCCCGTACGCCGTCGGGCCCCTGGAAGATGGGAAACAAACCTAGGGCGAACGAATCGTGATTCCCGAAAACGACGTACCAGGGCACGCTGGCGGCGTCGCCGTGGACGGCGTTCCGGTAGATCCCCTGCGCCTCAAAGGCCGCGTGCGGATCAAGCGACGGATCGGGCTTCTGCCACGGAAGTCGATCGTCCACGCCGCTGAGCGGATTGAGGCGCCCACCGTCGAAGAGCGTAAGCAGCCATGCGAGTTCATTCCGCTGCGCATTGTCGCAGGCGTCGCCCGTATTGATCACGAAATCGATGGATCGGCCCGACGCGTGGATGCGATTGATCTGGCGGAGGATACCGTCGACGAGCTGAGTGGAGTACGCCTCATAAGGTCGCCACGCGCTGCGCGTAATGTCAGCTGCGGCGGGAAAACGCGCGGGAGATTCTTCGTCGACCACGTGCGTGTCCGAGATGTGGGCGATGCGCGCGACGAGTGTGAAGCCATCTGTCGCGAAGGGTTCAGACGATTCCCGAGGCAGGAGCGTCGCCGTATCCCGGGGACAGGAACCGGCGCCGCACATGGACAAAACGACCCAGGACAGAACAATCAGGACGCGCCGATCGAGCGTGGATTTGAGCGTCATGAGCATATGGTCGCGTCCGGCGGATTCGCCTATTCTATGCCGCAACTTCCAATCATCGCGGTCCACAACAGTCCGATTGAGGTTCTCAAGATGTCATCATCCCCCAGAACGTTTTCGAAAACAACAACCGATCGAAGCCGACGCCTGACGAGAATCGCCCTGTGCGCGATGGTTGTCGCGAGTCCCGGCTTTCTGGCCTGCAGCCAGCGCGCGACGACCGGCCAGCCGACCGTGTGGACGGCGAGACAATCGGGCTGCGAGCTCACATTGTCGGGCGCCGGCGACAGGCTCTTTCAGTGCGAGTTCGGCGGGACCACGTCGAGCGACGCAACGCCGAAGGAGGCTGTGGCGATTGCGGGACCGGCGCCGTGGCGACCGATGACCCTGTCTCCGATGATCGCCCGTCCCGACGTACTCAACGAACAGGCCCGGGAGTTTCCAACGGACTGGTCGAACGCCATCGTGCAAACGACGGGCGGCGGAATCGCGAACTCGATTGAGATTGCGGTGTCATCCGGCGTCGATGGAGCGCCGTCACTCGCGACGATCCGACCCGAAATCGCCAGCGATGGCGGCGTTCGTCTGACATTCACGTCGGGGACCATCGAGAACTTCTATGGCCTGGGCGAGCAGTTCGGAGAGGCCGGCGTGGTCAACGGCGACTGGGGGGGGCGCAAGCGCACGCCCGGCTGCGAGTTCGGCAACATGCTCGTGCAGTTCCACGGCGGCTATGTCGGCAATGCGCAGTTCCCGATTCTCTACTGCGTGGGTGATGACCACCAGCAGTTTGCGATCTTCGTCGACGACACGGCGCCGCAGACCTGGGATTTTTCGAAGGCCGACGCGCCGGACGCGGACGGCAATCGCACCTGGACACTCAGCGTGCCACCGCGAACGACACCTCTGCGATGGTTTGTCATTTCAGGCGCCGACCTGCCGGAACTTCGTCGAAGCTACATGGCGCTCGTGGGCCATGCGCCCGTCCCGCCGAAAAAGATGTTCGGTCTGTGGCTCAGCGAATACGGCTTCGACGACTGGAAGGAGCTCGATGACAAGCTGCGAACGCTTCGGGCGAACCAGTTCCCGATCGACGGCTTCGTGCTGGACCTCCAGTGGTTCGGCGACATTCGCGACGACTACAAAGGCAAACAGATGGGCTCGCTCACGTGGGACCTGGACAAGTTCCCCGATCCGAAGACAAAGATGGCGGAGCTCAGCGATCGCGAAGGCGTGGAACTCATGGTCATCGAAGAGTCCTACGTCGATCATCGCCTGCCGGAATACAGGACGATGGCGGACAAGGGTTACCTCGTGCGCGACACGTCCGGCGAGAAGCCCGCGCGGATCGACAGCTGGTGGGGAGACGGCGGCATGATCGACTGGACGAACACCGCCGGCGCGGACTACTGGCACGACACGAAGCGCGAACCGCTCGTCGAGGCCGGCGTGAAGGGACACTGGACGGACCTGGGCGAGCCCGAGGCCTATCGTAAGGAATTCTGGTACATGAACACGGCCGTCCCCGGCAGTCACAGCCACGCGGACGCCCACAACCTGTTCAATTTCCGCTGGGCCGAGAGCATCGCGCGGGGGTACGCTCGCCACGGACATTCGCGCCCGCCGTTCATCATGTCGCGCTCGGGCACGTCGGGCATTCAGCGATTCGGCGCCAGCATGTGGTCCGGCGACATCGGCTCCAACCTGCCGAGCCTGGCGGCGCACCTCAACGTGCAGATGCACATGAGCCTCAGCGGTATCGACTACTTCGGCTCGGATATCGGCGGCTTCCGGCGGGACAGCCTGATGGGCGACGACGAAAACGAGATGTACACGCGCTGGTTCGCGCATTCGTGTCTGCTGGACGTTCCGCTGCGACCGCACACGTCGAACACGGAGAACCGCTACCAGACGGCGCCGGATCGCGTCGGCGACATGAAGAGCAATCGCTTCAATCTGCGGCGACGATACGCGCTGACGCCCTATCTCTGCTCGCTGGCTGTCGCGGCCGCAGACGAAGGCGCGCCGGTCTTTCCGCCGCTCGTGTACTACTACCAGAACGACGATCGCGTGCGCGAGATCGCCGATCAGAAGCTGATCGGACGCGACCTGATGATGGCGACGGACGTGAAGGCCGGCGAACGGCGCCGGAACGTCTATCTGCCGGCGGGTGACTGGTACGACTTTGAGTCGGGTCGGCGTTACGCCGGCGACAGTGGACGCAGCGTCACGATTGACCCGACGCGAATGGACGGCGTGTTCACACCACCGCTGTTCGCGCGGGCCGGCGCCATCATTCCGATGATGCACGTCGACGAGAAGACGATGAACGTGATGGGGAAGCGAACGGATGGCTCACGACGGGATGAGCTGATCTTTCGCGTCTACACGTGCCGCGAGCGACAACATGAGCTCTTTACCCACAACGAAGCCGACTTCGTGATGCACATCGGCCAGTATCGTCCCTCCGAGAGGCGATTCGAGGTGTTTCTTTCCGGGCTGGATGCGACGGCGGACTCGGCGATCGGCCGGCGCGACGTCATTCTTGAGGTCGTCGGTGATTTCGATGCGAATGCCGTTCAGGAGGTCACTGTCTCGCGGCTGGCGTCAGACGACCCGATCCATCAGAAGCGAGCGTCGATCGACGAACTCCGTGCGGCCTATGGCAACCAGGAAGCGCTACCGCGGCTGGACGCGGCCGGCATTGAGAAGGCGGGCTGGTCGCCCAACGGATCGAACATGATCCGAATCAACTGCGGCAAGCTCGGGGCCGACTACAGCCGATGCGTGTCGATTGAGTGCGGCGGAAAGTAACCTCGCGCCATCCGGCCATCCATCAGTACGGGAACACGATACGTACGCGTTGACGCGCGACCGCGTTGCCCCCGACGTCGGCAAGTTGCTTCGCATCTTCCGCGGCCTGTCAGCGGCCGGTATCGTACGCCGTCCGGCGTGGGATTGCCTGGCGCCGGTGGAGAACTCGTGGAAACGAAGCCCGTCCTAACTGAACTGCGGCCGCGCCTGGAGATTCTCGGCGCCGCCCTGCTCTTCTCGACCGGCGGCGCCGCAATCAAGGCGTGCACGCTGAATCACTGGCAGGTCGCGGGCTTTCGCTCACTGATCGCGGCCGCGCTCATTTTTCTGGCCATGCGATCGGCGCGAACGGGCTGGTCGATGCGATCGGTCATCGTCGGCGTGATGTACGGCGCGACGATGGTGCTCTTCGTTGTCGCGAACAAGATGACGACCTCTGCGAACGCGATCTTCCTGCAGGACACGGCGCCGCTGTACGTGCTGGCCCTGAGCCCGTTGGTTCTGAGCGAACCCATTCGCCGGCGCGATTTCGCCGTCATCGGCCTGATGATCGTCGGCATGGCGCTGTTCTTCTTCTCGGGGGAATCAGCGCAACTCACGGCGCCGCAGCCGACACTGGGCAAGACGCTCGCGATCGTATCGGGGCTGACGTGGGCCGGAACGATTCTCGGGCTTCGGCTGCTTCGCAAGGACAACGCGAAGGGCAACGCAGCGGCGCCCGCGATCGTCATCGGTAATCTGCTTGCGTTTGCCGCCTGCGCATCGTTCGCGTTTCCCGTCGCAAACATGACGACACAGAATGCGCTGCTGGTGGGGTACCTGGGCGTGTTCCAGATCGCCCTGGCCTACATCCTGCTGACCCGGGCCGTGGCGCACGTGCCGGCCCTGGAGGCCGCCGTCATTCTGCTCATCGAACCCGTGCTCAACCCGATCTGGACCTATGCGTTTCAGCGCGAACTGCCCCATACCTGGTCGATCGTGGGAGGCGTCATCATCCTGGCGTCCACGACGCTGAAATCATGGCTCGATACGCGCGCTTCATCGCGTCAGCGACGCGGCGCCACGCCCTGAGCGGCGACGCCTGTCAATCACTCACCCATCGCCATCGCGCCTGTCGAATTCGCGACACATCCTATTGCCAATACAGCCCGTCGCCTTCGATGCGCGCTTATCGGTCAGTTCGGCATTTACTGCGCACGCTTCGCAGTTTTTCAGTATTGGCGCACGCAAAACAGCGGCGTTTCCAGTTGCAACAGCAGTCGTCCGTGATACGCTGCTGATGCCAAAGAAAGGGCCGATTCCGCTCAGCACTCGCCGTGTGAAGCAGGACTTCAAGCTGACTCTCAGAATCGCCGGATTGACTTTCAATCGTGACGATTGCGCGTTTGCGCGCTGTACAGAAACTCGGCAGACACACTTCAGAGGAACCCTACATGTTCAGTCTTGTTCGCATGAATCCCCATCCCTTCAGCCGTTGCGTCGGTCTCTTCGTGGCCGGCCTCAGTCTTGTCGCCGCGAATCGCGCGTTCGCTCAGACTGGCGCGTGCTGCCTGACGAACGGCGACTGTATGAACGTGTCGCAGACCTCCTGCGAAACCGAGCTGCTCGGCGCCTATCAGGGCGACGGCGTCGATTGCGCCGCGGCGGATTGCCGGCCGACGCTCGTCATTAACGAAATCGACTACGATCAGGAGACGTTTCCCGACGCCGCGGAGTTCATCGAGCTGAAGAACACGGGCGCGGGTCCGCTCAACCTGGACCTGTTCGCCGTCGTTCTCGTCAACGGCGATGACGCCACGATCTATCGAACGATCGAACTGCCCGACGTGGATCTTGCCGCCGGCGACTACTACGTCATCTGCGCCAATGGCGCGACAGTCCCCAACTGCGACCTCGACGCGTCGCCCGACACCGACATGATTCAGAACGGCGCGCCGGACGCCGTTGCGATCATCTGGTCGACGCCCGTTCGCGGATTCAACGTGATCGACGCCCTGAGCTACGAGGGCATTGTCTCGGCGCCGTGGAATGAAGGGGACGGCTTCACGCTGTCGGATCCCGCCGTTTTTGAAGTCGGACTGTCTCGTTATCCGGATGGCGTCGATACCGACAACAGCGCCGCCGACTTCAGCCGCCGATGCGTCACGCCGGGCATGCCGAACATCGCCCAGAGCGAGCAGTGCGGACTGTTCCGCGGGGCCTGCTGCATGGACGACACGTGTCTCGACGCCGTCACGATCATCGCCTGCCGCGAAATGGGCGGACGATTCGGCGGTGACGACTCCCTCTGCGCGAATATCGACTGCGGCGCCGCCGGCGCCTGCTGTCTGTCCGACGGGACCTGCGAGATCAGGCTCGGCGTCAACTGCGTCGCCACGGGCGAATCCTATTTCGGCGACGGATCAGATTGTACCGGCGTCAACTGTCTGATCGGCGCCTGCTGTCTGATGAACGGTGTGTGTGACGAATCCAGCGAGACGAGCTGCGAAGCCGATGGCGGGATCTGGGACGGACCGAACACGTCCTGCGCCAGTGTGATGTGCTCACAGCCGATGGCGGCCTGCTGCTACGACGACGGCGCCTGCGAAGACCTGACGCAGGTGGACTGCGAATCGAACGGCGGCTCGTGGCGGGGCTTCGGTGTGGATTGCGCTTCGGCCGCATGCCCTCAGCCGACCGCCGCATGCTGCCTGCCGAACGGCGACTGCGAAATGCAGACGGAAGCCAGTTGTGACAATGCGTCCGGCGCCTGGCAGGGATACGGCTCGGACTGCATGACGACGAGCTGCCCCCAGCCCGTTGCGGCCTGCTGTCTGCCGAATGGCGATTGCGAGATGCGGACCGAAGCGAGCTGCGACGTCGATGGCGGCGGCTGGCAGGGTCTGGGTTCCGACTGTATGAGCGTCCTCTGTCCGGAGCCGATCGCGGCGTGCTGCTATGCGAACGGCGCCTGCGAAATGCAGACGGAGAACGACTGCTACAACACCGCCGGGGACTGGCGGGGATATGGCGTGGACTGCATGAGCGCCGACTGCCCGCAGCCTGTGGCCGCCTGCTGCTACGATGACGGCGCCTGCGACGACGTGACGGAAGCGGACTGCGACGAGGCCGGCGGCTACTGGCAGGGATATGGCTCGGATTGCGCGTCGTCGAAATGCGTCCCCGTCGTGGCGGCCTGCTGCCTCGAAAACGGTACGTGTGAGAACACGACGATCACCAGTTGTGAAGCGGACGGCGGCGCGTGGCAGGGCGCCGGATCGGATTGCGCCACGGCGCAGTGCGCCCAGCCCGCCGCCGCCTGCTGTCTTGACAGCGGATCGTGCCAGGAAATGACGGAATCCGAATGTGCCGCAGCGAGTGGAAGCTGGCAGGGATTCGGATCCGACTGCGTTACGGCGGACTGTCCTCAGCCGCAGCCGGTGCTCGGCGCCTGCTGCGCCGGGGACGGATCCTGCACGGAAGTCGAGGCCGCGGCGTGTACCGGAACCTATCAGGGAGACGACACGACGTGCGCCAACGCGAACTGCCCGACACCCGCGCCGAATCCACAGCCCAACACCAACGACAATACCGACAACGGTAACGACAACACGGGCGACAATTCCAACGACAACGGGAACACGAACGACAACGACAACACGCCGCCGGCGCCACAGACGACGCCGACCAACTGCACGCCGATTTTCTTCCTGTTCCAGTCGTTGTTCGGCATCCCGCTGTGCGGCCCCTGTGTCCTCATCAGTGTCGTCGGGACCTTCGTCGGCATCATGGGCATGAAGCGACGCATGCGTCGAATGCGACGCTAATCGAACCCGCAGGGACTTCTGAATCGATTCGCGGCCCGCTGTCGTCATTGCGACAGCGGGCCTTTTTCGTGGGCGTCCGCCCCCCGCCGGCCGTTCCCGCCCCCGCCGACCTGAGGAATCGTTCCGGTTGTCACCCGCACTTTCCCGAAAATCCGATGGAAAAATACCGCCGTCTACTCGTAGGGACATCGCGACGGGTACAATCGGAGGCGGAACCTGACGCTGTGAGTGGCGCCCACACAGACATTCGGAAAACGAATCGCGGCTCTTCGGACGACGGCGGTCCCGCAACGCGTGACGCCGCCGTGTCGCGACATTCGTCGGGCCTGAGCGATCCGTCGCAATGGGTCGAGCTGCATGGCGACGCCATGTATCGATTTGCCATGCTGCGAATCGGCTCGGCCGAACTGGCCGAAGAGGCGGTCCAGGAAGCGCTGCTCGCCGCCCTGTCGGCGCGATCCTCCTTTGACGGGCGCTCCGCCGAGCGCACGTGGCTGATCGGGATTCTCCGCTTCAAGCTCATCGATCTTCTGCGAAAGCGGCGAAAGGACAAACAGCGACACGTCGCGGATCCGGGGAACGAGTCGCTGTTCAATGAGGGAAGCTGGATTCAACGCCCCACGGCCTGGACGACTGTCGATTCGAAGCTGGAATCAGAGGATTTCCAGCGGGTTTTGCGCGAATGTGTCGAGGCGCTGCCCAGTCCGATGCGTGAGGCGTTTTGCCTTCGTGTGCTGGATGAGATACCTTCGGATGAAGTATGCAAGTGTCTGGACGTCAGTCCGACGAATCTCTGGACGCTCGTGCATCGGGCCAAGCAGCGACTGCGATCCTGTCTGACGCGCAAGTGGTTTGATAACGAGGACGATCGGACAACCGCCTGACATGTTGAGCAAGCTCCGGTACATCCTGACGCTCCGCTGCGAAGAGGCGGATCGCCTGCGCTCCCGGCAGGCGCTGGAGCCACTGAGCCTGGCCGAACGCCTCGCCATGGCGATGCACCAGCTCGTCTGCAAATCATGCCGAATTGCGGCGAAGCAGATCAGAATCCTCGACCAGGCCATTTCGCGACTGCGGGACGACGCCGCCCCCCCCACCGCCGCGGACGCCGGCGGCGCCTTGTCCGGCGACGCTCGACAGCGACTCAGCCAGGCCCTTCGGGACGCCGAAAATTCTCAGGAATAAGTCCGCAAGCGCTGCAAGGCGCGACAACGCCGGACGACTCATGATTCGAATCGCAGGCGCGCGGCGTCGATCGAGACGCATCGCCGTCGTTCGCGCCGAAAATCCTGAACGAGAAATACCAGGGGGCATGTTCGCTGCGGCGCGCGCCGGTCATGCCGGCGTCGCTCCGCGCGGCGGAGCAACGTGTCGCCCCCACAGAATCCAACTTCCGGCTCCGAATCCCCAAGTTCCTTCACCCCCTCGAGTCCGGGAGCACAAACGACTGCACAGCGCCGGCAATCGGCGCTGGCGCAGTCGCTTTTATTCCGGGGATGGATTCCCGGCGTCAGGCGATTCGACAACGCCCCCGTGACGCGCCGCCGGCGGTACAGGGACAATCAGTCGCCCGCGATGATATGACGCATTTCGCTGAGGCTTTCTTCGGGCTGGGCGTGGCCGTAGAGCCCGGACGAGACAACGAGCACATCGGCACCGGCCTCGACGAGCTGTCTGGCGTTGTGCGCCTTGACGCCGCCGTCGATGGTGATCGTCGCCCCGCTCCCCGTCTCATCGATGAGCTTGCGCAGCCGCGCGACTTTCGTGAATGTGTATTCGAGAAGCTGCTGCCCCGCGAATCCTGGCGCGATGCCCATCATGCAGACGCTGTCGATATACGGCAGCAGTGGTTCAAGCGCCTCGACGGGCGTTTCCGGATTGATCGCGACGCCGGGCCGGACGCCCTTCTTTCGGATCGCGTTGACGACACCCATCGCCCGCTGGCTGGCTTCCAGATGAAAAATCATCTGTGTGTGTCCGCACCCGTCCATCCGCTCAATCCAGTCGTCGGGGCGGCTGACCATCAGATGGGCCTCGACCGGGAGCGTGGTTTCCTGACAGGTGCGGCGAACGACTTCCTCGCCGAAGCTGATCGTGGGAACAAAGTGCCCGTCTGATACGTCCAGAGAGATCCAGTCGGCGCCGGCTTTCTCGGCCATTCGAATCGCGCCCAGCAGGTTCAGGGCGTCTCCCGCCAGGATCGACACCATCAGTTGGAAAGGTCTTGCGGCCATGTTCTGAGATTCGCCTCCTCGTGTGTTCGGGCTATCCTAGCTACGTCGAGCCACGTGTCCACGTGAACGCCGGCCGCCGCCCTATCCCGCCGGAATCGCGGCGGATTCCGGGTTTGGCCCCCGGCCCGCCCCCCTCTATACTGCGAGCAGGGAAAGAATCGACAACGACTTGCGTTGATCAGGTACGCGATATGCCGATCCATGAATTTCAATGCGACACCTGTGAGGCCCGCTTCGAGGAGCTGATTCGAAGCCCGGCCGACGCGTCAGAACTCCGCTGTCCCGAGTGCGGCGCCGATAAAGTCCAGCGGCAGTTCAGTGTGTTTGCCGCGCGATCCGCGGAAGGTGGCGCGAGCGCCGCGCCTCCGCCGATGGGCGGCTGTGGTCGCTGCGGCGATCCCGCCGGTCCGTGCGCAATGGGCGGATGACGGTTCATCAACTCCGCGATGTGAAGGCGAATTGAGTGGCGAAACCCAGTCGAGCAAAGGAAACGCTACCCTCGGCCCCGCTCGCCGCGCTCTTTGCGTGGCTGATGCCTGGTCTCGGGCATTGGTGGATCGGTGAGAAGCCCCGGGCGATCATCCTCTTCCTTGTCATCACGACCACCTTCTGGGGAGGCGTCGCCGTCGGCGGCGTACGCAGCGTCGTATCGGAGCGTGAAAACGGTCCGTGGATCGCCGCCCAGATGTGCCTGGGCCCCCAGGCGCTGATCGCGTGGCAGGCCGGAAGGTCGCTGCGGGAACGGGAAAAGGCGGACCCGACTGTCAGCTTCAAGGCGCCGTGGCCCTCGGGCGATATCGGCGTCATTTACGCCGGCGTTGCCGGGCTGCTGAATCTGCTGGTCATCCTGGACGTTCTCGCCCGCGTCGAGCGACTGAATGACGCGGCGCGCCCCAGGGCGCCCTCCACGTTGCGAAAGGCGGCGAATTCGTGACCTGGCTCAACGACCTGCTCGTCAACTGGATTGAAATTCGCGGCGTGGGTCGGCTGCTCATGCTCATCCCGCTGATTCTCAGCGTGAGCATCGTCTATAAGACGATCCGTTGCGTCGAACTGAAGAAGGTCCCGCTCGCATCGATCAAGCTGTGCGTCATGATCCTCGCCGGCATGCTGGCGATCGGATTTTCGCTGTTCGTGACGTTCAAGTTACTCGCGTAGGCGACGCCGGATGGCGATCGGACTCGCAACACGGCCGACCGCCAGTTAAACTGCAACGACTCGAATGGACTCGCATGTTCGTGAGCTGTCGCTCCGCCCCGCGCGGACGTGATACGCTCTGGTGGTTCCCGCAAATCAACGGAGGATCGATATATGGCCGTCACCGTCAAACGGGCAACGCTTTGGACGACGACGACATCGAACACCCCGGGCTCCCTCGCAGCCTCGCTCAGCCCCCTGGCCGAAGGTCAGGTGAATCTCGATCTCGTGATGGGATACAGCCATCCGGACAAGACTGGCGCGACCATCGAAGTCTTCCCGGTCGAGGGCGCCGCCCCTCAGCGCTCGGCGCGCCGAGCGGGCTATCGCAAGTCGGGCTTCCCCTGCGTCTCAATCATGGGGCAGAACCGCATCGGGCTGGGACGTCAGATCGCGTCGGCCCTGGCGGAAGCGGGGATCAACATCAACTTTTTCATCGCCCAGGTCGTGCGGAATGAGTACGTCGGCATGTTCAGCTTCGAGGCGGAATCGGAGGCCGATCTGGCCGTGAAGATCATCCGCGAGGCGCTGAAGCACAAGCCGCTTACCGCCACGCGCAAGCGCGCCCAGCGATCCACCGGCGCCGCCCGAAAAGTGTCGAAGCGCGCCGCGCCCGCGAAGCGCCCGGCGTCGAAGACCGGATCCGTAACAAAGAAGAAAACCAGGACGCGCCGCAAAGCGAAGGCGTGACACGGCGTCGTCTTTCAATTGGGGAACACTCGTGAAGACAACAGATCGCCTCCGTTGGATCTCGGCGCCACTGGCGCTTTGCATGTTCATTGTGATTGGCTGCGACAGGAGTCCGGCCAGATCGGAAACGCCCGCGGGCGAGAAGGACGTCGCGACGACCTCCTCCGACAGGAAGGACGAAACCAGCGGGAAGCCCCGTGACTCGAAAGACGAGACGCCGCCGGCGTCCGCTGAACCTCGAATCGAACCGAAGCCCGAGCCGTCCACGCCGAAAACGGAGACACCGGCGCCCGCAGTGAGTGAGGTCAGCGGCCCGAGCTGGAAGGCGCTGGATCCATCCGTTCATGAGTTCGGCACCGCGTGGGAAGGCTCGACAATCACCTACGACTTTCGATTCAGGAATGTCGGAAGCGAGCCGCTAATGATCCTCTCTCCGCCGAAGGGATACTGCAGCTGCTCGAAGCCCGGCGATTATTCCAAAGTCGTCCAGCCGGGTGAGGAAGGCGTCATCCCCTACATCCTCTCGACCAAGAACGCCGAAGGCGATCTCGTCCGCGATCTCAAGGTCAAGTTCAACGACCCGAAGAAACCCGAGTGGACGATCTACATGCGCGGCCACGTCAAGGAAGTCTGCTCGATCGAGGTCATCGCTGACGGTCGAATCGATGCAAACGATCCCGCCGCTCTCGCCAAGGTCAGGGACAAGAAGGCGAATTTCGACGTCATCTCGAAGGATGAGACGCTCTTCCGTGTGCTGCGGCTGACCAATACGTCCGGCCACTCGCCATTGACCATGAAGCTGGCGCCGATCGCCGGCGATCGGTTCAAGGCGACGCTTCGCGAGACGACACCGGGCGAGGAGTTCGAACTGACGATTGTCGGATCCCCCCCCTACAATCTGGGCTACAACAACGCCCTCATCCGGCTCGAGACGAATGTGCCGGATCGACCGACGTGGGTGGTTTCGATCTACGCGCGCCTGCCGGAACGCCTCGAAATCTCGCCGCCCAAGATCGTCGTGAACACGAAACTGGCCCCGACGAAAACGCGACGGATATCGATCAAGAACCACGGCGACACACCGGTCAGGGTCACGTCGCTCGAATGCAGCGCAGAGGACTATATCGTGACGCTTCTGCCGCCGGACGCGGAGCATCCAGGTGACTCCACGATCGAAGTGATCATGCCCGGTGGGGACTACGAGCCGCCCACCTGGGGTGAAATCCTCCGAATCGGAACGACAGATGCGGAAAAGGCGGTCATCGAAGTGCCGATTCTTCCCGGGTTCGGCGCCGCGACGCCGCGCCCGGCCGACAAACCGCTGAAGTTCTTCCCGGGCAAGCTGCTCGGCTGAACGAGCCCCACGCGGCCGTTACCGAATAACGAGTTCGCGCGCCGGCCGAATCCCGAGGGCGCCGGCGCGGTACTCGATCGCCGCCCGGCCGCGCGCCGAGCATCGAAGGCTGCCGGGGCCATCAGCGAACGAACCGCCGCGATGAACGCGATAGCCTGACTCGCCGCGCCCCGACTGTCGCCGACCGGAGGAACCCGTCGGGAGCGTGTAGGCGCCATAGGCGTCATAGCACCATTCCGAGACATTCCCGAGAATATCGTAGAGGCCGAACGGATTGGGTCGGAACCGCCCGATCGGCGCGTGCGTGTCGCCATACCCGTCGTCGATTGACATCTCCGCGTTGGCGTAGAGGGGACCACCACGATCGTGGTAGGCGCGATCCGCCAGATTGGCGGCGCCGGCGAGCGTGTCGGGGGTCGCCCCCGTCCACCAGGGCGTCGCCGTCCCCGCGCGGGCCGCGTACTCCCACTGGACTTCCGTCGGCAGCGCCATCCCCTGACGCCAGAGTACCTCAACGGCCGTGTCCCATGCGACATTTTCCACGGGGTGCAGCGACATCGTCGCGCCGGATTCGAGAGGATTCGACTGCAGCTGACTGGGATTGTCGGACGCCACACGCCGCCACTGGACCTGCGTCATTTCGTACTTGGACAACAGAAACGCGCCGAGCTTGACCTCATGCACGGGCCGCTCGTCGTTACCCGCCATCGGATCGATGCGCTGTTTCGCCAGATCGCTCTCGGCCCCGGTCCTCGACGCGCCGATGATCGCCGTTCCCGACGGAATCAGCACCAGCACGACCCCCGACGACGCCGTGATCTGAAGTCGACCATCCGGACCTCGCGTCGGCACATCCCCCGTCTGGATATCGACGAATTCATAAAGACCCGAATCGGGATCCGGTCCCAGCGGGACGAGCCCGATCTGGCGCACCATGGGGACGCCGCGATACATCGGGAAACGACTCGGGTCGCGGATCGCGGAAATGGCGGTGTTCCAGTCGTCGATGTGCTCCTGAATGGACTCGACATAGATTCGCCTGGCCTTCTCCAGACGTCCCTGCATGTCCGTGAACACGCCGTCGTGCGTATCGAAGAAGTCCTCGAGATTCCGCACAAGATCGACGAGGACGTCGTGTTGCAGCGCGTCGGCGGGATCGGCGAATCTGCAGAAGTGCTCCGACGGAATCGACTGATGGATATCGCGTTCTTCGGCGGACAGCGTCTTCAGCATTGAATCGATCCGCTGACGCTCCCGGATATCATCCTTGTTTGCGGAGTCCCGAAGCCGCAGCCGCCGGCGCTCCAGCTCCGAGATGCGATTCCTCACTTCGTGAAGTTCGTCCGTCATGCGAACGCCCGTGAGATCGAGCTGCTTGACGAGGTTCTTCTCGATCGCCTTTTCATGGAGACGCGCCAGCTGATTGCGGTAGATCACCTGTCGTTCGCGGAACGGCGTGGCGCGCTGAATCCAGTCCTCCATGGCGTAGATATTCGCCGGATTGGCCGGCCAGAGTCGCCTCGCTTCCGCCTTCAGCTGCTCCAGTTCCCGCGCGTCCGCCAGGCGGCGAAAATCGGCGAGGCGACGCTCCGCCAGATTCGAGGCGATCCCCGTGAAGACCAGACCGATCAGGAGCGTCACGATGACCGACGCCGTTCCGAGCACCAGCGCCCGATTTCGCCGTGCGAATTTTCGAAACCGATAGACAGAGCCCGCGGGCCGGGCGTGAATCGGTTCGTCATCGAGGTAGCGTCGCAGGTCGGCCGAGAATTCGGCGCACGACGCGTATCGACGCTCGCGATCCTTGTCCATCGCCTTCAGAACGATCGTCTCGACATCGCCGCGCAGCGAGCGATCCACGAGACTCAGCCGCGTGGGTTCGTCGTCCTGGATGGCCCGAATCGCCTCGGGAATCGACGTCTTTGATACGTGGAACGGATATCGCCCCGTGAATACGCGGTACGCAAGCACGCCGAGCGCGTAGACGTCGGATCGCGCATCGATCTTTCGGGAATCGCCGCGCACCTGCTCGGGACTCATGTAGGGCAGCGTGCCGATGAGCTTGCGCGCCTCCGTCCGCATCGTCGCCGCGTGCACATCGGCGTCCGTCACGCGGGCGACGCCGAAATCCAGGACCTTTGGCTGACCTGACGAGTCCACGAGAATGTTGCTCGGCTTGAGGTCCCGATGGATGACATTGTTCTGATGCGCATGATCAACGGCGTCGCAGATCCGCACGAGCAGCGCGATGCGCTCGCGAAGGTTCAGCTTGTAGGCCTCGCAGTGATCCGTGACGGGAAGCCCTTCGACGAGTTCGAGGGCGAAGAACGGCTGGAGGCCCAGTCCCGCGTCGGCGGCCCCGGCTTCGTAGATCTGCGCGATGCCGATGTGATGCAGTCGGCCGAGAACCTGCGCCTCTTTTTCAAATCGGCGCAGCAGCTCTCCCGTGACGAGCCCGGTCCGAAGCACCTTCAGCGCGACCTCTCTCTGGGGGTTCTTCTGGCGAGCGCGGTAGACAACGCCCATGCCGCCCTGACCGAGAACGCCGAGAATCTGGTAACCGCCCAGTTCCTCCAGCCCGCCGCGCGCGCGGTGATCGACCGCCTGCACCTGGCGCATGACGTCGGCGATCAGATGGGCGTCGCTCTTGTTGGAAGAATCGTCATGCATCGCAATTCGTCAATCGACGTGGCGCTGTGATGCGCCGGGCGCCCGATCGCGGCGTCCGGCGATCAATGATGGCTGAAGAAACGCGAGCCGGAGCCCAGCATCTCCCCCAGGCGCTTGACGGCGCGGATGCGCAGGAGATGAATCGCCCCCGTGGTGCGCCCCATCTCCTCGGCCACGTCGCCGACACTCTTACCCTCGAGGAACAGCCTTCGAATCACACGCTGGTAATCGTCCGGGAGCCGGTCGATCTCCGCCTCGAGCACCTGTCGGATTTCGTGCATTCCCGCCTGACGCGACGGGCTGACACCGCCCTCTTCGATCAATTCGTAGAGCATCGCCACGCCGTCCCCCGTTTCGGACGAGACGACCCGGCGATCGGGCGGCGGTCGCTTGGCACGATCGAGATACTGGATGGCGTCGCGAAGATTGTTGTCGGCGATTCGCTTGAGCCATCGCGGGAACGACGCCGCCGTCCCCGTGAAGCGGTTGATCTGCTCAAACGCCTCGAAATACGTCACCTGCATGATGTCGTTGGGCTCAAGGACGGCCCGCCAGCGGGCGTTGATCTGGAGCCGCTCGCGGACCTGCGGTCCGTGACGGAGCAGGAGTTCGCCGAGCGACGCCGTGTCCCCCTGCCGTGCGCGATTCAGAAGCTGTTCGTCGGAGGTGGTCATGTCCATGGGGTCTATTCCATATGCTAGCCCGGACATTGACCTTGTCGACGGAGATTGAGCGGGCCATCGTCGAAAAACGCCGTGAGACCGGCGTCGGCGTCGTGAAATTCCGAGCCTATTCGCGTTCCGCCCGAATCAGCACGACATCCTCGACGGGTACCTCGCCGTTCAGATCGACGGCGCTGATCGCATCGACGACGTCCAGCCCCTCGACGACGTTGGCGAATACTGTGAATCCGCCATTCTGATTGTCGAGATTCGTGGAATTGTCCGTCAGATTGAAGAAGAACTGCGACGTCGCCGAATCCGGATCGCCGCCAAGCTTCGCCATCGCGACAGTGCCCCGAACGTTGCTTCGGGACGGGCTGAACTCGTTGACGATCGGGTCGCGCAGGCCCTCCGGCTGCACCATGTCCGGCAGGAAGCCTCCACCCTGCACCACGAAGTCCGGAACGACGCGATGGAAGATCGTTCCGTCGTAGAATCCATCCTCGACGTACTGCAGGAAATTGTCCGTCGTCACGGGCGCGTCGGACACCATCTCGACGACGATGTCGCCCAGCGATGTCGTCAGTCGAACACGATTCGGCGTGACGACGCGGAAGCCATCCGCGAGCGACGCCGAATTCGTGTCGGGATTCTCCACGACGACCTCGTAGTCTCCGACAACGGCGCCCGACAGATCGAAATTCACCAGGAGCGTCGTTCTGGACTGGACGCGAACATTGGCGCCGTCCAGCGTCGTCTGGCCGCGCACGAGACGCACGCTGGCGCCATCTTCAAAATTCTCACCGTCGATCGAAACGTCCGACACGGATGTGTCCACTTCGCCGAACGCCGGCGTCACGGATCGCACGAACGGCGCCGATCCCGTGACATCGACCACCTGTGACGTCGAGACGGACGCGCCGAATTCGTCGGTCACTGTCAGCGTGACGGTATAGTCATTCGGCTCGGCAAATGTGTGCGAGACCTGCTCCCCCGTGGCCCCGTCCGAATCGTCGCCAAAATCCCAGGCGAACGTGGCGATGCCGCCATCCGCGTCGGCGCTGGCGCCGGCGTCGAAGTTGAATCGCAGCGCGTTGCCCGCGTCCTCTTCGAACGTGAATGAAGCGGTCGGCAGTGAGTTCACGAGCACGCTCTGCGTCATGGAGGCCTCGCCGCCGCGATCGTCCGTGACTTTCAGTCGGACGGAATAGCGACCGCTCCGCGTGTAGGCGTGCGTCACGACCTGTCCGGCGCCCTCACTTCCGTCGCCGAAATTCCACTCAAAGGACACGATCTCGCCGTCAGGATCAGACGAGCCCGTGCCGACGAATTCGCGGCTGAGGGTCCCGTCCGACACATCGTCACCGGCCACATCGCGCACAATGAAACGCGCCGCAGGCGTTCGATTCGGCCCGACGACGAAAATCGGCAGTTCGCCGATCGCCAGGAGCCGCGGCGGTTCCTTCGTCACGATGTCCGCCTGATTGAATACGTAGGCGCGCACTGTGAAGACGCCGTCTTCGACAAAATCATGGGTGACGACGCGGCCTTCGACGATCGACTTGTTGTTCATCGTGGCGCCGTCACCAAACTCCCAGTTGATCGTGTGGGCGTCCGGATAGTCGCGCAGGTCCACTTCGATCCGGCGCAGCCGCGTATCGGCCGCCGGCGATGTGGCCAGCACGGCGGGTGGCTGACGCAGGTCGAACGATGTCCCGGGACCGCTGGTGTTGCAGCCATCCGTCGACATGCCCATGCTGAACGACAGGCCGATGAGCAGAGTCAGCGCGTAACGCTTTTGCATCGTAGAGTTCCCCCGCCTCCGTGTGATTCGATGATGGTCCCCGCGGATCGCCCCCGCCACGATCATTTGCCGTGGACGCGCAGAAATCGCAGGGATGCCCATTTTAGGCCGGTCGGAAGGGCCGGGTCATCCTGGCGCCGCCCCGGATTCGGGGGAGGCGAGGCTCTATCGGACGGGCGCCACGATCACGGACGATGCGCCGCCTCGTTTGGGGACTTTTCCCAATTGGGGACTCCCCAATGTGGGGAATCGCCGGACTTTCCCCACGTTTCGCCCCGACGCCATCTCGACGCTCGCGGCGATTCGCGAGCTGTAAGACCTTAAATTTACTGCAGTTAAAGAAACTCTCCCATTCTGATCGCATCCTCGGCCCGGTTTGGCACACGGAATGCAATTTGTCCTGGCGAGGCGGCGAAACGCTCGACGGGCCAGGAGGCCCTCGCCGCGGATGGACTTGAAACTCACCGGTTTCGCAGGCGGCCAGCGCCCGAACCGGAAACAAACGTGCCTGACCCATGTGAATGGGTCGGTTGTGTGTGAAGGGATGGGCTCGAGTGCGAGGCGGGCCCATCCCGATTTTTTTACGCGCCTGGATCCACGCCGCCCGCCGGCCGCACTGCCGGCACGCCACTCAGACGGGCGTCGCGATCAGCATACGAGCGGCGATTCCGTTGGGACCCACGCGGATCGACACGGACGCGCCACACTCGGGGCAGCGTCCCTGGTACCGCAGGTCATCGGGACGGCGATACACACGCGCATACGCCGCACAGCATTCGTAGTACACACCCACCCAGACGCGATGTGACGACGTCGCCGAGTCCGCCATCGGCGTCTCGCCAGGCGGGTCGAGATCAGTGATGTCCAGGTGTCGCCCCAGCGTCGCGTCATCGGCGTCAGGTCCGTCCATACTCGAATATCGGCTGCGCCCTTCGGAATGATGGACTTGCCAAACGGCGAGAATCTGCTTTACTAAAGGGTCCCCCTTAAGTCGGGGTCGGCATTGCCGACCACCGTAGGCCCCCATCGTCTAGTGGCCTAGGATATCAGGTTCTCATCCTGGAGACCGGGGTTCGAGTCCCCGTGGGGGTGCCATTAGTAAACCCGTCTGGCGGTAGCGCCAGGCGGGTTTTTTCTTGCCGTGAAATTTAATGTGATATTAAATGTCACCTCCTAGACCCTCGAAAAGTGGCCAATCTGTCCACTTGGAGGCGACTATGCCCAAGAGAAACCCGACCAAGAAAGGCCGCCCTCCCGAGTTCGTAAAGGACGACGAAGGGGCCGATATCAAGGGACTCTCGTCCACGCCGATCAAGCGAAAAGGCAAATTGACCGGCTATCGGTATTACGCCACCTACTCGAAACCAAGAAAATATTTCGGAAGCGACCGGCAGCTTGCCATCATGCGATTTCGATCATGGGAATCGCAGCAGAAGGAAGAGTCGATACTTATCCCCCACCGGAAACGCCCGACACCGGCAGACCTTAACTTGATCGAACGCTACAGACAGAAGCTCGACGGAAAGGTCTTTAAGCTCGGAGAATTTGATTCCCATCGAATCCCGCTGGAAATCCGAGATCGCATGCGCTTGGCTTTACTGAAGCCCGACTCTGAATACGAAAAAGCCTACGACATTGAGTTCACCGTCGAATTCAACGACGGACAGCTCGACACCAAAACGCTGCTGCCAGCGGAGGCGATCTGGCCTCGGATTCAGTACTATACCAAGGCATGGAAAGCTCGGGCAGAAAAGGAGTCCGGTGGGCCAATCCACTGCACGATGGACAGTATCCGCGACGGCACACAGAACGCCGCCGACGAGGCGAATTGCGACCCCATCCATACGGCGATGCTGTTGGGGCACGTTCTGCCAGGCGTGGGCGATGCCTACAAACAGCGACGACCGAAGAAGACTGAGCGAGCTGTCGAGGCGATACACAACGCCTATCGGATCACCAAGCTCGTCGCGGATTTTGAAAACCGACCTACAACTGATTTGACTCACAAGAACAAGTAGATTGGCCCGTGCAGGGACATGCGATGCCTGTGAGTTCTCATTTCGGAAAATCTGTCCGCGTGACCACTTGGTCGATTGTCGGATACGCTTCGACCCGCCTGTACCATGCTGTTCGCTCTTCAACTGACAACTTGTTGTACTCCATCTTCAGTTCCCGCCATCGGCAAGTCGCCTTGTCGTTCCAACGGTCTTTGATCTCTTGCTCAGTGAAGCAACGTCCCGATTTATCCATCGCGTAGGTCGTTTCGTCATCCGCCAGCGAATCGACCATATAGCGAACCAACGCCTTTATCAGGAGATTGAACTCCCTTGGCCGCCGGTTTGGCGGCAGACTAGGAAGATCATCATCGAAATCCTCATCGAATATTTCTGTGGTTGTCGAGTCTTCAGCCGATTCGTCATCGTCCAAGGGGTCCGGATACTCATCCCGGTAACTTCCGAGCTTCCAACCTCGACTCAGCCATCGTCGGAGTTCGCCAGGGATCCATGTAATCGGAAAGTCATACTCAATCGACGTTGAGGCGAGAAAGACCTCACGGTCCATGTCCCAGACAACATCTTCAAGCGTGAATCCCATCGGGTCAGGACACTCATCGATGAGGCGGCTATGGATTCGAATTCCATTTGATACGGGAAACGGCAGCTCGAGTACGCGAGTAACGACGATCCCGGGACCGTACTCAGACATGGGCGGAACGTATTTGAGGTGCAGGTCGAGATTGACTTTGTACATGGAACAGAAAGGTACATTCAATCACTGGTTTCCGCGAATTGGACACCCAGGCGACCTGCTCGTAACAAGTATAGCGCCATCCAAACCCTTGATGCAAAACTGAGTCTACATCCTTGGGGCGTTCCAGCAGTCACGATAGAATTGACTCGAACCTGGAGTACGTTGCCATTATCTCATACTTTCAAAGGCATTTGCGTGGGCACGATACTCTCACGTTACGCGTGCAGTCTCCATGGCCTGAAGGGAACGGGGTGTTATGATCCAAGACGTGGCAACGCGGGCCTTGGAAGCGTTCTTGGATCAGGATGCACTGATCGAATCGGCGATTCAAATAAGTACACCACTGCCCGATTTGGTTTCTCTTGACGCCTGTAAAGGACTGTCACCCACTTTACTAGATTTCTTAATTCGTTATGAGCCGAAGATTCAGGAATCTGGTTTATACGATCATCAAGCAGAACTGATTAAGCGGCTTGATAAAGAGCCTGCTGGGGTCGTCCTGACGTCAACGACTGGAACTGGAAAAAGCCTCTGCTTCTGGTATTGGGTCTTTCGCTGCCTGACCCGGGAGTCTGGCTCGACTGCACTCCTTTGCTTCCCCACACAAGCCCTCCTCTGGTCTCAGGCCTCACGAATTGCGTCAGTTTCTGAACCGGATTCTCTCATCCAGATTGGAGACGTCGCGTTTGGCGGGATCGTTCGCATAGGCCACAGGATGATCCCGTGGTCAGTATGGAAGGGGTCCGGCTTTGGACCGACCGTTGATGCCGCGATGAAGACGCATGAGAATTCAGAGCATTTTGCTTCATCACGTGTTCTTCTATCGACTCTCGATAAGGCCCATTTCAGCTTGGTTCGTGGAACTCGCGGATTCTGTGGCAAAGAGTTCCTAAGCCGATTGGTCGCCATCGTACTTGATGAGGCTCATGTCTATCACGGTGCCTTTGGATCAAACGTCCACTACTTCTTGAAGCGGTTGCAATTGGCATGTGATCTCCTACGGCCCGATTCGCCGAGGCTGTTCTTGGCCTCCGCGACATTGCCTAACGCAATTGAGTTTGCAGCGTCCCTGACCGGGCAGCCTCAAAGCCAGTTCCTGCACGTGGCAGACAGCGTTACACCCGGCCTCGCATCATTAAACGTACTAGATTTGCCCGACGCAATTGGGGCAGAGCACGGAGAGCGATTGACCAGGTATTTGATGCTTGTGAATGCAGGCGCGAATCCCCTGGACACTGTACTCGGCAACCCGTCAGTCATTGGGAGTGACGTGAATGCGATCTACTTCTCTCCAAGCAAGTTTGACAGTCGTGAATTTCGGATCGCCCTGAATGCTCGGGTGCCGCAACGTACGCATGTTATTTATGATGCCGACCTACCTCCGCGTGAGAGACGCTGCGTAGAGTCGCAACTAAATATGACCAAGACCAAAGGAACGACGGTTCTCGCAACATGTGCGATGGAACTGGGAGTCGACATCGAAGGACTCGATGTCTGCGTGATGGACCTCGTACCCAATAGGAGAAGTGCATTATTGCAGCGTATCGGTCGTGTCGGAAGGCGAAGCGGAACTCCCGGTCTCGCAATCCTGTCTATCCCGTCCGGGCAACTCATGAGTGAAGTGCTAGAAGACCCAATTAGGGCTTTTCAATTCTCTGAACTACCCAGGCTGACTATTCCATCAGATGTCGAGATGATCAAGTGGCGACACATGCTGGCCGTTGAATCGGAATGGAACGCATATGAACGAGAGGAGAGAGGAATAGCGCTGGAGACTCTGAATCGGCTGACAAGAGACCACTTTGGCGAATTCCAAGAGTGGGATGGCCTGAAGCAGCGATTCGGGCAGAAGTATGGCGACGTGGTCGACCTAGCGAACAAGTATTGGCCGCATCAAGGGTTTCGAGCCATTTCAAACGACGCAAAGATCCCACTAACAGAATGTGCCGGACTTGATGGGGATAAACCCATGCCGGTGATAAAGGACGGTGAACGGCAGGATGTTGCATGGATTGAGGATACTCAAGTGTTCCGTGACGCACATCCTGAAGCTGTGTATCTATCACATCGTGGCCAAAGATGGCGAGTGGTCGGATACAATGTAGGTTTCGCTTCAGACGGACGGAAAGCTCCCTTGCCCACAATGATCTTCGTTCGTCGTGAGAGCAAGAGCATCTTCACGCGAGGTGTTTGGCAAGATACGTTGACCCCCAGAAGGCCCATTGATCTTGGTAAAGCAGAGGACAAGCCGCGAGTCGGAATTCTGGAGTTCAGTTCGTGGGAGTACCAGAAGAAATGGGATGGTTATCTCGAATATTCCTTGCCTAGGAAATTCCAAAAACGGGTAACGCTAGCTGAAGTCTCAGAACGGTTCACGCAGGCGAGAAATGCCGGGACGCGATTTCCGTTTCTCAAACCACTGACCTACGCGACCCAAGGATGGCAGTGGCAGCTACCGTCGGATCCGAGCTTGGACATGAGTATGATTTCGGGCGAAGAGATTGGCCACTTGCTGCGGGTGTTCCTGACCGGCATTGTGGAGGCCTCGCCTTCCGACCTAATTGTCGAATTCGAGTCTCACCCACCTGCAATCAGGGTCGTGGATGCCGGCCGTGGCGGGAACGGGGTGAGCCGCTCGTTACTACAGTCCAATCGCGTTGTAGAGGCGCTCAAACATGCGACACGAGTGACCACTGACGCTCAGGCGAAGAATAGGCCCGAGCAAACGGAAATTGCTCCCGGCTTGGTTGTGCAAGACAAGGCAAAGCTGGCAGCTCTTACGGACTCCCTACAACATATCATGAAATGCTGGGCGTGATCGAGGAGGCCCAAGCGGTAACCGCAGTAGACTAGCATCGGTATGCGCTTCAGCAATTTTGACGCGTTCGAGTTCAGCGTCACCTATGTGCCCAGAATCGACTTGGCCGTTTCCTCGATTACAGTGTCACCAAATGACCCAATCAGTATGGTTCGATTGTAAACAAACGACATATGTAGATCATCGCGTGCCCGAGTCATCGCAACATAGATATGAAACGCGTCTCTCCATCGCTCATCCCACGGCAATCCTAAGTTACGCGACGCGGTTCATCGAGCAATCGTGAAGCGGATTACTAGGAGAGAAAGGTACGACAGCCCCGGCGAGTACATTTATCGATTCGACCTGTGGCTTCCCCGCCATGAGAAATGGTTCTGTTCGAACACCTACGTGAACAAGGCCGGAAACCCAAAGGCCCTACAAAGGCTCCAATACGCAGCGAATGCGCTTGGAGTTGAAGTCGGCAAGCTGGATGGGGATTTCGACAAGGAGATTGCAATCAAGACTTTCACTAGGCAACACAAAGACTACAACGGTGGCAAGCCGTACAGCGATGTCGACAAGTTTCTGCCCGCTGACTCAGTTAGCGAAATGGACGTGACAACTGGCCGGGCATGTAAGAAATGCTGGGGAAAGGTTAAAAGGCCGCGTGACATGTTCGCGAGTGACGGAAGCGCGATATGGAGCGTCAACAACTCGATACCGCAATCCGGTGAGAATCAGGAAAGGGGTGACGGAAATGAGTGACCCAGCTTTGAAGTCAAGTCACACCACGCGTTGCTGGTTCTCGGATGATTATGTTCAGTCGTTCCTCACTCACCAGCATCCCTATGACTACGCGAAGCAACTGATTGTGTACCCCAAGGAGTCGATCTACAGGCAGTATTGTGACAGGGTGATTAGGCAAGGAAAGGCGAAAACACCTTGGGCTGCTAATCCGATCGCCCTGAAGAAATGCAAGCCGTCATTGCTGAAGTTTCATCTTCAGGAGTCGACACGTCGCTTTGATGGTTTTATCCCCCAAACAAGCGTTGTCACTGGTTGGGACTCAAAGCTGAAGGAAGAAGTTGAGCGTGTCTACGGTGCGAAGTGGATTCTGGTTAGCTATTACTCAGATAGTTGGGTCAACTTCATCCAAGTAGACATCGATAGGCATGGACCAGAGGACGAAGACAAAGCCAAGCATCAAGTGTCTTTGCTTGAAGATGCAGCAAGAAGGTACGGTTTCGAGATCGTGTGGACAACTAGTCCCGGGTACTTGGATGAATCAGGGAGTTTT
>DAOPJV010000080.1:0-27241 GCA_035399845.1 Phycisphaerae bacterium | reverse complement strand
GCGAGAGCCGCCCAGGCCTTCGTGCTGCAGGGCGAGGACAACGTCGCCGGCGGTGGCATCTACTTCGTGCAGGGGGATTTCTCGTCCAAGGACGCCATCTCGACGCTGCAGGGCGCCCGCGCCGCCGCAATGCTCTATCAGGCGACTGGCGCGACGTATTATCTCGACGCCGCTGTCCGCCTGCTCACGTGGGCCGAGAGCCACATTCAGCGACCTGATGGTCTTTTCAGTGAACGCTGGGATATCGCGTCGAATGGCCCTGATGGCGCCGATCTCGTGAACTCCGCCGGTATCGGCATTTCGCTCAACATCGAGATGTTCGACGCGACGGGCGACACCGCCTATCTGACGGAGGCGCAGCGGATCGCGGATCGCTCGCTCGATCGCTACTTCGACGCCGCGACAGGACGGATCAACGACGAGGGGTACTGGGCGTATGAGCTCGTGGACGCCTTGTGCAATCTGTACCTGCATGACGGCGATACCCGGTGGCTGAACAGAATCAACACGGCCATGGTCTGGCTGCATGACAACAAGCGCGACCCCAACGGTCACTACGGCCTGTTCTGGGGACGTGAGGGAGCGCAGGTCGGCGCCCTGACATCCTGGAATCTGAACGAACAGGCGTCCGTTGCCCGAGCGTTCCTCTACACGAGTGTCGTGTCGACGCAGCCACCGGCGCCGCCCGTGTGGTCTTTTGTGATACCGGGCGATGCGCAAGTGAGTCTGGGCTGGTCCGCCAGCGCCGAGGCGGAGACCTATGACATCTTCCGCTCGACGCAGCCGGGAGGCCCCTACACGCCCATCGCGGAGAATCTCGGCGCGACAACCTATACGGATCTGTCTGTCGTGAACGGTGTCACGTATTTCTATGTCCTGACAGCGAGTAACGTGGCCGGCGCCAGCGGTTATTCCGCCGAGGTCAGCGCGACAGCCTGCGCCCACGTGGCGGCGGACTTGGACGATGACTGTGACGTTGATGGCGACGATCTGAGTGTCTTCGTCCTGTGTTTGTCGGGGCCAGGTGTCGAGCCGGGGCCGGGTTGCGAGGTCGCCGATTTTGACGGTGACAATGACGTGGATATGACCGACTTCGCCCGGCTTCAGCAGTGCTTCGATGGTCAGGGCCCGCCGGCCTGCACGGACTAGGCGGATTCTTGTTCGTTGCGCTTTCGACCGCCCCGAGCGACGGCCCGACGCGGTGGGCGTCGTGATTCATAGGAGACGCCGCGACGATTGGCGAGGGCGATCATCAGCGTGGGAACGTCGCCGCCGGGTGGGAGAATCGACCAGCCTGATATTTGACGCCGCGATGCAAGGCGTGTCCCGACCGGCGATCCTGTGACGGCCGGCGGCGGGCCGACCGCGCATCCGGGCGACCCGGCGCGCGGAACGGGCCCGAAAACCCGCGTTATCCGGATAATTGGGGGGATCAGTACTGCGCGACCAGGGACTCGAACCCCGAACCCGCTGATTAAGAGTCAGCTGCTCTGCCAGTTGAGCTAGTCGCGCTCATTTCGCTTTCGCGAAGCGTAGTTTTTAAGGCGTGGCGGGGGATGCGTCAAGTGGGAGTCGCCGGTGGTTGACAGTTTTCCCGGATGGACCCAAGATAGGTCTTTTCGTCGGGCGATTAGCTCAGTTGGCTAGAGCGCATGGTCGACATCCATGAGGTCACTGGTTCGAGTCCAGTATCGCCCATTCGTCCCCGCCGAAATTCCCCGTTCTGAAATCGATACGGGCTCCCGCGTTTGAAACGCGGTTTTTTTCTGCGCGATTTTCCGCTCCGTGCGCGATCGGCCCTGGGATGCGCCAATCGATGCTAACGATTTGGCAGCGCAAGCGAGCTCGAAGTCCGATTCCGTCACTCGAAGGTAGTGTTCGGCCGCGACCGTCGCCGAGTGCCCCATCCATGCGGAGCAGACATGCTGCGGGTGTTCGTGCGAAAGTTCGATCGCCCGGCTGGCTCGCAGATTGACGAAGAGCTTAGGCCACGGTTTCAGGCCCGCCCGCTCGATGATCGAGCGGAATTGCTTTCGCAGGTTCCCCGAGCCGGTGCGGAATTGAGAAGCGACGTAGACGACGCCGGCCGGCGCGTTGGCCAGGGCCTCGCTCAGGATGTCACGCAGCGGCGGGAATCCGCCTGACCCTAAGGGCCTGATGACGGTGTTTCCGTGGGAGGAGAGTCCCGCCAAGTCGGCGTGGAACGACATCATCGAGATCCCTCCCCGGGTCGCGAAAGAGTCAGGCGCCAGCGCGCTGACCGTCGGATAGCAGGATTCGTTGAGTTCGCTTCGGGCCGCCTGAAACTCCAGCTTCCCTCGCGCGCGGTCGAGGGGACCGCGATCGCGTCGGACGACAGGCCAGCCGCGTCGACCTCAAGAGTGCAATACGCCCGCGGATGCGTTCACGCAAAGCCTGGATATCGTCGGGGGATCGGCCCACGCTGTCAGGCTTGATTGGCTGCTTGCCCGGAATCAGCTGGTGCAACCCAGTAGGCGCTGATGAATGTCCGCGCCGATCAGGCGTCGTTGATGATTCGGATGATGGCGGCGCACGCGGCGTCGGACAGTTTCGCCCGCCCCAGGTGGCGATCATTTCCTTGACTATCCGTGCGAGGAGTCATAATCTCTGTAACGTCGCCGCTCGCTTAAACGCCCACCTTTGAGCGACGAATTGACCGGAGCGTGGTTTCTGGCCTGATCGCCGGGAAGCACTGGTGTCGAGTCATGGTCTCATCGGGCAAATCAAATGAAAATCTCAGCGCACTCTCTCGCCATTGTTGCGGTTGTTGCTGCAATTCTCGGAAATCAGCGCATCGCCCCTGGCGCAGTCTTCTTCGTCGACCAACAGGCGCCCGCCGGCGGTAGCGGTGACACATGGGGAACGGCCTATCGTACGCTGGAGGCGGCCTTCGACGCCGTCATTGCGTCCGGCGAAGGGAATCCGGAGATTCGCGTCGCCGAGGGTGTTTTTACTCCGAAGCGTCGTACTGACGACGCCATTGCCGCGACGGCCACATTTCTCATTCCGGATGGCGTGCAGCTTCTCGGCGGTTATGCGGGCGTGAACGCCCCGAATCCTGACGATCGCAACCCATCAATCTACCCGACGATCCTCAGCGGCGATCTGCTTGGGAATGATGGCACGGACTTTTCGAATTATCCGGACAACGCCCGTGTCATCGTGACCGCCGAGTCTCTCTCCATCGGAGCGGCGATTGACGGTTTCCATATCGCGCATGGCAAGGGCGGACTCTCCAACACGAATGGAAAACTGACGGTTTCCAACTGCACGTTCTCGCGAATCTCCCTGCGAGAAGTCGGCGGCTCGGGCTATATCGTCATCAATAACAGCATCGGGGACATGACGATTGTTGACTGTCGAATCACCGACTGCGGGGACTGGGACGCGTATCCGAGCATCGTGATTTCCAGCGCAGGCGAAAGCACGATTCGCCTCAATCGCTGCTTCGTCGGCCGCAACGCAAGCGGCCAGAGTCCCGGACTTTACAACTGGGCACCATCAGTGGCTTCCTGCACGAACTCAATCTTCGCGAATAACTACGGATACGACGCGACCCTCGTCAACTCCGGAACGTTGACGCTCGCGAATTGTGCGATTGTCGACAACAAGTCCAATCGAATCGTGACGGGCGCGCCGTATCCGACGGGCCTGTCAAACAGAGCGACGGCGTTCGTGTCAAACTGCATCTTCTGGGGCAATCAGAACGACAGCGGCCTGACCGAATACGCGCAGCTCGGCAACCTCTCGAATTTCGACGGCACGATCACCGTGTCACACAGCTGCATCCAGGAGTGGTCCGGCGATCTCGGCGGTGTCGGCAATTTCGGAAGCGATCCGCAATTCGTCGACAGCGACGTTCCCGACAACGAGCTCGGCGCCGCCGACGCCGACTTTCGGCTGAGAACAGGCAGCCCCTGTATTGATGCGGGCGGCAACCTGGTTGACATCGACCCGACGACGCCCGGAATCCAGCCCATTCCCGACAGGGACTACGATCGACTTCCGCGATATCTTGATGATCCGACGGTCGTGGATACCGGCGAGGGCGACGCGCCCATCATCGATGTGGGGCCGCATGTGGGAGGGACGCCGTACATTGTGGTGTCGACGGAAACACTCAATGTGCCGGAGGAAGGCCAGGCGCAGTTTGAGGTTCGCCTGTCTGATCCGCCGCCGGCTCCGGTGACGATTGCCGTCGAATTCATCGAACCGGGAATCTTCAGCGTAGCGAACGGGGCGTCACTCGACTTCGACGCAACAAACTTCAGCGCACCGCAGGACGTGGTCGTGCACGCCGCCGCAGACGCGAGTTTCATACATGACTCGGCGGTACTTCGATTGTCTTCGTCGGCACATCCGATCCAGGATGTCATCGTCGTTCAGGCGGACAGTAGTCCGACGCCAGCCGTCATTTTCGTAAATCCGAATGCGACAGGCGACGAGAACGGCGAGACCTGGGGCGATGCGTTCGTGTCGCTGCAGAAAGCCCTCGACGTTGCCGAAGCACACGCCGGGATACAGCAGATCTGGGTCGCGTCGGGCGCCTATCGACCATCCCGAAAGCTGAAGCCGTACAGCGCGAGATCAATCACATTTCGCCTTCGAGACGGCCTCGCATTGCTCGGAGGCTTCGCCGGATTCGAGACCAGTCCCGACCAGCGTGACATTTCCGGAAACGAATCCGTACTCTCCGGCGATGTCGATCAAAATGACCATGGAAGCTGGGACGATTCGTCACGGAATGAAAACGCATTCAACGTCGTATCAGTCATCGACAACGAGGTTGCCGCCCGATTGGACGGATTCACGATTACCGCCGGGAACGCCAACAAGCTCGATTCGCAACCGGCAAACAACCGGGGGGGCGGCGTGCGCGTCGAGGCCGGGAACGCCGTTCTCGACCATTGTCACCTCCATGGCAACTACGCCTCAATTGGCGGCGGTCTCGCCTTCGTGAGTCTCGACGGATCGGCTTCCGTGGAAGTGTATCGTTCGGTGTTCGATTCGAACCAGGCCGGCGATCGAGGCGGGGCGATCTACAATTACGGAGCGCTGCGAATTAAATCATGTGAGTTTGACAACAACAACATACCAAGAACCTATGGCTACGGCGGGGCCATCTACGGCTCCGGCGGCATGCTGATCGTCAATGACTCGACGTTTACCGGAAATGCAGCGTCCACGCTGCCGGCCGAGTATTCGTCGTTGGGAGGCGCAATCAGTGCGCACAACTCCGTCGAGATTGTCGGCTGCGGGTTCATGGGTAACTTGGCGGGGCAGGCCGGCGCAGTCTTTGCGTACGGTGATTCACCGAAAGTACTCAGGGACTGCGATTTCATCGGGAACCTCGCAGAAGAGTATGCCGGCGCCGTGGCAATGTCACAGAGCCACGACGCCCTGATCGAGAATTGCCTCTTCCTGGGTAACGAAGTTGACGGTGACGGCTGGCCCGACGCCGCGGCCGTTTATACGTACGGCTCGTCTCCCGTCATCGCGGACAGCGACTTCATCGACAATCGGGCGCCGGACACAGATGTGACCTACGGTACGATTGAGATTGGCGGTACGCCGGAAAACAGGGCCCGCCTGGCCAGATGTCTGTTCGATGGAAACTCGGGTGGCGACTTTGGCGTCGGTAAGGCGCAGTACTGCGACATCGACGACTGCACGTTCGTCGACAACTACGGCCGGGATATCGGAACCCTGACGGCAAGACAGTGCCGTTTCGTCAATTGTCGAATACTCGGAAACCGTACCTACACGGGCACGTATTACTTCGGGAGTGGCGCGGTCCTGCTCGGCGATTTTTCGTCAATGATCGGTTGCCTGATTTCGGGAAATGCGTCCCATCGCGTCGGCGGTGTTACGTGCAGTGGAACCAGCGTCGCAATGACGAATTGTACGCTCTTTGGAAACACGGCCTCGGATGGTCCTGCCGGCATCCGGGTGACAAGTGGCCTGCCGCGGATCCTGAATACGATCAGCGCGCATGACGGCAGTGAACTGAGCGGGGCCGCAACTGTTGAATACTGCTGCATCAATCCTCCCGCGGGAACGACGGGAACAGGGAACATCTCAGCTGATCCCCAATTCATCGATCCCGACGGCCCCGACGATCTGTTCGGCACGCTGGACGACGATCCTTCCATCGCCATCACGTCGCCCTGCGCCAACACGGGCGGCGCCAGTCCGGACCCGCTTCCAGCGACCGACATCTACGGTAACCCGCGCATCGTTGCATGCCGTGTCGACATGGGCGCATGGGAATCAGACGCCTTCACGTTGATCGACTGCAACCTCAACGGCTTGCACGATCCCTGCGAGATCGCCGACGAGACGGTTGCCGACTGCAACCAGAACTTCACGCCCGACGCCTGTGAGATCGCAGCGGATCCCTCGATCGACGCCAATGACAACGGCGTGCCCGACACGTGCGAAATGCGGCGCCTGTATGTGAACGCCAGCGCCTTACCAGATGGCGACGGCGCCTCCTGGGAAAGCGCGCTGAACGATCTTCAGGAAGCGCTGCAGATCGCGGATGCCCACGACGGCCATGTCGAAATATGGGTGGCGGCCGGTTTCTATACGCCTGGCGCGCCTGAGGACCTGGCGGTCTCGTTCGACATTCCGAACGATGTCGCTGTCTACGGCGGTTTTGCGGGATTCGAGACGGTTCGCGAACAGCGGGACTTCGTCAATCACGTCACGATACTGAGCGGTGATTACGCCATGGACAACTCCCCGCTCGATCCATGCTGCGACAACGATCCGCTGACAGATTGCGATGATCCGCTCTGCCGCCAGAAAGTCTGTAGCGTTCGCCCCGCGTGCTGCACGGATGAATGGGGTTCCACCTGCGAGTTTCTTGCCAGGTACAGCACGGTTTACCCCTGTGACGTCTGCACGGTCTTCAAAGACGACTGCCAGACTGTCGTGCGCATGATCGACGCCGGTCCAGCGACCGTCCTCGACGGGTTTTCGATCACTGGCGGCAACCCCGGGTATTATCAATATCCTGGCGGAATCAACATCGTCGGCGGTGCGCCGCAGATCCGGAACTGCATTGTTCGCGACAACTATCGCCTGGCGATCGGCGTACTCGTTGGATCGCCGACGTTCGAGGATTGTCGGATACAGGATACGCGCTCAGGAGGCCCAGGTTCCTCGCTGTGGAGAGGCGTCATGTTCGACGAAGCCGGAAGCGTGGTGATGCGCCGGTGTGTCGTCGAGAATACGGGAAGTTTCGGGATTTGGGCCCGCTACACGCAGAACATCGATTTGGATCGCTGCAGAGTCAGCCGCGTTGTGGACGGTGTTTCGACAAATTCAACGATCAGGCTGACCAACACGGTGATCACGCAGGTTTCCGGGTCAGGTGGCCATGGACTCTACCTCTCGACGGGGGCGGACGCCGTTCTTGCGAATTGCACGATCGCCGACAATGAGACCGTTGGCGTGTACGTATACTCGGGATCGAGTTTCGTCGCGCGCAATTCCATCTTCTGGGGCAACAGCACGAGCGGCAACGAGATTGAGCTCTGGCAGATTAATGGCAGCTACAGCGCATCTCTCACGCAGGCCAATTACGACATTCAGAACTGCTGCATTCAGGGCCTCAACCACTTTGCCGGCCCCGGCAACATCGACGCCGATCCGCGCTTCGTGAATGAAGCCGAAGGGGACTTTCGGCTGCGCCTCACCTCGCCGTGCGGAGACGCAGGGATCATGGCCAACGCATCGATCGTCGTCGATGAGGACTTCGATGGTCTCCCTCGCCCCATGGGCTGCGACACGGACATGGGAGCATTCGAAATCGTTACGGGCGAACCCGCGTCCGGCGACCTCAATGGAGACGGCGATGTGTCGCTCGCCGATCTCGACACATTCGTCAACCTGTTGCTCTCGCCGACACCACTCGGCCACTGCGTCGGCGACTCTGACGGCGACGGCGCTCTGACAGGTCTCGACATCGCAGAGTTCGTGGAACGTATCGTCCTGTAGGGTAACAGGTATGTTCAGTGGTTCACCGACTCCGTCGAGACCGCGGGAGTTCGGCGGCGTCCGAGGCCACTCCATACGTTGCGATCGTCTGACAGGGATCCGCCTGACGCCCGTTGCCGGCGAAGGCGTTCGTCCGCACGCAGGGGCCTGACGCATCCTTGTGCAACCTGATTCTGCGTCTGATTGGGCGAGGCGTTTGGCTTGTAAGGCCTTGGGGGATCGCAGTGATCCGATCGATCGCTGCGGGCCTGTGTCTATTAATCAGGACCGCCGTCCCACAGTCGCACGGCGCAGTCGCGGACGCCGTAGGGGCCTTCGCCGGAGGCGATGTAGCGGCCGTCGGGGCTGAAGGCGACGGCCCAGACCCATGCGTCGTGGCCTCGCAGCGAGATCACGGGGGCGCCGCGGGCGACGTCCCAGACAATCACGTTCGTGTCGTATGCGCTTGAAACGAGGCGCCTGCCGTCCGGGCTGAACGCCAGCTCCAGCACGCCGCCGATGTGGCCTGTCAACGTGCGAATCGCCTCGCCCGACGCGCAATCCCACAGCCGGATCGTGTGATCGTCGCCGCCGGTCGCGATGATGGAACCATCGGGGCTGAAGCGTACCGCTTCCACGCCGCCTTCGTGCCCCCTGAACGTATGAAGCGGCGTCCCGTCCGCCGTCCGCCACAGCTTCGCGGTTCCATCGGTCGACACGGACACAAGCGTGTCTCCGTCGTTCGATACATCGAGTCCGTTGATTCGCACGTCGTGCGCCGGAATCTCCATGAGCGATTCGCCCGTGTCGTGTCGCCACAGGACGATCCTTCCGTCGATGCCGGCCGACGCCGTCCAGCGACCGCGCGGGTCGACGGCCAGGGCGTGGATGGAGTGCTCATGGCCGATGAGATTGCGAAGGTGTTTTCCCGTCGCGACATCCCAGCAACTGACGATTCCGTCGCGCTCGGCGATCATGAGCGTTCCGCCGTCAATCGAAAACGCGACGTCGTGCAGGCGATTTGTCTCCGCGGGAATCGTGCGCACGAGGGATCGATCCGCCACGTTCCACAGCTTCGCTGTCCCGTCGAAGGCGCACGTGGCGAGCATGCGGCTGTCCGGGCTGAATCGCAGACCGCGAACGAGGCGACTGTGACCGTGAAGCGAATCAGGGCGTCGCAGCGCCTCGATGCTCCAGACGCGAACGGCGTTGTCGTTGCCCGCCGTGACGATCCAGTCGCCGTCAGGATGAAACGTGACGTCGTTGACGTGCTGTGCGTGTCCTCGGCCCGTTCCCACGAGTTTCCCCGTCGCTGTTTCCCAGATCATCAGTTCCTTGAAGGAGCCGACGCCCGCAATGAGCGAACCGTCCGGGCTGAACGCGGCGCGCGCGATCTGGCCGGACGGAATCTGGATCGTGCGTTCGACGCCCCAGTCCGACGTATTCCAGAGGATGATGCGACCGGCGTTGGTCACGCAGGCGGCGAGACGTTTGCCATCGTGATCGAAGCGAACGGCGCCCACCTCCGTCGGTATCTCCGAAGACTCGAAGATCGTCCGCTCCATCGTCGCGTCGAACATGCGGACACGACGATCGCGCGAGGCGACGGCAATCCAGCGGCCATCGGGACTCAGGTCCTGATCGGCGATTCCGTCTCCATGAACACTCCTGATGATGATGGGCTCGCCGGTCTCGACGTCCCACGTCCGGACGCCGCCATACATTTCATTGGCAATGAGCGTTCGACCGTCGGGGGTGAACGTGATGTCACTGATGTACGTGTGGGGCAGGTCAAAGCGGCGAAGCGGCGTCACGTCGTCTTCCACAGCGTAGATTTCGACGCGATCGTCACCGCAGACAGCAAATCGGCGGCCGTCGGGATGAAACGCGATATTGCCGGCCGTCAGGCGGTCCCAATCGACGTGGGCGATCTCCTTTAAACCGTCGAAGGCGTAGATGTGCTGTGAACCACCTTCACCTGGCGTGTCAATGACGCTGGTTGCGAGCCGGCGGCCGTCGGGGCTGAAGCGAACGCGCGTCTGCGCGCCCCTTGGATCACGGAGGACGATGTCGCTGTCATCAAGCTGGCGTTCAAGATAGCCGTATTCCCATTCGCGGAGCTGAGGCTTTGTGTTGTCGAGTCGTGACTTTGCCTCGGCGACGCCGCCGGCGCGGAGCTCGACGGCGGCGGCCGCGATGTTGGCGACATAAGCCTGGAATTCGGCTTCCTCGTGCCGTCGCTCGGCCAGGGCGCGCGCCGCGGACTCCGCGTCGCGCGCCATTGTCGCTTCGGCGGCCCGGATCGCCTCTCGCTTTCCCGCCTCGGCGGCGCGATAGGCGTAGCGCGCGCTGATGACGGACGCCGCGATCAGCGCCGTCACGGCGACGCCGAAGGACGCGACAATGGCCGGGTGCCGCCTGGCGAACTTTCGGGCCTGATACGCCATCGACGATGGCCGCGCGAGGATCGGGCAGTCGTCGAGATAGCGCTCGATGTCCCGCGCGAGATCCGCCGCGGACGGATACCTGCGATCGGGCTCCTTCTCCATGGCCGTCGCAACGATCGTCTGCAGATCGCCGCTCAGCTTTCGGTTGACGCTCGACAGGCGACGCGCGGGTCGCGTCCTGACAATCTGCGCGATGGAGGCAATCGGCGCGTGATCGACTTCGTAGGGGAGCTGTCCCGTGATCAGTTCGAAGAGGACTACGCCCAGCGAATAGACGTCGCTGCGCGTGTCGATCGCGTGCGGATTCGCGTCAAACTGCTCGGGGCTCATGTACTGCGGTGTGCCCAGGAGATGACCCGCTTCAGAAGCGATCGTGACGCTGGCGATGTCGGAATCGACGGTCCGCGCCACGCCGAAGTCGATCACCTTCGGTCGGCCGCCCGCGTCGACGAGGATGTTCGCCGGCTTGAGGTCACGATGGATGACGCCGTGCTGGTGACCGAAGTGAACGGCATCGCAAACGGCGACGAAGAGGCGCAGGCGATCCCTCAGCGGCAGGGCGTCATCGTTCGCGAATCGGGTGATGGACTTGGCCTCGCTCAGGTACTCCATCGCGAAATAGGGGATCGGAACGCCATGATCGACATGCGTTCCGGCGTCGAAGACGGCGGCGATTCCCTCGTGCCGGAGATGGGCGAGAATCTGCGATTCGTAAGTGAAGCGCCGGGCGTTGACGCCCGTCGCGTATTCACGTCGCAGGAGTTTCAGTGCGACGCGTCGGCGAGGACTGTCCTGCTCGGCTTCGTAAACGGTTCCCATGCCGCCGGCGGCGATACGACGAATGATGCGGAAGCGACCAATCGTTTCGCCGACACGCGGATCATCGGCCGCGTTGTCGCCATGGCGATTCCCGCCCGTTGCGTCGATCTGATCGAGCGCCGAACGTTCGAGGAATCCCTCGGCGCCGTCGTGATGCGCGAGCAGCGACTCGACTTCGCGACGAATCGGACTGGACGCGTCAAGTTCGCGATCGAGGATTTCGGCGCGCTGAGTCGGCGATCGATCGCGCAGTCGCAGGAACATCGCCTTCGCCTGTTCCCACGCCGGCTCACTCACGCGTTCGTTCCTCGTTGAGTTCCCTGCTGAGCCAGGCGCGCGCCATGCTCCATTCCCCTTCGATCGTTCGTAATGACAGCGACAGAACTTCGGCGACTTCCCTGTTGGTCAGACCGCCGAAGAAGCGGAGCTCCACAATTCTCGCCTGGCGCTCGTCTCGCTCGGCGAGTTTGACCAGGGCCTCATCCAGGGCGATGAGATCGATCGGCTTGAGCGACTCCTCGTTGACGAGGATTGACAGGGGCGTGCGATCGCGATCTCCGCCTCGCTTCAGCGTCTTTCTGGCGAGGGCGTGGTTGATCAGGATACGGCGCATGGCCCGTGCGGCAACGGCGAAGAAGTGCGAGCGATCGCGCCAGTCCGTCGCCTCGCCGCGCATCAGGCTGATGAACGCCTCGTGGACGAGGGCCGTCGGCTGCAGTGTATGGCCGCGGCGTTCGGAACGCAGGTATCGCTCGGCGAGCGTTCTCAGCGCGCTGTACACGATCGTGAACAGCGCCTCCGTTGCGGCGACGTCACCCTGGCCGGCGTTCGCGAGGACGCGTGTGACATCCGCCGGCGCCGAAGTTCCGGGATGGGGAAGGTCGTGGGGCATTCATCAGTTCCCGACGGAACGGGCCTCGGAAAGTTCCCTGCTTTTTTTCTGCGGTCCCGCGCCGCCGATCCTGCTGAGACATCCGGAAGGGACCGCAGCGCCGTCGGCGGGCGAGCCCTCCGCAGAATGTTCACCCCAGCCTCGCCAGGAGGGCGAATCGATCGCCGGTGCGCTTCGATCGCCGCAAGGAACCCCTATGTTGAATCGTGTCGTTGATATTGCTGTTGCTCCAGTTCCGCGGGCTTTGCGACACTCCGTCGTGACGCTCAGTCTTGTTACGCTAGTTTCGATCCTCACGTCAAGTCAATATGTCATCGCCCAAACGGGGCCTTTCATCAATCCCGTGAATTTCACACTCGTCGGCGGCGACACGGGCGTCGTTCGGTTCAACGCCGATCCGGATCCCACACTCGAGGAGTTCACCATTCCGCTCACACATCTGGTCGATCACCAGGTCGATGTCGAGTTCTCCGTATCCCCGGACGCCAGCGTCGTCATGGCGCGTTCCTTTGGCTCGGCTCTTGTCGGTTCCTGCCAGTCGGGGCGGAACCAGGTTTACTTCTTCTCCGTCAATCTCACGAGCACCGACGGTGGCTCACTCGTCACGATCTACAACGAGAATCTGTGTGTTAACGGACCTGGACCGGACCATGTCGGTCTCTTCGAAGCGCCGGGGCAGTCTCAACACGTCGCGTTTCTCGTCGAGCCGAACGGTGCGGGAGAGACGATGGATCGTCTGCACCTGTTTAACCTCAACGGAATCGACGAACACGCGGTCGTGCTGCTCAATGATGACATCGATATTCCGTTCCTGTTCACGCCGGACGGAACGATGGCGCTGTTCAAGCATGGCGTTATCTCGCAGCCGACCAACGCCGATTACACGCTGGTGGATTTATGCGGAGGGGCGCGGTTCGGCGATCCGCTGATGACGTTCAACAACGTCAGCGGGTCTCCGACCGCGACAGTCGTCGAGACCCCGCCGGGATCGGGGATGCGCTTCGCCCGGATCGAGCATCCGAACTTCAATACGCACGATGAGCCGCTGATACCGTGTGGCGCCGTCATGGGGGCGTGCTGCAACGGCCAGGCGTGCAGCGAGATCCTCAGCGTGAACTGCGCCGGAACGTTCTCGCCGGGCGCGACGTGTTCACCCAACCCCTGTCTGCCCGTCACTCACACGCTGACAATTACGAAGAGTGGCGCCGGATCGGGATTCGTGAATTCCGCGCCGTTTGGCGTCAGTTGCGGGGCGACATGTCAGGCGGACTTCAGTGACGGGCAGAGCGTGTCGCTGACCGCGTTTCCGAATTTCGATTCTGTCTTCACAGGATGGTCGGGCGATTGCGCCGGGCCCGGCGCCTCGACACAGGTCGTCATGGACGCCGACAAGGGCTGCACGGCGAATTTCGGATTGAAGACGGCGGACCTGCGAGTAACGATGACGGACAATGTCGATCCGGTAGTCGCCGGCGTGCAGCTCAATTACACATTGACGATGGAGAACCTCGGGCCGGACAGCGCGACGGGCGTGGTCGTGACCGACGCAATACCGCCGGAGCTTCACTTTGTCGGCTGCTTCCCGACGCTGGGGGCCTGTTCGTTTTCGGCGGGCGTCGTGACCTGGAATGTCGGCACGCTCGCGGCGGGCTCGTCCGTGACGGCGACGCTCCGTGTCAACGTTGATGGCGGCGCCCGCGGCGTGATCACGAACTCGGCGGATATCAGCGCCTCCGAGCCCGATCCGAATTCCGGCAACAACACGACCAGCGAGCAGACGACCATCAGCGCCATGGTGGATCTTTCGCTGACCAAGATCGCGACGCCCGATCCGGTCCCGGAGAATGGCGATCTGATCTACACGCTGTACGTTACCAACGCCGGACCGTCGGACGCCGTGAATGTTGTCGTCGATGACACGCTGCCCGCCGGTGTAACAACGACGGACGGTCGCGGAAGCCCATCGTCGACAACGCTCGTTCAATGCAACGTCGGCGTTGTGCCCGCCGGGGAGACGGTCCCTGTCGGCCTGCTCGTGTTTCTCGATCCATCCGTTGCGTCCGGCGCGACACTGACAAACTCCGCCGTCGTCTCAACAACGGACCCGGAATCCAACCTTACTGACAACAGTGCAACAGTGGATGTGACAGTCACGGACCCGATCGGAATCCTGGGCGTGACGGCGATTCATCGCGTCGCTGATACGACTGACGCCGTTCCGGACACCGGCGGGACCTTCACGTCGTTCGGAACGCCCGCCATCGACGGCCCGCGGATTGTCTTCGGCGCGGCCAGCGACAACGGCCGGCAGGGGTTCTATGTCTCTCAAAATGGAACCCTGTCACGCGTTATCGATACGACGACGTTTCTGCCCGGCGGTGGTTCGTTCACTTCCATTGCCGGTGAGCCGTCGATCGAGGGAAGCGACGTCGCCTTCTCGGGCTTCGGGCCGTCCATCGGTGGTCATTACGCGCGAATCAACAACGTCCTCTGGCAGATCGCCCGGATCGGGTCGACGCCGCTGCCCGGAAGTCCGGGCGTGTTCGGCAACTGGTCTTCGAGCTGGATCGATAATGGCCGTGTCGTTTTCTATGCGACGCAGGTGTGCGGCTTCGAGGGGCTCTACGAATGGCGGCAGGGTGGTCAGCTTCGGGCCCTGGCGGATACCAACACGCCCATTCCGGGCGGTGTCGGGACCTTCACGGCGTTCAACAACTGTGTCGGCGTTCAACCGGGACCGGCGGCGGCGGACGGCCAGACGATCTTCACCGCCAGCGGTTCCTCAGGGCAGTTCGGCGTGTACACGACGGCCGGCGGACTGAGGCGCGTGCTGGATCTGACCACGACGACGCCTATCGGTGGTATGTTCACCAGCGTGCAGCCGCCGATGACGGACCTGGGGATCCTGGCCATTTCCGCGAATACGACGAATGGTGTCGTTGTCTATCTCCAGGACTGTCTCGGAACGCATATCATCGTCGATCCGACGACGAACTACCCCGGAACCAACTCGCCGTTTGGGTACTTCCCGCCGTTTCTGGGGGCGGGGCGTGTCGGCCTGAATGACGGAACCGTCGTGTTCTTCGGTGTCTCACCTGACTCATCGACGTCGGGGGCATTCGGCTATCGTCACGGTCAGATTTTCAAGATCGTCGAGAATTCGGATGTGATCGACGGCGAATCGGGGCTTGTCATCTTTCGGCGTGAGAGTGTGAGTGGTGATCGCTTCGCCTTCCGGCGGCTGACAAACTCGGGAATTGTCGTGCATGTCGCTGACATCGGCGAAGTCACGACCACGAATCCGCTGGGGGACATGAACTGTGACGGCGTTGTTGATCTGAACGACATCGCGCCGTTCACGCTCGCTCTGGCTGATCCGGCGGCCTACGCGTCGGCGTTTCCGAACTGCGATATCAACAATGGTGACATGTCGCAGGACGGACTCGTGGACAGTCAGGACATCGCCGGATTCATTGCGGCTGTCCTGGCGCCATGACCGCGGCGGACCTGTTGAAGTAACACCACATCCATTCAACCCAGGTTTCACCAAGCCCCGACGCATCGGCGCGTCGGGGTTTGGTTCGTTGATGCGCGGATCTCAGAATCACTCCTCTGTTACAGATTGACCCGCCCCGATTCGGCGTCCTATCGTTGGTTATGGGCCGAATTTATCTATTCATTATCTGAAGGAGTCGGGTTGATGGAACGCAGAGATCGCGTGCGCGGTTTTCTCATTTCGACGGTGTTTTGCATGCTCGGAAGTGTCGCCCTGGGCGGCGAACCACGGCTGGGCCCGGAACGAGGTCCCATCGATGAAGGCGGCCCACGGGGCCCAGGACAATCGTGGATTGTGGATTGTACGGGCGCGGGTGACTTCACAACCATCCAGGACGCCATCAACGCGTCGAACAACGGCGACGAGGTGGTCGTGTTCCCGAACACCTGCACGCCCAGTGGGCACTGGACCGCGCCGATCAACTTCTTTGGCAAGGCGATCACGGTCCGAAGCGTGAGGCCCGAGGACGAGGCGATCGTCGACGCGACGGTCATCGACGGCATGAATTCGATTGGCCCCCTCGTGAAGATGCGGAACGGAGAAACTCTGAATTCGATCCTGGACGGCCTGACGATCGCGAACGGAAAAGGGGGATCGTATTCGCCGACGCCGAGCGGTCCTAATAGCTACGGAGGAGGCGTCAGCATCGAAAACGCGTCGGCGACGATCCGCCGATGCGCGTTTTGGGGAAACAGGGCGCCCACAGGCGGGGCGATTTCTGCGATCTACTCGCCGAAACTGTTAGTCGAGGACTGTCGATTTACGGAAAACGTGGCGACCACCAGCACAGCCGCCGCCGCCGTGGCCTACTTCAACATCACGGGTGAAGTGCGATTCCTCGGATGTTCCTTTACGGCGCACAGTCAGGTTGCCGTGCAGGTCAACGCGGGCTACGACTTCTCATCAGGTTGCAGATGCATTCCCGGTCTGGTCACCTACTTCGAATCGTGTGAGTTCGCTTCGAATTCCCATGTCTCGCTGGTCGCCGCGCAACCGGTCCTGAAGGGCTGTACATTTCTCGGAAACAGCGGGGAGTGCATCTACGGCAATTTCATCACGATTGACCAGTGCCAGTTCATCGGAAACGAGTGCGACAGGAATATCGTCACATCCTACGACACGCTCACAATCCTGGACAGTGACTTTGTGGGCAACGACGGCTTTCACGGATTCGAGTGCAAGCCCGACGACCTTGACGACGCTGTTGTCGATGTCCGTCGCAGTTTGTTCCATCAAAATGTCATGAGAAGAAACGTCCTGGAGTTTGAAGGCGGAGGCGTCCTCGAGGATTGCGACTTCATCGGAAATGACTCGGAAGAGGGTACCATTTTGGGGCGAGTCACTTCGCCGCTGGCGTTTGATCGATGTGTTTTCAAAGACAACTATTGCTACTACGGGCCGGGGGCAATCCAAACCCAAGGTGTACATCAATGGTACCTGCGTAACTCGACATTTGTTGGGAATTCCTCAGAGAGGTTTGCGGCGATTGATGGGAATTTTGCGGAAATCAGCAATTGCCTGATCGTCGGAAATCGAGGGGGACCCAACACGAGCGGAGGGGGTGTCTATTGCGCCAGCTGTGTCGTGGACAGATGCACGATTGTCGGGAATGCGGCGCTGTACGGCAGCGGCGTCATAGCCGGGAGCATACGCAACTCAATCATCTACGACAATCGGAGTCCTCGACTTCCTGACCACCCGTTCGCGCAGGCGCTCGGGAGCGGCGGTGCGTACAGTGATCTGGCTGGACTCCATCTCCTGGCCAACTACAGGAGAGACCCGACAATGTTTGACGCCGATCCGCGGTTCGTGGATCCGGGAAGCTGGGATGACATGGGAACACCGGATGACGCCTTGGACGACGTGTTTACACCCGGCGACTATCACCTCCTGCCGTCGAGCCCCTGCATCGACAGCGGCGATCCGGCCTTCGAACCCGGGCTCGGGGAGACGGACCTCGATGGTTTACCGCGCCTGCAAAGCTGTCGCGTCGACATGGGCGCCTACGAGTTTCCGCAGTCGTCGATCGTGGTCGGAGACATTGACGGTGACGGCGAGCTGACGATCGACGATCTTCCGGGGTTCGCCGCCCAGGCGGTCCGGCCACGAGGGATCGGTCTCTGCGCCGCTGACTTCAACGGCGATCTGATCATCGACGGCCGCGACGTTGCGGCGTTCACGGAGGCGCTGCTGGGTTCGTAACACTGCGCGCCGGCGAGGGTTGAACCGACCGCTTGAGGATCGTTCCCCGGCGCGCCGCTGCGCGCCGGGGCCCACGCCTGTCACTTCTGAATTCGAACTGGATGTGTCAGCGCCGAATATCCGCCGCCGTTGTTGACTTGATCGGTTTTCGGTCCATAGCATCGATTAAGGGTCAGGGAATGGTGCAATCATAGGTTCCATCATGGAGCAAGTCGTATGGCGTCTCGGGCATCGGTGCGCGTTTTTCTCGTCTGTTCGACGACAGTTCTGCTGATTGTGAGCGTTGGTCGCGGAGAGGATTTCGGCGCATCCGCCGGTGTACGTGCGAATGCGCGCGATGTGCCCGACTCAGATTGGCATTCGGCGGGCGCCGCGCCGCGTGGTGGTGGCGCCGTGCGTATCGTCGATTGCAGCGGGCTCGGCGACTACACGACAATTCAGGCCGCGATCGACGCGGCCGTCGACGGCGACGAGATCGTCATCCTGCCGAACAGTTGCGCCTTTCAGAACCGCTGGTACGAGGGGTTCGATTTCAGCGGAAAAGCGATCACGGTTCGAAGTGCTGATCCGACGGATCCGGCTGTCGTGGAGGCGACGATCATCGATGGCGGGAGCTGGGGAACGAGTACCGTCAGGATTCATAACGGCGAGTCGTCGGTCGCAACGCTGGACGGACTTACGTTTGTGAACGCCTACGTCGATTTCGGAAACGAAGGCGGCGCCATCGATATTCGCGACGCCTCGCCAACGATTCGCCGGTGCGTATTTCGTGACAATTTCGCTCAGCAGGGCGGGGCAATTCGCATTCAGGGAGTTCAGCCCGTCGCGATCGAATTCTGCGACTTTCAGGCGAATCGTGCGGCCGCGCTTCCAGGTGAGCTTGGTTCTGCCGTCTATTGCAGCGAGTGGGGAAACCCGCGCTTCACGGGCTGCTCATTCGCGGGACACACGGGAGTTGTCGTTCTCGCGAACGATCTGACGAGCAATCCCTGTGACAACGGCGGGGCGTGCGGGGCGTTTGTGTCGTGTTCCTTCTCCGGGAACTCGGGCGTCCTGATTCGGATGAACAGGGTAACGATCGAACATTGCGAATTCGATGACAATGACGCCACGTGCGTGTGGGGGACGCGACCGACAATCGTCGATACAGGCTTCTCCAATAACGTCACCAATCGGGCCTACCTTGTGAGAGCGGGGGACGGTCTTGCCGTGGAGGGAACGCAGTTCGACAACAACAGGGCGGGAACGATCCTCTACTGTGAGAACCTGCGAGTGTCGTCCGCCGACGTGACGCTTCGCGATTGCGTCTTCTCCAATCAGTCGCAGTCGACGTTGGTCAGTTTCCGCGGCCAGGGCGTTGTAGAACGCTGCGATTTCGTTAACAACAACGGTGGTACGCAGACAGTCTTTGCCGATCCCGTGGGACCGCTGGCGATCGACGACTGCGGCTTTCGTGACAATCACTGTCTCGGGCACGGCGGCGCGCTCTACCTTGGATCCAGCAGTGATCAGAAGATCCGGCGATCGACGTTCATTGGCAACTCATCGACACTTCACGGTGGCGCGATTTCGATGAGCCGCGGGATGATCGAGGACTGCCTTGTCGTCGGCAACACGGCGAGTGTCTACGGGGGGATCGATGCGAGCCAGACAACTGTCAGCGGCTGCACCATCGTCGGGAATCGCGCCACGATCGTGGCGGGCGTCCGCGCCCAGACAATCCGGCGCTCGATCGTCTGGGCCAATCTGAAACTGAGCGGAACTCCCTTTGTCAGTCAGTCGCAGGGGATCGTGCGATTCAGTGATGTTGAGAATCTGATTCCGGGATCGGGTGTTTCGTCGAATGGCGTGATGTCACTGGATCCTCGGTTCGTCGATCCGGGCGTGTGGGACGACGCGGGGACGCCCGGCCAGTACAGCGACGATGTCTTCATTCCCGGCGACTACCACCTTCTGGCCGACAGCCCGTGCGTCGATGGCGCGGATCCGGCCGATGCGCCGGCGTCCGATGCAACGGACCTCGACGGGGAAGCGCGACTGCAAAGCTGTCGTGTGGACATGGGCGCGTACGAATTGTCGCAGCTGGATGTGGCGCCGGGTGATGTCGACAACGATGGGCTTGTAACGATCGACGATGTACCGGCGTTCGTGGCACAGACGCTTCGTCCCGTCGGTCTCGGCCTCTGCGCCGCTGATGTCAACAACGACGGCGCCGTGGATGGACGCGATGTGATGGCGTTTGTTCAACTGCTTCTTGCGTCCTAGCCTCGTAAAGCGGCGGTCTCGCAGGCGCCATTGGGATGGCGCCCACAGTGCATTTCTGTTCGGCCGCGACATCGCGTCTCTGCAATCGATCGCATTGGGCTCAGAGTCGCCTTTCCGTGCGACGCGACGACGGCCCATTGCGAACTCTGCGAGCACGCTGATGGGCGGATGAGCCCACCGACGCCAAACGGATGGCAGTCTTCCAAATAACACACAGTATTCGCTTGACAATTGTGGTGTCGCCTTGTCATGATCTCCATCGCTCTTGGGTGGAAACGCGGGGTCCGTGGGCCGGGCCCCGACGTGATATCGAGTCAACGTCGCAAAGGATGCGTCAATTTCGGGCAGGGAGGCCGAAGGTCGGCTGAAGTGCGCCTCGCGCCACTCCACCGTCCCGAAGCGGAACGCTCATCGCAGCATCACGCGACCGGTCCTTCGGGGCGGGTCGCTCGATGGACTTGATCGTTGCGCGCACTCGGCGCACTCGGCGCACTCGGCGCCGAGGATACATGACCCGGAGATCGCCAGGAAGGGAAAGCAATGAGCAATCGAACAGGGCGTGCGGCTGTATTGACGTTGATCGGATTCATCGCGTGTGGGTCGATCAACTGCCGCGGGTATCGGACAGCGGTCGAACTTGACAAGGTCGCGAAGAGTATCGACGAATACGGCTTCGCGAGCATCTCGGCGCCGTTTCTGGCGGCGCCGTCGGAGGTGTTTGAGTTTGATCTCAACAAGTCCGCAGACTACTACTTCGAGCGCGCAAATTCGCCGCAGGGCGCGGCCCGCGTCCTGAATTCCCAGGCGGTCGATACACAGGTTCAGATTCGCGTCAATATTGAACAGGCGCTGCAGACGTACGCGCAGTATTCGCGCGCAAAGACCATCGCCGATTTCCGCGAGGCGCAGCGGAAGGCGAAAGCGCAGCTCGCGCTATTGGACCCGTTGCTGGATGCGGCCACGGCGTGGCAGTCCGCCGCAGAGAAGGCGGCTGTCAACGCCGCGACAGTCGGCAATCCGGTGGCCAACATCTGGGGAAACCAGTTTGTTGACGGAACGCAGGAGGCGCGCGTCGCCCAGCTTGCCGCGGTCAAGGGGATGCTGTCGTCCATCGCAGAACAGGAGGAACCGGACGCCGAGGCGCTGCCGGGCTTCGTGGCGACGACACAGCCCGTCGCGGACAAGCCTCCCTTCGCCGTCGCCGATCGCAACGCGTTCAACGCCGTCGGCGGGAGCTTTACGCCGGGCCTCGAAATGCCCAGCGGTCCGTTCTCCATCAGTGCGCGGGAAGCGATGCTGATCGCGAGCGGTGACATGGCGACGCAATCGCTGCTGAAGTGGTTCATGCGCCCGCAGGGGAACAAACTGCGAAACTACGAACTCTACTTCTGTCCGATCATCGTTTCTGTTCAGCCTGGATATGAAACGCGAAACAACTTTCAGGCGGATGTCACGGTCAACGTTGATCTGGCTCGGCCCGGCAAGGACGAATGCGAGTTCGAGTACCTGAGCGACAAGTTCGGGAGATCCTCGATTCCTGTTCAGGTCGCGGGAGTTTTTCCCGTGCTCGACGCGCAGGTCCTGGATCTGGCGAACAGCCAGCGACGCCTGTACGCCATGGCGTTTCAGCTGGCTACGCTGGGATTCGGGAGCCAGGCGAACTTCTTCTCCGATTTTGCAAAGAAACTCGAACTCGATGTGGAAACGCGATCATCGCTGACGTCGGGAACCGCCTACACGATTGGCTCGACCGCGTTCGGCTTTCGCGTCGAACCCAAGAACGTCGGCATCAAAGGGGGACTTGAGATTGACGCAAAGCCGGGCGAATCCCTTGAGTCACTGACATTTCCCGCCATGGCGGTCCTTCTCGTCGATCGTTCCTATTTGTTCGGCCAGCAGGAATACTGTGGATCTGAGTGTCATCCATACCAGGAGGATCACCAGGTCACACCCCATTCGCCTCAACAGGGGAACAAGTACCCCTATCTTGTGTTCCGGTCGTCTGTGCGATGGAGCCCGATTCGCGCCGGCTTTGCCGGACTGACGCCAAAGCGTCAGTCGGAAGTGGATCTGTGGCGGCGAGCGAAGGCGCTTGACGAGGCCCAGGGGTGGTTGTCGGGGGATGATCTCATCGCCGGCAACATGGACAAGTTCTACAGCATCGATCACCTGAGCAACGTCAAGGGGACCTTCCAGCAGGATCTGCTGGATTCGCGGATTCGCGCGCTGTCAAAGATCGGTCTGGAATCAAGGGCGCTGGTGCGTGTGTATCACACGAAGCCGCTCGACAAGGTGTTGGTAACTGACATTTTGCCGGATCGTGGATGGACTGATCAGTGGACAGTGTTGACTGTGCGTGGCGCTGGTTTCAAGGGCAATGTTAAAACTGTAACGGTCGGTGGGGTCTTTTGTGAATTTGATGTCGTTTCCGACTCGGCGATGTTAGTTTCGGTGCCGCCATGGGAGTCGAAGCGAACCGAATTGGCGGCTGGCCTTGGCTCATTGCGGGCCGCGACGGACGCACAGGCGGAGTACCTGGAGAGTAAGAGAGGTCCGCAGGACGACATCCAATCAGATATGATGAACGGAATGCCATTGTCGGATACCGAGCGGAAAACGCTCGAAGATCTAATGAAGGCGGTTGAGAACAAGGAGCTCGGCCCTCAGAGCGCCGGGCTCTGGCAGCACTACGAGTCGCTCCTAGCTAGAAGCGCCATTCCGAAGGCGCCCGTTCCTTCGAATAAGTCGTCGAGTGAGAGGCCTGCATTGACTGACACTGAGCGGGAAACCTATGAAGCCTTGGCTGCCAAGGTTGGAAAGTGCGAGCTGAACCCGACAAATCCCGCGAAGTGGGCTCTCTATCAAGACCTGCAGCAGCGTGACCACATTCCTCCAGCGCTAAGTGAGTCGCCGCTGACGCCAAGTGAACTGGCTACGCTTGATGGGCTCGGGAAACTAGTGGCCGCGTGCAAACTCGGCCCCGGCCACGTGAAATGGTCATATTACCTTGAGCTGAGAACACGGGCGTTGATCAATGACAGGAATGATCGACTGAAGAAGAAACGGGACATCGCTGAAGCGCAGCATGAAAAGCACGCCGCAAGATGGGCGCAAATCGTGATCGGTGCGGATTCTCCCGTTCAGATTGCGTGTGGCAACGAGCAGGACGATGGAAATTGCACGGCCCGTCGCAGTTTTCCGAGCACACGGCATCCTGCATCGATTCCGAATAGCGAAGTCACACTCGAACTATCTCCATTCTCCAAAGAGTGTCGATGCAGTCTCCTGGGTTGGGTGCTCTTTAACAAGACGCTGCCGGTAAAACCCTCCAGCCCCAAGTCCGGCACAATCACCATCACGCGAGACAATACGGGCAACATCACCGGCATCAAGACCGGCGACGGCGGCTTCGACAACGGCGCCAAGTTGCTGGAAATCGCCAGGGAGTCGCTCTGCTGCGAACTGGAGAAATGCAAGTGCCAGCGTCATGGCAAACGCATCGGGGATGGCGCTGTCGTCATTCAGAATTGTGGCGTGTGTGGCAAATGCGAACGCAAGTGCAGGTGTACGGACGAGGCGAAGGCCGAGAAACCGAAACCTGAAAAGCCTGCGGCGGGCGAAGGAGGCTGATACCTGTTCCTGATCACGAGCAGGGCGCAGTCCCGCGTCAGGCGCCTTGAATTCCTGATGACGCCGGCGGACCCACACATGTCCGCCGGATGAATCCTGGCGGGGAAAGATGGCGGTGTTCGTCACAGTTTCGCGACTGTTGCGATCCCGCCACTTTCTTTTCAGATGCGCTCAGCCTCCAGCCAGTTCTGGCCGATCGACACGTCGACCTTGATCGGAACGCTGAGCCGGATCGCCTGCGCCATCTCCGACGACACGAACGCGGCTTCGTCCTTTGCCGAACGCTTCGGCGTTTCGAAAACGAGTTCGTCGTGCACCTGGATGAGCATCCGGCTCGGGCGATCCTCTTTGAGAATCTTCCGATGGATGTTCACCATCGCGAGCTTGATCATGTCGGCGGCTGTTCCCTGGATGACTGTATTCGCGGCGAGGCGCTCGGCCTGGCCGCGGGCGTTCTGATTGCGTGAGTTGATGTCGGGAATGTCGCGTCGACGGCCCAGAAGCGTTTTGACGTATCCGTATTTGCGGGCGTGATCGATGCAGCTGTCAAGGAAGCCGCGAATCTTCGGGTACCGATCGAAGTAGGCCGCGATGAAATCCTTCGCTTCGCCCAGCGGCATGCCCGTCTGACGGGAGAGACCGAAGGCGGACTGGCCGTAGACAATCCCGAAGTTGACGGTCTTCGCCCGGGCCCGCTGTTCCTTCGTCACGTCTTCGATCGCGACGCCCGCCAGCTGGGCGGCGACGTAGGCGTGGATGTCGCGATCCTCCGCGAACGCGCGGCCGAGTTCCTCGTCACCACTGAAGTGCGCGAGGACACGCAGTTCAATCTGCGAGTAGTCCGCCTTGATCAGAACAAAGTCCGGCTCGCCCGGAACGAATGCGCGACGAATCTGCGCGCCGAGTTCCGTTCGAATCGGAATGTTCTGCAGATTCGGATCGCTGCACGACAGACGCCCCGTGATGGCGCCTGTCTGATGGAAGCTGGGATGGACGCGATGGGTCCTGGGATTGACCAGGGCCGGCAGGGCGTCAACGTAAGTCCCTTTGAGTTTCGACAGTTCGCGATGCTCCAGAACGAGCCGGGGCAGGGGGAGCTCTGTCTCTCCGGCAAGTGTTTCGAGCACCTCCGCGTCCGTGGATCGCGTGGTGCGCGTTCGCCTGACGACGCGCAGTCCCATTTCGTCAAAGAGAATTTCGCCAAGCTGTTTGGTGGAGTTGATGTTGAAGGGGCGGCCGGCCGCGTCGTGGATTTCCGCTTCGAGTTCGTCGAGGCGTTTCGTCATCATCCCATTGAGAGTTTCGAGCACCTGGAGGTCGAGCGCGACGCCACGGGATTCCATGGCCGCCAGGACCTCGACCAGTGGCAGTTCCACCTCCTCAAACAGGGGCTTCGTGTCGGCGGACGACATCTGCCGTTCGAGGACCTCGCGAAGTCGCCAGGCGATATCTGCGTCCTCACACGCATAGGCGCAGGTTCGATCCGTCTCGATCCTGTCAAACGTGGTCATCGACCGGCCCTTGCCGATGAGGTCCTGCGTCGGAATCTTCTCGTATTGCAGCAGCTCACGCGCCAGTTGATCGATGCCGTGTGAACGGCGCGCCGAGTCCAGCGTGAAGCTGGCGATCATTGTATCGAAGTCGATGTTGCGGACCTCGAACCCGACAGACTCCAGCATCACGATGTCGTACTTGATGTTCTGTCCGCACTTCGCGATCTGTTCGTCGGCAAAGATCGGCCCCAGTGTCCTGCGGACGATGGATTCATCCAGCGTTGCGCCCACGCCTCGAACCGGAATGTAATACGCCTTGCGGGGTTCCCATGCGATCGAAATGCCGCAAAGGTCGGCCGACGCCGGATTGAGACCGGTCGTTTCCGTGTCGAAGGCGAAGGCCTTCTGTCCGGCCAGCGTGGCGGCGAAGGACGTCAGTTCGCTCTCTGTCGTGATGAGCTGGTAGTCCACGCCGTCCGGCGTGTAGCCCGTGAAGCCGTCCGGCAGGTGATCCGCGTCGATCGCTGTTTCAGGATCGGCGAAGAGCAGGCCCTGGGCCGGCGCTTTTGCCTGAGTTGGCGCCTTCTTTTCCTCGGCGGCCGGCGCCGCATCGTCGGCGACGCGTTCGACGAGTCGGCGCAGGCCGAGTTCGCGAAGGATCGGCGCCGCGCCGTTAATGTCAAAGTCCTCGGTTCGGGCGTCCTCGAGCCGGAAGGGGAAATCGACATCCGTCTTCAGCGTGACGAGCTGGCGGACCACGTCCTTTCGCGTCGCGAATTCGAGGATGTTCTCGCGGAGCTTGGGCGTCAGTTCGTCGGCGTGCGCGATGATGGCGTCGACACTGCCGTATTTGTCGAGAAGCTGGGCGGCCTTCTTCGGACCGACACCGTTGGCGCCCCTGATATTGTCCGTCGAGTCGCCCATCAGCATCTGGGCCTCGATGGCGCGTTCGGGACCGAATCCCTTTTCCGATCGCATTTTGTCCTGATCGATCACGACATCCTTCGCCGGATCGTACATGCGGACATGGTCCGTCAGGAGCTGATCGAGATCCTTATCGCGGCTGACCAGATAGACGTCCAGCTCCGGCGAGGCGTGGCGGCGCGCCAGCGTGGCCATCAGGTCGTCAGCCTCATAACCTTCCAGCCGCAGGATGGGGATGTTCATCGCCGTCACGATGGAGACGATCCGATCGATCTGCGGGCCCAGGTCCTCGGGGGATTTGTCGCGCGTCGCCTTATATTCCGGGTCGATGTCAACGCGGAAGACCGTCCGATCACTCACATCCATCGCCATCGCCAGGTACGTCGGCTTCCTGTCGCGCAGAAGATTGAGCAGCATCTGTGCAAAGACATGGACGGCCCTTGTGGGCTCACCGCTCGGAGAGCTCAGGGCGCCGAAGGGCGCGTAGTAGGCCCGATAGATCTGGGCGTGCCCGTCAATCAGATAAAGCGATGGGGTCGTCATGGCAGGGGTTGTGGTCCGCAATCGTGTGGCTGTCAACGCCGCGCGGGTCGGGGGTCGCAGGCGGCGCACGGAAGTATTTGCGGACGCTTCGGTTAAGAAAACGCGTCGGACGCGGGACGCCGATACGAAGGCCGTGGGGTTTCGTTGACATTCGTTGTTGGTTTGCAGATACTTAGAAGTGCTTCATGCCCCGATTCCGGCAGCCTGAGGGGCCTGCCGGACCCGCCTGGCAAGGGGTCCAGACGATAATTTGGTCCAGCCTGTGAGCCGAACTGACACGAGGGGATGGCTGGTCCTTACCTGCAAGATTGCAAACCTAGCCGACGCTACGCGCGAGGAGACATCGTAATGGCTGGTGCACCATCGAGAGGCGGATCGCAAGCGACAACCATTGGTATGGTCGTTTCGATCATCGTGGCCGTGATCCTGGCCGGCGTTCTGATCTGGCTGTATACGATGCAGGAAG